>CAMCIK010000004.1 GCA_945874825.1 Phenylobacterium deserti | reverse complement strand
ACAATTCCAAGCCCTACACCATCACCGGCGCGCCCCGGATCGTGAAGGACAAGGTCCTGATCGGGAACGGCGGCGCCGAGTATGGCGTGCGCGGCTATGTCTCTGCCTATGACGCGGCCACAGGAAAGATGGTCTGGCGTTTCTACACGGCCCCGAACCCCGAAGGTAAGCCGGACGGCGCGGCCTCGGACAAGATCATGGCTGAAAAGGCCTCAGGCACCTGGTTCGGCGAGACCTGGAAGAAGACCGGCGGCGGCGCGACCATCTGGGACTCCATGGCCTATGACCCGGCCCTGGACATTGTCTACCTCGGCGTTGGCAATGGCACGCCCTGGAACCACCAGAAGCGTTCGGACGGCAAGGGCGACAACCTGTTCGTCTCTTCCATCCTCGCCCTGAAACCGGAAACCGGCGAGTACGTCTGGCACTACCAGACGACGCCCGGCGAGAGCTGGGACTACACCGCCACCCAGCACATGATACTGGCGGACCTGACCATTGGCGGCCAGCCGCGCAAGGTGCTGATGCAGGCTCCGAAGAACGGCTTCTTCTACGTGATCGACCGGGCCACCGGGCAGCTGATCTCAGCCAACGCCTACGCCCCGGTCACCTGGGCCAAGGGGGTCGACTTGAAGACCGGCCGTCCCATTGAGGTCGAAGGTGCTCGCTACGAGAACGCCCCTGCTATGGCCCTGCCGGGCCCTCTTGGTGCCCACAACTGGCATCCGATGGCCTTCAACCCGAAGGAAGGGTTGGTCTACATCCCTGCGCATACGGCACCCTTCGCCTACACAAACGTGAAGGACTTCAAGTACCGGCCCGGCGGCTGGAACCCTGGCACGGACATCCTGGCCAACGCCCTGCCGGACGACGCCGCCCAGATCAAGGCCATCAAGGCCATGTACAAGGGCCAGCTGATCGCCTGGGACCCAGTGGCGGGCAAGGCGCGCTGGACCGTAGAGCATCCCTTCTTCTGGAACGGCGGCATCCTGTCGACGGCGGGCGGCCTGGTCTTCCAGGGCGCGGGCGAAGGGGACTTCGTGGCCTACGAGGCGGCCACCGGCAAGAAGCTCTGGAGCCTGGACACCGGCAACGGCATCGTCGCAGCGCCCTCCACCTATGAACTGGACGGCCAACAGTACGTGGCCCTGATGGTGGGCTACGGCGGCGCGGGTCCGACATCGGCGTCGATCATGCTGAAGGATCGTCCCCGGCTCGCTGGCCGGCTGATGGTCTTCAAGCTGGGCGGCAAGGCGACCGCCAAGCCCTACGTCATCCCCGAGATCCCGGCCCTCGACCTGACCCAGGTCGTAGCGGGCCAGGGCGATGCAAAGAACGGCTTCGCGCTCTACCACGAGAACTGCCAGGTCTGTCATGGACCCAGCGTCTCCGGGACCTACCTGCCTGACCTGCGCAAGTCGCAGATGCTGCTCAGCGCCGAGAGCTTCAAATCGGTCATGCTGGACGGGGCCCTGGCCAGCCGCGGCATGGCGAGCTTCTCGCGGTTCCTGAACGCCCAGGAGGTGGAGGATCTGCGCGCCTACATCCTCACCGAGTCCAAGAAGTCCCAGACCCGCACGGCGACCGGGACCGCGGCTTCGCCGCAGGGCTGAGCCTAGCTCGGTAACCGAATGGGGCGGTCGCCGGTCCGGCGGCCGCCCTTTTCCTTTCCAAGCGGGGGAATCCGACCTAGGTTTAACCTGTCCTCGGGGAGCCGCGCGCAGGCGGCTGAGAGGCGGGCGAGCCCGCGACCCGCAGAACCTGATCCGGGTCATGCCGGCGAAGGGAACGGCGCCTCGAAGACGCTCGCCCGAGCCAGCTGCCCCGCTACCTGCGGAGCGCGTCCATGAACGTCCAGAACCCCATCCGTCCCGGTGTCGCCACCGGAGCCATCCCCGGTTCCCGCAAGGTGCACCAGGTTGGCAGCCTCTGGCCGGACATCCGGGTGCCTTTCCGGGAGGTCGCCGTCCATCCCTCCGCCAATGAGCCGCCGGTCACCCTCTACGATCCGTCCGGCCCCTATACTGACCCCGCGATTGAAATCGACATCAACCGGGGGCTTCCCCGCACGCGCGAGCCCTGGGTGGTCTCCCGGGGGGACGTGGAGATCGTCTCCAATCCCCGCCAGGTCCGTCCCGAGGACAATGGCGGGGCCTCCGGGGTCCACCTCGCCCCGGCCTTCGATACGCCCCGCCGGGTCTACCGCGCCCGCTCCGGCGCGACGGTAACCCAGCTGGAATATGCGCGCCGGGGGATCATTACGCCTGAGATGGAGTACGTGGCGATCCGCGAGAACCTGCGCCGCCAGGCCTCGGATCCCACCCTGCGCGACGGCGAAGACTTCGGAGCCGCCATCCCTGACTTCGTGACCCCCGAATTCGTCCGCGACGAGATCGCCAGGGGGCGGGCGATCATCCCGGCCAACATCAACCACACCGAGCTGGAGCCGATGGCCATCGGCCGCAACTTCCTGGTCAAGGTGAACGCCAACATCGGAAACTCCGCCGTCCTCTCCACGGTCGCCGACGAGGTGGACAAGATGGTCTGGGCGATCCGCTGGGGTGCCGACACGGTGATGGACCTGTCCACCGGCCGTAACATCCACAATATCCGCGACTGGATTGTCCGCAACAGCCCGGTCCCGATCGGCACGGTGCCCATCTACCAGGCCCTCGAGAAGGTCGGCGGCGTCGCTGAGGACCTCAACTGGGACGTCTTCCGCGACACCCTCATCGAGCAGGCCGAGCAGGGCGTGGACTACTTCACCATCCATGCCGGGGTCCGGCTGGCCTACATCCCCCTGACGGCCAAGCGGGTCACCGGCATCGTCTCCCGCGGCGGCTCCATCCTCGCCAAATGGTGCCTGGCCCATCACCGCGAGAACTTCCTCTACGAGCACTTCGAGGACATCTGCGAGATCATGCGGGCCTACGACGTCTCGTTCAGCCTGGGCGACGGCCTGCGGCCGGGCTGCCTGGCCGACGCCAATGACGCCGCCCAGTTTGCCGAGCTTGAGACCCTCGGCGAGCTGACCCGCGTCGCCTGGAAGCATGGGGTCCAGACCATGATCGAAGGGCCCGGCCACGTGCCCATGCACAAGATCAAGGCCAACATGGACAAGCAGCTGGAGGTCTGTGGCGAGGCGCCCTTCTACACCCTGGGCCCGCTGACCACGGACGTGGCGCCTGGCTATGACCACATCACCTCGGCCATCGGCGCGGCCATGATCGGCTGGTTCGGCACCGCCATGCTCTGCTACGTCACCCCAAAGGAGCATCTGGGGCTTCCCGACCGCAAGGACGTCAAGGACGGGGTCATCGCCTACCGGATCGCCGCCCACGCCGCGGACCTCGCCAAGGGCCACCCGGCCGCCCGCGCCTGGGATGACGCCCTGTCCCGGGCCCGCTTCGAGTTCCGCTGGGAGGACCAGTTCAACCTCGGCATGGATCCTGAGACCGCGCGCGCATATCACGACGAGTCCCTGCCCAAGGAGGCCTTCAAGACCGCTCACTTCTGCTCGATGTGCGGTCCGAAGTTCTGCTCCATGAAGATCAGCCAGGAGATCCGGGATGCCGCCGCGGCGCAGAATGACGTGGCCGAGGGCATGGCCGACATGGCCCGGCGCTTCCGCGACGGGGGTGGAGAGGTTTATGTTCCCACCGGGGTACCAACCCGCGAATAGTCGGCCCGGAGGAGGGCTTTCGCCATGCTGATATCCGCCCTGATCCTGGTGGGCCTTGCGGCCCTGCTGATCCTGACCACAGAGGTCGGCTACAGGTCCTATCTCTGGGTGCGGGAGCGACGCGACATGACCAGTGAAGAAGGATCGTCCTTCGTCATGTCGTCGGCCCTGACGCTTCTGGCGCTCCTGGTCGGCTTCACCTTCAGCATGGCCCAGTCCAACTACGAACTGCGCCGGGACCTCGTGACCCATGAGGCCAACGCCATCTCGACGGCGCATCTCCGCCAACAGCTGCTGGACACAGCCCAGCGGCGGGAACTCAACACCCTGATGGCGGAGTATGTCCGGGTGCGGATGGGCTTCAGCCGCGCCCGTGGGGACCGGGAGGCGATGGAGACGGTCGGCGTGCAGACAGGCCAGATCCAGGCGAAGATCTGGGAGGCCACGGACCGGGCGCTGGAGACCCCGGCGGGGCAGCGCATCTCCGTCCCCCTCCTCAGCGCCACCAATGACATGTTCGACGACGCCGAGCGACGTTACGCGGCCTTTGACGCCAGGATACCGACGCGCATCCTCCGGAGCCTCCTGGCCTACGCCGTCGGGTCCGCGCTACTTGTCGGGTTGACCCTTGCGGCGACAGGATCCCGGCACTTCATCTCGACCAGCGGCCTCTTTGTCCTGATCGCCATGGCCCTCAGCCTGATCATCGACATGGACAACAGCGCTGCGGGCCTGATCACCACCTCCCAGGCACCCATGGAACGGGTCTCCAAGATGATCGAGACCGTACTCCAGAAGCCAGGGTAAGCGCCCGGCCCGGTTGGCGCGTCCCGCCGGGCGTGGCAAAGGTGCTCGTGACATCTGATCCGAGGTTCCTTCCATGCCCGCCAATCCTGTCGCTGATCCCGAGGAATGCCGGGCCTTCCTGGCCGCTCACCCCGAGATCCGGTTCGTCGAGGTCGCCTTCACAGGCATGACCGGCGTCCCGCGCGGAAAGCGCCTGCGGATCGAGGAGCTGCCGGCGGTCTATGACTATGGCCGCTTCCTGCCGGGTTCCATCCTGGTGGTCGACACCCTTGGCGCTGACTGCGAGGACACTGGACTGGTCTGGGAGGACGGCGACGCCGACCGCCGGGCCCGTCCCATCCCCGGAACCCTGACCCCTGCGCCCTGGCTGGGCCCCGATGTCGCCCAGGTCTTTCTGTCCATGTATGAGCTGGACGGAACCCCCAATGACCTCGATCCGCGGCACGTGCTGCGCCGGGTCCTCGACCGCTATGCGGTCGATGGCCTGACCCCCGTCGCTGCCTGCGAGCTGGAATTCTACCTGGTCGACATGGCCCGGGGGCCGAACGGCGAGGTCCTGCCGGCGCGCTCGGTCCGCACCGGCCGACGACCCGAGGGCATCCAGGTCTACGGCCTACCCGAGATCGAGGACCACGCGCCCTTCCTACGAGAGCTCTGGGCCACGGCGGGCATCCTGGGCCTGCCCCTCGAGGGCGCAATCTCCGAGTTCGCCCCGGCCCAGCTGGAACTGACCCTGCATCACAAGCCCGACGCCATGGCCGCCGCCGACGACGCCGTGCGCTACAAGCGCGCCGTGAAGGGGATCGCCCCGCGCCACGGCTGTGAGGCCACCTTCATGGCCAAGCCCTGGGCCGACCGTGCGGGCAGCGGCTTCCACGTCCACCTCAGCTTTGCCGACGCCTCAAGTGCCAACCTTTGCGCCGACGACCGGCTCGAGGGCTCTGACCTCCTGCGGCACGCCATCGGCGGCATGAAGGCCCTGATGTCGGACTGCATGGCCATTCTGGCGCCGAACGCCAACAGCTACCGGCGGTTCCGCGCCAACTCCTACGCCCCCGTAGCGCCGACCTGGGGCGTGAACAACCGCACGGTTTCCCTGCGAGTTCCTGCTGGCCCGCCCGTCACCCGGCATGTGGAGCATCGCGTGGCCGGGGCTGATGCCCATCCGCACCTGGTGCTGGCCGTCCTCCTTGCCGCCGCCCACCACGGCCTTACGCACCGGATCGATCCTGGCCCGCCCGTCGAGGGCGATGGCTATGCTGCGGCGGCCCGGGATGGGGTCCGCCTGCCCACGGACTGGGTCGCCGCCGTCGATCGCCTGGAGGCCTCCGAAGTCCTCAGGGACTACCTGGGGTCGCGCTTCGTGGACATGTTTGTCGCGGTCAAGCGCACTGAGCAGGACCGGTTCGGCGCAGCGGTCACCGCCCTCGACTATGACTGGTATCTGGGCAACGCCTGAAACCGGCTGCCCTACGGCGGTTTCGGGATTGATCCCGGCGCGCAGGTGCCGTCTTGTTTCACCCTAGGACTTCAACCCCTGGGGAGAACCACCCGATGTCGATGCTTTCTGGACGCGGCGCGTCCCGCCGGAGCCTGCTTACCGCCCTTGGCGCCGCAGCAGTTGGAGTCTCGTTCACCGCCTGCTCGCAGCCAGGCGCGGCCCCCGCCGGTGGTGGGGAAGAGCCGAAGCTGAACTTCTACAACTGGGACACCTACATCGGGGACACCACCCTGGCCGACTTCAAGGCGGCCAGCGGCGTCGATGTGAACATGAGCCTGTTCGCTACCAACGATGAACTGTTCGCCAAGCTGAAGGCGGGCAATCCGGGCTTCGACGTCATTGTGCCGTCCAACGAGTTCGTCAGCCGGATGACCGAGGCCAAGCTCATCCAGCCCCTCGACCATTCCAAGATTCCGAACCTGAAGAACATCGACCCTAGCTTCATGAACCCGGATTACGATCCCAGCCGGAAGATGTCGGTCCCCTACACTTGGCTGGTCCTCGGCATCGGCTACCGCAAGAGCAAGGTGAAGGGCGTGCCGGACAGCTGGAAGTGGCTGTTCGATTCCGACGCCTATAAGGGCAAGATCGCCCTCCTGTCAGAGTCTGCTGACCTCGTCCGCCTCGCGGCCAAGTACAAGGGTCTCTCGGTCAACAACATCCCGCCCGAGATGGTCGCCGAGATCGAGAAGATGATGATCCGCCAGAAGCCCTTCGTGAAGGCCTTCCATGAGGACAATGGCCAGGACATGCTGCTGTCCGGCGAGGTCGACCTGGTCCTGGAGTACAACGGCGACATCGCCCAGATCATGAGCGAAGACCCGGACATCGGCTTCGTCGTGCCGAAGGAAGGCAGCCTCATCAACTCCGACAACCTCTGCATCCCGGTGGGGGCACCGCGTCCGAATAACGCCCATGCCTTCATCAACTACCTGCTCGACGCCGAGGCCGGGAAGAAGATCAGCGAGACCATCCTCTATCCGACCCCGAACGCGGCGGCGAAGGCCCTGATGCCGGACAGCTACCGGAACAACCCCGCCATCTTCCCGCCCGCCGACGTCATGGCCAAGTGCGAGTATGGCGCCTTCGAGGGGGCGGCGAAGGCCAGTCTCTACGAGGAAGTCGTGACTCGGGTGCGCGCCGCCTGACCTGACGCCGGAGCCCCAGGATGGAACAGCACTGGAAGTCGGCCAAGGGCCTGTTTGGCGCTGTCCTCGGCCCGCCGCTGTTCTGGCTGGTCCTCTTCTTCATGATCCCCATGGGGATCGTCTGGCTCTATTCCTTCGGCGAGAACCGGGGCCTGACCGAGATCGCCCTGACAGGGACCTTCTCGAACTATCTCAGGGCCCTGGACCCGCTCTACCTGAAGATCTTCGCCAAGTCGGTGGGCATCGCCGGGCTGACGACCCTGATCTGCCTGATAATCGGCTTCCCGGTGGCCCTCGCCATCACCTTCGCCCCGCCCAAGGCCAAGACCTGGCTTCTCCTGGCGGTCATGCTGCCCTTCTGGACCAACCTCCTGATCCGGACCTACGCCCTCATCGCGGTTCTGAGGACCGAGGGGTATGTGAACCAGTCCCTGCAATGGCTCTGGAACGGACTGGGGGCGGTGGTCGGCGTCCTCGGCGTGGGCTCTCTGGGGCCCTTCCAGCCTCTGGAGCTCCTGCACAACAACTTCTCGGTGGTGCTGGGTCTGGTCTATGTCCACCTGCCCTTCATGGTCCTGCCGCTCTACTCGGCCCTGGACCGGCTGGACACCTCGCTCCTTGAGGCCAGCCTCGACCTGGGTGCCGGCCACCTTCGGACCCTGCTGACCATCGTCGCGCCCCTGGCCCTGCCAGGCATCGCCTCCGGCGTGGTGATTACCTTCATTCCCGCATTGGGCTCCTACCTGACCCCCGACCTGCTGGGCGGACCGGATAGCCAGATGATCGCCAACATCATCGAGCGCCAGTTCAAGCGGGCCAATGACTGGCCCTTCGGCGCGGCCCTGTCCTTCCTGCTCATGTACATGACCTTCATCGCCATCGCCCTGCAGGCAATGCTCTCGCGCCGTCGGCGGGAGCCATCCTG
Source organism: Phenylobacterium deserti (assembly GCA_945874825.1). Taxonomy (GTDB): domain Bacteria; phylum Pseudomonadota; class Alphaproteobacteria; order Caulobacterales; family Caulobacteraceae; genus Phenylobacterium; species Phenylobacterium deserti_D. The sequence continues at coordinate 84,913 of CAMCIK010000004.1, read as the reverse complement.
ATGGCGAAGCGTTCCGCTCCCGGTCCCCTGGAGTACCTGCGTCGCTGGCCCCTGCAGCTGTGGCTCGCGGGCGTCGGCATCTTCCTTTACGCCCCGCTGGTCGCCCTGATGGTGTTCAGCTTCAACGACAGCCGGCGCAACATCGTCTGGCAGGGCTTCACCCTGAAGTACTACGAGAAGGCCCTGAACAACGCCTCGCTGATCGAGGCCTTCGTCAACAGCCTGACCATAGCTGCGGTCTCCACCTTCCTGAGCCTGATCCTGGGTGCCCTGGCCGCCCTGGCCCTGTGGAGGTTCCGCTTCCCCGGAAAGGCGGGCTTCGACGGTGCCCTGGCCCTGCCCATTGTCGCTCCCGAGATCTGTCTGGGCGTCGCCATGCTGGTCTTCTTCGCCAAGGTCCTGCCCTGGCCCCAGGGCCTGCCCTGGCCGCTCAACCTGGGCGCCATCATCATCGCCCATGTCTCCTTCTCCTTCCCCTTCGTGGCGGTGGTGGTCCGGGCGAGGATGGCCAGCTTCAACCGCGAGCTCGAAGAGGCCGCCCGGGACCTGGGCGCCAGCGAGTGGCGGACCCTGAAGGATGTCATCCTGCCGCACATGGCGCCGTCGCTGATCGCGGGGGCCTTCCTGGCCTTCACCCTCAGCCTGGACGATTTCGTCATCACCTTCTTCACGTCTGGTCCGGACACCGTGACCTTCCCGGTCAAGGTCTACTCAATGGTCCGCTTCTCAGTGACGCCGGAGGTCAACGCCGCCTCCACAATTCTTATCGTCCTTACCGTTGTCCTCACCGCCATCGCCCTGAAGGTCCAGGGTGACCCGGCCTCCACGGCGGGAGGCCACGCCGCCCTCGACCGTCCCAAGAACCGTCCCTGAGGCGCCATGAGCAAGCCCATCATCACCTTCGAGAACGTCACCAAGCGCTTCGGCCGGATGGTCGCCGTCGACAACGTCTCTCTGACCATCGACGAGGGTGAGTTCTTCTGCCTGCTGGGCCCCTCCGGCTGCGGCAAGACGACCCTGCTGCGCATGCTCGCCGGGTTCGAGACCCCCACCGAGGGTCGAATCCTGATCGATGGGCAGGACATCTCCAACGTGCCGCCCAACCGGCGGCCGGTGAACATGGTCTTCCAGTCCTATGCGGTCTTCCCGCACATGAGCGTGGCTGACAACGTAGCCTACGGACTGAAGATCGACCGAGTTCCGGCGGCGGAGCGTGACCGGAGGGTCGAGGAGGCCCTCGAGCTGGTTCAGCTGGGCGGGCTGGGATCCCGCAAGCCGGACCAACTGTCCGGCGGGCAGCGCCAGCGTGTGGCCCTGGCCCGGGCCCTGATCAAGCGCCCCCGGGTCCTCCTGCTAGACGAGCCGCTGTCGGCCCTCGACGCCAAGCTGCGGGACCAGATGCGCACCGAGCTTTGCACGCTCCAGGAGACCGTGGGCATCACCTTCATCATGGTCACCCATGACCAGGACGAGGCCCTGGCCCTAGCCAGCCGCTGCGCGGTCATGAACCGCGGCCTGCTGCAGCAGGTGGCGACGCCCAACGACCTCTACGAGTTTCCCGGAAGCCGCTTCGTGGCCGACTTCATCGGGTCTGTGAACCTGTTCGAGGGCGTGCTGGCCGTGGATGAACAGGACCAGGCCGTGGTGCGGTCTCCCGAGTTGCCCGCCGACATCTATCTCGACCACGGCGTCACCGGGGGCAGGGGGGCCACGGTCTGGGCGGCCCTGAGGCCCGAGAAGATCGAGCTGCACAAGTACACCCCCGGCCAGCCGCCGCCAGTCCTGGACGACTCCCCGGCCGGCTCCAACCTGGTGCGCGGCGTGATCCGCCATGAGTCCTACCTGGGCAGTGAGAGCACCTACGACGTCGAGATCGCCGGTGGCCGGCGGGTGAGGGTGCTCAGGTCCAACCTGACCCGCTGGGACCAGGAGGACTTCGCCCTGGGCGAGGAGGTCTGGCTCGGCTGGCACGCCTGCTCGCCCGCCGTCCTGCTGAACTGACATGGTCCGCCCGGTCGCCGGCATCATCTGCTGCACCCGGACGGTCGGCATCGAGTCCGCCCAGGCGGTGATGAACCGCTATGTCGCCTCGGCCATGACCTATGCCGACGCCGCCGCCCTGCTGGTGCCCTCCATGCCGGGGCTCATGCGGGCTGCCGACGTCGCGAGCCGCCTGGATGGACTCTTGCTGACTGGCAGCCCCTCCAACCTCGACCCCGGTGCCTATGGCGAGGCGGCGGACGATGCGCCGGGGCCCTTCGACCCCGCCCGGGACGCCATGACCGGCGACCTCATCCGGGCCATGCTCGACCTCGGCCGGCCGGTCTTCGGTATCTGCCGGGGGTTCCAGGAGCTGAATGTGGCCTTTGGCGGGACCCTGCGCCGGGACGTCTCGGACCATCCTGACCTCCTGCGGCACCATGCCCCTGACGAGGTCGGCTTCAACGAAATGTTCGACCATGTCCACGACGTGGCGCTGACGCCCGGCGGTGTCCTCGCCGGTGCCCTGGGGCAGGCCCGGATCCAGGTGAACTCTGTGCACTACCAGGGCGTCCAGCGCCTGGGGGACGGCCTGTCCCTTGAGGCCTGCGCCGATGATGGGGTGGTCGAGGCCTTCTCGACCCACGTCAATTCCGCCCCGGTCCTGGCCGTCCAGTGGCACCCCGAATGGCGGACGGGCGAAAATCCCCAAAGTCAGGTATTCTTTGGCGTCTTCGGGCGGGCCCTCCGTGGTGAGCCGCTTGTCAGCTGATCCGTTTCAGGAGTGACCCGCGTGAGCGTTCCCATCCGCAACCACGACATCGCCGAGCTTCGCCGCCTGGACCTGGCGCACCACCTGCCGGCCCAGGCGGACCACCGCCTGATCGCCAGCCTCGGCGGCAGCCGGATCATCACCCGGGCCGAGGGCAGCACCATCTACGACGGGGAGGGGAACGCCATCCTCGACGGCATGGCGGGCCTTTGGTGCGTGAACGTCGGGTATGGCCGCGAGGAGCTGGCCAAGGCGGCCTATGAGCAGATGCTCGAGCTGCCCTACTACAACACCTTCTTCCGGACGGCGACGCCGCCCACGGTGAAGCTGGCGGCCCGGATCGCGAGCAAGATGGGCGGCCACCTGAGCCACGTCTTCTTCAACTCGTCGGGCTCCGAGGCCGTCGACACGATCTTCCGCCTGACCCGGCACTACTGGAAGCTGAAGGGCCAGCCCCAGCGCCGGATCTTCATCAGCCGGTGGAACGCCTACCATGGCTCCACCGTGGCCGGGGTTTCGCTGGGCGGCATGAAGGCCATGCACGCCCAGGGCGACCTGCCCGTGCCTGGCGTCGAGCACGTCATGCAGCCCTACCAATTCGGCGAGGGTTTCGGTGAGGAGCCTGACGCCTTTGCCGCCCGGGCCGCCCAGGCCATCGAGGACAAGATCCTGGAGGTCGGCCCCGAGAACGTCGCCGCCTTCATCGGCGAGCCCCTTCAGGGTGCCGGCGGGGTCATCATCCCGCCCGAGGGCTACTGGCCCCGGGTCGAGGCCATCTGCCGCAAGTACGGCATCCTGCTGGTCTGCGACGAGGTGATCTGCGGCTTCGGCCGGCTGGGCCAGTGGTTCGGCCATCACCACTACGGCGTGAAGCCGGACATGATCTCCATGGCCAAGGGCCTGTCCTCCGGCTACCTGCCCATCAGCGCCACCGGCGTGGCCGACCACATCGTCGCCGAACTGCGCGAGAAGGGCGGGGATTTCATCCACGGCTACACCTACAGCGGCCATCCCACCGCCGCCGCCGTCGCCCTGGCCAATATCGACATCATCGAGCGCGAGGGCCTGGTCGAGCGCACCCGCGAGGATACCGGCCCCTACCTGGCCCGGGCCCTGGCCAGCCTGAACGACCATCCCCTGGTCGGCGAGACACGCTCCCTTGGCCTGATCGGGGCGGTGGAGATCGTCCGGGAGCCGGGGACCAACAAGCGCTTCCTCGACAAGGAGGGCGAGGCCGGTCCGGTGGTACGCGACATCTGCATCCGTAACGGCCTGATGGTGCGCGGCATCCGCGACACCATCGTCTGCTGCCCGCCCCTGGTCATCACCAGGGCCGAGATTGACCGGCTGGCCTCCATCATCCGCAAGTCCCTCGACGAGGCCGAGCCCATCCTCCGGGCCCTGAAGCCGGAGGCTGCGGGATGACTTCCCGAAAGAAGCGCCCGCCGCCGGCCTCCCGGGAGAAGCGCGGCGTCGCCTCGCTGGAGGCAGCAGGCCCCTGGCTGGCCCGCCAGTCCATCGAGGAGATCGAGTGCGTCGTGCCCGACCTTGCCGGGGTGGCGCGCGGCAAGATCATGCCGGTCCGCAAGTTCCTGGGTGCGCCCAGCATGAACCTTCCCCTGGCGGTCTTCTACCAGACCATCACAGGCGACTTTCCCGAGTTGATGGGGGCGGTCTCGGCGGTGCAGGCGGACACGGACATCGTCCTGCACCCGGACTTCGCGACCCTGGCGGTGGTGCCCTGGGCCCAGGACCCGACCGCCCAGATCATCCATGACGCCTTTCACCCCGACGGCCGGCCAGTGGAGGAGGCGCCCCGGCAGGTCCTGCGCCGGGTCCTGGCTCTCTACAAGGAGCGCGGCTGGACCCCAGTGGTCGCCCCCGAGCTCGAGTTCTACCTGGTCGAAAAGAACATCGACCCCGACTACCCGCTGCGCCCGCCCGTCGGCCGGTCCGGCCGGCCCGAGACCGGGCGGCAGGGGTATTCCATCGCCGCGGTCAACGAGTTCGACGCCCTCTTCGAGGACATGTACGAGTACTCCGAAGCCCAGGGCCTGGAGATCGACACCCTGATCCACGAGAGCGGCGTGGCCCAGATGGAGATCAACCTGCGGCACGGCGACCCGCTGGAGCTGGCGGACCAGGTCTTCATGTTCAAGCGCACCATCCGCGAGGCGGCGCTGGAGCACGACATCTACGCCACCTTCATGGCCAAGCCGATGGCGGGGGAGCCCGGCAGCGCCATGCACATCCACCAGTCCCTCCTGGGCGCCGACGGACGACCGCTGTTTTCAGACCGGAAGACGGGGGAGGCCACCCGCGCCTACCTGTCCTTCATCGCCGGTCAGCAGCGCTACCTGCCCGCGATCATGGCCATGCTGGCGCCCTATGTGAATTCCTACCGCCGCATCGCCCGGGGGACCGGGGCACCGGTCAATACCCAGTGGGGCTACGACAACCGCACCTGTGGCCTGCGGGAGCCGCCCTCCGACCCGGCCAACCGCCGGCTGGAGAACCGGATTCCCTCGTCAGACGCCAATCCCTACCTGGCCATCGCCGCCGTCCTGGCGGCGGGCTGGCTGGGCATGACCCAGGACCTGACCCCCTCGGAGCCGGTGGCCACAGACGCCTCGGCCCTGGGCATCGAGCTGCCGCGCAACCTGCTGGAGGCCCTCGTGCACTTCGAGCAGTGCGCCCCGCTCCGGGACGTCCTGGGCGAGGTCTTCTGCAGTTCCTACGCCACGGTTAAGCGGGCGGAGTACGAGACCTTCATGCAGACCATCAGCCCCTGGGAGCGCGAGTTCCTCCTGCTGAACGTCTGAACGCGCCGTGCGCAATGACGGCCACCCCGCGGGCTCTTGGTACGCCGAGACGGCGGCCATCCGCCTGCCGGCCCTGCCCGCCCCGGAGGGCGAGGTCCGCACCGGCGTCTGCATCATCGGTGCAGGCTTTACCGGACTGGGGGCCGCCCTGGCCCTGGCCCGCGCCGGGGTTCCCTGCCTGGTGCTGGAGATGGCCCGGGTCGGCTCGGGGGCCTCGGGGCGCAATGGCGGCCAGGCCCATCCCGGCCAACGGCAGGACCAGGCCTGGCTCGAGGCCCGGGTCGGCGCCGACGAGGCCCTGCGGCTCTGGAAGCTGGCCGAGGCTGGGCGCGCTCACCTGGCCGAACTGGTCACTGAGGTTGCGCCCGAGGCTGACTATCGCCCCGGCCTGATCGTCGCCCGCCACCGTCCGGGCGGGGAGGGGCAGGACGCCGCCCATGTGGAGCACATGGCCCGGGTCTATGGCTGCGAGGCCCTCAGCCTCCTGTCCCGTCAGGACCTCGCCCAGGACCTGGGGACGGACGTCTATTTCGGCGGAGTCCTCGACCGGGACGGCGGCCACCTGCACCCCCTGAACCTGGCCCTGGGCCTGGCGCGAGCGGTCCTGGCCGCCGGTGGACGGATCTGCGAGGACACGCAGGCCCTGTCCTGGACGCGGCGAGGCGGGGCGATCGAGGTTGCGACCCCTGCGGGCCGGATCGTGTGTGACCGCCTGATCCTGACCGGGGACGGCTACCTGACCCCCATCGCCGGGGTGGCCCGGGACCGGGTCATGCCGATCAACAACTTCGTCCTCGTCACCGAGCCCCTGGGCGAGCGGGCCGACGCGATCCTGCAAAGCGGGGCCGCCGCCGCCGACACCCGCTTCGTCGTGAACTATTTCCGCAAGACCGCCGACGGACGCCTGCTGTTCGGCGGTGGGGAGACCTACCGCGAGGCCTATCCGGACGACCTGGCCGGCTATGTCCGGCGCAGTCTCCTGAAGATCTATCCGGACCTGGGGGACGTAGGCGTTACCCACGCCTGGGGCGGTGCGGTGGGGGTGACGCTCCACCGTACCCCGCTGGTGGCCTTTCCGGCACCGGGGGTCTCCCTGGCGGCCGGATATTCGGGGCAGGGGGTACTTCTGGCGCCCTATATCGGCAACCTTCTGGGGCACGAGGCCCGGGGCGACCGGGCCGCCGCGGAGGCCCTGGAGTCCGTGCGCCGACTACCCGCCCCGGCCTTTCCCGGCGGGCGCTGGCTGCGCCGGCCCCTGACGGTTGCCGGCCTGACCTGGTACGCCCTGCGCGACCGGCTCTGAACCGCCCTCGCCCCCGGCCGCCGGAGTGTGCTAAGGCCCGACCCGACATGACCACCCCACTCAGCCGAATCCGCAATTTCTCGATCGTGGCCCACATCGACCACGGCAAGTCGACCCTGTCCGACCGCCTCATCCAGGAGACGGGCGCCTTGTCGAAGCGCGAGATGACCGAGCAGGTCCTCGACAACATGGACATCGAGCGCGAGCGGGGCATCACCATCAAGGCCCAGACCGTGCGCCTGGACTACAAGGCCCGGGACGGCGAGACCTATGTCCTCAACCTGATGGACACCCCCGGCCACGTGGACTTCGCCTACGAGGTCAGCCGCAGCCTGGCCGCCTGCGAGGGCTCCATCCTGGTGGTGGACTCCAGTCAGGGGGTCGAGGCCCAGACCCTGGCTAACGTCTACCAGGCCATCGACAGCAACCACGAGATCGTGCCGGTCCTGAACAAGATCGACCTGCCCGCCGCCGACCCCGACCGGGTCCGCGAGCAGATCGAGGACGTCATCGGCATCGACGCCTCGGACGCCATCCTGTGCTCGGCCAAGACCGGGGAGGGGATCGCCGACGTGCTCGAGGCGGTCGTCACCCGCCTGCCGCCCCCCAAGGGGGACGCGGACGCCCCCCTCAAGGCCCTGCTGGTGGACGCCTGGTACGATCCCTACCTGGGCGTCGTGGTACTGGTGCGGGTGGTGGACGGGCGCCTGCGCGCCGGCATGAAGGTGCGGATGATCAACGCTGGCGCCGTGCACCAGGTCGACCGGATCGGCGTCTTCCGTCCCAAGCAGACCGAGGTCGACGAGCTGGGCCCCGGCGAGATCGGCTACATCACCGCCCAGATCAAGCAGGTGGCCGACGCCGCCGTGGGCGACACCATCACCGAGGAGAAGCGGCAGACCGTCACGCCCCTGCCGGGCTTCCGCCTCGCCCAGTCGGTGGTCTTCTGCGGCCTCTTTCCCGTGGACGCCGCCGACTTCGAGGACCTGCGCGCCGCCATCGGCCGCCTGCGCCTGAACGACGCCAGCTTCACCTACGAGATGGAGACCTCGGCGGCCCTGGGCTTTGGCTTCCGCTGCGGCTTCCTGGGCCTGCTGCACCTGGAGATCATCCAGGAGCGCCTGTCCCGAGAGTTCGACCTCGACCTGATCGCCACCGCCCCCAGCGTGGTCTACCGGATCACCCTGACCAACGGTGAGGTGGTCGAGCTGCACAACCCCGCCGACATGCCCGACCCGGTGAAGATCGAGAGCATTGCCGAGCCCTGGATCAAGGCCACCATCCTGACCCCTGACGAGTACCTGGGTGCCGTGATCAAACTCTGCCAGGACCGGCGCGGCGTGCAGCGCGAGCTGTCCTATGTCGGCAGCCGGGCCATGGTGATCTACGACCTGCCCCTCAACGAGGTGGTCTTCGACTTCTACGACCGGCTGAAGAGCGTCTCCAAGGGCTACGCCTCCTTCGACTACCAGATCGAGGACTACCGGGTCGGCGACCTGGTCAAGATGAGCATCCTGGTCAATGCCGAGCCCGTCGACGCCCTGTCCATGCTGGTCCACCGGGACCGGGCCGAGGCCCGCGGCCGGGGCATGGTCGAGAAGATGAAGGACCTGATCAGCCCGCACATGTTCCAGATCCCGCTCCAGGCGGCGATCGGCGGCCGGATCATCGCCCGCGAGACCATCCGCGCCCTGCGCAAGGACGTCACCGCCAAGTGCTACGGCGGCGACATGAGCCGCAAGCGCAAGCTCCTGGACAAGCAGAAGGCCGGCAAGAAGCGCATGCGCCAGTTCGGCAAGGTCGACATCCCCCAGGAGGCCTTCATCGCCGCCCTGAAGATGGACGCTGATTAGAGGGCAACGGCGCCTCAGCAGACCCCCTCCGTCCCGGGGCTTTGCCCCGGTCCACCTCCCCCTGATGGGGAGGAACTAGAGCGCTCAATTGCTCCCCTAAGGGGGAGCTCCCGGCGAAGCCGGGTGAGGGGGTCAACGGCGGTTGGGTCGGACTTTACGGCGTGAACCGCACGTCCCGCGCCCGCTCCGCCGCTGCCAGGGCGGCCGGTGCCCCGGCGCCGATCTCCAGCAGGGCCAGGCCGTCCACCGTCGCCAGGATCAGCCCCGCGGTGGCGTTGCGCCGCTCCGGATCCTCGATGTCCAGCCGGGTCTCGATCCAGGACAGGAAGCCGGTGGTGACCTGCCTGGCGATGCCGGCATAGGGCGCCTCGCCCCGGGCGGCGGCGGCGATGACCTCCATCCACAGGGCCATGAAGGGCCGCACCTCGGGCTCGGTGGCGATCCGCGCCGCCTCGGCTAGCAAGCGTTCCGGAGGCATCCGATCCCCCGCCGGCAGGGCCGCCTCCAGCCGCCCGCCCAGCTGGGCCACCACATGCCCCATGGCCTCGCCCAGGGCCTCGGCCTTGTCGTTGAAATAGTAGAGCAGCATGCGGTCGGACACCTGCGCCGCCGCCGCCATCTGCCGCACGCTGGTGCGCGCCAGCCCCGTGGCCAGCAGATGCCCCGCCAGCCGCTCCGTCACCTTGCGCCTCTGTTCTTCGCGGGTGGTCATCAATTCCTCTTGTAGCGACCGCTACAGTATGGCACGAATGTAGCAACCGCTACATTCCGGAGTCCGGGCCATGACCCTCTTCCGCCTGTTCCTCATCGCCGCCCTGGGTGTCATCACCGTCTACACGGCGGTTGTGATCGCCAATCACGGGCTGACCCTTTTTCCGGTCTTCTTTGGCGACATGGCAGCCATGGGTTGGGCGGGGCAGTTCAACCTGGACTTCATGTTCATGCTGGCCCTTTCGGCCCTCTGGACGGCCTGGCGCAACGGCTTCTCGGCAAGCGGGCTGGGCCTGGCGGTCGTGGCCTTCCTTGGCGGGATGCCCTTCCTCGCCATCTACCTCCTCTACCTCCTCGCCCGGACGGGCGGCGACCTGCGCCGCGTGCTCCTGGGCGACGCCCGCGCCTGAACCGACCAACACGGAGACCGCCCATGAGCGCCCCCACCGATCCCGCCGCTGTCGTCGATGCCTTCCTGGCCGCCATGGAGGCCAAGGACTATGCCGCCGCCGCGCCCTTCGTGGCCGAGGACTGCCACTACGAGAACATGAACGCCCCGGGCACGGTGCATGTGGGCCCGGCCGGGGTGGTCGGCTTCCTGGAGCCCTTCTTCGCGCCGATCTCGAAGAACGAGTTCCACATCCTGCGCCGGGCCGTCGCCGGGCCGGTGGTGTTCATGGAGCGCCTGGATCGGCACCTCTTCGGCGCCAAGTGGGTGGAGCTGCCGGTCACCGGCGTCTTCGAGGTCAAGGACGGCAGGATCGTCTTCTACCGTGACTATTTCGACGCCCAGGTCCTGACCGCCCAACTGGCGGGCTAGGCCGGGCGCCTCTGGTCTTTTGGCCTGCGCGCGCGCATATGGAGCCCATGAGCCAGAGCCCCGCCTTCTTCACCGCTGTCTCCCGTGGCCTGCGCGGTCGCTGCCCGCACTGCGGCGATGGGCAGATGTTCCGGTCCTACCTCAAGGTGAACCCGACCTGCCCGGCCTGCGGAGTCGACCTGGCGCGCTATCCGGCGGATGACGGCCCGGCCTACTTCACCATGCTGATCGTCGGCCACCTGGTGATCGCGCCGCTCCTGTTCATCCCCTGGGTCTGGCAGGCCTCGCCGGCAGTGGTCATTCCCGTGTCCCTGGTCTTCCTGACCGCAGTGACCCTGAGCTTCCTGCCCTGGGTCAAGGGTGCCTTCATTGGCCACATGGCCTACCTGCGCGCGACAGCCGACCGGACACCGGGGCACACGGCCGACGAGGCGTGACCGCAAGGCTGGGGGGAGGGGAGAGATGACCGACGCCCAGCCTCGACGGGTGCCCCGCCGACCGCCAGCCCTGAGCCTCAGGTCCTGACGCCCCTGGCCCGCGTCCGGGCCATACTGGGCGGCGCTGCCGGCAATCTGGTGGAGTGGTACGACTGGTTCGCCTACTCCTCCTTCGCCCTCTACTTCGCCCCGCACTTCTTCCCCAAGGGGGACACGACGGCCCAGCTGATGCAGGCCGCAGCGGTCTTCTGGGTGGGCTTCCTGGCCCGGCCCTTTGGCGCCTGGCTGACCGGCCTCTATGCTGACCGGGCTGGCCGCCGGGCGGCCCTGACCCTGTCGGTCTCGCTGATGTGTGCCGGCTCCTTCGCCATCGCCATCCTGGCGGACTATTCGCACTGGGGGCCCCTGGCGCCCATCTGTCTGGTGGCGGCCCGCCTGGTCCAGGGCCTGTCGCTCGGCGGCGAGTACGGCGCCAGCGCCACCTACATGTCGGAGATGGCCGGCAAGACCCGGCGCGGCTTCTGGTCGAGCTTCCAGTTCACCACCCTGATCATGGGCCAGCTGACCGCCCTGGCCGTGCTGATCGTCTTGCAGAACGTGATGCCCAGGGCGGACCTGGAGGCCTGGGGCTGGCGCATACCCTTCGTGATCGGTGGCCTGCTGGCGGTGGTGGTCTTCGTCATCCGCCGGGGGATCCACGAGAGCCCCTCCTTCCTGGCCGCCCAGGCCAGTGGGGTGGAGCGGCTGGGCGCCGTGCAGATGTTCCGGCGCTTCCCCCGGGGAGACGGCGATGATCTTCGTCCTGACCTCGGCCGGCTCGCTCGCCTTCTACGCCTACACGACCTACATGCAGAAGTTCCTGGTCAACACCACGGGCTTCACCAAGGACACGGCCACGGCCATCAGCGCCGGCTCCCTGGTGGTCTACATGCTCATCCAGCCCCTGTTCGGACTGCTCTCGGACCGGGTCGGCCGCAAGACCACCCTGATCTTCGCCTTCGGCGCCGGGGCCCTGGCCACCTTCCCGGTCATGAGCGCCCTGTCGGGGATCGGCTCACCCTGGATGGCCCTGGCCCTGGTGGTCCTGCTGCTCTTCATCCTGTCGGGCTATACGGCGGTGAACGCCATCCTCAAGGCCGAGTTCTTCCCTGCCCATGTCCGCGCCCTGGGGGTGGCCCTGCCCTATGCCCTGGCCAACTCCCTCTTCGGCGGCTCTGCGGAGTATGTGGCCCTGGCCTTCAAGAAGGCGGGCGTCGAGAGTGGCTTCTACGCCTATGTGGCGATCGTGATGGCCATCGCCTTCCTCGTCGCCCTGCGCCTGCGCGACACCCAGAAGCAGAGCCTGATCTTAGAGGACTAGGAGGGGTTAGAGCCCCAGCTCGGCCCGGGCCTTGCGCGTTAGCTTGGCCGCGACCAGGGCGTGGGCGGCGGCCAGCCAGCCGCGCACCTCTTCGGCGTCCAGGGCCGCCAGCCGGTCGAAGGCCACCCACTTGGCCCGGGCCAGGTAGGGCGCCGGCCGGGCCCGGCCCGACTCCACCAGCACGGCGTAGGCGATGTCGCTGACCTTGATCGACAAGGCCCCTTCCAGGGTCTTCAGGGCGAAGACCCGGCCGCCCACCTTGTAGACGTCGGCACCGCCCCACTGGACGACCTTTTCCGTCGCCGGCAGGGCCAGGGCGGCGGCCTCGAAGGCCTCCGGGCTCACGCCTTCACGCCGACTCCGATGGGGCAGGCCACCCCCGTGCCGTCCACGCCGCAGTAACCGCTGGGCACCTTGGCCAGGTACTGCTGGTGGTAGTGCTCGGCGTAGAAGAAGGCCGGGGCCGGGACGATCTCGGTGGTGATGGTGCCAAAGCCCTTCGCCGACAGGGCGCCCTGGTAGACAGCCTGGGAGGCGCGCGCCGCCTCGGCCTGGGCCTCGTCGAGGGCGTAGATCCCCGACCGATACTGGCTGCCGATGTCATTGCCCTGGCGCATCCCTTGCGTGGGATCATGCCCCTCCCAGAACACCTTCAGCAGGCCCTCGTAGCTGACCACAGAGGGGTCGAAGTGCACGAGCACCGCCTCGGTATGGCCGGTGCGGCCCGAGCAGACTTCCTCGTAGGTGGGGTTGGGGCTGAAGCCGTTGACATAGCCCACCGCCGTGGCGACCACGCCCGGGGTCTGCCAGAACTTGCGCTCCACGCCCCAGAAGCAGCCCATGGCGAAGACCGCGACGGACAGCCCCTCGCCGAAGGGCCCCTTCAGGGGCTGGCCGGTGACGAAGTTGACCGCCGCCGTGGGCAGGGGATCGGGCCGGCCGGGCAGGGCGGTGGCGGCGGTGGGCATGTCGGGGGACTTGCGCAGGAAGACCATGCGGGGGCTCCTTCAGGGGGCGGTGGCAGTGCGTGACCCCCAAGATAGGCCCGCCCGCCGACGATTGCACCTGCCGCCTTGCTCCCCGCCCCGCGCGGGTATATCTCCTCCCGTCCACGCTGGAGGCCCGCCTCCGGCGCGTGGGGTGCGGTGGCCGAGTGGTTGAAGGCGCACGCTTGGAAAGCGTGTTTAGGGGAAACTCTAACGTGGGTTCGAATCCCACTCGCACCGCCACTCCCCTGTCGCGAACCCGCAATCGGGCCACCGCAGGGGCGCAAAGCCCCCAATCGTCGCGCCGTTTTCCAGATGCCGTCCGAACCTCGAAGACTCGGGGACGCGTCCAAAGCGGTCTCTGAACGCAGTGTGTCTCTGATCACCCGAACCTCTCCCTCGACGGTTCGGGTTCAAGATAGTCAGCGTCTACAGCGTGGCGGGCTGATGAAGGGTCCGGAGGTTCGTGGGCGCTGTTTCGCCCAACGTGCAGTTAGAGTAGTCGAAGCCCAGTCACTTGCCGTCCAGGTTCCTGCTCTTCAAGCCCTGTCGTCTGGAAGCCAAGTTCAGAGGGAGCCATGTCGCTTAGTCAGGACATATTGGATCGCATCATTGTACGCTTGCGTTCTGCAGAGCCGAAGCTGCAAGCCGTAGTGCTCTGTGGCAGTCACGCGCGCGGAGAAGGCGCGCCCTATAGCGATATCGACATCATGGCGCTCACGGATGGCCCTCCCAAGAGGCAAGAGAGGGCATGGTTCGAGATCGGCATGGAGGGGCAGATGCTCCACGTTTCGGTGGGCGCTGAGTCATTGGAGGATTTCGAGGAAGCGGAGACGGAGGCGGCGACTTGGGCGCTGGGCTTCCCTGTCGAGGACACCATGCGGCTCGCATGGGCAACGCCTAAGGGACGTATCGTGCTTGGCGACGATCCGAGTGAGAGGTTGCCTGCCGGGACGCCTGAGCTCGAGGACTTCGTCGAATTCTACATGAAGGTGCGTCGCGCGGAGGCGACAGATGATCGCCTGCTTCTTCGCTGGGCGGCGCGAAACCTGGCCGAGTATGCCGCTGGCCTGCTGAGGCCATTCAATCCCGTCGTCAATGTTCGCACCCCTATCGAAGCGCTGAGGGTCGCGCTGAGCTTTGAGACGGCACCAGAGCACTTCCGCCACGATGCGGAGATATGCATGGGCTTGTCTCCGACGTTGGAGCCGCAGATTGCGCAGGCGGCGAAGCGGCTGGTGGCAGGGACCCTGAGTTTCTTGCGCGAGCGACTGAGCGCCAAGGCCTTCGCGAACGACGACATCAGAGCTGCATTACGGGATGGAACGCTGGAAGCCTACGTGTCGTCGACCCATCCTGCCGCGCCCTAGCGCGCACGCACCCACCAACCTCGGCCAAGTTCAGCCCTCCACCCTTTGCTGACGCTCAGACAGGCCGCTCCGGGATGGTGGCTTGAAGGCGCGGCTCCTGTCCTGGAGCCAATTTCTTCCCTCTGCGGACACCTTGGTGCAGGTCCGCTTGTTGCTCTGAATCCAGCCGGGTGGAAAACTCCTTCCTAGCGTTTGGGAAGGTCTGCTTCGCGAGCGGCCGCGGCGGTGATCTGCCGACGCTCACCAGACCTGGGTGGCTGCGACGGCCGTTGGAGAACGTTCGGCTACGGATGCGCATAGGAACACTTCGCGCGTACCTCTCAATGCCTCCGTCGAGGCGATAACGCTGTGGGGACCGCCCAACGGTAACGGGTCTCCCTACCTTGGAAGTCTAGAGCAGGGCGTCATTGGTTTCTGACAGTGGTTCCGGGTTGGGTTGAACGTTAGGCTGGGAACTCACTGAGCAGCGGTTTGCCGTTGGGTCCATCAAGCGACCGTTTTGCGGATAAGGCCTGACGTCTACATCCCACTCTTCTCAGAACTTTGGAGCGTCCGCTTGCGGGCGGTCATCCGGCCGATACAGCGGTCGGAGACGTCCCCGTTACCGGCCAGGTCGAGATTGGTGCTCGCCTGCCCGGATTCCAGCTTGCGCCACCAGCTCCAAGCCCTGGGGACGGCTCGCAGCACATGACCCTCCGCCGCGGCACCATTCGATGCGGCAGGATCTTTGGCCGGCCGCTCACAGGCGTCTGTAGAGGCAACCCCCCTCGCTGGCGTCAGGTGACCCACGAGGGCACCGTCGAGCGAGATTCGTGCCCGTCGTGTCTGGTAACCGGTTGCCTTTCCAATCTGGGTCCGTCGAGGGTTACACGCCTTCCAGGAACTTTACTGCCCCGGTATCGAGGTCGTACACGGCCCCCACAACCTTCAATCGACCTGCGGAGACCGCCTGCGCGAGGATGGGGCTCAGATCACGTGTGAGTCGAGCAGCCGTTCGCTGCGCATGGCCTGCAGTGGCGTTGACAAGCGGTGCGCCCGACTGTGACCGCGAAGCCACCACAGCGGGAAGTATGGGCTCGAGCATGGTCCCGATGCTGCCGGGATACTCGCGGGCCTCGTCCACGACCGTGAGAGCGGAAGCGACGGCTCCACACCGCTCGTGGCCCATAACGACAATGAGCGGCGCGCCTAGCATGGCGACGGAGTACTCAAGACTGCCCACAGCTGCGACATCAGCGACATTGCCGGCGTTGCGGACGACAAACAGCTCACCGAGCCCACGACCGAAGAGAATTTCCGGCGGAACCCTCGAGTCGGCGCAACTCAGGATCGCTGCCACGGGGGATTGCGATTGTGCGATCTCTGCACGTCTGCGGGTGTCGATCAGGGGGTTCAGCGGAGCATCGGCCTGGAACGCCGCATTGCCCTTCTTGAGCAGCGCCAGCGCCTCGTCAGGCGACAGTTTCGTCGCCAGGGTAGCGGGGGTGCTCGCATGAACCGCGCTGAAGGAAAACGCCGGGAGCGTCGCTAGTGGCGATGCAAGGGCAAAGCCGACAAGGTTTCTGCGGGACAGCTGCATTTCGACCTCCAGCAACGCGCATGACTCTTTAGCAGCGCGGGGTGCCCAATACCGACCGTGCAAGAGTACCACAATGCTTATTTATTTAATGCTGGTCATAAAAAATGCTCATGCTCCCGGCATTCCGTGAAATCTCCCGGCCGTTCGGAGGTCAGGTCGTGAGCCCAGAGCGCGAGATCGAGACTGACAAACAGTGACGCGGTTATTCATCTAACCGACGGCTCGTCTCGGATCGGGATGCCACCGCTGGCAAAAGCTGCGCCGTTTGTGTGTCCGCTTCCGACCCAAAGCAGAGTCTAGGAGTGTCTGCTTTCGGGCGTTCATCCGGGGCAGGTATCAGGCTCTATCCACCGGAAGCCCGAAGGTGGCGGCAACCTGCTCTGCCCAAGCCAGGTCGGCAATGGCCGTCAGGTCCTTGACCGACACCGTCAGTGGGCACCGCTGCAGCAGTAGTTTCTCGAGAACAGCCGGAGCCAGATAGGCCAACTTGATCATCCGGCCGATGTAGCGGTCGGAGACATCTTCTTCATGGGCCAGGTCGAGATTGGTGCTCGCCTGCCCGGACTCCAGCTTGCGCCGCCAGCTCCAAGCCCTGGCGACGGCGCGCAGCACATGGGCCTCCACCGCGGCACCGTTCGATGCGGTATGATCTGTCCGCGGCAGGATCTTTGGCCGGCCGTTACGCTTGCGGATGGCTAGCGCAATGATCGCTGGAAGTGGGGCCCTCACCGATCCGCCTTGACGGCTGGAGTTGATTGCCTCGTCCGACCAATCCACATATTCCCATCTGATCGTCCACGAGCGGCGCTTCCCCGCTCTTGAGGCGGTGCGTTTTTGTTTTGGTGCCCACAGCGACGCTTCGCCTCTCCGAAAGATCAAGATGTCCACCAAGCCCGATCTGGAAATTCGCTTTGAGCGCGGACTATTTGCTTCGCGCTGGCTCATGGCGCCTATGTATCTTGGACTTGTCGTCGCCTTGGGAATGCTGACATTAGTGTTCCTGCGCCAGCTGTTCTACTATGTGCCCAAAGCGATGAGTATGGGAGCAGACCAGGCGATTCTCGTTATACTGACCCTGATCGATCTGACATTGGCGGGAAATCTCCTGCTGATCGTTCTTTTCTCGGGTTATGAGAACTTCGTTTCGAAACTCGATATATCCAACACCGTTGATCGACCCACATGGATGGGCACAGTCGATTTCGCCGACCTGAAGATGAAATTGATCGCCTCGATCGTCGCCATTTCTGGCATCTTTCTGCTCAAGCAGTTCATGGAAATTGGCAACAATTCCACTCTCGATGCGTCCTACTTGATGTGGCTTGTGATCATCCATCTCACATTTGTCTGTTCCGGTGTTCTGCTGGCGTTAATGGACTGGATAGCCGCCAAGTCCAAAAAGCGATGAGGCCTCGCGCGGCGCAAACGCGTAGGTGAGGCCGGGCCACGACGGGTGCTGACACGGTACGCGCCAAGCCTGTAGCCCTCTGACACCGCCCCACCCGGGTTCCCTAGGCGCCAGGCCTCAGCGCCCCCTCAGCACCACCCGTGAAACGGCATCCCGGCGCACCGCCGCCTCGGAGAACCGCAGGTCGTCCCAGCCCTTTTGCGAATAGAGGCGGGTCTGGTCGGCGGCGTGCGGAGAGTCCGGGTTCGTGGACTGCGAATAGCTGAGGACGCCCTGGCTGACGGGCCCCCTGTCGGTGAACTCCACCGCCATGATCCAGCTTGAACCGTGGCGGATCTTCGTCCAGCCGAGGCCGGGCTTCAGGTCGACGGGGGTGATCACGTTGAAGATCCCCTCGGGACCGGGGCCCCCGTGGATCGGGATCCGCTCGCCCCCGGCGCGGGGTTCGGTCTGCACCTGGCCCAGGGCCGCGTCCAGGGGGATGCCCAGCCCCCTCAGCTGCTTCACCGCGTCCACCAGGGCGGCGAGCACCCGGGGATTGTCGACATCCAGGGTGTGCGGGGTGTTCACCGGGTCGGCCGGATCGAAGGGGACCTTGAACACCAGGCCGCCCTTCTCCGCGAACAGCCGGAAGATGTGGGCGCCGCGGCTGTCGAGGTTGACCTTCAGGTCCCAGGCTTCGAGGGCCCGGCAGGCGTCGGCGAGGTCAGGATGCGGTCCCGCCGCCGCCGTCCGGCAAAGGCCGACCAGGGGGTCGCGGGTGATCTCCGCGCCAAGGTTGCGATTGCCGAACAGCACCTCCTCGACGCTGGCCAGATCGAACTTCGCGCCGTCCAGGCCGTCGCGTCCGGCCACCCGGTCGTCGATCTGCTTAAGGCTCAGGCGCGTGCGGAGCGACCGGGCCGTGGCCTCCTCTCCGAGAATGCGCGGATAGCCGGTCAGCGGTGCCTTGGGATTGGTGAGCCAGTAGCTGTCGTTGGAATTGCTGGTGTAGTCCGAGCGGAAGAGCTGCGGCAGGGACTGCGGCGGAAACACCCCCGGCGTCACGGCGCGCGGGTCGGAGCCCCACTCGCAGGCGGCGCGCGAACCGTCGAGGACGGGCAGGCGCTGTGTGCGCCACAGGGTTTTGGCCATCTCCGAGACCGTGCAGGCCTCCGCCTTGGCGTCGGTCACATGGGGCAGGGCGCCCACGTCGCCGTAATAGGCTTCACCTGAGGCGTCGACAGCCGTGGTGTTGAACCCCGCGGCCTGGAACTTCGCCAGGCTGGCGGCCAGCTGCCGGACGCTACGGGCCTGGTACATCTCTAGGTACTGGTCGGTCGCCCGCAGTCCGGGGCCGGCGTCGCGGATGGCGTAGGCACGCTCTGCGGTCCATGGCGTGGACGGCGGCCCGGCGTTCTCGACGACCTGGCCGAACCGGGTGCCGTAGAAGGTGCGGCTGACCGGCGTCAGCCCCGCCCCGGTCTTCACCTGGACGGTGACCACCGTGCGGGTCATGGGCACGGACCTGCCCTCGAAGACGTAGGCCGTGGGGTCCTTGGGATCGAGCGTCAGCTCGAACAGGCCAAACCGGCGGGCCGTGGAGACCGTATGGGTCCAGGCGACCCAGCGGTTGTGGCCAATGCCGATGGTGGGGCTGTTCTGCAGCCCGGCGCCGACGATGTTGAGCTTGCCCGGAAGGATCATGTGCATCCGCGTGAAGCGGTTGATGCCGTCCCAGGGATAGTGCGGATTGCCCAGAAGGACGCCGCGGCCGCTTTTTGTCACCTCGCGGCCCAGGGCATAGGCGTTGCTGCCCTGTCCCTCCGGAACCGGCGAGCGCTCCACGGGCGCCTGCAGGCCCGGCAGGTCCGGCGCGCCGGGAGGCGCGGCAGCGACGACGCCGGCCATCAGGGTCGGCTGCTGGGTCGCGATCACCGAGCGCCAGTAGTCCATCTCGTCGTAGGTGCGCACCCAGGCCGCACCCCTGCAGCGGACGTCCGGGAGGTTGGCGACGCCGACGTCGCGGACGTAGCGGTTGACCCCGGCGACAAAGCCCCGGGCGAGGGCGCGCGCCTGCGCCGAAGGCTTGCCGCGACCCGCCAACAGGGCGTCCAGGCCGCCGGTCTGGATCAGGTGCTGATGGTAGAGGTCACTGATGACGTTGGCGTTCTTCTCGCCTGGCCCGAGGTAACGGGCCCGCTGGGCGTTCACCGTCATCTGCCGATCGGCGAAGTCGCAGAAGTTGTCTTCGGCGGAGGAATAGCCCCCGCCGTAGCCGAGCCCACCATAGTCGCGGGCGATGATGTGAGGCGCGCCGTAGGCGGTGCGGATCACCTCTGCCCGGTACTCCGGCTCCGCCGCCGTTGCCGGAAGCGCCAGGAGGGCCACCAGAAGCCCCGCCGCCATCACTCGCCCCATGATCTTCCCCCCTGTCATTTCCCGCAGGCTAGAGGCCAGGCCGGCGGGACGCCAGCCCCTGTCGTCTCCCGAGATGGAGCCCCAGCGCGAACCACAGGCGAGCCCTCAACCCGCTCCGGGACAAACTCAGACGCTGGAGTCTGGCTGTGGGCTGACGCCCTGTCGGTCCAGCGTCCGCTTCCAGGCCCTGACCCACCGGAGAGAAGCGACCTCCTGCAGCAATCTGTGTGGAAGGCAGCCGTCGCCTGCGCCATAACCAAGGGATCCTCAGGCCCCGCGAAATCGAGCCGCCAGGTTCGTCAGCATGGGGTGGGTGGCCCGATACGTGCCCGCCCGGAGGTGTCACATTGTCCTGACAGGGATCTTGCATGAGCACTCTGCTGCCGACGTCCTGGATTCCGCGCCCCGCCGGTCTGCTTCCGTCCGACCCCACGCGTTTCGGCGGCCCGGCCATCGCCACCTGGATTACGACGATCCTTCTGGTCGTGATCACTGCGCGGAGTCTGGCCCATCTGTTCCTGCCCGACGGCGGGGCCCATAGCATCGCAACGATCGACACGAGTGTTGCCGGGGGCGACAATATCGTCGCGATCTTCGGCCAGTGGGGAGCGAGCCAACTGCTGCTCGTTGGGGCCCTGTGGGTTTTGCGTCTTCGCTACCGCGGGCTCATACCGTTCATCCTGTGCGTTCTGCTGCTGGAACCCGTCCTGCGTGCGATCTCAGGCCATCTGAAACCCATCGTGACGCTCGCTACCGCGCCGGGAGCGGCGCTCAACGGGTACGCTGTTCCGGTGGTGGCCCTAACGCTCTATCTCGCGCTGTGCACGTCTGAGGAACGAAGGTCCTAGGCGTGTTGAGGACCTGTCGGTCACCGCTTCCGGGCGGAGACCCTGCCAACGGGTCAGCCGATCTCAAATGGGAGTTGAGCGGGCGATCCTTCTCTCGCGCGATCTCACCGGAACGCATTGAGCCAGGACGGTCGCCGGCCCCGGTTTCGGCACCGGCGCATCCTGGACGTCTGACCGTACGCCTGCCCTCCGGGGGAAGGCGGTGATCACCCTGCCACAACGAACCCCGGGATCGGACATGATCACCCGTTGCCAGGAACCGTAATTCCGGGTCGAAACAGGAAATCGAGTTTATCTTCGGGCGCTAGTGTCCATCCAGCAAGGGCGAGCCGAAGAGGCAGAGCCGCGGTGCATCGTGTCCCGCGCCTTTGCCGCATTTCAACGTGCCTCGTGGAAGCCGCCTTGGTGGCCGGCTACAAGAGTGAAGTGGGAGTGGCGTGGGATGAGTTCGGAGAGAGACCTGAGACTTGTTGGGGTGGGAGCGTCGCCTTACACGCGGAAACTCCGCGCGGCGCTCCGCTTCCGACGCCTGCCTTTCCGCTTTGTGGTCATGGGAGACAAGGAAGCGAATGCGCTGCCGGCGCGCCCGCTCCCGCTATTGCCTTACATTGTGCTTCCCGCAGCCGATGGCGATCCGCTCACGGCGATGTCAGACACCACACCGATCCTGAATCATCTTGAAGAGGCTTATGCTGAACGACGGCTCCGGCCTTCGGACCCCGCGCTCAACCTCATTGACCTGCTGCTCGAGGATTATGGCGACGAGTGGCTGAGCAAGTGCATGTTTCACTATCGCTGGTCGTATGCGGCGGACACCCGGAAGGCGAGCGCCTATCTGCCCTACACCGGGGCCATGCAGATAACGCGCGAGCAGGGCGAGCGGGCGGAACGGGCCTTCGCCAGTCGGCAGATATCCCGTATCGGCGTCGTGGGATCCAACCCTGTGACTGCGCCAATCATCGAGAGCAGCTGGCGTCGCTTCCTGGAGGTGTTCGAGGCGCACATCCAGAACCAGCCCTACCTTCTGGGGCAACGGCCCGGCGCCGGTGATTTCGCAGCCTTCGGTCAGATGACGATGCTCGTGATCACTGATCCCACGCCGGGCCAGGTCGCCATGGAGGTCTCGCCCCGGGCCTACGCCTGGACCGAAAGGCTGGAGGATGTGAGCGGGCTCGAAGTGAGCGAAGCCGATTGGGTCGACCTGTCCGATCCGCCGCCGACATTGCGCAGCCTGCTTTGCGAAGTCGGCCGGGTCTATGCACCCTTCATGATCGGCAATGCGAACGCGGTCGCGCAGGGCGCAAAGCAGGTGGAGTGCGAGGTGGACGGCCAGCGCTGGGTGCAGGAGTCCTTTGTATACCAGGCAAAATGCCTTGGCTGGCTCCGGAAGGCCTACTTCGCGCTGGATGACGCGGCACGCGGACGTGTGGACCGTTTTCTCCTTGGCACGGGCTGTGAGCCCTTGTTCGCGCCACTTTGAAGCCGACCCTGGAACAGGAGCAGATTTGGGCGGCAGGCCAGCCGGCTCCTGGAAGCGGACGCTCGCAAGGGGAGTTATCAGCCGGGATGCGCCCATCAATGGGCATCGGGCGAACACCGGAGTGATGTCGGGCCGAATCCAAGCCGTCAGGTCCTGCGCGCCGTGCAAGGTGGGCGAGCCAGCTTCTTGAGCGACGGCCTTGCCCGCCACCGGGGCGGCGGACATCAAGGTGGAGTTCGGCGGAGATCGCCAGGGGCCAGGCTGCCCCCAGCGCCACTCAGTTGAGGGCAAACGACAGTTAGGCGTGCCGGAGGCGATATCCCGTTCGCCCCGCTGGCACCGGCCGGTCACCCGCCTGCAGGCGCCCGAACCTGGGCACCCGGCCTCAGGTCTCCGCCCTCACGAGCCCGACGACGTCGTGCCAACTTTGGAAGAAAAGGTCGTCTCCCAGGAGGAACAGCATTGTCTGACTGTCTTCGTCCACGTTGTCGGGGAAGACGACTTCATAGAATATTTCGTCGCCCTCGATGCCCACGAGAATCTTGTCGACATAGGGCCTGGGTAAGCCGCATCAGATGATCTGGCTGCCCTGGATGACGACATCGGTGTCCGAGCCGTCCGGGCAGACCCATCGCCCCTGGAGGGGCTCAGGAAATTCGGCCTCGCGACGCTGGCGAACCTCGGCCTCGGAACTCGACTTGCGCTCCCGGTGCTTGCGCTCGAGCCAGGCGTTGAAGGCGTCTTCATCGTCCGGGGAAGGCCGGTCGTCTCTGGGGGTCATTTCGGTCACTTTCTCTTGGGTTGCGGGGCGCCCGGGCGGGGCGAAGTCTGGAGGACTCGGAGGTAACCCCGCACCCCTCAGATCAGCGGCAGTAGAGGAACTCCCAGATCGCCTCGACGGAGTCGGCGGCGCGGATTCCGGCGACCCTCGCGTCCAGCATTTCCTGTTCGTCCTGGGGCGGGCCGTCCTCTCCGGCGATGGCCTCGTCATCGCGCCAGTCGTCCGGGTTGGACAGGATGGAGGCTGCCATGCGGTCCTTCAGCTGGTCCAGAGTGATCGGCTCGAGGGGCTCCAGTTCCTGGTCGACCCAATAGGGTGCCTGCTGGAGCAGAAACCTGATCAGGAAGGACCAAAGGGGCGGGACGATCCCCAGCCGCGTTACGCTGACCACCCTCCAGCTCCGCAGTTCGGAGTCCACGAGCACCATGCCGTTGCGGGCGCCGTACTTCAGCTCCCATCCGTTGCAGATCGCGAAGTCCTCCGAACTGCTGAATTCGACGAACTTCTCCAGGCCGGGCGTGGCGTAGCGCCCCACGTCCTGGCGGAATCCGATAGCCGGAAAGGTCGGGCTCATCGTCTCTTCTCCGATTCTGCCTTGGCCGCCGCCGCCGGGTGCCCCACGGCGGCACCCGTGGCAGTCTTAGACCAGGCGGGCGTGCCGTAGATGTACCGCTCCAGGGCGTTGAACTTCGGCTTGCCCTTGTAGCGCCCCGTCATACGGCCGTGCATCTCGGCACCTGCCGGCCCCTCCGGCATGGGCTTGATGTTCCAGGGCTGATTCTTGATCCTCTCCGGCACGCCCTTGCCCCAGCCGTTCTGTGGGATGGCCCAATGGTGGCCCGCCTGCCCCTTGGCCAGATAGCGCTTCTCGCCCATCCAGGGGCGCACCTTCGCATCCCAGTTATAGGGGGTCGTCTTGGTTGGCTTCTTGGTTGCCTTCTTGGCCGCCATCTTGCCTACGGTGTAGAAGCCACCCTTGGCTACGCCCTTGACGATCGCGCCTGCCAGAAACAGGTCGGAGGCCGCAAGGGCACCGTTCAGGGCCGCCCCCGCATAGTCCCCTTCCTGGAAGTCGGCCACGGCCTCCCGCCCGGACCCCCAGACGGGGATGAGGGATTCCAGCAGTTCCGGATGTCCCACTGAAGCGCCAGGCGGCCCGGCCTCGGCGGCCTCGGCCTGGGCGCGCCTCAGCCGTTCCTGGCGCAGCATCTCGTCGTAGCGGTCACCGTCGAGATCCGGGACGGGACGGGGCTGTCCCTGCGGCATTCTCGCCATTCTTCAGGTTTCCTTTCGCTTGGGGGCCGGTGGTACGGCAGGGCACCGTCCAGGCCTTCAGCGAACAAGAACATGAGAGGCCGGAAATGAAAAGAACAAAACAAGAACAAAATGAGAGATACCGATTGCGGCACCCGCCATGGACAATTCGCATGGACAGAGGGCTTGGTTGGGGCCCCGTAAGACACGCAGCGGTTCCGTCCGGCAGCGACTGCATCACGGTTTTCAAAGGTCGTCGCCCATGAGCTTTATCGCGTTCTCGACGTCTCTGGCCCTGATGGCGGCCGTCACCCTTCCGCACCCGACTCCGAACCCGAATCCGGCCCTGCTCGGTCAGGCTGCCGGCTGGCGTGAAATCCCGTTCGAGGTCGTCGATGGCAAACCCCTGATCGCTGCAACCATCGGCGAAGCCAGGGGGCGGTTGATGTTCGACACCGGTACGCCGGTGTCCATCATACTAAATCGTGATGCCCTGGATCTTGATGAAGGTGTCCAGCTTCGGGGTGGACAGGCGGCATCGGGGCAGGTGCTCTCCGTTCGGGAGCACCAGGCGCCACCGGTCCAGGTCAGCGGCCAGCCCATGTCCACGCCGCCTCGGCTCCTCAGCGGCGATTTCGGCTTTGTCGAAGTGGCGTTCGGGCCAGACTTTCTCGGATTTGTCGGCTCGCCGGCGGTGTCCGGGGGCGCTACCAGGCCGTCAACATCAAGCTCGACAAGGCCGGCGGCCTGACCGAGGCGATCGCCTTGCTGGCCGAGGCCCGCAGGCTGGGCCTCGTGGTGATGACAGGCTGCATGGTGGGCTCTTCCCTCGCCATCGCGCCGGCCTTGCACATCGCCGGTGCCTCTGACTTCGTTGACCTTGACGGTCCTTGGAGGCTCGCCAGCGACTGGCCTGGCGGGGTAAGGATCGAGGGGGGCTGGATGGCACCGACGGCCACAGGATTCTGGGGAGAGCCCGGAGATAGGGTATAGGTTTGGGTTATGCCTTTCCGAAGTGTTGGAAAGGTATTGGTATTGGCGGGGGTCGGCCGAACAGCGATCCTGAACGACGCGGCGAAGGTCAGGGCGGAACGCCTGATTCCGCGTACATCGGAGGTTACCGGGCATGTCCCACAGAATTATGACGACCTTTAAGTTCGCCCTGCTCGCGGGGGTGTCCCTGGCGGCGGCTCCGGCCTTCGCCCAGAACACGGGTTCCGAAGGTACGGAAGTCGAGGCCGTCACGGTCATCGGCAGCCAGATCAAGGGCGCGAAGGTCGACACCTCCCTTCCTGTGACCGTGGTCACCGAGAACGATATCATCGCCACGGGCGCGGTCTCGGGTGATGAGCTGTTCCGGGCCATCCCCCAGGCTGGCGACGTCCAGTTCCAGGAAGCCCGGACCACCGGAAACCTGAACGACGCGCGCGGCGACGTGGCCTCGCTCAACCTGCGCAGCCTGGGTACCGGCAACACGCTGATGCTGCTGAACGGTCGCCGGTCCGTCCTGCACCCGGGCACCCAGACCGAGAACTTCGTGCCGGTCACGACGCCAAACACCAACGCGATCCCGGTCTCCGGCGTGAAGCGCGTGGAAGTGCTTCGGGACGGCGCAGCCGCCATCTACGGCACCGACGCCGTGGCGGGCGTGGTCAACACCGTCCTGGATACGCGCTTCCAGGGCCTCCGCGTCGAACTTCAGGGCGGCGGGTCAGAGGGCACCGACTATCAGGAAGGGCTGTTCACGGTGAAGGCCGGGACCAAGCTCGACAACGGCCTGCGCCTGACCTTGTTCGGCAGTTACACCGGCCGCACGCGACTGAATGCGAGCGAACGCAGCTACTCCGCCAGTGGAGCATGACGCATGATCAACCGTCAGAGACTGCGTCTGGGCTGGGTGGTGCTTGTCGGCCTCGCCTACGTGGGATGTCTTCTCTGGTATGGCGGTTCCGGCCCGGCCCTGACGCCCGGAGAGGGCAGGGCCTTCCTTGAGCGAGTCAGGACGTCCCCGTCCGCCTCCGGGCATCCCGAGGTCCTGAAGACCCTGGAGACCCTGATCGCCCTCGACGACGGACGGGAATTCTACATGCTGAACCTTGAGCAGCTTGCCACAGGCCCGGAGGCCCGTCAGGCGGACATGGCCTATGCGCGCGTCGTGCTTCCGGCCTTGCTCAAGCGCGGTTCCCTGCCGGTCTACATTGGTCGAGTCCAGGGGCAGCTGATCGGAGACGACCCCAGGGCGTTCAACCGGGCTGCCCTGGTCCGCTACCGATCCCTGCGCGACTTCCTGGTTATCTTCACCGATCCGGCCATGAGCGCAGGCGTCGGCAACAAGTTTGCGTCCCTGACCTATACCGAGGCCCGGGCGACCACGCCGGTGTTCTCGCTCCTGGCGATCCAACTGGCCGCGGCAGGTGTGTTCGGCACCCTCGGTCTCGCCGGATGGATCCTCCTGCGGAGGAGGTGAGCCAATCCTCTCCGCCCTCTGGATGTTGCCCCGGCATCGCCCGGGCTGCTAGCTTCCTCCCCTCTACCGGTGCCCCCGAGACAAGGATGTCCCCATGAAGGTCTATTTCGCTCCGAACTCCCGCGCGGTGCGCACGGTCTGGCTCCTCGAGGAGATCGGCCTGCCCTATGAGCTGGAGCGCTTCACCCTCGGCCAGAGGGAAATGCGGGGGCCGGAATACACCCGCATCAATCCGAACGGGCGGGTCCCGACCCTGATCGACGGCGACACGACGATCTCCGAGAGTACCGCGATCGCCCAGTACCTCGGGGCCAAGTACGCCCAGCACCTGGCCCCCGGTCCGGAGGCCCCTAACTTCGCGCTCTTCCTGCAGTGGCTGCACTATGCCGAGGGCATGATCATGCCGCCGATCAACAACTATGTCGTCGAGACGGTCCTGTTGCCCCCCGACCGGCGCAACCCGGAGATGGCGGCGCGGGCCGTGAAGCTCCTGGGCCGGGTGCTGGAAGCCGCCGAGGCCCACATGGCCGGGCGCGAGTACATCGCCGGCGACTTCACCATCGCCGACACCATCACGGGACACGCCGTCATCATGTCCCGTCGCCTCGGCGCGGACTTCGGCAACTTCCCGAACCTCGGCGCCTATGCCGACCGGCTGGAGGCGCGCCCCGCCTTCAAGGCCGCCGAAGCCGCCTGACTCTGCCTGTCGCCTACTCCCCCCGGGTGTAGGGATCGTTCGGCCCGCCGATGCGCTCCAGGCGCATCCGGCCGAGGTCGGGCCGGGTCCAGCCCATCCGGCCGTCGGGCTCCAGCCAGCGGCGCACCTCGATCCCCGGCATCCCCACGGGGCGCAGGATGAAGGCACCCGCCTCGTAGGTCGCAATGGCGACAATGGGAGTGCGGAAGTCGCGGACCGAGACATCGTGCACGGCGTTGGCCTCGGTCCCGTCGGCCCGGGCGTCGGCGATGGTCCCGCCCCCCATGTCGACGATCCGGTTCCCGCACTGCTCGATCCGCTCCACATAGCCGTGCATGCGCTCACCCGGGGCCGGCGCCTTGCCGTTGACCTCCACGATCCGCCAGATGCCGCGCAGGTCCGGTGCGCCTGCCGCCAGGGGCTCGGTGCATCGGCGCAGGACGGGCTCGGGGAAGGTCTTGCCGCTTCCCCCGGGGACTTTCGGCGTGTGCGCTACGGGGATGTCGTCGGCCCGCAGGCCTGCACCCCCGAACCCCGCCGTTGCCATCAGGGCCAGGGCTGCGAGGAAGGATGAAACGCCAGCCGTCATGTTGCGCCCTCCGGGGTCAATTTCCCAATGTCCCGGCATCGAAGGCGGCCGTAAAGGCGAAGCCTCCCCGAGGGCGTCAGGCTCCGCTTCGGGTTGAAACTCTCCAGCCTTGTCACCGTCACGACACCAATCGGCCTCATGCCGCCTCGCCGGGGGAGGCTCGAGCCATCATGACCTTCAATCTGTTCGACCTGACCGTGCCAAGGTTTCAGCGCGCGCTGCACGTGTTGCTCGGCTTGCTTGAAAAGGCCGAGGCTCACTGCGAGGCGGCCGGTCCTGGCGAGGGGCTATCTGGCCTCACAGAGCTGCGCCTCGCCCCAGACATGAATCCCCTTCCGTTCCAGATCCAGGCAGCCATCAATAACGCCCTAGGTGCCACACGACGGCTTCGCGGCCTGCCGCCCGATGACTTCGCCGGGCGCTGCAGGAGCCGGGCACCCTGGCTCCAGCGGACTTCGACGGCGCTGGCGAACGCGAGATCATCCTGCCCAGCCCCAAGGGGGACCGTCACTTTCCGGCCCCGGATTACGCACTGAACTTCGCCCTGCCCAACGTCCTCTTCCACACCGCCATGGCCTGCGCGCTGCCGAGAATGGCCGGGGTGGACATCGGAAAGCGTGACTTCCTGGGGCCGCTGCCGCCGCGGCGAGCAGGCGACCAGGTACCAAGGGGGCAAGGCCCTTTGGTCCCTTCGCTCTGAGCGGCGGCAGGCGCCCGATAACGTACGACTACGGGGGTGCGGTCGTCAGGAACTGCGACGTCCCCGGGGCTCCGGCGTTTTTCCCGGCTCTCGGCCGATAGGTCGGTTCAATGGCCAGGACCTCTCAGGGCTGGGGGCCGCAACCGCCTGGTACGCGAGTGTGCCCACGCGACAACACCCTGAGCCCAGAGTTTGCGAAATCCGGGATCGCAGGCCCTACGCGCATGATGTTCATACAAGCGTGGCCGAACTGACATGTGCAAGCGCTAGCGCCCCGTACAGCACAAAACACGAGGGTGAAAATGTTGCGTCGATCGGTTCGTGGACTTGTTTTTTGCACGGTGTGCACATCTGCCTTGCTCGCTTTTTCCGGCGCTCATGCGCAGGTCTCCGGAGCTCGGGCGCCCGGAGAAGGCTATATTGAGGAACTGATTGTCACCGCTCAGAAGCGCGAACAGAGGACCCTCGACGTCCCGATCGCCTTGACCGCCTATACCGGAACCTTCCTGGACGAGATCGGCGTCCAGGAGTTCGAGGAACTGTCCCTCTTTGTCCCGGGCTTTGAGGTCCAGAACCAGTCGCCAAATAATCCTGGATTTGTCATTCGCGGCATCACCTCCGATGACGGTGGTGCCACCGTGGAGCCTCGCGTCTCGGTCTTCCAGGACGGCGTGTCCATATCCAAGTCCCGCGGCTCGTACATCGAACTCTTCGACAACGCGCGGATTGAAATTGCCAAGGGACCGCAGTCGACCCTCTTCGGACGGAGCGCCCTGCTCGGCGCGGTCAACGTCGTCCAGAACAAGGCGGATCCCAGCGGCTTCGCCGCTGCCGCCAAGTTTGAGGCCGGAAACTACGATTTCCGCGGCATCGAAGCGATGGTCAATCTCCCGCTGAGCCCGACCCTCGCGGTCCGGTTTGCGGGCCGTGTCAAGACACGCGACGGGTATGTCGATAACCTGCTGGGTGGACGGGACTTCAATTCCACAGACACCGCAGCCTACCGTGCGGTCCTCAAGTGGAGCCCGAGCGAAAACCTCGATGCAGACCTGATCCTCAACTACGAGGAGAACAACCCCACCGGGACATCGTTCAAGTCGTTGACCTATCTTCCGACCGATACGCTTACGGGCCGCGTTCTTGGCGATCTGGGCCGGAACTCCGGCGCGGCTCTGGCCTCCAGCGATGGCTTCTCAGGCGGTCGTGATCTCGGCCTGGAGCGGACGACCTGGGGCGTCACCGGGCTCGTCGGATACAAGTTCAGCGATACGCTCCGGCTGTCTTCCATCACCGCGTTTCGCCGCTTCGAGTCTTTGGAAGTGTTCGACGCGGACGGCTTCTCGCTTCCGCT
This sequence comes from Phenylobacterium deserti, assembly GCA_945874825.1. Classification (GTDB taxonomy): domain Bacteria; phylum Pseudomonadota; class Alphaproteobacteria; order Caulobacterales; family Caulobacteraceae; genus Phenylobacterium; species Phenylobacterium deserti_D. Next base: position 54,945 of record CAMCIK010000004.1, on the reverse strand, counting down.
CTTCGTCTTCGCGGAGGACGCTCGGGGCGACCAGTACAGCCAGGAATTCCGCATCAACTACGATAGCGGCACCCGTTTGAGCGCCTTTGCCGGCGTCGGATACTTCCACGAGGACGGGTCCCAGGCTGTGCCGCTTCAGTACAATGAGCGCGTGTTCGCGGCGCGCACCACGCCGGCCCTTGCCGGCCAGCTCGGCTTCACGCCGCCAAACGTCCCGGCGATCGACACCATCAACTCAGCGGCGGCCCTCAGCACGCTGAAGCTGGTCCATCGCGAGACCTTCGAGAACTATGGTCGCACGACCTCGTACGATGTGTTCGCCGATGCCACGTACAAGTTTACCGACCAGTTCGAGGTCTCGGCTGGCGTGCGCTACAGCAGCGACGAAAAGAGGTCCGGGTACCGCGGTACACTCGACAATGGCGGCTCTGTCCTGACCAGCGGCTCTGCGGCCGCCGCGGCCAATCCGGCCACCGCCCGTGGCATCTTCCTGCAGTCCACGCCGGGGGGCCTTCCCCAGTACCAGTCCTTCTCCGACTCGGGCGTGACCTATCGGATCGTGGGCCGTTACTCCGTGTCCGATGATATCAGCCTTTTCGTCACCCACTCCCGCGGTCGGCGTCCCGAGGTGCTGTCGCCGGGCGCGCCGGCGGCGCCGCAAGGCAATGCCCGCTTCACTCCCGTCGCCGCCGAGATCGTCGACTCCTACGAAGCCGGGGCGAAGACCCAATGGCTCGACCGTCGCCTCTCCCTTGAGGGGTCAATCTATCAGTTCTCGTATACGAACTTCCAGACGAGCATTCAGGTCTCTCCAGGCGTATTCCAGACGATTAGCGCTGGGGATGCCTCCGCAACAGGCTTTGAGGGTCAGGTAAACTGGAAGCCGGTTCGCGAGCTGATGGTCTTTGGCACCTACGGTTTCAATAATGGCCGATTTGATAATGGGCGCTTCGAGGGCAACAGCTTCCGTCTCTCTCCGGATCATACTGTCTCGTTCGGACTGAAATACAGTTTCCAAATTCTGGAAGGAGATCTTGTCTTCCTTCCCACCTATACGTGGCAATCAAAGGTTTTCTTTGACAACGACAACGACATTCCGGCGCTTCAGAGCACAGGTGACAGGGTCCAGGATGAATATCAGGATCCCTACGGCCTCTTGAACCTTCGTGTTTCCTACCAGCCGACCAATGCGAACTGGAGGGTGGAAGGTTTCGTCTCCAACCTGTTGGATCAAGAATACATCAAGGATGCTGGTAACACGGGCGGTGCGTTCGGGATCCCGACCTTCATCGCTGGCGAGCCCCGCTATTTCGGTGCCGCCTTCTCCATCAAGTACTAGGCAGGCTCGTCGCGACGAGCCCCCACTGTGATCAGCCCGGCCGGGCCGGTTCAACGGTGGGGGCTTGGGCGCGCTGCCGCCTTCCTGGCCAGTATGTCGGCGTGTCGCCTCCGATCCTGGAAGCCACGCAGTCCACCCGCTCAGCCGGCGCTGACGAGGCTCCAGCCCAGCGCTTCACCTGCGTGGAAGGGAACGAGGTCGGCCGCCGTCAGCTTTAGAACCTCGGGAACTGGCACAGTGCGCCGCTCAAGGGTCACGGTCCCGGTGTTCAGGGGCAGGCCGTAGAAGCGCGGGCCGTTCTCCGAGGCGAAGGCCTCCAGCCGGTCCAGGGCCCCTTCCGCCTCAAAAATCGCCGCATAACTTTCCAGGGCGAAGGGGGCGTTGAAGATGCCAGCGCATCCGCAGGACGTCTCCTTGTCGCCCACCGGGTGCGGCGCCGAGTCGGTGCCGAGGAAGAACTTGGGCGAGCCGGAGATGGCGGCCCTGCACAGGGCCAGCCTGTGCGGCTCGCGCTTGGCGATGGGCAGGCAGTAGAAGTGCGGTCGGATCCCGCCCTCGAACATGGCGTTGCGATTGATGGCCAGGTGGTGCGGGGTGATGGTCGCCGCCACGTTCGGCCCCGAGGCCTCGACGAAGGCGACGGCATTCGCCGTGGTGATGTGCTCGAACACCACCTTCAGGGCCGGGAAGTCTGCAACGAGCTTGCGGAGAACCCGGTCGATGAAGACGGCCTCCCGGTCGAAGATGTCGACCTCGTGGTCGGTGACCTCGCCATGGATCAGCAAGGGCATGCCGATCCTCTCCATGGCCTCCAGCACGCTGTGGATGTGACGCACGTCCGTGACGCCCGCCGCGGAGTTGGTGGTGGCGTGCGCCGGATAAAGCTTGCAGGCCGTGAAGACGCCTTCTGCGAAGCCACGCTCCACCTCGCCCGGGTCCATCCCGTCGGTGAGGTAGCAGGTCATCAGGGGCGTGAACTCGAGGCCGGGCTCCACTGCCGCCAGGATACGCTCGCGGTAGGCCCGGGCGGCGGCGACGGTGGTCACCGGCGGCTTGAGGTTGGGCATGACGATGGCGCGGCCGAACTGCCGGGCCGTGTAGTCGACCACCGAGGCCAGCATGGCACCGTCGCGCAGGTGCACATGCCAGTCGTCTGGCCGGCGCAGGGTGAGGCATTCGACGGTGGCTCCCGTACGGCCGGAAAGGGTGGCGGTCTCAGACGGCATGGACAGGACTCTCCGAAGCATTCCCCCAACCGGCATGATGGACCAGAGGCCATCCCAGACCCAGCGGAATTGACGACCCTGGGCGCGCCCGATCCCCTTCTGATGCTGTAAGGGCATGGATCGTTCTCGTCGTCGCCGGTAAGACGGCGCTTCCAAGCCGCATCGGAGACCGGATGGCCCGCCTCAAACGTTTCGCCCCCCTGCTCCTGCTGCTGGCAGGTGCCGTCGCCATCTTCGCCAGCGGTGCCAGCCAGTATCTGAACCTGGACGCCCTACAGTCGCATGAGGCTGGGCTCCGGGCCTTCGTCGCCCAGCAGTTGCCCCTCGCGCTCCTGGCCTTCATCGCGGTCTACGCTCTCGCCACCGCCGTCAGCCTGCCCGGTGGGACGATCCTGACCCTGGCCGGCGGCTTCCTGTTCGGGACCTGGGTCGGCGGCGCGGCCACTGTGGTCGGTGCCACCCTCGGCGCCATCCTGGTCTTCTATGCGGTGAAGACCTCCTTCGGACAGGCCCTGCGCGAGCGTGCCGAGGCCTCGGGCGGGCGGCTCAAGGCGGTGATTGACGGGGTCCAGGAAGGCGCCTTCGGCTACATCCTGACCCTGCGCCTCATCCCCCTGGCGCCCTTCTGGCTGGTCAACGTGGCCGCCGCCCTCGCCCACGCGCCCCTGCGGGCCTACGCCCTGGCCACCTTCCTGGGCATCATGCCGGCCACCTTCATCTACAGCGGGATCGGTGCCGGGATCGGCGAGATTCTCTCCCGCGGCGGGACCCCCGACCTCGGGGTCATCTTCTCGCCCAAGGTCTTCCTGCCCCTGGTGGCGCTGGGCCTACTCACCCTGGGTGCCACCATCTTCCAGCGCCTTCGCGCCCGCTCGGGGAAGACCCTGTGACCCAGACGATCCAGGCAGACATCGCCATCATCGGCGCCGGATCCGGCGGCCTCTCCGTCGCCGCAGGTGCCGCCCAACTGGGCCTGAAGGTCGTCCTCTTCGAGAAGGGCGAGATGGGGGGCGACTGTCTCAACTACGGCTGCGTGCCCTCCAAGGCCCTGATCGCCGCCGCCTCCGCCGCCCATGCGGCCCGCAGCGGAGGGGGCCTTGGCGTCACCGCCGGCCAGGTCGAGGTCGACTTCGCCCGGGTCATGGCCCACGTCCGCGACACCATCCGCACCATCGCCCCGGTCGACAGCCAGGAGCGCTTCGAGGGCCTCGGCGTCCAGGTCGTCCGCGAGGCGGCCCACTTCGTGGACGCCCGCACCGTCGCCAGCGACAGCCTCCGCGTCGCCGCCCGCAAGTTCGTCATCGCCACGGGCTCCCGGGCCTCCGTTCCCCCCATCCCGGGACTGGACGCCACGCCCTACCTGACCAATGAGACCGTCTTCGAACTCACCGCCCTTCCAGAGCGCCTGATCGTCCTGGGTGGGGGTCCCATCGGGGTCGAGCTCGGACAGGCCTTCCGCCGGCTGGGCTCGGCGGTCGTGATCATTGAAGCCGACGACATCCTGGGCCGGGAGGATCCCGAGGCCGCCGAGGTGGTGCGCCGCCAGCTGCTCGCTGACGGTGTCGAGATCCTGGCCGGCGGCCGGGCGCTTCGGGTCGAGCCGGGGCCGGTTGTGATCGTGCAGTCAGGGGACCAGGAGGTCCGGGTCACCGGTTCCCACCTGCTGGTCGCCGTGGGACGCACGCCTTCTCTGGAGGGGCTGGACCTGGAGGCCGCCGGGATCGCCTACGACCGGCAGGGCGTACGCACTGACCGCTCCCTTCTCACCACCAACCGCCGGGTCTTCGCCATCGGCGACGCTGCCGGGCGGGGCCAGTTCACCCATCTGGCCGGCACTCACGCCTCCCTGGTGGTGCGGCGGGCCCTCTTCGCCCTGCCGGTCAACGCAGACACTCTGCACGTGCCGAGGGTGACCTACTGCGACCCCGAGGTGGCGGCGATCGGTCTTGGCGAGGCCGAAGCGCGCCGTCTCCACGGGGAGGACGTCCGTATCCAGGTCTTCGAGTTTGCCGAGAACGACCGCGCCCAGGCGGAAGGCGACGTCCGCGGCTTCGGCAAGCTCATCACCTCCGCTCGCGGCAAGGTCCTGGGCGTCACCCTGGTAGGCCGCCATGCGGGGGACCACATCCACCTCTGGTCCCTGGCCCTGGCCTCGGGGCTGAAGCTCAGCCAGATGACCGGGATGATCGCGCCCTATCCGACCCGCGGCGAGATCAACAAGCGCCTCGCCAGCCAGTTCTACACCCCGGCCCTGTTCTCCGACCGGACCCGGAAGCTGGTGTCAGTCCTCAAGCATTTCGCCTGAGGTCGCCCGCAGACCGTCGATGAAGCCAAGATCGAGCCGGCGCTTGAGGATGAGCGCGCCGCGCCCGAGACTCCAGAGCCGGCCTCTCAGGGCCAGTCCCGTCCCGTCGCCCAGGTCCAGGATGGAGAGCCAGCGTGCCTGGGGCGTGTAGGTTGCAAGGCGCGCGCCTGTCCCCAGCGCCGCCAGGTTGTGCGCAAGTGTCGGCGCGGCCCGCACCCCGAACACCCCGGCCGGGGGACGCGGCGAACCGGTGATCACCGCGCAGTCCCCGACAGCGAAGACGGTGGGGTCCCCCGGCGACTGGAGCGTGGGCCCGACCTCCAGGCGACCGTCCGCGAAAAGGGGCAGGCCCAGGCCGCCGAAGATGGCGGGCGCCTGCAGGCCCGTGGCCAGGACGAGGAGGTCGCAGGGCAGGGCTCTTCCATCGGAGAGCAGGACCTCCCCCGGTCTTCGGCTGGTGGCCTCGCCCGACGTCTGGAGGATCCCGCGACTCTGGAGCGCCGCCGAGAGCCTTTCCAGGGCCCGACCGGGTGCCCAGTCCGGAGTCGACCGCCGGAGGATCACCATCCCGGGCGACAGGCCCGCCCGTTCCATCCGTCCGGCGAGTGCGGCGGCCACCTCGAACCCCGTGGGCCCACCGCCGGCCACCACGATGGACGGCGAAACGCCATCTGCAATGTGGTCGTCCAGTCGCGCGCGAAGGCCTGCAAGGCCTGAGAGCGGCTTGACCCGCCAGGTCTCGCCCTCGCCCGGAAGGTCGCCCCCGGGGTCCGTGACACTCCCGATGTTGAACGAGACGGCGTCGTAGGCGAGCTCCTGCCCGTCGGAGAGGCATAGGCGCCGGGCCTGCCGGTCAACAGCCGCCACCTTGCCTGCGATGTGTGGGACGCCGAAGCGGGCGGCGAGGGCGGCGACGTCCAGGACGGCCCTTTCGGGCGGGAGAGCCCCCGACAGCACGGCGGTCGCCAGGCCCGAATAATGGAAGGCTGGAGGCGCGACAAGGATCGGCTCGACCCCAGCCGCCCGCAGGGTGCCGGCGCGTCCCAGCACCCGGAGATGAGCGTGTCCCGCTCCCGCAAGGACGACGCGGATGCGTGAGCGGCTCACCCTCTGCGGCTATCCGCCTGCCGCCCGGACCTTCAGGCGCGCCAGGAAGGCCTCGATCCGGGCGGCGTTGGCGCCGATATCGCTCAGGCCGACACGCGAGGTGGAGCGGACGTCCACGACAGAGCCTCCGCTCGCCCCAGGCCGGACACGGATGGCGATGTCGTCCTTGAAGCCGAACCAAAAGGTTTCCGCGGTCGCTTCGAGGACGCCTCCGCCCGGGTTAGAGGTCGTCAGCGTCCAGCCCTGGGCCTTGGCCTCGGCCTCGGCCGCTGCGGCGACCCGGTCAGGACTCATGGGAAGGGCCAGGGAGCGCACGGCGGGATAGGCCTCATGCCCGACCTGCCCGAGGGTCTTGGCGGCCAGCGCGGCGAAGCTGGGGGCCGTGTAGGCGGGGAGGCTGCCCATCGGCGCGTCCATGGCGTTCACCGGATTGGCCCCTGCAGCCTGCCGGGCGGCCATTACGGCCGGGGAAAAGACCGGTGGATCGACGATGTCGGTGGAGATGTCATGGATCGGGGGAATGCGCGCCGACCTGGACTGGACCTGACCCACATAGGCCAGGGCGAGGACCGGGACCAGAAGGCCGGCCAGGGCCATCCGCCAGCCGGTGCGCGGCCTCCGGAAGACGGTGACGGCTACCGCGACGAGGCCCAGGAGGAGGGTGAGCCCGATCAGCGGCGCCCCGAGCTGGATGATCATCTTCATAAGCCCGGTCTGCCAGGACCAGAGGCCGAACTTCACACCCAGCGCCGCCACCATGAAGTAGAGGGGCAGGAGGAGGGAAACGATCAGCGAAGCGCGGGCCAGCTTGAGTCTCATGCGGGAACCTTCAGGTCTGCGCGCGCCCGGCGGGCGGCGTTCTCAGGGTCATCGAAACACACGCCGGGCGATCACGCTACGCTGGATCACCGTGAGGAGGCACAGGCCTGCGAAGATGGCGGCGATCTGCGCGAACGCGGTGGGCCAAAGGCACATCAGGACGAAGGCCAGGATGGTCTCTGCGCCCTCGGCCAGCCCCGTGCTGTAGAAGAAGCTCTTCGGCCCATGGGCCCCGGTTTCCAGGCCCTGCTTAGCGGCCAGAGTCGCGTAGGCCAGGAAGCTGACCGCCGTCAGTGTAAACGCCGCCACAAGCAGCATAGCGAAGGGCAGGTTGGCCGGCGCCGCGAAACCGAAGCCCAGGGGGACGGCCAGGTAGAAGACATAGTCGCAGATAATGTCGAGGTATCCGCCGAAGTCCGTGGGCTGGCTGGCCCGGGCGATGGCACCGTCCAGGCCGTCCAGCAGGCGGCTCGCGAGGACCAGGGCAAGGCCTGCCAGGGGTTCGCCGAGGCCGATCGCAAGGCCCGCCAGGGTGCCAAAGGCCGCGCCCGCTACCGACACCTGGTTGGCGCTCACGCCCTGGCGGGCGAGGGCTGTGCCCATCCGGTCCAGGGCGGGATTGATCAGGGGGCGAAGGCGGGCGTCGAACATGTCGGTCAGGTGATGCGGGTGACGAGGCCGATCACCGCCCCTGTCATGGCCGACGCCATGTTCCCTGCAACCCAGGACTTCATGCCGAGACCTGCGGCCTCCGCCCGACGGGATGGGGCCAGGGTCCCGATGGTCGAGACCAGGAGGCCAACGCTGGCCAGGTTGGCCACGCCGCATAGGGCGTAGGTCACGATGAGCTGGCTGCGCGGGTCCAGGCTCCCGGCGGGCAGGGCCGCCAGGTCCATGTAGGCGACGTACTCGTTCAGGATGGTCTTGGTCCCCATCAGGGCGCCCGCCTGGGGCGCCTGGTCCCAGGGCACGCCCAATGTCCACATCAGGGGCGCGAACAGCCAGCCGAAGATCCGTCTCAGGCTCAGGGGTTCGCCCTGCACTGCAGGCGCCAGGGCCAGGACCTGGTCTGCCAGGGCCACCAGGGCGAAGATGACGATGATCATGCCGATCACCGCCAGGAAGAGCTGCACCCCGTCCATGGTCCCGCGGACGATGGCGTCGATGCTGCTGTCATAGCGCAGGCCCGTCTCCTCGACGGACGCCTCCGTGGCGGCGACGCCCGGCACCATCAGCCGGGCGATCAGGATCGCCGCCGGCAGGGAGATCAGGGACGCCGAGATCATGTGCCCCACGGCGTCAGGCACCGTCCTGGCCAGGGTCTGGGCGTAGAGGACCAGGATGGCACCCGAGATCGTTGCCATCGCCAGGGTCATGACGGCGAAGAGCTCGGACCGACTCATTCGCTCGAAATAGGCGCGAACCACCAGGGGCGCCTCGACCACGCCGAGGAAGATGCTGGCACCGCTGCTCAGTCCCACCACCCCGCTGACGCCCAGGGTGCGCCGCAGGGCCCACGACAGGCCTGCAACGATCCTCGACAGGACGCCCCATTGCCAGAGCAGGGCCGCCAGGGCCGAGTAGACGATGATCAGGGGCAGGATCTGGAAGGCGATGATCAAGGGCGATGCCGCGCCTTCCTTGAGCACGAAGGGCGCCCGCGCGCCGCCGGTATAGCCGAACATGTAGCTGGAACCGACCAGGGTGGCCTTCTCAATCGCTGCCACGGCATGGTTGGCGAGGCCGATTACGGACCAGACAAAGGGGACCCGCACCACCACTAGGGCGACGACGACCTGCAGGAGGAGGGCACCGAGAATCCACCTGAATCCGGGCCTTCCGCTCCGGTCCTCCGACAGGGCCCAGGCGCCGAGCGTAAGGATTGCGACGCCGACCAGCCCCTGCATCTGCTGGAGGATCTCCGTGACCACCGCCATGCCGTCCTCCCGCGTCCCTGCACGCCTGCATACGCGAGACCGCCGCCCATCGGGAACCAGAATCCGCCAGGAGGGTCTGCTGCAACAGGCTTGATCTTCGCTCGCCGGGACGGGAGTGTCGCCGTGAACGCACAGGGAGCACTGACCATGGCGAGCTGGGATGGACGCGGGCTTGTGAGCACGGGGTGGCTGGCAGACCACCTGGACGATCCTGGCGTGCGAATTCTTGACGCCACGGTCCACCTGCGCCCCGCCCAGCCCGGCCCCTACCGGGTGGAGAGCGGGCGTGCCGACTATGAGGCGGGCCACATCCCCGGCGCCGCCTTTGTTGATCTGGCCCGGGACCTGTCGGACCCGTCCTCTGCCCTTGGCTTCACGCGCCTCAAGGGCGAGGACCTTGTGCTGGCCCTGGGCGCGGCGGGGATCGACCCCGACCTGAAGATCGTCTGCTACAGCACCTCCACCCCGATGTGGGCGACCCGCCTGTGGTGGGTCCTGAGGGCGGCGGGCTTTATGGACGTCGCCGTGCTGGACGGCGGCTTTGCCCGCTGGGTCGCCGAGGGCCACCCGGTGGAAACAGGGTCGAGGACCTATCCCCCTGCCGAGGTTCGGATTGACGAGCGCCCGGGCGCCTGGGCGGATCGCCAGGATGTCCTTGCGGCTATTGACGACGGCGCGGTCTGCACGGTCAACGCCCTGCCTGCCGGGGTCCACAGCGGCGAGGCCGACGTCAACTATGGCCGCAAGGGCCACATCAAGGGCAGTCGCAACGTCCCCTATGCCGCCCTGCTGGACGCGGACGGCATGTACCGTAGCGACGAGGAGTTGCGCGCCCTGTTCGAAGGCGTCGGCGCCCTCCAGCGTTCCCGGGTCATCGTCTATTGCGGCGGCGGTATCTCGGCGACCATGGACGCCCTGGCCCTGACCCGGCTGGGACATCCCTCCGTCTCCGTCTACGACGGGTCCATGTCCGAGTGGACCCGCGATCCAGACCTGCCGATGGAGACGGGCACCTGACCGGCCACGGTCTATGTCGCAGAGGATGGCCCGGTACCCCGGGATCCGCCCGCCGCGGACTTCGCTGGCGATCCTCCTGGCGGCATGCCTTGACGTGGCCGACTCTGATCCACATTTAGGAATAGGGCAATTTCATGGGGTGCTACGATTCCTAACGTTCAGACGATCCGCCGGCTCTCCGCCGCCCTTGCAGCCCTGGCCCTCATGCTGGTCGTCGTCATCGCCGCGGGCAAGACCGTGGAACCCGGCAATGCCGGGGTGAAGATCCGGACTCTCGGACCTTCCGCCGGCGTGGACCCCCAGCCCCTCTCCTCGGGCTGGCATTTCCGCAGCGTGGGAGAGCGGATCGTCGAGTACCCGGTGATCCAGCGGACCTATAGCTACACTCGCGAGGCTGATGAGCGCGGTCCCCAGAATGAGGAGATCGCCTTCGCCGACAACACCGGCCTGCCGATGACCGCCGACGTGGCCATCACCCTGCAGGTCTCCCCTGGTTCGGCACCCAAGCTCTACGAGACCTACCGCCTGACCTTCGACCAGCTGCTGGACGGGCCGATCCGCAATGACGTGCGCTCGGCCATCGCCGCCGAGGCCGAGAAGGTGAATGTCGACGCCCTCTATTCCGGCGGCCGCCAGGTGGTGATCCAGCGCGCCCTCGCCCGGGTTTCCGGCAAGTGGGCGAAATTCGGCGTGGTGGTCAGCCAGCTCGACTGGATCGGCACCATCCGCTACCCGGACGTCATCCTCCAGGCTATCCAGGCCAAGACCCGGACCGACCAGGAGACCCTGACCGCGCGCTCCCAGGTCGCCAAGGCCCAGGCCCAGGCAGAGGCACAGATCGCCGCCGCCCGTGGCGAGGCGGAGTCCATCCGGATCATCAACGAGGCACTCGCGGCGAACCCACGGTACGTTGACCTGAAGGCCGTGGAGAAGTGGGACGGCAAGCTGCCCCAGGTAACGGGTTCCGGCGGCGCGCCCTTCATCAATCTGCGCGATACCGCCCGCTGACTTCCGGCTCGCCGGCGTCGCCGAACACCACGGCGCCGGCGGGGTCCAGACGGACATTCACGATCTCACCGGGTGCCGGAGGTGCCTCCCTCCAGCGGAGCTGGGCGGGGACCCCCGCGAGGTCCAGCGTCAGCCGATGGCCGTCCCCGGCGAAGCGGCGGGCCAGAACGCGAACCGCTGCACCATCTCCTGCAGGCTGCAAGGCCTCCGGGCGCAGGCCAACCCGGACGGGACCGTCGTTCACGCCCGGCGCGGCAAGGGCGCCCAGAACCGTTTCGACGCGCCCGGCGTTCGCCATCCCCGGGATGTCGACCATCTCCCCCAGAAGCCGCGCCGCCACCAGGCTGACCGGTTGCCGGTAGAGGACTTCCGGACTCCCCGCCTGGAGAATTCGGCCATCTGACATCAGGAAGAGGTCATCGGCGATCGCCATGGCCTCCTCGGGGTCATGGGTGACCACAAGGACGGTCGCGCCAAGCCGTCGCAGGTCGTCCAGCAGGGCGCTGCGGACGGCTTCCTTCAGCACCCCGTCCAGTCCGGAGAAGGGTTCATCAAGCAGGAGGACCGAGGGCGCCCGCGCCAGGGCCCGGGCGATCGCCACCCTCTGCTGTTCCCCACCGGACAGGCTGTGCGGCCACGCCGACGCCAGCCGTGCGATCTGGAACTGGTCCAGCAGGCGATGCACCTCCCGCCGCCGGTCCGCCCGGGACAGGCCGGAAAGGCCGAATCCCACGTTGGCCTCGACGTCGAGATGCGGGAAGAGCGCGTTGTCCTGGAAGACCAGGCCCACCCCGCGCGCCTCCGGCGGCGCCGCTGACGCCGCGGAGGCGACGCACTGGCCTCCGATCCGGATTTCTCCCTGGTCCGGGCGATCCAGCCCGGCGACCAGGCGCAGGAGGGTGCTCTTGCCGCAGCCTGACGGGCCCAGCAGGCACGCGATCCGTCCCGGGCGAAGTTCCAGGCTGACGGAGTCGACCACCACGCGGGATCCGAAACGCCGGGAGACCCGGAGAAGTTCAAGCAAGGGGGTCATGGGCGCAATTCCCTTCCGTCAGGCGGGGCCGTAGCGGTGATCCGTCCCGTCAGCCAGACCACGGCGGGCAGGGAGAGGAACAGGATCAACAGGGATGGCGCCCCGGCCTGCCCCAGTCGCTCGTCCAGGGCGTAGTTGTTGGCGATCACCGCCAGGGTGTCGAAGTTGAAGGGCCTCAGGATGAGGGTGGCCGGAAGCTCCTTCAGGATGTCCACCAACACGATCAGCCCGGCGGTCAGGAGCGAACCGCCGGCGAGGGGAAGCCGGATCGACAGGACACTGCCGATCTCGCTCCGTCCAAGTGTCTGCGCCGCCTGCGGCAGGGACGGGCGGATGCGGGTCAGCCCGGCGTCGATGGGCTCCAGGGCGGCGGCCATGAGCCTCGCCGCGTAGGCCAGCACCAGCAGGACCAGGGCAAGGGCGGTTCCCGACCCCGGAGACAGGCTCCAGATCACCCCTGCGGGGGCGAGGAGGCCGATGGCCATGACGGCTCCGGGCGTCGCATAGCCCAGGCTGGCGAGCCGGACGAGATGCGGGCGGCGCTCGGATCCCAGGGCCAGCAGGACCGCGAGGCCGACGGTCACCAGCGCCCCGGCGAGGCCAAGGCCCAGGCTGTTCTGCGCGGCGACCGCAAGGCGGCTCCAATCCGGCGACTGCGCCCCGAGGTGGGCGAGCAGCCATCCAGCCGGGACTAGGAGGCCGGCGCAGAGCAGGAAGAGGCAGAAGGCTGCAGCGGCCAGGCCTGGCCCCCGGCCGAGGGGGACCGGTTCCGGGGATCGCCAGCGGGTCTTGCCCGTCTCATGTACGCGGCCCCTCCGACCCGCCCGTTCGATCCAAAGCAGCACGGCCGCCGCCGCCAGGAGGGGCAGGGCGAACCGGGCGGCACTGACGGTGGAGCCATAGACCGACCAGGCTCGGACCACGCCGGTGGTCAGGGTTTGGACGCTCAGGAAGAGCACGGCGCCGTAGTCCGCCAGAGTCTCCATGACGGCTAGGGCGACACCGGCCCCCAGGGCCGGGCGGGTCAGGGGCAGGGCGACCCTGAAGAAGGCGGCGGTGCTCCCGAGCCCCAGCATCCGCGCGGCGTCCATGGCCGAGCCCGGAAGGTTCAGGAAGGCGGCGCGCATGGCGAGGAAGACATAGGGATAGAAGGCCGCCGAAAGGACGAAGACGGCCCCACCCGAGCTGCGGATCTCGAAGGGCAGGTCCTGGCCTGTGGCGTCCCGGAGTGCGCTCCTCAGAGGTCCGGCCACATCCAGCAGGTCGGCGTAGCCATAGGCCAGGGCGAAGGCGGGCATGGCTAGGGGCAGGGCGAGGCCCCAGGTGAACACGGATCGCCCCGGAAACCTGTGCATCACCACAAGCCAGGCCGCCGCGGCACCGGAGACGGCGGTCATCACCCCGACACCCAGGGCCAGCACTGCCGTGTTCCCGGCATATCTGAGGACATCAGAGGCCGGAATCCTGGCGGTGCCCTCGCCGAAGGCCGCCACCAGGACGCCGGACAGGGGCAGAAGGACTAACGCCGCTGCGCAGGCGGCCAGGACCCCGATCACCCGGGAGTCGGGGGTCCCGAACAACCTCTGGGAGCTCAGCGCCAGCCCACCGCGCTCATGACGGACTGGGCCTCCGGCTGGCGGCGGGCGAAGGCCGAGGCGCTCATGGGGTGCGCCTTGAAGCCCGCATAGGACTGAACGGTCTCAGGTGCCTCCACCTCCGGCGAGACCGGAAACTCGGAATTGTTCGCTGCAATGTGGGACTGGGCCGCCGGCGAGGTCAGGAACTCCATGAGCCGGATCGCGTTCTCCCGGTTGGGCGAGGCTTTCGCCAGGCCCAGGCCGGCGATGTTCACGTGGGTTCCCTGGCCGTCGAGGCTGGGGAAGGCCAGCTTGACCTTTTCGGTTACAGCCCGGTCCGCCGCGTCCTCCCCGGAGGCCATGCGCAGGTAATAGTAGCTATTGGTGATCGCGACTTCGCAGACCCCGGCGCCGACGGCCCGGATCTGGTCACGGTCTCCGCCCTCAGGAGGGCGGGCCATGTTGGCGACGACGCCCCTGGCCCAGGCCTCTGTTTTCTGCGGGCCCCAGGCCTCGATCAGGGCCCCGACCAGAGAGAGGTTGTAGATGCTGTCCGACGAACGCACGCAGATCTTGCCGCGGAAACGTGGGCCCGCCAGCTCGGCGTAGTCGTCGACTTCCTCGGGCTTCACCTTGGCTACGTCGTAGGCGACCACCCTCGCCCGCCGGGAGAAACCGAACCAGCTGCCGTCGGGTTCCCTGAGCCCGGCGGGAATTCGCGCCTCGATCGTTTCCGACTTGAGCGCCTGGAACAGCCCCGCCTCCTGGGCTCTCCAGAGCGCCCCGGCGTCCGCGGCGATGAAGACATCGGCTGGGCTGTTGGTGCCCTCGGCCTTCAGGCGGGCGACAAGCTCGTCCGCCTTACCTTCGATCCTGTTGACCTTGATCCCGGTCTCCCGGGTGAACTGCTCATACAGGGCCAGGTCGCTGTCGTAGTGCCGGGCTGTGTAGACATTCACCACCTTCTCCGCAGGCGGCGGGGCGGAGCAGGCCGCCACCCCGAGCGCGGCGACGGAGAGGAGTTTCAGGAAGGGTTTCAAGGATCGGGCCTTTCGGTCGCCAGCGAATTTCCGCCAGGAACTCATATTGAGAAGCGTTCGCAAATGAGATGCACGGCGCATCTCATGGCGTCAAGTGCAGGGTCGGTTCTCTAGGCGCGCGATCCGTGCCTCCCCTACCCGAAGGCGTCGGCCCTATTCGAGGTTCAGCAACAGCTGGACGCCTTCAGCGGGCTTGGCCCGGCCCCGCCGGCGGTCCCCCGCCCCTGGCAAACCGGACTTTCGGCTTCCGTGGCGGGCGGCGATGACCCGTGCCGCGCCCTTGTGGCGGCTGTCGCGCCGCAGAGCGTGAAGGGCTTCCCGGGCCGCCCGCATCGCGGAAGCATTCTCGACGATCGGGGCGGGATAGGCAAGGTCCGCCGCCCCCTCCCATCGCCAGGGCTCATGGACGAAGGCGTCCGGGACGGCCGCAAGCTCGGGAACCCAGGCCCGGACGAAGGTACCTTTGGGATCCTGATCGTGGCCCTGCTTTACGGGGTTGTAGATCCGGAGGGTATTGATGCCCGTCGTGCCGGACTGCATTTGTACCTGGGGCCAGTGGATTCCCGCCTCATAGTCCACGAACTTCCGCGCCAGGTGCAGGCCGCTCTCCCGCCAGGGAAGCCAGAGGTGATAGCTGGCGAAGGACATCAGCATGGCGCGCATGCGGAAGTTGATCCAGCCATGGGCGTCCAGCGCCCGCATGCAGGCGTCGAGGAAGGGATAGCCGGTCAGGCCCTGGCTCCAGGCCTCTAGGCGGTCAGGATCAGCCTGGCTGGGGCGCACGCCGTCGTAGGCGCGGTGCAGGTTCTCGAACTCGATTCGGGGCTCGTCCTCCAGCTTCTGGACGAAGTGACAACGCCAGTGCTGGCGTCCCGAGAAAGAGGCCAGGGACCCCCGCCACAGTCCGGCGTCGGGTGCGCTCGACGTCCGGAGCCCCCGCTGGTGCGCCCAGGTGGCCTGGGCGACTTCCCGCATGGAGATCGTTCCCCAGGTGAGGTGGGGCGAGAGCCGCGAACTGGACCCGTAGGCCGTGAGCGGGCTCGACATCTCCCGGCGGTAGTCGCGGCCGCGCCAGGAGAGGAAGCTGTCCAGAACCTCCAGCGCAGCACTGCGCCCGCCCTTCTGGCGATGAGGACAGGGATCGGACGCAAGGCCGAGGTTGGCCGCTGATGGAATGCGACCCGGCCAGTCGCCGCCGAGGGGAACAAGCGCCTCGGGCGAGGGCGTCAGCGGCCTGGACATGTCCCGGTCCCAGGCCTGGGCCCAGCCATTCCTCGACTTCAGGCGGCGGATCACACCGAACTGGCGTTCCTCGCGCCAGGGGATACCAGCCGCCTTCGACCAGGCGCCAACGGCCAGGTCCCGAGCGTAGGTCCAGCCGTTTCCAGTCTCCTCGTGGCTCCAGAGGCCGG
Organism: Phenylobacterium deserti; assembly: GCA_945874825.1. Taxonomy (GTDB): domain Bacteria; phylum Pseudomonadota; class Alphaproteobacteria; order Caulobacterales; family Caulobacteraceae; genus Phenylobacterium; species Phenylobacterium deserti_D. Next base: position 39,125 of record CAMCIK010000004.1, on the reverse strand, counting down.
CGATACCGTGACGCTCGTGAATCCGGCCCAGCACCTTCAGCGCCTCGCCGACCTCGACCCGCAGGGGCTGGCCCAGCTGGGCCAGCGAAGCCGCCAACTCGCCGAGGCATTCCGCTGCAAAGGCCCACTGCCTTCCTGAGGCGTCCGCCTGGGCCCAGAGCCCTGGCTCAACAATGTAGAGGGGCAGCACCGGCCCGGCTTCGGCGGCGAGGGCCAGAGGGCGGTGGTCGGCGATGCGCAGGTCGCGCTTGAACCAGACGACCTGCAGGGGACGGCTCACCGGGACCTCTCTTGTTCCAGCAAGGCTGGAATCTGCTTGCGGAAGGCGAAGAAGCCCGCCGTCGCGTAGGGCCAGAAGCGGGTGTCCCATTCCCGGCGGACCTGGATGAGGTGCAGGCCCTCGGCCTCAAGGCCCCGCGCGGCCTGCGCCAGGGCGTCCGCCGTGGGGCCTACAGGCGCATAGGGAGTGACAAGGGTCCGCACCTGCGCCGCCTGGGCTGCCGCGACCAGGGACCCAGCGTCGAGGCGGTCCAGGAGGGTTACAGGCCCCTCCACTCGCCCGGCCAGGCGATCGGCCGCGTCCATCGCGGCGCCGGCCATGAACTCGCGGGCGGTCTCGCCAAACGACAGGCGGGGATCCGGCGTGACGACCGCGGCGGCCGCCCTCGCCGGGTCGATCCCTCCGAGGTCGGGGGTCAGGTCCTCCGGCGTCGTCAGCAACAGGTAGGGTCCCGGAGGCGGGGTGCTGGCGGCGGAAGGAAGGCCCGCCGGGGGTTCGGGCGCGGGCTCCACCAGGGGAGGGGCCTGCGTCGCCAGGCCCGAGGGCGCAAAGCGGCCCCCGGTGAAGCGGGCGATATTCTCCCGGGTCGCCAGGTAGGTCTTTCCCGGGGTCTGGAGGCCCGCGACCCACCGCCAGGACAGGGTGTTGCTGGCCGGGTCGGCGTCGACGAGCCGGCGGAGGAAGAGATCCGCCCCCAGGGCCCAGGGCAGGCGCAGGGTGAAGATCCAGATCGAGGCGAACCACATGCGCGCATGATTGTGCAGGTATCCGGTCTGGGCGAGTTCGCGGGCCCAGTCGTCGAAGCCCTCGATGCCGGTGCTGCCCGCCTCGGCGTCGGCGAGGGCGCGCGAGTCCGCCAGGCCATCCCATTGGCGGTCGCGGGCCTCGAGGAACCGCGACCAGGTGGAAGGCCGCATTTCCAGCCAGCCCTTCCAGTAGGTGCGCCAGAACACCTCCTGGATAAACTTGTCCGCACCGGCGGAACCCTGGGCCTGCAGGACCGCATCGACCACCTCGGCCTCTGAGATCACCCTGTGGCGAAGGTAGGGGGAAAGCCGCGAGACCGCGCCCGGTTCACCGGGGCCCGGGTCCAGGTTTCGCCCCTCCGCATAGGCGCGTCCCGCCGCCGGGACAAAGCCGGCGAGACGCTCCAGGGCGGCTTGGCGGGTCGGCGGGAACATCCCGGATTCTGGCACAACGCCCCTCTGATCCCGTGATCGGCACGAAGCGGCCTGGGACCAGGTCCCTGCCGAGCATATGTCCCCACACCTCAGGCGAGGGAAGGGGGCACCTCGGGACAACGTCGCACAAGGTCGCTGATTTCCCCCGCCGCCGCGCCGATCGCCTCGGCCAGGGCCGGAACCTCTGCGTCGTCGACGGTCCGCAGGTCGATGAGGACCCGGTCCTGCTCGATCCGTCCCAGCACCCGGGTTGGTCCGGTGCGCAGGCGAAGCGCGAGGTCTTCTGCGCTGAAACGCAGGTGGCTGAGGGCGAGGGCCCGGCCAGGCAGGGCCCGCATGGGCAGGGCCCCGCCGCCGGCAAAGCCCTCGGTGTCGATGATCTCCGTCTCGAGGTCCGCAAGACCTTCGACCCGCGCCCTGAGGTCCTTCGCCCGGGCACTCAGCGTTCCGGCGTCCTGGGCCAGCAGGCGCAGGACGGGAATCCGCTGGAAGGGGTCGGACGGTGGGCGATAGAGCCGCAGGGTGGCGGCGAGGGCGGCCGCCGACAGCTTGTCCAGCCGCAGGGCCCGGGCCAGGGGGTGGGCCTCCAGCTGGTCGACAAGGGCCCGGCGCCCGGCGGCGATGCCGGCCTGGGGCCCGCCCAGCAGCTTGTCCCCACTGATGAGCACCAGGTCCACGCCCGCCGTGAGACTGGCCTGGACGGTCGGCTCGTCCGGGATGCCAAACGGCGAGAGGTCCACGAGGGCGCCGCCCCCCAGATCTTCCACCAGCAGAAGACCGTGGGCATGGGCGAAGTGGGCCAGGCTCTCCAGGGACGGGGCACTGGTGAAGCCCAGGATCCGGAAGTTGCTGGGGTGGGTGCGCAGGAGGACCCGGGCGTCCGGATGGTCGGCCAGGGCCATCTCGTAGTCGCGCAGATGGGTCCGGTTCGTGGTCCCGACCTCGACCAGGCGCGAGCCGCTCTGGGCCACCACGTCCGGTATGCGGAAGCCGCCGCCAATCTCCACAAGCTCGCCCCGGGAGACGATGACCGGTGCCCCTTTCGCCACTGCGGCCAGGGCCAGCAGCACGGCGCCTGCGCAGTTGTTCACCGCCATTCCCGCCTCGGCACCGGTCATCTCGGCGATCAGGGGATCGAGGTGCGCCTGTCGTGAGGACCTCCGGCCGGTGTCGAGGTCGAGCTCCAGGTTGGCGTAGCCCGCCGCCGCCGCCACCGCCGCCATCGCCTCCGGCGCAAGGGGTGCCCGGCCGAGATTGGTGTGGATCACCACGCCGGTGGCGTTGATCACCGGGAAGAGGGTCTCGCGGACACCCTCGGCCAACCGCGCCTCTACGGCTTCCAGGAGGGCACCGGTCGTCGGCAGGACGTCGGGGTAGGCGGCGAGGCGGGTCCGGGCCTCGGCCAGGACGGCGCGGACGACGCGGGTCAGGGCTGCGGCGCCGTACCGGGCCTTCAGCGGCCGGGCGACGGGGTCATCACAGAGGGTGCCCACGGCCGGGAGGCGGCGGCGGGGGTCCGGTCGGGCGGCCTTCGGGGTCCTCAGCGTCACGACGCGTCTCCCTCTCCGGTCCGGACTATAGGGAGGCGGGGCGACGCCGGGCAAGCGAGGCGGATGACCTCGGCCCCGGTTCGACGTAGGGAGTCTTCATGCGCCGCCTCCATCCGGGACACATCCGGTGACCGCCGCCCCGCCTCCACCCCTTGGCCTGGCGGTGATCGGGCACGTCAACCACGGCAAGACGGCCCTGGTCCGCGCCCTGACCGGCATGGAGACGGACCGGCTGCCGGAGGAGAAGGCGAGGGGCCTCTCCATCGCCCTGGGCTTCGCCTTCCGCGAGGACCCTGACGGTGACGTCGACTTCCTGGACGCTCCCGGCCACGAGGACTTCATCCGCGCCATGGTCATGGGCGCCGCCGGTGCCCGGGCAGTCCTGCTGGTGGTTTCCGCGGTTGAGGGCTTCGGCCGGCAGACCCGCGAGCATCTCAGGATCGCTAGCCTCCTGGGCCTCAGGGACGGTCTGGTGGCCGTGACCAAGGCTGACCTCGTCCCGCCGGAGGCGCGCACTGACCTCCGGGCCCGGCTGATGGCCGAACTGGAAGAAAGCTTCCTGGCGACGGCACCCGTCGTCTTCTGCTCGGCCGTGACCGGGGAGGGGCTTGGGACCCTCAACCGCGAGATCCACGCCCTGGCCCTCCGGACCCCCCCGCCTGAGCGCCTGCCCGGCGCCTTCCTGCCCCTCGACCGGGTCTTCAGCCTGGCCGGAACGGGAACCGTGGTTACCGGCTCCCTGCAGGGTGGGGACCTCGAAGTGGGGGACGAGGCGGTCCTGGAGCCCTCCGGCCGCACGGTCCACCTGCGCCAGCTGCAGGTCCATGGCCAGGCGGTCCCGACGGCACCCGCCGGCGGCCGGGCCGCGGCGGCCCTGCGCGGGGTCTCGCCGGACGAGGTGAGGGTCGGCGAGGTCCTTTGCAGCCCCGGCAGCTTTCCGCCGACAGTGAGGGTGGATTTGGAGGTCGATCTCTCGCCGGAGGCTGCCCGGCCACTTCGATCCGGGGACGAGGTGCGCGTGCTCTGGGGCGCACGCCAGGACCTTGCCCGGGCGCGCCTCATTGGCGGGGCCCCACTGGAGCCCGGATCTTCGGGTCTGGTCCAGCTCCGCTTCAGTGGCCCCGTCCCCGCCCATGCCGGCCAGCGCCTCCTGCTCCGCCGGCCCTCGCCCGCCGGGACCCTGGGCGGCGGCCGGGTGCTGGACCCCGTCGCCCCCCAGCTCCGGGCCCGGACCCTGGAGGCCCGCCGCGACCTCCTGCTCGCTGTCGTACAGGGCGGGTTGGAGGACATCGCCGCAGCCCTCGCCGGGCGGGACGGCGGTGCGGTGTCCGTGGCCGAGGCGGCCTGTCTTTCGCGCGCGCCCATCGAAGAGGTCCGCTCGCGACTGGCTGAGAGGCTTGTTCGCCTCGACGACGGCCTCTTTGCACAGGAGTCCGCCGTGGAGGCGGCCGCTCAGGCCTATCTCGACCGGCTGGCCGACGCCCACCGGGCCCAGCCGACCCGGGCCTTCGTCGCCCTCGGTGCCCTTCGTGGCGGCCTGCAACGAATCCTGTCCCGGGACCTCATCGCCCATGTGGAGGGTCGGCTCGTCGCCGAGGGCGGGATCCGGATCGTGCGCGGCCAGGCGGCCCTGAAGGACCATGACCCCTTCGCCGCCCTGTCGCCGGCCCAGCTGTCCCGCCTCGGGGAGATCGAGACCGCCCTGCGGGAGGGCGGCATGAACCCGCCGGACGCCGCCGGCCTCGTCGCCGAGGGGGAGTCCGCAGTTCTCCTCGGCTTGCTGGTGGAGTCCGGACGGTTGGTCTCCCTGCGCAACCACGCCCTGCGCCAGACCCTGGTCTTCCACATAGAGGCCCTGGACGCCGCCCTTTCGGACCTGGAGGCGGCCTTCCCGCCGCCGGCGGAATTCACTACCGGCGAGGCCCGGGCGGCCCTTTCCACCTCCCGCAAGTTCATCGTCCCGGCCCTGGAGTTCCTCGACTCCCGGGGGGATACAGTCCGTCGTGGGGACTCCCGCCAGGTCGTCACCCAAAGAAAGCGCTTCGGTACGCCGCCGATCCCGCACTAGTGTTGCGGGCGATGGAGGTGACTGGAGTCTGGTGGCTTCCCCGGTCTTCAAAACCGGTGACACGCCTCACCGGCGTGTGGTGGGTTCGATTCCCATCCACCTCCGCCAGCCCGGCCTCCGGGCCGGTAGCCTTGCGACCCTGAGGACGGATCCATGACCGACACCCCGCCCGCCTTCACGCTCCAGGACCTCGGCGGCACATCGCGGAGCTTTCCCACGGGTCGGCCGAGCCTCATCTGCTTTGCCAAGGAGGACTGCGCCACCTGCAACCTCGTTGCGCCCCTGCTGGAGGCCTTTCATCAGGCCTGGGGCGAACATGCCGACGTCTGGATGGTCGCCCAGGCCCGGGACGGAGCCGAGATCCTGCGCGATCGCCACGGCCTGACCCTGCCCATCCTCGACGACGGTGCCCTGCGGACCTCCCTGGCCTGGGACTTCGAGAGCGTTCCGGCAGTCTTCTGGACGGGCACCGAGGGGGCGACGGCCCCTGTGATGGAGGGCTTCGTCAAGGCCGAGTGGCAGGCCCTGTCCGCGCAGGTTTCCGAGGCGCTCGGGACGCCGGTGCCCCAGGTGGACTGGACCGGACTGCCGGACTGGCGGCCGGGGTGCGGCTCCAAGCATCTCGATCCCGGCATCCATGACCGTCTGGTGGCCGAGGCCGAGGGCAGTCCGATCCGGGCTCGCCGCATCGAGATCGCCGGTTCCGACGACATCGACGAGTTCCTGTTCGACCAGGGCTTCAGCGATGGCCTGCCCCTGGTCCCGCCGACGCCGGAGCGGGTGATCCGCATGCTGGCGGGCACGACACGGGACCCGCAGGACATTGTCGCCATCGTGCCGCCCAACATGGCCCCGGCCACGGTGGAAAAGGTGGCCATCAACGCCGTGATGGCCGGATGCCGGCCGGAATACCTGCCCGTGGTGATCGCCGCCCTGGAGGCGGTGTGTACGGACGAATTCAACATGCATGGGGTCAATGCCACCACCATGGGGGCCTCGCCCGTCCTGGTGGTCAACGGCCCGATCCGGCATCGGATCGGCATGAACATGAAGCTGGCCGCCCTGGGCGCCGGCAACCGCGCCAACGCCACCATCGGCCGCGCGCTTCGCCTGGTCGTCCGCAACCTTGGCGGGGCCCGTCCCGGGGGCGTCGACCGCTCGACCCTTTCCAGCCCCATGAAGTTCACCATGTGCTTCGCCGAGTGGGAGGAGGGCTCGCCCTGGGATCCCCTCCACGTGGAGCGTGGCTTCCAGCGCGAGGACTCGGTAGTCACCGCCTTCGCCATGACCAGTGGCCCGGTGCAGATCGTCGACCAGGAGTCCCGCCGGCCCGACCAGATCGCCGGGACCCTGGGCCTGGGCCTGGAGGGCATGTTCCTGCCCAAGATCCACCGGATGCCCGTGGACGCCCTGCTGGTGGTCTGTCCGGAGCATATCAACACGCTGACCGTCGACGGGGCCTATCCCAAGGACCGGCTCCGCGCCCGCATCCAGGAGGTCACCTCAAGGCCGCTGAGGGAGATGGTGTCCAACGACGTCTCCGGCGCCGGGATCCCGGTCGCCTCCGCCGCCAAGATGACTGCGGAGATGCTCGCGACTCCGGTGCCGAAGTTCGCCGACGGCAAGTACATCCACATCGTCGTGGCGGGTTCTGAGGCGGGGAAGTTCTCGGCCGCCTTCCACGGCTGGGTCACGGGCGCCATGGGTTCAACGGTCGTTTCCAGGAAGATCGACTGCTGATAGCCTCAATTCCGGAATTCGGAGGACATCGATGACCACAATCCTGGATCCGACCGACGAGCGTGTGCCCGTCGAGCGCCAGATCACTCCACGAACAGGAAGCATCCCGGGCGTGATCGGCCTTCTGGACATCAGCAAGCCCCGGGGTAATGTGCTCCTGGACGAGCTGGAGCGCCTGCTGGCCGCCCGCTTCCCGGACAATGAGATCCGACGCTACGCCAAGCCGACCTTCACAAAGCCCTGTCCCACGGACCTGCGGCTGAAGATCAAGGCGGAGTGCAGCGTCCTGGTGGAAGCCCTCGCCGATTGAGGATCCTGCACGACGTGCAGTCTGCACGACACTGTATGGTTCGAAATCCAGGGGCTTCCCGCCGTCTCCATCGCCTCCAGCGAGTTCGCTGAGGCCGCCGAGGTCCAGCGCCGGGCGCTGGGCATGGAGGGTGCGCGCTACCTTCTGGTGGATCACCCGATCCAGGATGCCACCGATGACGAAATGCGCGCCAAGGCGCAGGCCGTTGTCGACCAGGTCGTGGCGGCCCTGACCCTCTGACCGGGCGCCGGGACCAGTTCGCCGCCCTCCTGCAGGCACCGGGGTTGGACCTTGACGAGTCCGCCCTGGTCCGGCTCGATGCGATCTTCCCAGCCTGTGGCGCAGCTCCCGAGGCGTATGCATGGTGACCAATCGATTGGACTGGCCCTCCGGCGAGGTCGAGGTCACCGGAGGGCGGCTGGCCTATCACCGGACCGGAGGCGGGGGGCCGCCCATCGTCCTCTCACACGGCCTGACCGACAACGGCCTCTGCTGGGCTCGCCTGGCCGAGGCCCTGTCCCCCGAGTACGACCTCATCCTGCTGGACGCCCGGGGACATGGGGCAAGCTCGCGGCCTGGCGAGGCGGGAATCTCCCCGGACATGCCCGGCCGGGACATCGCCGAGGCTATCAGGGCCCTTGAGCTGTCGGGTGTGATCGCCATGGGCCACTCGATGGGCGCCCGGGCGACCGCCGCCTGTGCGGCGGAATTCCCCGACCTCATCCGCGCCGTCATCCTCGAGGACCCACCCCTGGTCCCGCCCATGGATGCCGAGACGGCCGCCAAGCGGCTGGCGCGGTTCAAGGACCAGGTGAGGCAGTTACACGACATGACCGAAGCCGAGCTGATGGCCCTCGGGCGACGGCAGTCGCCGACCTGGGAAACGCAGGAGTTCCCCGCCTGGATCGCCTCGAAGCAGCAGGTCTCCAGGAACGCCCTTCCGATCCTTCCCACCCCCTGGCAGGCGGACATCCGCCGGATCCGGGCGCCGAGCCTCCTCATCTACGGAGATGCTGAAAGGGGAAGCCTGGTCGGAGCGGCCGAGGCGAGGGAGGCCCGCGAGATCAACACCGACCTTCGGGCGCTTCGCATAGAGGGGGCAGGGCACAATGTCCGCCGGGAGAACTTCCCGGCCTACCTTCTCGCTGTCCGGAGTTTCCTCAGCGAGGTCTAGTTTCCGAGGGCGCGAACCGGGCGAGTCTGGGCCCATGGAACCCCTCTTCCGCCTGACCGGTGCCCGCCGGGATGACCCCGCCGTCTCAGCTACAGCACCCGCATCCACGCCAGGCTCAAACTGACCGGCCATCTCTGGCAAGGCAGGTTTAGCTCAACACCGTAACTCTATTTCATGCAGTGTCACCGTAACCCTGATAGCGGCCCTGGTCTGAAGCTCAGGACTTTCCGGTGAGGTCGGGGCGCGAGGCCAGAAACGCGGCTTTTTCAGCGTCGGTCAGCTTCTTTCCCGGCTTCATGCGCGACACCTTGGGCGTCGGCTTCGCAAATGTCCCGGGCTTTGGACTGCCCCCCGTGAGATCGGAGAGCCGCTTGACGGGAGGCTTCATGACAGCGTCCTCGAATGGGAATCGGGTGGTCACAGACTCGCAGATTTTGGCCCTCAGAACATCTGCTGCGTGACAGGGTTTCAAACCGTCTCGGCCATGGGGGGGTACGGTGACGCTGTACGAAACCCCGGTCCTGAGCGACTGAGTTCCTTAACCCTGGGGAGCGCCGCCGATGGCCAGACTTGCGCGCGTGGTTGTCCCAAGCCTGCCGCACAACAAGTTTCGATACCTTGAGTGATGATCTACCTCCTACAGTGTCACCGTAACTCGGCAGCTGGCCGCCGCCCCCTAGCGCCAGGCGAAGACGGGCTGTTCCAGCTCCGTTACCCGGGTGACGCGGCCGGCGACCAGCTCGCGCAGCTGGTAGACCACCGCCGCCGTCGGTGCGTGGATGTGGTGTTCCTCCGAGATCCGGAGGCGGATCAGGGGGCGGTCGCTCTCGGGGATGGTCTCGAAGTCCACCGCATCCGGGGCGGCGATGTAGTCCAGCCGGATCAGGTGGGTCGAGGCCACCTCATCCGGGTTGGGCCTCAGGGCCGAAGCGTCCTGGAGCCAGGCCACTACGGGGGTGATCACATAGCCGGAGCGGGTGGGATAGTCGTCCAGAACGCCCAGGATCTCGCTCGTCGGCAGGTCGAGGCCGACCTCCTCCGAGAGCTCCCGCAGGGCGGCCTCCTCCAGGGTCTCGCCCGGGTCCAGGCGACCGCCGGGCAGGGCCCACTGGCCGGAGTGCGCCCGCAGGCTCGCGGCCCGTCGGGTGAGGAGGAAGGCGGTCTGGCCCGAGCCGTCGTCCGCCGCCGTCAGGGTCAGGGCCACCGCCGCGCGCTTCAGGTCCCCTCCGGCATGGACGATACGCGGGAAGGCCGAACAGGCCTTCGCGATCCGGGCGCGGAAGTCGGGGGTGAAGGTGTGGGACATTCAGGGCCTGTCCTAAGCCCTCGCGGGGTGCCCTGTCATCCTTCCGCTTCAGCCGGGCGGCCAGGCGGGATCCGGGGCGGTCTGGCTGGCCCTGTCTCCTGTGTGAACGTGGCGGTCCTGCCCGGGCCTCGCCCTCGCCGGTGACCTTCGCTAGTCTGACCCGGGAACACGGGAGGAAGGCCTGATGACGGAACTCTGGAGCGGGTCATGAAGGCGGTCTGGTACGAGCGCACCGGCCCTGCCCGGGAGGTCCTGCAGCACGGCGAGGTTCCCACCCCGAGCCCTGGCCGGGGGCAGGTGCTGATCCGCATCCACGCCTCCGGGGTCAACCCCTCGGACGCCGGCATGCGGGCCGGTCCCGCCCCCATGGCCTATCCGCGCATCATCCCGAACAGCGACGGTGCCGGAGTGGTCGAGGCCGTAGGCCCGGAGACGCCGGCCCGCTGGCTCGGCCGCCGGGTCTGGTTCTACAACGGTCAGAGGAACGGCCGGGCCTTTGGCTCGGCGGCGGAATACATCGAGCTCGACGCCGACCTCGTGACGCCCCTTCCCGACGCCGTATCCTTCTCAGAGGGCGCGACCCTGGGCATTCCCTGCATGACCGCCCACCGCAGCGTCTTCGTCGCCGGACCCGTGCAGGGACGGACCGTCCTGGTCACCGGGGGTGCCGGTGCGGTGGGCCTCTACGCCGTCCAGCTGGCCAGGTGGGCGGGAGCCACGGTCATCGCCACCGTCAGCAGCGAGGCCAAGGCAGCCAGGGCGCAGGCGGCGGGCGCCGACCTGGTCGTCAACTACCGCTCGGAGGATGTCGCCGCCCGGGTCCGGGACTTCACTGGCGGCGCCGGGGTGGACCATGTGGTCGACGTGGACTTCGGCGGCAACCTGGCCGCCACCCTGGCCTGCATGAAGGGCAATGGGTCAGTGGCCTTCTACGCGACGAAGGGCGAGCCCTCGCCGACGGTCCCGGCCGGGGAGCTGATGCGCCTCAACCTCAATGTCCACGGCGTCTACCTGCCGGTCAGCCCGCACGAGGCCCGCCGCCGGGCCCAGGCCGACATCCTGCAATGGATCTCCACGGGTGCCCGGCTCCTGCCCGTGGCCGGCCGCCATGCCCTGGCGGACTGCGCGGCTGCCCATGAGCAGGTGGAGTCCGGGACCAAGGCCGGCACGGTCGTGGTCGAGCCCTTCGGGTCGTGATCCCCCCCGAAGACGCCATTCGCGCCCGGCGGCGGCTGAGCAACCGGTTCATCGCCGGGCGGGAGGCCGCGCGCCTCGGGCCGGTCTTCCTGCCCGCGGCGGTGGTCATCGCCGGCGACGGATCGGTCATCACCGGCCGAGACGCCATCCTCTCTGCCTTCGCCGCCCAGTTCGCAGACCCCGGCTTCGGCGGCTATGTCCGCACGCCCGAGCACATCGAGGTGGATGCAGCGGGAGATCGCGCCGCCGAGCAGGGCCGCTGGACGGCGAGCTGGAAGGATGCTCCGTCCCAGTCGGGTCCCTACCTCGCGGTCTGGCGCCGGGTCACGGGTCAGTGGATGATCGAATCCGAGACCTTCGTGACCACGGCCTGAGACCATCCCCCCGGAGCTCCCTGATGCGACTGCCCACCCTCATCCCCGCCGCCACCCTCTATGGCATCAAGGCCTGCGACACGGTGGCCAAGGCCCGCGCCTGGCTGGCGGACCGAGGCATCGCCTATGACTTTCATGACTACAAGACCCAAGGCATTGACGCTGATCGTCTGGGTCAGTGGGTTGAGGAACTGGGCTGGGAAAAGGTCCTGAACCGCGCAGGCACGACCTTCCGCAAACTGCCCGAAGCCGACCGGACTGATCTCGACGCGGCCAAGGCCATAGCCCTGATGGTGGCCCAGCCCTCGATGATCAAACGCCCCCTGCTCGATCTGGGGGATCGGCGGGTGCTCGGCTTCAGGCCCGAGACCTACGAGGCGGTGTTTGGCGGGGACGGCTCAAGGGCCTGAAGCCGTCGCTACAGGTCGGTGAAGCCGGAGCGTCGGTGGAAGGCGTCAGCCTGTTCGATCTGAGAGGTGAGGAAGGCCCCGGCATCACCGGGGCCAGTGACCTCAGACCAGCGCCCCGTGACAGTGCTTGAACTTCTTGCCTGAGCCGCAGGGACAGGCGGCGTTGCGCCCCGTCTGCTGCCAGCCGTCGGGCAGGGCTGAGAAGGGCAGGGCCTGCCTCTGATCCACCGACAGGCCGTCCGGCAGGATTCCCATCTGCGCGGCATTCTCGCCGGTCAGGGGATCGAGGTGGATCTCCTGGAAGGCGGTGGGCGGCGGCTCGGGGTCCGCAAACTGGAACTCGACCGTCATGTGCCAGCGGGTGACGTTGTGGCGCAGGTCCACCAGCAGCCGCTCGAACAGGGAGAAGGCCTCGGTCTTGTACTCGTTCAGCGGGTCCCGCTGGCCGTATCCGCGCAGGCCGATCACGTTGCGCAGGTGGTCCAGGTGGGTCAGGTGCTCACGCCACTGCAGGTCGATGGTCTGGAGCAGGAAGCTCTTTTCGATCATCCGCATCTGGGCGGGGCTGATCAGGGCCTCGCGTTCCTGAACGCGGAGGTCGGAGGCGGCCAGTAGGCGTTCCTCGATCTCCTCGTTGGCAATGCCTTCCTCGGCCGCCCACTGGGCGACGGGTACGTCGAGGCCGAGGATCGACTGGGTCTGCTCGGCCAGGCCCTCCACATCCCACTGCTCGGCATAGGCCTTGGGCGGCAGGTGCCGGCGGACCAGGTCGGCGATGGTGTCGCGGCGCATCTCGGCCACGACGTCCGAGAGGTCCGCATCGGCCATGAACTCGGCGCGCTGCTCGAACACGGCCTTGCGCTGGTCGTTGACCACGTCGTCGTACTTCAGGAGGTTCTTGCGGATCTCGTAGTTGCGCTGCTCGACGCGCTTCTGGGCGGTGGCGATGGCGTTGTTCAGCCACTTGTGGGTGATGGCTTCGCCGTCCTGGACCCCGAAGGTGCGCATGATGGAGTCCAGACGCTCGCCGGCGAAGATGCGCAGGAGGTCGTCTTCACAGGACAGGAAGAACTTGGACCGCCCCGGGTCGCCCTGGCGGCCGGTCCGGCCGCGCAGCTGGTTGTCGATCCGCCGGCTCTCGTGGCGCTCGGTTCCCAGCACGAACAGGCCGCCGGCCGCGAGGGCCTGGGCCTTGAGACCCGCGATCTCGGACTCGAGTTCGGCCTTGCGGGCGATCACCTGGTCCGGGGTCACCTCAATGCCCAGGCCGCGCTGCTCGTCCTGCCAGCGCAGGACCCGCATGTCGATATTGCCGCCCAGCTGGATGTCGGTGCCCCGTCCGGCCATGTTGGTGGCAATGGTCACGGCTCCGGGGATGCCCGCGTCGGCGACGATCACCGCCTCCTGCTCGTGATACCGGGCGTTCAGGACATTGTGCGGAATGCCCTTCCGAGCCTTGCCGTCGACTTCGTAGGCGTGGGCGTTCAGCAGGGTCGAAAGGGACTCGGACTTCTCGATCGAGACCGTGCCCACCAGGATGGGCTGGCCGCGGACATAGCAGTCCTCGATTTGCTTGAGGATGGCGCGGTTCTTCTCGGCTTCCGTGCGATAGACCTCGTCATCGTCGTCGATCCGCGCGACCGGCCGGTTGGTCGGGATTTCGCTGACGTCCATCCTGTAGATATCGGCGAATTCCTGGGCCTCGGTCGCGGCCGTGCCCGTCATGCCCGACAGCTTGGTGTAAAGGCGGAAATAGTTCTGGATGGTGACCGAGGCGAGGGTCTGGTTCTCGGGCTGGACGTGCGCGCCTTCCTTGGCCTCGATGGCCTGGTGCAGGCCCTCGGACAGACGCCGGCCCTGCATCATCCGGCCGGTGAACTCATCGATCAGCACCACCTCGCCCGAGCGGACGATGTAGTCCTTCTCGCGGGTGTAGAGGATGTTGGCCTTCAGGGCCTGGTTCACGTGGTGCACGACCGTAACGTTGGCGGCGTCGTAGAGGCCGGTGGTGTCCTCCTCCAGGTGATCGCCCGCCTTCAGCATCTCCTCGACGGTCTCGGCACCCTCCTCGGTGAGGATGACCTGCCTCTGCTTCTCGTCGTGGTCGAAGGTCGAGGGATCCTTGATCAGTTCCTTCACCAGGGCGTCGACGGTCCGGTAGAAGTCCGAGCGGTCTTCAGTGGGTCCCGAGATGATGAGGGGGGTGCGCGCCTCGTCGATCAGGATCGAGTCCACCTCGTCGACGATGACGAAGTTGTGGCCCCGCTGCACCATCTCGTCGAGCTCGTAGACGAGGTTGTCCCGGAGATAGTCGAAGCCGAATTCGTTGTTGGTGCCGTAGGTGATGTCGGACGCATAGGCCGCCTTGCGCTGGCCCTGGCTGAGACCGTGCACGATGACGCCGACAGACAGGCCGAGGAAGCGGTAGACTTGGCCCATCCAGTTGCCGTGTAGCTGGGCGAGGTAGTCGTTGACGGTGATGACATGGACGCCCTTGCCCGCCAGGGCGTTCAGGTAGACCGGCGAGGTGGCGACGAGGGTCTTGCCCTCGCCGGTACGCATCTCGGCGATACCGCCCTCATGCAGGACGATCCCGCCGACCAGCTGGACATCGAAGTGGCGTTGGCCGAGCACCCGCCTGGACGCCTCTCGCACCACGGCGAAGGCTTCCTCCAGCAGTTGGTCCAGGGTCTCGCCGCGCCCGAGGCGCTCGCGGAACTCGACGGTCTTGGCCCTCAGTGCCTCGTCACTCAGCGCCTGGGTGCTGGGCTCGAGGCGGTTGATCTTCGCCACCCTGCTCGCAAGGGCCTTGACCTTGCGGTCATTTGAGGAGCCGAAGAGACGCTGGAAGATGCTCACGAGATGGGTCCGGACCTGTGCGGGGTGAGGAGGGCGGTGCGTCCTGAAGACCCGCCAGGAGCCCGGAAAACCCGCTTCCTCCGGGGTGGCCGTGACTTAAGCACCCCCCCCTTCACTGTCAACGCGAAGCGCCCGCGACCCCCCGTGCATCGCCGTGCTTTGCAAGGCCCCCCCGGAAGGTCTAGGGACAGGCTCTGAACCGTCGTCTCAGGGGTTTCGCGGACATGTTCCAGCACCTCACTGTCCTCAGGCAGGCCCGCCCGCTCGCCGCGGTGCTGCTGGTCGGCGGCTTGCTCCTGTCCGCATGCGAAGGCCACCAGAAGGCGGATGCCCCGCCTGAGCCTGGCGACACGGTCGTCGCTCGGGTTGAGGGCGCCCCCATCTGGACCTCCGACGTCAAGCGTGAGGCGGTCGCCCAGGGCCTGATCGGCGAGGGCGAGCCCCTGGATCCGGCGTCCGATCCCTTTCGGCGCACCACCGACGAGGTGATCGACCGGCGCCTGCTGGCCGCGGAGGCGACCCGGCGCAAGCTCGACCGGGATCCGGCCGTCCAACGGCGTCTGGCGGCCGCCCGCGAGCGGATCCTGGCGGACCTGGTGGTCGACTCCACCGTCTCTGGTGCGATCAGCGAGTCCGCCATCCGCGGCCTCTACCAGGAGCAGGTACGGCTCTCTCGACAGACCGAGGAGATCCGCGCCCGCCAGATCGTGGTCGCCACCCAGGCCGAAGCCGATGCGGTCCGCAGGCTCCTGGGATCCGGTGGATCCTTCGAGGCCCTAGCCATGGAGCGGAGCGTGGATGCGACGACCCGGTTCAATGGCGGCGACCTCGGCTATTTCACGGTCGACATCATGCCGGATTCCTATGCGGCTGCCCTCAAGACCGCCGCGGCTGGCCAGACCATCGGACCGTTTCCGGTGGAGGGCGGATGGGCCCTGGTCAGGATCGAGGACCGCCGGCCCGAGGTGCCTATCTCCCTGGAGGCCGCGCGTCCGCAGATCGTACGTTTCCTGACCTACGACCAGGTTCGCGACCTTCTCGAGAAACTCCGGGGCCAGGCCAAGGTGCAGACCTTCCTGAAGACCACGCCCGATGTTCCCGGCCAGCCCCGGGAGCCCGCCGCAGCGCCGCCTGCGACGGATCCGCCGCCGAACCGCAAGGAGGGGAAGGCACCATGAGCCGCAAGCCCGAGACGCCCGAGTCCTCCGCCCGGCGCCGGCGCGCCGCCGCAACGCCGGTCGAGGTGGTGGGGCAGACCTTCGAGAAGGCCCTGGATCCCCTGACCTCGGCGCTCAAGCGGGCCTCGCTGAGGCGCGCTGACCGGCAGGCCAGGGCCTTCGACCGTCCCACGCCAGAGGCGGCGACGCCGGCCAAGGGTGCCTTGCCCGTTTCGCCCCTCGCCGTTCCCTTTCCGCGCATTCCCCCCATCGAGGGCGTGGAGATCGCCACTGGCCGGGCTGGCTTCTACAAGCACGAGCGCGAGGACCTTCTGGTCATGCGCTTCGCCGAGGGCACAAGCGTCGCAGGGGTCTTCACCCGGCATGGCGTGGGCTCGGCGCCGGTGGACTGGTGCCGCCGGGCCCTAGCCCAGTCCCAGGGCGAGGACGCCCGGGCCCTGGTGGTGAACGCTGGCTGCGCCAATGCCTTCACGGGCAAGCCCGGTGCGGACGCCGCCCGCCGGGTCGCCTCGGCCGTGGCCAAGCGGTTCGACTGCCGCCAGCGCGACGTGATGCTGGCCTCCACGGGCGTCATCGGCGTGCTCCTGGACGATGTGAAGATCACTCAGCGCCTGCCCGAGGCCGAGGCCGCACTGGCCTCCGACGCCTGGTCTGCCGCCGCCCGGGCGATCATGACCACCGACACCTTCCCCAAGGGGGCCTTCGCTGAGGCCGAGATCGACGGGAAGACGGTCCGGATCGCCGGTATCTGCAAGGGTTCCGGCATGATCGCGCCAGACATGGCCACCATGTTGGCCTTCGTCGCCACGGACGCTGACATCGCCCCCAATGCCCTGCAGACCCTGGCCAGCCTCTATACGCGCTCGACCTTCAACTGCGTGACAGTGGACGGGGACCGTTCCACCAACGACACCCTCCTCCTGTTCGCCACCGGCAAGTCCGGGGCACCGCGGATCAGCCGCGCTGGCGACCGCCGGCTGGCGGACTTCCGCGAGAAGCTCGAGGCGGTCCTCCTGGACCTCGCCCTTCAACTGGTGCGTGACGGGGAGGGGGCGACCAAGTTTGTGCGCATCAATGTCTCGGGCGCGGAAAGCCCCGCCTCGGCGCGCAAGATCGCCCGGACCATCGCCGAGAGCCCCCTGGTCAAGACGGCCTTTGCCGGCGAGGACGCCAACTGGGGCCGGATCGTCATGGCGGTGGGCCGTGCCGACGAGCCCATCGACCGGACCCGGCTGAGGGTCCAGTTCGGGCCCCTGGTTGCCGCCCAGGACGGCCTCATCTCTCCCACCTACGATGAGGCGAAGATGAGCGCCTACATGAAGCAGGCCGAGCTGGAGGTCAGCGTCGACGTCGGCGTTGGTCGCGGCTCCGCTACGATCTGGACCTGCGACCTGACCAAGCAGTACGTGGCCATCAACGGGGACTACCGCAGCTAGGGCTGCAGGCCGTGGGTCGACCGCCTTGCCCTAGGGCAGAGGTGGCCAGCCGAGCCGCCCTTGACCCCCTCAGTCGGCTTCGCCGACAGCTCCTCCTTGGGGGAGCCATTGGCGCTGCAATTCCTCCCCATCAGGGGGAGGTGGACCGCGAAGCGGGCCGGAGGGGGTCAGCTGAAGTCGGCTCTTCCTAGTCGACCGGACTCCACTTGGCCCCGGCACCCTCGCGCTTGGGGCCACGGAACTGGGACTGGTCTATGGGCCGGGTAGACGCGAAGCCGTCGCCCTTGGCCTCCGGGCGGTTCCTCTGCTTGCGCAGGCCGCCAGGCAGGTCCGAGCGGCCCTCGGGCCGGGACGAGCCGTCCGCTGCACGGGCACCACCGGAGTCGCTCCTGGGTGAGCTGCCCCTGGGGGAGCCGCCCCGGGGGGCACCACCCTTGCGATGGCCGCCCTGGCCCTGACGGCCCTTGGGCTCGGAAGGCTCCTTGGCGCCGTCCGGCAGGTGGGCCGTCATGACCGAGAGGCCGGCGTCCCGCCGACGGTCCTCGTTGGGAATGTTCTGGCGGGTGACCTTCAGGATGTCCTTGAGCAGGTTGCGCTCGTCATCAGCGCAGAAGGCCACGGCCGTGCCGCCGGCTCCGGCCCGGGCCGTCCGCCCGATCCTGTGAACGTAGGACTCCGGTACGTTGGGCAGTTCGTACTGGACCACGTGGCTGACCGCGTCGATGTCGATGCCCCGGGCGGCGATGTCTGTGGCGACCATGGCCCTGACCTCGCCCGCCTTGAAGGCCGCCAGGGCGCGCTCGCGCTGGCCCTGGCTCTTGTCACCATGGATGGATGCGGCCTCGACCCCTGACTGCTCGAGGGCTCGGGCCACGCGGTCGGCGCCGCGCTTGGTGCGGGTGAAGACGATCACCCGGCGGAAATCCTTGTTCTCGAACAGCTCGGCCAGCAGGGCGCGCTTGCGGTCCTGCTCGACGAAGATGACCTTCTGCTGGACCTTTTCCACCGTGGTGGCCTGGGGCGTCACCGCGACCCGGACGGGGTCGGGGTTCAGGAGTTCGCCGGCCAGCTTGCCGATCTCCGTCGGCATGGTGGCCGAGAAGAAGAGGTTCTGGCGAGCCTTGGGCAGGTACTTCACGATCCGCCGGATCGGCAGGATGAAGCCCATGTCCAGCATCTGGTCGGCCTCGTCGAGGACGAAGGTCTCGACGCCCTGGAGGGTGACGGTCTTCTCGCCCAGATGGTCGATCAGGCGGCCGGGCGTGGCGACGAGCACGTCGACGCCGGGCGCCATGGCCCGCATCTGGCCGCCGTACTTCACGCCGCCGAAGATCACGGTGACGGAAACGCCGAGGTGGCGACCGTAGGCCTTGAAGCTCTCGCCGATCTGGGTGGCGAGCTCACGGGTAGGCGACAGGACGAGCACCCGGCAGCCGCGCCGGGGGGCCGGGCGGCGGTCGGCCGCCAAGCGGTGGAGAATGGGCAGGGCGAAGGCGGCGGTCTTGCCGGTGCCCGTCTGGGCGATGCCCAGGAGGTCGCGCCCCGCCATGACGGGGGGGATGGCCTGGGCCTGGATGGGCGTCGGCTTGACGTATCCCTCGTCGGACAGGGCCTTGAGGAGGCCGCGATCGAGGCCGAGGTCGGTGAACTGGGTCAAGGGTAAGGTGTCTTTCGGTACGCGGAATCGTGCGGCCCCTGTCCGGGGCGCCGTTCGGCGGATCTTCGTGGGGATGCCCCCGCGCGGCGGGGCGATCTGCGATGTCGCTTCAGGGCGCTCGACAGGCGGACTGCCGAAGCAATCCTCACGCGACTGGAACGCCGATATCGCACCGGACGAACCGAGGCGCAGGGGGGAAGTGGCCTTCCGGGCCCCGGAAGTCAAGCCCGGCTTGCCAAGGCCGGCCTCCGGGGCGATCAAGGCGGCATGTCCGAAACCCGCCGCCTGCTGCTCGTAACCGCCGCCGCCCTGGTCGATGTCGACGGCCGGGTGCTCATCTGCCAGCGGCCTGAAGGCAAGGCCCTGGCCGGGCTCTGGGAATTTCCCGGCGGCAAGGTCGAGGCTGGCGAGTCGCCGGAGGCCTGCCTGATCCGTGAGCTATCCGAGGAGCTGGGGATCGGCGTCACCGAGGCCTGCCTCGCCCCGTTTGTCTTTGCCAGTCACGCCTACGACGACTTCCACCTGCTCATGCCCCTCTACCTTGTCCGGCGCTGGACAGGGGTGGTGACGGCCAGGGAGCACTCGGGCCTGGCCTGGGTGAAACCGAACCAGCTGGGCGACTATCCCATGCCGCCGGCGGACGCTCCCCTGGTAGCCTGGCTCCGGGACCTGGTCTGAGGCCATGGCGGGGCTGGCCGAGGCCCTGGCCGATCTCGTCCTGGCGCGGGCCGACCGGCCGGGCTGGGTGCTGGGGCTGTCCGGGGCGCAGGGCTCGGGCAAGTCCACCCTGGCGGCGAACCTCGCCGGGGCCCTGGCGGCTGCAGGTCGGTCCTGTGCGGTCCTTTCCCTTGACGACGTCTACCTTAGCCCGGAGGCGAGGGCGGACCTGGCCCGCCGGGTCCACCCCCTGTTCGCCGTACGCGGCCCGCCGGGCACTCATGATCCAGCCCTGGCCCTGTCCGTTCTAGGGGCCCTCGGCCGCCCGGGATCTGTCCGCCTGCCACGCTTCGACAAGGGCCGGGACGCCCCCCTTCCCGAGGCGGAACGGCCCGTCTTCGAGGGTCCCGCCGACGTCGTCATCCTCGAGGGGTGGTGCCTGGGGGCGCGGTCGGACCCCGGGGCCTCTGCCTCGGAGCCAGTCAACGCCCTGGAGCGTGAGCAGGACCCCGACGGGACCTGGCGCGGGGCGGTGGAGGCGGCGCTGGCCGGACCCTACCGGACCCTCTTCGAGGCCCCCGACCTGACGGTCTTCCTCCGGGCCCCGGACTTTGCCACCGTCCACCGGTGGCGGGGCGAGCAGGAGGCGGACCTGGCCCGCGCCATCGCCGCCGGCCGACCAGGCCGGGCCATGGACGATGCCGAGCTGGACGACTTCCTGGCCCGCTATGAGCGCATCACGCGGCGGTTGATTGGCGACCCGCCCGGGGACCTGTTGGTCGACCTCGCCGCGGACCGGACGCCCGGACCGCTTCAGCGCCGCTGAGGCCGGGTCCCGGGAACGCTGTGTTCCTCCCCGCCCAGGGCGTCGGCCAGCCGCATCTTCGCGGAGCCAGGTCGCAGGGGCTTCTGCTGGATCTCCGAGGGCGACCAGCCGGTCAGGGTGAGGATCTCGAAGGTGGCTGGCAGGCGCCCGTCGGGGTCGGCGAAGTTCCGCTGGTAAAGCTCAAAGGCCCGGGCCAGGACCCGCCGGGTCAGGGGCCGGGGATGGCGCTCGGCCAGGACGGAGGTCTCGCCCATCCGGCGCAGATCGGCCAAGAGCTTCAGGGGATGGTCGTAGCGCACGGTCACCCGGTCGACGTCGGCCACCGGAAGGGCGAAGCCGGCCCTTTGCAGGAGCCCTGCAGCGTCTGACGGATCGGCGAAGGGCGAGACCCGGGGGCCGGCGCCGCCCGTCAGCTCCAGCTCGGCGGCGGTAAGGGACTGGCGCAACTCGGTCAGCGTCGCCCCGCCCAGGAGGGCGCCGACAAAAAGGCCGTCGGGCTTCAGCGCCAGCCGCGCCTGGACAAGGGCGCCGATCACGTCATTGGCCCAGTGCAGGGACAGGCTGGAGACGATGAGGTCTAGGCTGGCCGGCGCAAAGGGCAGGCGCTCTTCGTCGGCGAGGACCCGCATCCCGCTGCGGCCGGCGAGCATCCGGCCGGACAGGTCGGCCTCGACCAGGAGGCCCACCCGGGGCGCGGCGTCGCTGGCGGCCAGGGCCTGGGCGAAGGCGCCATTGCGGGCGCCGAGGTCGACGGCGCGGGGGAAGTCGCGCATGATGGCTTCCAGGCGCATCACGATGTCGCCTGCGGCCCGGCGTTTCAGGAAGTCGGCTTCGGCATAGCCCGGGGCGGCCCTGTCCAGCCGCCGGCGCAGGAGGTCGCGGTCGAAGATCCGGGGGGGCGAGGCGGAGGACGGCATGGGCCGGGACAATGAACGCTTCGGCCGGGCATGGGAACCCGCAGGGCCACTGGCCCGGGCCCGCCGGGCGGCACTTGACCTCATCTACCCGCATCGCGCCCTCGACGACGACAGTCCGGTCCTGACACCGGGCCTGACCGCTGAGGCCTGGAATCGCATCACCTTCCTGGAAGACCCGGTCTGTGACGGGTGCGGGACGCCCTTCGAGTTCAGCCTGGGGCCAGGCGCGCGCTGCGCCGCCTGCCTGGCCAAGCCCCGGGCCTTTGACCGCGCCCGGGCGGCCTGCCTCTACGACGAGACCTCACGCGGACCGGTCCTGCAGTTGAAGTACGCCGACCGCACGGACCTGGCGCCCCTGTTTGTCCGCTGGATCTCGCGCTCGGCCCGGGACCTTCTGGCCGAGGCCGACGCCGTCGCCCCCGTGCCCCTGCATGCCTCGCGTCTGTTCCGCCGGCGCTACAACCAGGCCGCCGAGATCGCCCGGCCCCTGGCCCGGCTCTGGTCGACGGACTACCTGGCCGACGCCCTGGTCCGCAGGCGGGACACCGGTGCGCAGGCCGGGCGTTCGGGAACCGGGCGACGCCGCAATGTCGCTGCGGCCTTCACCGTCCCCGACGGGCGACGCCGGACGGTGGAAGGCCGCCGCATCCTCCTCATCGACGACGTCATGACCACAGGGGCGACGCTCGAGGCCTGCGCCCGGGCCCTGCGGGCTGCGGGCGCGGCAGCGGTGGACGCCGCCGTCATCGCCAGGGTTAAAGACCCGGCAAGCCTCACCATATAGTCTGCACCCCGAGAGCCGAGGGAGAGCCGCATGGCCGCCGTGACCATCTATACCAAGCCCTTCTGCCCCTACTGCGTGCGGGCCCTGGGCCTGCTCGAACGCAAGGGTGCCGAGGTCACCGAGATCGAGGCCGCCTTCGACGCCAATCTTCGGGCCGAGATGCTGCAGAAGTCCGGCGGCGCGGCCACCTATCCGCAGATCTTCATCGGTGACCGGCACGTGGGGGGTTGCGACGACCTTCATGACCTGGATGCGAAGGGCCGCCTCGACACCCTCCTGGCGGGCTGAGGTGGTGCGCGTCGCCCTGGTCCAGACCCGGACGCCGGCTTCGCAGGCGGCGGCGTTGGATCATGTCCTGCGCCTGGTGCGCCAGGCTGCGGACTCAGGTGCAGAGCTGATCCTGACCCCGGAGGGGACCAACATCCTGCAGAAGGACCGCGACCGCCTGAGGGCGTCCCTGACCACCGTCGAGGCCGATCCGGTGATCTGCGGCCTTCGGGACCTGGCGCGCGAGCGCGGCGTGCACATCCTGGTCGGCTCGGCCCTGGTGGACGCCGGCGGCGAGAAGGCGGCCAACCGTAGCCTGCTCGTGGGTCCAGACGGCGAGATCGCCGCCGCCTACGACAAGCTGCATATGTTCGACGTCGACCTGCCCACGGGTGAGACCGCCCGGGAGAGTGCCGCCTACGCGCCCGGCGACCGGGCGGTGACCGCCCGCGTCGGCGAGGCCCGGCTGGGCCTGTCCATCTGCTACGACATGCGGTTCCCCGCCCTCTATCGCGCCCTGGCCCTGGCCGGGGCCGAGGTGATGACCGTACCCGCCGCCTTCACCCGGCCGACGGGGGAGGCGCACTGGGAGATCCTTCTCCGTTCCCGGGCCATCGAGACCGGCAGCTTCGTCCTGGCTCCGGCCCAGGGCGGCTTCCACGAGGATGGCCGGGGCACCTGGGGACGCAGCCTGGCGGTGGGGCCCTGGGGTGAGGTCCTGGGCGTCCTCGACCATGACGAGCCCGGGGTCCTGGTGGTGGACCTTGACCTTCCGGCCGCCGCCCGCGCCCGCCGGTCCATCCCGGCCCTGGCCAACGCCCGCGCCTTCTCGGGCCCGGAGCCCCTGGCGTGATCCGCTACGCCCTTTCTTGCGGGGCCGGCCACGCCTTCGAGGGCTGGTTCGGCGGCTCCAGCGACTTTGACGACCAGTCGGCCCGGGGGCTCGTCTCCTGCCCGATGTGCGGGTCGCCGGAGGTGCGCAAGCAGATCATGGCGCCCGCCGTCGTCACCTCGAAGGGCAAGACGGGGTCGGTTCCCGGCCCCTCCCGCGAGATGATGATGGAGATGGTCAGCCGGGTGCGCCGGCACGTCGAGGACAACTTCGACTATGTCGGCGACACCTTCGCCCGCGAGGCCCGGGCCATCCACGAGGGGCGGTCCGAGGAACGCGGGATCTACGGCGAGGCCACGCCCAAGGAGGCCCGCGCCCTCGTCGAGGACGGGGTGCCCGTTGCGCCGCTGCCGCAGGTCCCGCCCGACCGACAGGACCTCAACTGATCCAGCCTCAGGGCGCCAGGTAGGCGATGGGCGCCGTTGGCTTCAGGGACTTGTTGATCAGGCCGACGAGGGAATAGCTGTCCTTGCCCTCGAGGGCCACGCTTCGCACCCCTGCCCTGGGCGAGAAGTCGAGGGATTTGAGGTCCAGGGCCACTACGTAGGGGCTGAGAGCGGATTCGAAGTAGTAGACCCCGCGGGTGTGGTCGATGACTGTCCGCCAGTAGGTGGGGGCGATGTTCGGATGGTCGGGATCCGGGGCGCCCCAGGGCACCGAAACATTGCGCATCACCGAGAAGACCCCGGCCACCTGCTTTCGGGTGTCAGTCTCGCTCGTGCCCAGGCGCTTGAGGTAGTAGCTGGCCCGCACGAAGCGGTCCTCGGACTGGTGCGAGCCGGGCAGGACCTTTGAGCCGTCCATCCGGCTCCAGTAGTCGTTCAGGGTCAGCTGGCGATCGAAGGTCGGGCTGTTGGTCATGACCTGGTAGGCCCGGTTGTGGTGGATGACCGGCTTGCCCTTGATGTACTCGATCACCGCGGAGTCCCCGGTCGCGTCGCTGATCGACAGGTGGACGGTGGGGTGTCCCGCGCCGCCCGGGCCGAAGTTCGACGGGACGATGTAGATCGGGTCCGACTTCAGGGCCTCGATCACCTCCGAGACCGTCGCGTAGTTCGACAGGACGTACTGCACCCAGGCGCCCATGGAGATCCGCGGCTTGGCCGAGCCGGGCGCAGGGCCGAAGTCGGCCTCGGCGAGATAGAGCAGGTTGGCCCCAAGTCCTTTCTCGTTGACGCCGTCGAAGGCCCCGTCGATCGGACCGCCGGGGGTCATGGAGCCCGCCGCCACCACGGTCCCGAACTTGCTGGCCCAGGTCAGTCCGCCCTTGATCCCCTCGTTCTGGAACCCCCGCGGAATGACGTAGAAATGGGTGTTGAAGTCATAGGGCCAATCCATGGACCGGCCGGTGATCACCGAGCCGTCGTCCCCCAGCCAGGTTGCCCGGGAACAGGCCTCCGCCACCGGGGTCAGGGCGAGGGACATGGCGGACGCCAGGGCGAGTGCGGCGGTTTTCATTTTCAGCCTCCCAACTGAAAGAAAGTAAACACTTTATGCCTCTCCCTCCCGGGGTTGAAAAGCCCCTTCAAGCCATAGGCGCCGGGGTGCGCGGGGGTCTAGGATGGTCGCCTTCCAAGGAGGCCACATGTTCCGTTCCCTGCTGATCGCCGGCGTCGCCCTGATGGCCGCCGCGCCTGCCCTCGCCGCGCCGCCCGCCCCGGCGGGGCTGAGACCGGACCAGGCCGCCTTCCGCGAGCTCTACAAGGAGCTGATCGAGACCAACACCACCCTGTCCTCCGGCAGCTGCACCGTGGCCTCAGAGAAACTGGCCGTGCGCCTGAAGGCTGCCGGCTACACGGACCGGGAGATGGAGATCGTGGTCCCGCCTGAGCAGCCGAAGCAGGGCGCCCTGGTCGCCACCCTCGCGGGGACGGACCCGAAGCTGAAGCCCATCCTCTTGCTGGCCCACATTGACGTGGTCGAGGCCAACCGGGCGGACTGGGAGCGCGATCCCTTCACCCTGGTGGAGGAGAACGGCTTCTTCTATGCGCGGGGCGCAACCGACGACAAGGCGATGGCCGCCGCCTTCGCCGACAACATGATCCGCTACAAGCGTGAGGGGTTTAAGCCGAAGCGCAGCCTCCGCCTCGCCCTGACCTGCGGCGAGGAGACCCCCGACAATTTCAACGGCGTGGAATGGCTGATCGCCAACCGTCCCGAACTGCTGGACGCCGAGTTCGCCCTGAACGAGGGTGCCGGCGGACAGGTCGATGCCAATGGCCGGAAGGTCTTCCTGGGCATCCAGGCGGGTGAGAAGGTCTACCAGGACTTCACCCTGCGGATCACCAATCCCGGTGGACACTCCTCCCGTCCGGTCAAGGACAACGCCATCGTGCGCCTGTCGGCGGGCCTTACCCGGATCGGCGCCTACGACTTCCCGATCGCCCTGAACGAAGCCACCCGCAACCACTACGCCCGGATGGCCGACATCGAGGGCGGCGAGACCGGGGCGGCGATGAAGGCCATGGCCGCCAACTCCTCTGATGCGGACGCCGCCGCCCTGCTGGCGCGATCGCCGGGCCGTAACTCCATGATGCGCACCACCTGTGTTCCTACCCAGGTACAGGCCGGTCATGCGCCTAACGCCCTTCCCCAGAGGG
The DNA here is from genome assembly GCA_945874825.1 of Phenylobacterium deserti. Lineage (GTDB taxonomy): Bacteria > Pseudomonadota > Alphaproteobacteria > Caulobacterales > Caulobacteraceae > Phenylobacterium > Phenylobacterium deserti_D. The sequence goes on along the minus strand of CAMCIK010000004.1, from coordinate 13,462 downwards.
CGGAGGCCAACGTCAACTGCCGCATCCTGCCCGGCGAGAAGGTCGAGGATGTTCGCAAGGCCCTGACCCTGGCGATCAACGATCCGGGGATCGCCGTGGAGACTGTCGGCAAGCCCAGCCCAGTCTCGCCCCCGCCGCCCCTGAACGCCCGCATCATGGGGCCCGCGACCACGGTGGCGTCGGCCATGTGGCCTGGTGTCCCCATCGTCCCGGCCATGGCGACCGGGGCCACGGACGGCCGGTTCCTGCTGGCGACCGGTGTTCCGACCTATGGCCTCTCGGGCATGTTCAGCCCGCCCGGCGACAGCGGGGCCCACGGTCTCAACGAGCGGATCAGCGTCCAGGCCCTCTATGAGGGTCGGGACTTCCTCTACGAGGTGGTCAAGCTCTACGCCCGGAACTGATCGCGGCCCCTGGACCTCTTGTGTGGCGGAAGCGCCACACTACATCCCCGCTAAGGCGGTTGCGCTTGATCAAGGCGACCGTCGGGCATCCGCCTTACGAGGGGAAATATGAACATCGACCAGTACACCGACCGCGCCAAGCAGGCGGTCCAGTCGGCCCAGAGCCTCGCCCTGGCCCGTCGGCACCAGCAGTTTACACCTGAGCACCTGCTCAAGGTCCTCCTTGAGGAGAAGGACGGGCTCTCCCGCGCCCTGATCCAGAGCGCCGGCGGGCGGCCCGACGCCGTCGATCAGGCCGTGGACGCCCTGTTGTCGCGCCGGCCGCGCGTCGAGGGTGGGTCGGGACAGATCTACCTGGCCCCGGAATCCGCCAGCGTCTTCGCCGCCGCCGAGGCCGGTGCCAAGGCCGCGGGCGACGCCTTCGTCACTACGGAGCGCCTGCTGATCTCCATCTCGAAGGAGGGCGGCGAGGCGGCTCGGGTGCTGCGGGAGGCCGGAGTCACCGAGGCGGCCCTTGAGACGGCGGCCCAGGCCCTGCGCAAGGGCAAGACCGCCGACAGCGCCTCGGCCGAGGAAGGCTATGACGCCCTGAACCGCTATGCCCGCGACCTGACCCAGGCCGCACGGGACGGCAAGGTGGACCCGGTCATCGGGCGCGACGAGGAGATCCGCCGGACCATCCAGGTGCTGTCGCGGCGGACCAAGAACAATCCCGTCCTGATCGGCGAGCCCGGGGTCGGCAAGACCGCCATCGTTGAGGGCCTGGCCCAACGGATCGTCAACGGCGACGTTCCCGAGAGCCTCAGGGACAAGAAGCTCCTGGCCCTCGACATGGGTGCCCTGATCGCTGGCGCGAAGTACCGCGGCGAGTTCGAGGAGCGCCTGAAGGCGGTGCTGAACGAGGTGACTGCCGCGGAGGGCTCGGTCATCCTGTTCATCGACGAGATGCACACCCTGGTCGGTGCCGGCAAGACCGAGGGCGCCATGGACGCCGCCAACCTGCTCAAGCCCGCCCTGGCCCGGGGCGAGTTGCACTGCGTGGGTGCCACGACCCTCGACGAGTACCGCAAGCACGTGGAGAAGGACGCCGCCCTCGCGCGCCGGTTCCAGCCTGTCTTCGTCTCCGAGCCGACGGTGGAGGATACGGTCTCCATACTACGCGGCCTGAAGGAGAAGTACGAGGTCCACCACGGGGTGCGGATCACCGACAGCGCCATCGTGGCGGCGGCAACGCTTTCCAACCGCTACATCACCGACCGCTTCCTGCCCGACAAGGCCATCGACCTGGTCGACGAGGCCGGTAGCCGGGTGCGCATGGCTGTGGACTCCAAGCCCGAGGCGCTGGACGAGATCGACCGTCGGGTGGTCCAGCTGAAGATCGAACGCGAGGCCCTGACCCGGGAGAGCGATGACGCCTCCCGCCAGCGGCTGGAGAAGCTCGAGGATGAGCTCGACGACCTCGAGGGCCAGTCCGAGGAGATGACCGCCCGCTGGCGCGCGGAGAAGGAGAAGGTCTCCTCCGCAGCCCAGATCCGCGAGGCCCTGGACCGCCTGCGGGCTGAACTCGTCGCCGCCCAGCGGCGGGGTGACCTCCAGAGAGCCTCGGAGATCGCCTATGGCGAAATCCCGCCCCTGGAGAGGCAGTTGGCCCAGGCCGAGCAGATCGCCGCAGGCGACGCGGTCAGCCCGGAGGTGGTGGATGCGGCCCAGATCGCCGCTATCGTCTCGCGCTGGACCGGCATTCCTGTCGACAGGATGCTCGAGGGCGAGCGCGAGAAGCTGCTGCGAATGGAGGACTCCCTGCGCGGCCGTGTGGTCGGGCAGGAGGAGGCCCTCCAGGCCGTGTCCGACGCCGTCCGCCGGGCCCGGGCCGGGCTGCAGGACCCCGCGCGCCCGATCGGCTCTTTCCTTTTCCTGGGCCCAACGGGCGTGGGAAAGACCGAGCTGACCAAGGCCCTGGCCGAGTTTCTGTTCGACGACGAGTCCGCCATCACCCGCCTCGACATGAGCGAGTACATGGAGAAGCACTCGGTCAGCCGGATGATCGGGGCGCCTCCCGGCTATGTCGGCTACGACGAGGGCGGGGCCCTGACCGAGGCGGTCCGTCGCCGGCCCTATCAGGTCGTGCTGTTCGATGAGGTGGAGAAGGCTCACCCGGACGTCTTCAACGTGCTCCTCCAGGTACTGGACGACGGTCGCCTGACCGATGGCCAGGGCCGGACCGTCGACTTCCGAAACACCCTGCTGATCATGACCTCCAACCTTGGCTCCGAATTCCTAGCGACCCAGAAGGCGGGTGAGGATGTCGAGTCGGTCCGGGGCGAGGTCATGAGCGTGGTCCGGGGTCACTTCCGGCCCGAGTTCCTGAACCGGGTGGACGAGATCATCCTCTTCCGGCGCCTCGGCCGGGCGGAGATGGACAACATCGTCCGCATTCAGTTGGGCCGCCTTGAAAAGCTGCTCGCCGACCGCCGGATGACTCTGTCTCTCGATGACGCGGCCATGACCTGGCTGGCCGACAAGGGCTACGATCCGGTCTACGGTGCCCGGCCGCTCAAGCGGGTGATCCAGAAGGACCTGGTCGATCCCGTGGCCCGCAAGCTGCTGCAGGGTGACTTGGCGGACGGCTCGGTAATCGCCGTGACGACGGGTGCCGAAGGCCTGGTGATCGGCCGACCCCAGGTCCACTGACCCGGAAGCGGGGCGGGGCTCAGTCCTCGCCCCGCACCTTCCCCCGAAGGGACTTCACGCCGCCCCGGCGGACCTTGCCTTCCACCCGCCGGACCTTGGACGCCAGTGTCGGGCGGGTGCGCTTGCGGGGCGGCGGGGGCGGCTCGGCCGCCTTGCGGATGAGGTCTACCAGGCGCTGAAGGGCTTCAGCCCGGTTCCGCTCCTGGCTGCGGTGGGTCATGACACTGAGCACCAGCACGCCGTCCTGGGTCAGGCGCCGACCGGCCAGCTTCATCAGGCGTAGGGCGATATCGTTGGGAAGGGAAGGGGACCTTCGGACGTCAAACCGCAGCTCGACGGCGGTCGAGACCTTGTTGACGTTCTGGCCGCCCGGCCCCGCCGCGCGGATGAACTTCTCGGTGATCTCATCTTCCGGGATGAGGATCTGTGGGGTGACCTCGATCATGGCCGGCCGCCGGGATCAGGCGTCGCGGCAGGCGGGGCAGAGGCCGCGGGCCTCGAGGGTCAGGCCGCGGATGGAATACCCGGCCAGCCCGGCCGCCGCCAGCACCGGGGAGAAGTCTGGCTCGACCTCCTGGGCCGATCCGCAGCATTCGCAGATCAGGAAGGCCGCCCTGTGTTCGGCACCCCGGATCCGGCAGGGAACATAGGCGTTCAGGCTCTCGATCCGGTGGGCGAAGCCCTGCTTCTCCAGGAAATCCAGGGCCCGGTAGACCGTCGGGGGTTTGGCTGGAGGGCCGCCCGAGGCATAGGCGGCGATCATGTCATAGGCCTTGAGGGGCGCCTCGGCCTCCAGAAGCAGTTCCAGCACCCTTCGCCGTGGCGGCGTCAGACGCTCGCGGGCGACGCTGCACAGGCGCTCGGCCTCCAGCAGGGCCTCCGCAAGTCCGGGGCCGCTGAGGCCCTGCCTTGGGCCATCATCATGTCTGCAGTCATGCGCCATGCGAAAGGGCTAGACCCGAAGTCGACGGGACGCAACCGCGGGGCTCAGCCCTCGCTGTCCTGGCCTTCGCCACCTTCGAAGCTGCGGGGCGCGCGCCGCCGGCGCGCGGGGCGCTGTTCTCCAACCTCAGCCTCGACGCGGGGACGCCGGGGACGCAGGAAGTCCGGGGCGTGGCTCTCGGCTCCGTCCTCGCTGCGGAGGGTCGGCGAAGGCTCGCGGTCCTCCCCGCCGGTCATGGCACCGCCACTGGGTTCGATCACCGCCATGGGATCCCGCTCGGGGCGGTCTTCCTTCGGGCGTTCCGGCCGGTCGTCGCGGTCGCGCCAGCGATCCCGTCGTCCGCCGTCTATGCGGTCATTTCTTGGCCGTTCATCCCTTGGCCGTTCATCCCTTGGCCGTTCTTCCCTCGGCCGCTCATCCCTCGGCCTTTCATCCCTAGGCCTGTCGTCCCTCGGCCGCTCGTCCCTCGGTCGTTCCTCACGCGGGCGCTCGTCCCGGGGACGGTCATCGCGATATCGCTCTTCCCTCGGTCTCTCATCCCGGGGCCGGTCATCCCGGTCTCGGGGCCGGTCGCGCCATCCGCCCCGATCGCGGGCTTCGGCCTCGGTTTCGACCGTCTCGGCCTCGAGGCCCTCGCCCGACTCATCCTCGAAATCGACGTCAAAGCCGGAGTTGAGCTGGTCGCGGCCGATGATCTCGGAGGCGGGCCGGCTGGGCTGCATGGCCCGGATCAGGCGGAAATAGTGCTCTGCGTGCTGCAGGAAGTTCTCGGCGAGGACGCGGTCACCGGCGGAACCCGCGTCCCGCGCGAGCTGCTGGTACTTTTCGTAGACGATCTGGGCGCTTCCGCGAACCTTGATGCCTTCAGGCCCATTGGACTCTAAGGCCCGGTTGGCGTTGTGTTGCTGAGGCTTGCCTACCGCGCCGCGATTGCGACCGCGCTGACGCTTCATGCCCTTGAAATCTCTCATGTCCCGCCATTCCGATGTCCCGTGTCCTCGTGGACCGGGCTTGGCCTGTTCTTCTGGCCTGTGCACCGGGGCGTCCCGGCGAAAGTGATCCGAAGCTGAAATATCCCCGTCGTTCCACCTGGAGCCTGGCGTTTCGTTGTTCACGGAACGGCCTGCCGGCGAGGCCTCCGGTCTGATCCCGAGGGTCAGGCGGTCCTGTTCGTCGGCGGTTTGGGTGGAGACAGGTCACCCGTCTAGCGGCTCAGTCGTTCGTTTCCAAGGGGTTTTTCATGCCGGTCACCACACGGTCGTGGGTGGACAGGTCCTTCAAGGTCTCGACTTCCATGGCCCCTGCCGCCCTGAAGAGGGACTCTGCGGCGGCCCTCTGGTCGTAACCGATCTCGACCAGGAACCGCCCGCCGGGCCGTAGCATCCGAAGGACCTCGGGAGCCAGCTGCCGGTAGGCCTCCAGGCCGTCGGGACCGCCATCCAGGGCGATGCGGGGTTCATAGTCCCGAACTTCTGGATCCAGGGTCTCGATGACCGGACTGGCAATGTAGGGCGGATTGGAGACCACCAGGTCGAATTCCGAACCGGCAAGGCCGCCGCTCCAGTCCCCCCGGAGCAGGGCGATTCGGTCTGCGAGACCCAGGCGCGCCGCATTGTCCCTGGCCACGGCCAGGGCCTCTTCGGAGACATCGATCCCCAGGCCCCGCGCTGCCGGGCGCTCGGCCAGGATCGCCAGGAGGATGGCACCGGACCCGACCCCCAGGTCCAGGATCCTGAAGGGCCGCCCTTCCGGGAACAGGCGAAGGGCGTGGTCGACGATGACCTCGGTCTCGGGTCTCGGCGTCAGGACGTCGGCGGTCACCCCGAGCATGATGTTCCAGAACCCCTTCCGCCCGAGGATGTGGCTGACAGGCTCCCGGCGAATGCGGCGCTCCAGGTAGGCGTCCAGCCGCTCGACCTGCGCTGCGGAGAGCTCCCGGTGGGGGTCGCCGACAATGTCCGCCCGGGTCACACCGCAGGCGGCCTCCACCAGGACCCGGGCGTCGATGACCGGTCCCGGCACGCCTGCAGCCTCAAGGCGGGACCGCGCGTCCTGCCAGGCCTGCAAGAGGTTGCGACTCATTCAGGTTCGCCCGGCGTGCTGCAGGCGTCGCCGACCCGAACTGTCCCGCCGTGGGAGACCTGGACATAGATCCCGCAGTCCCGGTGGCCGTACTGGTCGAACAGGTGCTCCACCAGGGGCATGTCCTTCTCGGCGGTCTGCGGGTCCACCTCGGTCGCGGCGCAGCGGACGATGGGGGCAAAGACCGTAGTGCGGGCGAAGCCGACCAGCAGGCTGCGGCCCTTCCAACCGTTCTCGACCCAGGGGGGCCAGCCCTCGACATAGAGGTTGGCGCGGAACCGCATGGGGTCCACCGGTTGCCCGATCCGGGCCTCCAGGTCCCGGACGCTGGCCAGGTTGACGATGGAGATGTGGCCGGCGGGGTGGTCAAGGAACTGATAGTCCGGCGCCTCGAGCACACGGACACCGTCGTGGGCGTCCTCGCCCAGCAGTCTCCCGACCCAGCCGGCGAAGCCGTCGCGTCCGGCCTCGGCCGCGAGGTCCCCCCGGAAGTCCGGATGCCCGGGCGCCGAGGCGGAGAGGTCCGTTCCCTCGACCCGGGTGCGGGCCGAGGCGACGACCGGGTGGGCGGCCAGGACCGCGAACTTCATCTTGGGGACATAGCGGGGGGCGGCCGGATCGAAACCGGAAGGTCCGTTCTCCACCACCCAGCGTCGGTCCTGGGCGATGGCCCGGCCCGGGATCAGTTCGGCCTGGGAGAGGGACTCGGCCGAGAAGCCCTTGACCGGATAGCGGAACATTCCGGTGATGAGAGCTTCCATCAGGCAAACTCCGCTTCGAGGCTGGCCAGCCGCTCGGCCTGGTCCTCGGCAATCAGGGGGTTGATGATGTCGTCCAGGGCCTCCCCCTCGAGCACCTTGGTCAAGTTGTAGAGGGTCAGGTTGATCCGGTGGTCGGTCACCCGCCCCTGGGGAAAATTGTAGGTGCGGATGCGCTCTGACCGGTCGCCTGAGCCCACCTGGCTACGACGGGAGTCGGCCCGGGCGGTGTCCAGGGCCTCGCGCTTCATGTCGTAGAGGCGGGCCTGCAGGACCTTCATCGCCCGCGCCCGGTTCTGGTGCTGCGACTTCTCGGACGAGGTCACGACGATGCCGGTGGGGAGGTGGGTGATACGCACGGCGGAGTCGGTCTTGTTGACGTGCTGTCCGCCGGCCCCCGAGGACCGGTAGGTATCGATGCGCAGGTCCGCCTCGCGGATCTCGATATCGACGTCCTCGACCTCTGGCAGGACGGCGACGGTGGCGGCGGAGGTGTGGATCCGCCCGCCCGCCTCGGTCTCGGGAACCCTTTGCACCCGATGCACGCCGCTCTCGAACTTGAGCCTGCCAAAGACGCCGTCGCCAGTGATCGCGGCGATGATTTCCTTGTAGCCGCCGACTTCGCCCTCCGAGACGGAGTCGATCTCGATCCGCCAGCCGTGCAGGGCGGCGTAGCGCTGGTACATGCGGAAGAGGTCGCCGGCAAAGAGTGCGGCCTCATCGCCGCCGGTGCCGGCCCGGACCTCGATGATGGCTGAAGCGTTTTCGTCACGGTCCCTGGGCGCCAGCAGCAAGGCGACCTGCCTTTCCAGTTCAGGCAGGCGCGCCTTCAGGCCCTCCAGCTCATCCCGGGCCAGGGCCGACATGTCGGGATCGCCGGAGGCGGCCATCTCTTCGAGTTCGGGGGCCTCGGACCGAACCTTGTCCAGCGCATGGACAGCCTCGACCACCGGCTTCAGCTCTGCATGTTCCCGGGAAAGGCGCACGATCTCAGCACCGTCCGAGGCGGCGGACATCCGGGCCTCGATCTCGTGGAAGCGGCCGAGGACCTGGTCGAGACGGGATTGGGGCAGTCGCACGGTGCGGAATCTTCAGGGAGGGGCGGGAGGCAGGCTTCTAGCCCGCTGCGTCCGGCTTGCCAAATCCCTGGGTCGCTCCGGCGGAAGTCGGGGCGGCCCTTTGAAGGGCCACCCCGGATCCGGATGGGATCAGACGCGCACGCCGTTCAGGCTGGCGTTGCCGAAGGCGCCGAGCTTGACGTTGCCCGTAAGGCTGTCGCCGCTGACGGTGGCTTCGAACTCCAGGGTCATCGGCATGGGGCTGGTGATGGCCGAGGACCAGATCAGCTTGTCGCCGTCCACCTTGCCGGTGATGTCCTGGTCGCCCATGCGGCCGGTGGTCTTGCCGGTGAAGGTGTCGCCGCTGGTGGTGATGGAGGCGTTCACTTCCTGAGCGCCCATCGGGGTGTTGATCGTGATCTTCCAGTTGCCGTCTGCAGACATGGCTCTCTCCTCTTTGTGAAGCGGCACCTAATCAAGCCATGCGAGGCCTTGCAAGAGGCGCTTCTATTCGCCGCCGGCGGGTTCGCCGTGGACGCCCCTAGGTGGGGGCTCCTCCGGCGCTTTCAAGTTCGGCCGCCCGGCGTTCCACAAGGTCGACGATGTGTTCGACCATTCGGTCGTTGTCCATCTTGTGGTCGGCCTTGCCGGCCAGGTAGACCATGCCTGCTCCCTTGCCTCCGCCCGTGAAGCCGACGTCGGTCATCAGGGCCTCACCAGGGCCGTTCACAACGCAGCCGATGATGGACAGGCTCATGGGCGTGGCGATGTGGGCCAGCCGGGCCTCGAGGGTCTCTACGGTGCGGATGACGTCGAACCCCTGCCGGGCGCAGGAGGGGCAGGCGATGATGTTCACGCCCCGGTGGCGCAGGCCCAGGGACTTCAGAAGGTCGAAGCCGACCTTGACCTCCTCGACGGGGTCCGCCGCCAGGGAGACCCGTAGGGTATCGCCGATCCCGGCCCAGAGCAGGGCACCCATGCCGATGGACGACTTGACCGTTCCGATGCGCTGCCCCCCCGCCTCGGTGACGCCGATGTGGAGCGGGCAGTCGATGGCCTCGGCCAGCATCTGGTAGGCGGCTACGGTCATGAACAGGTCCGAGGCCTTCACACTGATCTTGAACTCGTGGAAGTCGTGGTCCTGCAGGATCCGAGCGTGATCAAGGGCGCTCTCGACCATGGCGTCGGGGCAGGGCTCGCCGTACTTCTCCAGCAGGTGGTTCTCCAGGCTTCCGGCGTTGACGCCGATACGGATCGAGCAGCCGTGGTCCCGGGCCGCCTGGATGACCTCGCGCACGCGGTCCGCGCTGCCGATGTTTCCCGGATTGATCCGCAGGCAGGCGGCACCGCCCTTCGCGGCCTCGATGGCGCGGCGGTAGTGGAAGTGAATGTCCGCCACGATGGGGACCTTCGCCGCCTTCACGATCTGAGGCAGGGCCGCGGTCGAGGCTTCGTCCGGGCATGAGACGCGCACGATATCGACCCCGGCTTCTTCCAGCTGGCGGACCTGGTCGATGGTCGCAGCGGCGTCCGCCGTCAGGGTGTTGGTCATTGACTGGACGCTGATGGGGGCGTCACCGCCGACCTCGAGGGTCCCGACCCGGATCTTGCGACTCTTGCGGCGGACGATGGTGCGCCAGGGACGAAGGGCGGAATGATCAGACATGGCTCAAGACTAGTGGGCGGCAGGGGAAATCCCAAGGCCTGACCGTGGGAACGGGTATCAAGGTTTGGGGGCTGGGGCTGGGGCGGGTCGGGCTGGGACCGTCGGGGCGATGGCCAGGGCGGAGGTTGGGGTTCGGCCCGAGGGAAGGACGCCCCGGGCCTGCCCCTCGACGAACACCGCAATCACGCCCGCCTCGACCGTCTCGAAGACCAGGTTGGTGCCGGAGGGTGCGCGATAGGCATCGCCGGCGGCAACCTTCCGGGCGAACCAGGCGGCACCGTCCGGGCCCCATACGATCAGCGTGGTTGGGCGCCGCGCCTGCACCACGATTCGGCCTGATCCTGCCGGTGCGCCATAAATCTCGCCCTTCGGAACGAAGGTCTCGCCCATGTCGAGCAGGGTCGGGTCTTCCCCGGCGGTCAGGGTTTCTGGGAGGGCCGCCGACAGGACAGCCTCAAGGCCCGGCGTCAGGTAGGCGGGCGGGGCATTGGATTCGACGGGCGCGGGCAGGGGCGCGCCCAGGGTCATGGGTCCGGTGGGCGTCTGCAGCGCCGGAGCTTCTGAAACAGGGGTCGCGGACCCCTGCGAAGCTTCGTTCAGGCTGCCCCGGCGGATCAGGTTCCAGGCGAAAATCGCCGACAGGATGAGTAGTCCGGCGAGGAGCATGAGCCGGAGGCGCGGGTCGGCCATTCGTCGGACGCCGACAGGGGGTCGCAGGGCGTCGTTCCGGTCCGGATCGTCAGCCTTGAAGCGGGCGATCGCAGCGTCTCCGGGCAGGCCCAAGGCCTGGGCGTAGGCCCGCAGGTAACCGATGGTGAAGGGGCGGCTGGGCAGGTCTCCCAGGCTGAGGGATTCGATCGCCTCCACGTGGGCGGGCCGGATGCGGGTCAGGGCGGAGATGTCTGCCACGCTCAACCCCCGGGCTTCCCGAAGGGAGCGCAGGGCCGCGCCAACGTGCTCTCCGTCCTGCAGGTCGGAGGCCGTGACGGCCGCCGCGGCCTGCATCTCCACCTCTTCAGTCATGGCCGCGCCGACCCCCGCGAAAGCGGTCTGGCGATAGCACGCCCCTGTTGGGAGGCCAATTGCTGCCCGCTGGGCTCAGATGGCCAGGTAGAGCTTGCGGGCCAGGGTCTCCACCTCGTTCCGGATCGATCCTGCGGTGCTGCGGATCAGGCTCTGGACCCCCCGGCGGGCCGCTGCGCGGTCGCAGGAGAGGACCATCTGCTTAACCGGTCCGATACCGGCGGGCGGCATGGAGAGGGCCTCGAAGCCCAGGGCCACCAGGGCGAAGGCCTCAAGGGGGCGTCCCGCCATCTCCCCGCAGACGGAGACCGGCGTCCCGGTCTCAGCACAGGCCTTCTGGATCATCTCCAGGGCGCGCAGGGCGGGTGGAGAGAGAAAGTCGTACCTTTCCGAAACCCGGGGGTTCCCGCGATCGGCAGCGAAAAGATACTGCATCAGGTCATTTGTGCCGACGCTGACAAAGTCCGTCATGGGCAGCAGGGCGTCCAGGTGCCAGATCACCGAGGGGGCCTCGATCATGGCACCGACATCCAGCCGGGCGGGCTCCGGCCTTCCGCGTCTGTGCGCCCAGGCCACCTCCAGGTCCACCAGGGCCCGGGCGGCGCGGAACTCGTCGACGCTTGCGACCAGGGGGAACATGATCTTCAGCGGCCGTCCCTGTGAGGCTGCGATCAGCGCCCGGAGCTGGAGGCGAAGGAGGGCGGGGCGGTCCAGGCCCATGCGCACGGCGCGCCATCCCAGGGCTGGATTGTCCTCCCGCTCGGCCTCCATGTAGGGCAGGACCTTGTCGCCCCCGAGGTCCAGAGTCCGGAAGGTCACGGGCAGGCCCCCGGCGGCGTCCATGACCCGTTTGTAGAGGGCCGTCTGGGCCGTCAGTCTTGGCATCTCCTCGGCGACCATGAACTGGAATTCGGTGCGGAAGAGCCCGATCCCCTCGGCGCCAGCGTCGCTCAGCATGTCCAGATCGACGTCCAGGCCGGCGTTCATCAGCAGCTGGACCTTGATCCCATCCTGGGTGACTGCGGGCCGATCCCGCAGGCGGGCGAACTCTGCGCGCCTCTGCAACCGGACGTCGAGCCGGGCCTTGAGGGCCTTCACCACGTCCGGACGCGGCCGCAGGTAGGCCTCTGCTGTCTCAGCGTCGACGATGACGATGTCGCCTTCCGAGACCTTGTCCCGCAGGCCCGCAAGGCGTCCGACGCAGGGAATGTCCAGGGCTCGGGCGACGATGGAGGCGTGGCTGGCGGTGGATCCCTCCTCAAGGAGAAGGCCCTTCAGCCGGGTACGGTCGTACTCCAGGAGGTCGGCGGGCCCGAGGTTCCGGGCGATGAGGATGGCATTCTCGGGCAGGTCGCGAACCAGGGCGGCGTCACCGGCCAGGTGTCGCAACAGCCGGTCCGCCAGGTCTTCGAAGTCATGGAGCCGCTCGCGCAGGTAAGGGTCCCGGGCCTGGCCCAGCCGGGCGCGGTGCTCGGACCTGACCCGCTCCACCGCAGCCTCGGCGGTGAGACCATTGCGCACGGCATCCTCGAGGGAGCGCCGCCAACCCCGGTCATAGGCGAACATCCGATAGGTCTCGAGCACCTCGTAGGAGGCCTCCACCAGGCCGTGCTGGCCCTCGAGCATTCCGTCGATCTGGGCCTGGAGGGCCGTGACGGCCGCCTTCAGTCGATCCTCCTCAGCGCCGACGTCCTCGGCGAGCAGGTCCGACGGCGCCATTGGCGGCTCGTGCAGGACCGCAACCCCGAGGGCGAGGCCCTCTGCGAACCGCGCGCCCTTCAACCGCTCGGGCTTGTTGGGCACCAGGTCGATATTCTTGAGGGTCCCCTCAGCAGCGATCTCGCCCCCGGCCACCATCTCGGCCAGGACCATGGCGATGATCTGCAGGTCCTCGACCTCATCCTCGGAGTAGACCCGCTCGGTCCGGTTCTGGACCACCAGCACGCCGATGGCCCGGCCGCCGCGCAACAGGGGCACGCCCATGAAGGCGTGGAAGGGGTCCTCGCCCGTCTCCGGCCGGTAGGAGAAGGCGGGGTGAACGGGTGCGTCGGAAAGGTTGAGCGGCCGGCCCAGGCGCATGATGTCGCCCACCAGGCCTTCCCCTGGCTTCATCCGTGTCAGGTGCACGGCGTCCGGGGACAGCCCCTGCGTGGCGAACAGTTCCATATGGCCATCGCCCTGGCGCATGTAGAGCGAGCAGACTTCCGCCACCATCGACTGGGCGATGATGCGCACCACCATGTCCAGGCGCGCCTGGACAGGTCCTCCCGAGGCCAGAGCCTCGCGGATCTGCCGGAGCAGGCTTCGCTGGCCCCTGACGGCGAAACTGGAGGTCGAAGTCGGCAATGGCCCCTCGCGGCGGGAGGAAACCCTCTTCCCCGCCGGCCTTCTAGCAGGAAGGGGTGACAGAACGGAAAACAAATGCCCGTCGGGCGGGCGTCCGGGAAGTCAGGTGCCCGCCAAGAAGGCGCCGGTCAGCCTGGCGGGCAGGAAATGGGCGCCGCCTTGGCAATCTCTGCCGCTGCAGCCTTGACGTCGGATTGGTAGGCGGGAGTCGCCGACACCCGTGTGTATACCGCCAGGCCCAGCATGCGCCCAGCCGCCACGTCGCTCGCCCAGTGGACGCGGCAGTCCACCCTGTGCTGGCCGACATCGGAGCCCCAGGCGCGAATGGCGTCGGCCCGGGCCGGGGCGGCATCGGAAAGGGCGAGGGCGAGGAGCCAGCCGAGACCGGCGTGCCCGCTGGGGTAGGAATAGCCAAGCTTGTCGCCCTGCCCGGCAGCCACCCCGGGATCGCATGCCGGCCCACCGTCCACCGTGAAGGGACGCGGTCGTTT
>CAMCIK010000003.1 GCA_945874825.1 Phenylobacterium deserti | reverse complement strand
ACGCCGAGTTCCGGCCCTCGGGACGCCAGGGGGTCTATTCCGGCTACCAGCCCTGGAAGGACCGCGCGGGCCGCTTCCGCTCCCTCGGCGACGGCCAGGTCGACTTCCGCGCCATCTTCTCCAAGTTCGCCCAATACGGCTACGAGGGCTGGGCGGTACTGGAGTGGGAGTGCGCCCTCAAGGCGCCGGAGGACGGCGCCCGCGAGGGCGCGCCCTTCATCCGCGACCACATCATCAATGTGACCGGCAAGAGCTTCGACGACTTCGTCGCCACCGGGGTGGACGCGGCCGCCAACCGCCGGATGCTCGGCCTTGACCGCTGATCCCCGCCTCAGGCTGGGCATGGTCGGCGGTGGGGAGGGGGCCTTCATCGGTGCCGTCCACCGCATGGCCGCCCGCCTGGACGACCGCTGGACCCTGGTCGCCGGGGCCTTCAGCGCCGATTCGGACAGGTCCCGGGACTTCGGCCGGTCCCTGGGCCTGGCCGAGGACCGCTGCTACGGCGAGTGGGCGGAGATGGCCCGGGCTGAGGCCGCCCGGCCGGACCGGCTGGACGCCGTGGCCATCGTCACCCCCAACCACCTGCACTTCGCCCCGGCCCTGGCCTTCCTGGAGGCGGGCATGGCGGTGATCTGCGACAAGCCCCTGACCAGCCGCCTGGCCGACGCCCTGGCCCTTCAGGCGGCCGCGGCGCGGACCGGCGGGACTCTGGTCCTGACCCACAACTACAGCGGCTATCCCATGATCCGCCACGCCCGGGCTCTGGTGGCCGAGGGTGCCCTGGGGGACTTGCGGATCATCCAGGCCGAGTATGCCCAGGACTGGCTGGCCCGGGATCTGCCCGGCAACAAGCAGGCCGACTGGCGGGGCGACCCCGAGCGGGCCGGGGCCGGCGGCGCCCTGGGCGACATCGCCACCCACGCCTACCACCTGGCGGGCTTCGTCACAGGCCTGAGGGCCGAGGCGGTCAGCGCCGAGACCTCGCGCTTCGTAGCCGGCCGCCGGCTCGACGACGACGTCCAGGTCCGCCTGCGCTGGCCGGGCGGGGTCCGCGGCCAGCTCTGGGCCAGCCAGGTGGCCATCGGCGCCTCCAATGCCCTGCGCCTGCGGATCATCGGCTCCGACGCGGCCCTGGACTGGTCGCAGGAGACGCCCGACCTCCTGGGCTTCACCCGGTTGGGCGAGGCGCCCCAGGTGCTGCGCCGGGGCGGGCCGGGCCTGTCCCCCGCCGCTGCGGCCGCCACCCGCCTGCCTGCCGGCCATCCCGAGGGCTATCTGGAGGGCTTCGCCCAGATCTATGCCGACGCCGCCGACCTGGTCGCGGCCCGTCGGGCGGGCCAGACGCCGCCGCCCCACCTTGCGGGCCTGCCCGGCCTGGCAGACGGTGTGGACGGCCTGAGGTTCATCACCGCCGCCGTGCGCAGCGCGGCCGCCGACGGGGCCTGGGTCCCGCTGAAGGAGGCTTCCGAATGATCCGTCAGAGCTTTGCCTGGTGGTCCTTTGCCATGGCTCCCGACACCGACGCCCGGGCCCTCTTGGCCGGTGCCGCCGGCGCAGGGGCGAAGGGCGTGGAGATGCTACCCGACGACCTGTGGCCTGTCGCCCAGGACCTCGGGCTGTCGGTCGTGACCCTCAGTGGCCACGCCCTGGAGACCGGGTTCAACGACCCCTCCCGCCACGCCGCCCTGCGCGATGAGGTCCGCCGCCGGATCGATGACGCCGCCACCGGAGGCTGCGAGGCGGTGATCGTCTTCTCGGGCTCGCGGATCGGCGACGGCGCCGACGGCCCGGCCATTGCCGCCTGTGTCGAGGGCCTGGGCCCGGTGGTCGCCCATGCCAAGGCGTCGGGCGTCCGCCTTCTGCTGGAGTTGCTGAACAGCAAGGTCGACCATCCTGGCCAACAGTGCGACCGCACCGCCTTTGGCGCGGCGGTGGTGCGCCAACTGGACGATCCGACCCTGCGTCTCCTCTACGACGGCTACCACATGCAGCTGATGGAGGGGGACCTGAGCCGGACCATCACCGACCACCTCGACCTGATCGGCCATGTGCACACCGCCGGCGCCCCTGGCCGCCGCGACCTGGACGACCGGCAGGAAATCAACTGGCGGGCCATCGCCGCCCTGCTCGCCCGCAAGGGCTACAGCCAGTGGCTGGGCCACGAGTTCGTGCCGCGCGGGGAGCCTGTCGCCGCCCTCGCCGCCGCCATCGCCCTCATCAAAGCCGGCGCGGAACAAGGAGCCCGGAATGTTTGACGCCATCGTCGTCGGGTCGGGCATCAGCGGCGGCTGGGTCGCCAAGGAGCTGTGCGAGCGGGGCCTGAAGGTCCTGATGCTCGAGAGAGGGCCGGAAATCCGCCATGGTGAGGACTATAGCCAGGACCTCGCCGCCTCCCTCCGGCGCAGCGAGGACCAGATCCCCCTGGAGGAGCGCGAGAAGCACTACCCCTACTATGCGGGGGTCTCCTACGCCCTGTTCGAGTCCAACAAGAAGTTCTGGGCCAGCGACTACGACCACCCCTACGAGACCGCGCCTGGCAAGCCCTACCGGTGGATCCGGGGCTACCAGCTGGGTGGTCGCTCCCTGACCTGGGGCCGGCAGTCCTACCGCTGGGCGCCGCAGGACTTCGAGTCCAACCTCAAGGACGGCCACGGGGTCGACTGGCCGATCCGGTATGACGACCTCGCCCCCTGGTATGACCATGTGGAGGCCTTCGCCGGGATCAGCGGCGACTATGACGGGCTCTGCCAATTGCCGGACGGCGACTTCCTGCCGCCCTGGCCCATGAACGTGGTCGAGGAGGCGGCGAAGGCCAACATCGAGGCCGCCTTCCCCACCCGGCGCATGATCATGGGCCGGGTCGCCAACCTCAGCCGGACGACCAAGACGCACCAGGACCTTGGCCGCAAGCGCTGCGAGGGCAAGCTGGCCTGCGCCCACGGTTGCAACCTGGGCAGCTATTTCTCCACCCAGGCGGCGACCCTTCCCGCCGCCCTGGCCACGGGCAACCTGACCGTCGTGACTGACGCCGTGGTCGCCTCGGTGGAGCATGACCCCGTCCTCGGCCGCGTCACCGGCGTGCGGGTGGTCGACCGCAATACCCGCGAGGGGCGCACCTATTCGGCCCGGATGGTCTTCCTCAACGCCTCCAGCATCAACACCTCCGCCCTGCTCCTGAACTCGGTGTCGGACGCCTTCCCGAGGGGCCTCGCCAACGGCAGCGATCAGCTGGGCCGCAACCTGATGGACCATGTCAGCACCCGGCCCATCGTCGGCCGCTGGCCGGGCTTCCAGGACCAGCACGATCCTGGCGAGCGCCCGACGGGCATCTACATCCCGCGCTATGCCAACGTGACGGAGTCGGACAAGCCCTACCTTCGGGGCTTCGGCATGCAGGGCGGGGCGGTGCGCACCCGCCGGACCGAGGCACCTGGCGGCCTGCCCTGGTCCATGTCGCTCATGCCCTTTGGTGAGGTCCTGCCCAACCCCGACAACCGCGTCACCCTGTCGGCGAGCCGAAGGGACTCCTGGGGCGTGCCCGTCCCGATCATCGACGCCGCCCACGGGCGCAATGAATACCTGATGATGCGCGAGGCCGCCCACGACGCCTGGCAGATGCTCAAGGCTGCCGGCTGCGTCGACCTCAACCGCTGGGAAGAGGCCGCCGAGCAGGTCACCCCGCCTGGCGACCGCATCCACGAAATGGGCACGGCGCGCATGGGCCGCGACCCTGCCACCTCGGTGGTGAACGGCTGGGGCCAGGCGCACGAGGTTTCCAACCTCTTCCTCTCCGACGGGGCGGTCATGGCCTCCAGTGCCTCGATGAACCCCTCCCTGACCTATATGGCCCTGTCCGCACGGGCGGCGAACCATGCGGCCGACCTCCTCCGCGACGGAGTCCTCTGATGACCGCCTACGGCGTCCAGCTCTACACCCTGCGCAAGCCCTTCGCCGCCGACCCCAAGGGGACCCTCAGCCGCATCCGCGAGATCGGTTACGACGCGGTGGAGTTCGCCGCCCCCCTGTCCATGGACTTCGCCGACCTGGGGGCCCACCTGGCCGCCATCGGCCTGGACTGCCCTTCAGTGCACGCCGGGATCGACGACATGCGGGACCGACCCGACGCGGTCCTGGCCATGGCCCGGAACCTCGGCTGCCGTTGGATCGTCCTGCCCTTCGTCATGCCCGACCAGCGGGACTGGGACGCAGTGATCGCCAGCCTGAACGCCTTTGCGCGCACCGCCAGCGACGCCGGCTTCCGCGTCGCCTACCACCACCACGACTTCGAGTTCGCCGCCGACCCCGACGGCAGGCGCCCCTTCGACCGCCTGGTGGCCGGCCTCGATCCCGCCCTCGTCAGCTTCGAGCTGGACGTCTACTGGCTGAAGCGCGGCGGCGAGGACCCCCTGGCCATGATCCGCAAGATGGCCGGCCGGGCCCGCCTGCTGCACTTGAAGGACTACCGGGCCGACGGTGGCATGGACAATGTGGGCTCAGGAACCCTCGACTTCCCCGCCCTCCTGGCCGCCGGGGCGGACGTGGGCGTCGAGTACCGCTTTGTCGAACACGACTTCCCACCGGAGCCCTACTGGCCCAGCGTGGAGGCGAGTTTGCGGTACCTGCGGGGACTGGGGTGAGCCTGGGGGAAGGCGCGCGCCGGCATATCCACCGCCCGGGGTTCGGTGCTTAACGATTGATTGATTTGCCTTGTCACTGGACCCGTAGGCAGAATTCGACATCACGGACGGGAACGGGGGACACCATGCTGGTCTCACAGATTCTTCGGGCCAAGGGCGATGCGGTCTTCACCGTCGCGCCCACAGACACGGTCGGCCGTGTTGCCGAGCTCCTGCACTCCAAACGCATCGGTGCCCTGGTGGTGACGCAGGGTGATCGCGTGGTGGGCATTGTCTCGGAGCGCGACATCGTCCGGGCGGTGGCCGGCGGCGACGTCAAGGTCACGTCGCGCCCGGTGTCCGCCTACATGACGGCGAACGTGGTGTTCGCAGAGCCGGGCGAAACCCTCGACTCGCTGCTCTCGCGCATGACCGACCGGCGGATCCGCCACCTGCCGGTTGTCCAGGCCGGGCGGCTGGTCGGGATCGTCTCCATCGGCGACCTGGTGAAGTGGAAGATTTCCGAGGTCGAGGCCGAGGCTTACGGTCTGAAGGCCTACATCGCTGGGAGTTGATCTCGGGCAGCTGATCTCCGGGGGCGGACAGGTCAGCAGGGGTGGACCGGAAACGCAGGTTTCGCCTGCGCCCGGCGCGCGCTTGGCGCGCCGCTGCGCCTCGCCGCCGAACCGACCTAGGCCGTGGTCGCAGCCGGGGGCGGGGGTGGTGGCGTCGCCCGCGTCGTCATCCGGATCGTGTCGAGGAGCTCGTGCGCCTTGCGGCGGTTGAAGTCGTCGACCCGGTTCCAGATCAGGAAGAGGTCCACCAGCCAGAGGATGCCGCAGCCGCCAAAGGTGAGCAGCTTCAGGACCCCCCAGCCGATGTCGCCCACCAGGAAACGGTCGACGCCGAGATAGCCAAAGACCAGGGAGACCACGAAGATCAGGGTCCGGTCCTTCCTCTCCGAGAGGAACTGGCCGTTGAACAGGACCTTCTGCTGATCGCTCAGGTCCTGGGTCAGCATCTGCTGCTCCATGAAGGTGAATTCAGCCATGGTCAGCTCTCCGGTATCGGGTGTGAAGTTCCAGGAGCCCGGAGGCGGACAGGACGACCAGGGTCGCCGCCACCAGAGGGCTGAGGGGGTTGAATGCCAGGGCGCCGGATAGGTCGAGGCGCAGGAGGGCAGCCAGGGCCCTCAGCGTCCCGCACCCCCAGCAGTCCTGCCCCAGGACAAGACGAAACAGGCACCCCGGCGCATGGGCACCGACGGGGGTCCCCAGGCTCACCGCCCAGAGGGCGACGGCGGGCGCCAGCCCTATCCGGAAAAGGGGATCGATCATCGGCTGGAGCCGGTAGGGCCAGGTGGGGCCGAACATGGGCCATCCTCGGCGCGGCCCGCCGAGGGTGTCAAGGCGCGGGGTGTCAGGGCGGGGCTCAGTAGGTCCGCACGTACCAGTCGTCGACGTTGGACAGGGTCTCGAACTTCCGGCGGTAGCCCTTCGAGGCCAGGAAGTCGTGGATCTCCTGCCGCTTGGACGTGTGGTTGTGCTCCACGGTCAGCAGCCGGATCTCCCAGGCGGCGAAGTCCAGGGCCTTGAGGATGTCCAGCTCCGAGCCCTCGGTGTCGATGGACAGGTAGTCGATGCGTCGCGGGGCGCTCCAGTGCGCCAGCAGGTCATTGAGGGAGACCGTGGTCACCTCGTAGCGCTGGCCCTCTGACCGGGTGCCGGCCAGGCTATCGCCCTGGGAGAAGGCGTCGATGGTGGAGTGGGCGGCGATGGCCGGCTGGTTGAACATCAGGGTCTCGCCCGTGGTCGTCCAGACGCAGCGGTCATCGATGAAGCAGGCCCGGTTGCGCCGAAGGGCCGGGTACCAGATGCGCGCCGGCTCGGCGAGGATGCCGTTCCAGCCCAGCCGGGTCTCCAGGGCCCGGGTGTTCGAGAACTTGACCCCGTCCGTCGCCCCGAACTCCACGAAGAAGCCGCCGTTACGCATATTCGTCTCATAGGCGACCCAGAGGTCCTGCAGGAACTGGCCGTGGCTCCAGGCGGCGTTGTCCATGCAGAACTGCAGGAAGGCGATCTGCTCGTCCTTGCCCGGATCGGAATCCCGAAGGCCGACCATGAGAAGCAGGAAGTCGGCGCGGCTAATGGCCACCATGGTGAAGGTCCTTGCGGAGGCTGACGCCAAGGTTGGTAGCACGTGCGCCCCGGCCCGGAAACGCAGGTGCCGGGAAGCTTCACGGGTATGAGGGGGACTTCCTGGTGGAGCCGAGGGGAATCGAACCCCTGACCTCATCATTGCGAACGATGCGCTCTACCAACTGAGCTACGGCCCCAAGGAAGGCGCGGAATAAGCGGTTTTGGGACAGGGCTGTCAAGACGGCTTGGCGGACCCGTCTTGCCGCCGGCGTGCGGGGGCATTATGAGGCGGGAATGATTGGAAGCTTCCTGCACTTCATCCTTAATGGTCTGATCTCGCTCATGGTCTGGGCGATCATCATCAGCGCCATCATGTCCTGGCTGACGGCGTTCAACGTCATCAACCTGCGCAACGGCGCCGTGGCCAGTGTCCAAAGGGTCCTCGAAACCCTGACCGGCCCGGTCCTGGCGCCCCTGCAGCGCATCATCCCGCCCATCGGCGGCCTGGACGTCACTCCCATCTTCGCCCTGCTGATCCTGCAGGGCGTCCAGCGCTACATCCTGCCTGCCCTGCTTGGCGGCATCTGAGCCGCCGCCCCGGCAAGCCTGAGGCGGCGCGCCTTCCCGGCCTGCGGCATACGGGGTCAGCGCCGCCCCGTCCTGGGAGCCTGTCCGTGATCCTCACCCTTTCCTGTCCCGACCGGCCCGGCATTGTCTCCCGGGTCTCGACCCTCCTGTTCGAGCATGGCGCCAACATCCTCGACGCCCAGCAGTTCGACGACGCAGAGACCGGCCGCTTCTTCATGCGCGTGGTCTTCACCCCGGGCCCCGACGGGGCGGAGGCTGTGCGACCGGGCCTGGCGATGCTGGCGGCGGACCTGTCCATGGACTGGACCCTGCGGGATCCCAGGGACAGGCGGCGGGTGATGATCCTGGCCTCGCAGACCGACCACTGCCTGGCGGACCTGATCTGGCGCTGGCGCCAGGGCGAGCTGCCCATGGACATCTCGGCCGTGGTCTCCAACCACCCGGAGGCCAGCTTTCCGCACACGGATCTGAAGGGGATCGCCTTCCACCACCTGCCGGTGAGCCCCGAGACCAAGGCCGACCAGGAGGCGCGCCTGCGGGACCTGATCGCCGCCACGGGAACCGACCTCGTCATTCTGGCGCGCTACATGCAGATCCTGTCCGAGGACCTGGCCCGGCACCTGGCCGGGCGGTGCATCAACATCCACCACTCCTTCCTGCCAGGGTTCAAGGGCGCACGGCCCTATCACCAGGCCCACGCCCGAGGGGTGAAGGTGATCGGCGCCACGGCCCACTTCGTCACCCCTGACCTCGACGAGGGCCCGATCATCGAGCAGGACGTGGAGCGGATCAGCCACCGCGACCAACCCAAGGACCTGGTCCGCAAGGGGCGCGACATCGAGCGCCGGGTCCTGGCCCGGGCGGTGCGCTGGGTGCTGGAGGACCGGGTCCTGCTGAATGGCCGCAAGACGGTGGTGTTCACCGACTAGGGAACGTTGACCCTATCCCCCTGGGGGGAGGAATTAGAAAGCCGATTGCGCTCCCAAGGGGGAGCTCCAAGCGAAGCCCGGTGAGGGGGTCAATGGCATCTCAGGAGATGTGGTAGGCCCGCTCGCCGTGGGCACCCAGGTCCAGTCCCTCGTCGATCACCTCGTCGCTGACCCTCAGTCCCGTCAGTCGCCGGACGATGGCGATCAGCACCAGGCTGGCGCCCGCCGACCAGGCGCAGACCACCAGGACGCCCAGCCCCTGCCGCCAGGCCTGGCCCGCCAGGGTCACGCCCTCGGCATAGCCGGTCCCGCCCAGGAGGGGGTGGGCCAGTACCGCCAGCATCAGGGTCCCGAGGATCCCGCCCACGCCATGGACCGCAAAGACATCCAGGCTGTCGTCGACCTTCAGCCGGGCCTTCACCAGGGTGACGGCCTCGAAGCAGACATAGCTGCCGAGCGCCCCCAGGACGAGGCCGGCCAGGGGGCTGATGAAGCCCGAGGCCGGGGTCACGGTGGCCAGGCCGGCGACGACGCCGGTGACCAGGCCGACCAGGCTGGACCGGCCAAAGCGGCGGTACTCGATCAGGGCCCAGACCAGGCCTGCCGAGGCCGCCGCCATGTGGGTGGCGGTCAGGGCCGCGCCGGCGTCGGCGTTCGCCGCCAGGGCGCTGCCGCCGTTGAATCCGAACCACCCCACCCAGAGCAGGCCCGCCCCGGTCATGGTCATGCCCGGATTGTGCGGCGGCGAAAGCTCCCGGGGATAGCCGTCCCGCGGGCCCACGGCCCGGGCCAGCAGAAGGGCGCTGACACCGGCCGTGGCATGCACCACCAGGCCTCCGGCATAGTCCTTGATCCCCAGGGTCGCCATCCAGCCGCCGCCCCAGATCCAGTGGCAGACGGGGGCGTAGACCAGGACAAGCCAGCCGGCGCAGAAGGCCAGGAGGCCCGCGAACTTCACCCGCTCGACCACGGCGCCGATCATCAGGGCCGGCGTGATGATGGCGAAGGCCATCTGGAAGGCGAAGAAGATAATCTCGGGCGCCGTGCCGACGGCGTCGTCGCGGGAAAGGCCCATCAGGCCGACGCGGCCCAGGTCGCCAATGAAGGGGGCGGTCCCGGAGAAGGCCAGGGAGTAGCCGAGCACCAGCCAGACTACCGAGGCCAGGCAGGCTACCGCCGTGCACTGCATGAGGACGGACAGGACATTCTTGGTCCGCACCAGGCCGCCATAGAAGAGGGCCAGGCCCGGCAGGCTCATCAGCAGGACCAGGGCGGTGGCGGTGAGCAGCCAGGCGGTATCCCCGGAGTCCACCTGCGAGGGGGCCTGGGCCAGGGCCGGCCCCGAGGCCAGCAGGCCCAGGCTCAGGGTGGCGAGCGCCGCACCTATTTGTCTTCTGCGCTTCATGCCTCGCATCCCCCCTTGCGCCATTACGGCGGTTGTCCTGAAATCCTTGGCTACAGGATCGGTCGCCGGTGAAAAGGCCCAAAGAACAGGCTCAGGGTGCCTTCCCCTGAGGCAGGCCCGGAGCGGCGCAGACGGGCGGAGTCGAAAGTTGACCGGAAAATCGGCAAAGCGGGACGATCTGGCGCAGGTCCTGCGGTCTGCGGAGCGGATTGTGGCCTTCACCGGGGCCGGAATCTCCACGGAATCGGGAATTCCGGACTTCCGCTCGCCAGGCGGGGTCTGGAGCCGGATGAAGCCCATCCAGTTTCAGGATTTCGTGAACAGCGAGGAAAAGCGCCGGGAATCCTGGACCCGGGCCTTCCAGGGCCGCGCCGGCTGGACGGGGCGGGAGCCCAACGCCGGCCACTTCGCCCTGGCCCGCCTGTGGGAGAGCGGGCGCCTGTCCGCCATCATCACCCAGAACGTCGACAACCTGCACCAGCACTCCGGCATCCCGGCCGACCGGGTGATTGAGCTGCACGGCAACGCCAGCTATGCGACCTGTCTGTCCTGCGGCCTTCGCCACGAGATCGACGACCTGCGCCCGGCCTTCGAGGCGAGGGGCGACTTGCCCGCCTGCCGGGACTGTTCGGGCATCGTGAAGACGGCGACCATCTCCTTCGGCCAGTCCATGCCCGAGGAACCCATGCGCCGGGCCGAGGAAGAAACCCTGTCCTGTGACCTCTTCCTGGTGCTGGGCTCCAGCCTCACCGTCTGGCCGGCGGCGGGCTTTCCCCTGCAGGCGCGGCGGTCCGGGGCGCGCCTTGTGATCGTGAACCGGGACTCCACGGACCTGGACGACTACGCCCACCTCGTCATCCACGACGAGATCGGACCCACCCTGTCCGAGGTGGTCCCGGCCAACTTCCCCGGCTGATCCCGGAGGTGGCGGGTGCCGCCCCGGGACCGCGCCTTGGGATCAGTTCCGCCAGACGACCGAGGCCGTGACGTCCTCGGCGCCGCCCTCGTAGGACCGGATCTCGTTGCGGCCCACCACCATGTGGTGGACCTCGTCCGGGCCGTCGGCGAAGCGCAGGTGGCGCACGTCGGTGTACATGGAGGCAAGGGGTGTCCACTGGGAAATGCCCGTCGCGCCATGCATCTGGATGGCCTGGTCGATGATCTTGCAGGCCCGCTCCGGAACCATGGCCTTGACCATGGAGACCCAGACCCGGGCTTCGCGGTTGCCCAGCACGTCCATGGCCTTGGCCGCCTTGAGGACCATCAGGCGCATGGCCTCGATATCGATCCGGGCGCGGGAGATGATTTCCACATTGCCGCCCAGCCAGGCGATCTTGCGGCCGAAGGCCTCCCGGGACAGGCCCCGGCGGACCATGAGGTCCAGGGCCCGCTCGGCCTTGCCGATGGTCCGCATGCAGTGGTGGATCCGGCCCGGCCCGAGGCGGACCTGGCTGATCTCGAAGCCGCGGCCCTCGCCCAGGAGGACGTTGGACCTGGGCACCCGCACATTGGTGAAGCGGATGTGCATGTGGCCGCGGGGGGCGTGGTCCTCGCCAAAGACGTGCATCGGGCCGAGGATCTCCACCCCGGGCGCGTCGATGGGCACCAGGATCTGCGACTGCTGCTTGTGCGGCGGGGCGTCAGGGTTGGTGCGGACCATGGTGATCATGATCTTGCAGCGCGGGTCGCCGGCACCGGAGATGTAGTACTTCTCACCGTTGATCACCCACTCGTCGCCGTCCAGCACCGCCTGGGTGGCGATGTTCTTGGCGTCGGACGAGGCCACCGCCGGCTCGGTCATGGCGTAGGCCGAGCGGATCTCGCCGTTCAGCAGGGGCTTCAGCCAGCGCTCCTTCTGCTCGGGGGTTCCGACGCGCTCGAGCACTTCCATGTTGCCCGTGTCGGGTGCCGAGCAGTTCATCACCTCCGAGGCCATGGGCGCCTTGCCCAGCTCGACGGCGATGTAGGCGTAGTCGAGGTTGGACAGGCCTTCGCCGGTATCGGCGTCGGGCAGGAAGAAGTTCCACAGGCCTTCCTTCTTGGCCTGGTCCTTGGCCTTCTCCAGCACGTCGAGCTGGCCGGGGGCGAAGGTCCATCGGTCCGTGTGGCCCTCGCCCAGGGCCTGGAATTCCTTCTGCATGGGCACGACCGTCTCGGCGATGAAGCGCTTGACGTGCTCGTAGAGCGGCGTCGCCTTCTCGCTCATCCGCAGGTCGTTCATGTCGTCGTGCGGATTGAAGCCGAAGGTCAGCGGTCCTGCTGTGGGCGGCGTCGGCGCGTTCATGGAGGGCGTCCTTCCTGAATGATCGGTATGTCGCGGCAGATTAAGGCCTCCCCGGCCCTTCCTGACAAGCCCCGCGCGCTATCGGACCCTTGCGGAGAGGAAGTCCAGGGTCAGGCGGGTGGTCGCGTCGCCCTCGGCGCCAAAGCCGTAGTTGAGGCTATTGTGGCTCTCGCCGTGCGCCGCATGAACCTCGACCTCGCCACCGGCGGCGCGGAGGGCTTCCGCCAGGGCCTCGGCCTGGCCCGGTGTCTCGGGATTGCCAGCCACGGCGTGCAGGATCATCGGGGGCGGGCGGCGCCCGGGCCCGGCGTGGCTGACGGGCGACATGGCTGCCCAGCCCATGGGTTCGGGGCCGAAGACCCGGGCGTAGACGGGGTCCCCGGTCTCGCGGACATGCCGGGCGATGTCGAGGCCATAGGCGTCCAGGAGCACCGCGGCCCGCACCACCTCGGGCGGGACGCCCGCCTGGGCCAGGTAGGATTCGTCCAGGGTGACCAGGGCCGCCAGGTGGGCGCCGGCAGAGTGACCCATCAGGATGATGCGGTCGGGGTCGAGCCCGCACCCCTTGGCTTCCCCTCTCAGGAAGGCCACGGCCCGGGCGATATCCTGGGCGGCCGCCTGCGGCGGGCCATGCCGGAGCAGGCGGTAGTTCACCGTGGCGTAGGCGAAGCCGGCGGACCGGAAGGCCCGGGCCTGTCCCGGCGTGCCCGCATACTTGCCGCCGTGCATCCAAGTTCCGCCGTGGACGAAGACCACCAGGGGCGCGGGAAGAGGGCTGGCCCCCGGCCAGAGGTCCAGAATGAGGGCGTCTGCAGGCACGCCGGGCTCAGGCGCGGCATAGGCCAGGTCCCGCACGGGACGGTCCGCGCCCGGCGCGATCCCGGCGCAGGCGCCCGCGGCGGCGGCCGGGGTCGCCGCGGCCATCAGGCCTGCCGCCATCAGGGTGCCCAGACCCCGCCGAACCGGAGGTTGCGCCGGTCGGCCTGCAGCGTGCAGGATCACAGATGACGCGCCAGTCCTCATGAACGGAACCATGCCCATGCGCCTGACCCGCCGCAAGCTTCTCGCCGCCGCCGCCGCCTCACCTGTCCTCGCCGCCAGTCTCCCGGGAGGGGCCTTCGCCGTCGCCCCGGCCCTGCCTCTCGCGGATCCCCGGGCCGTCGGCTTCGATCCGGCCCGGCTGAAGGCCCTGTCCGACGACCTGCAGGCCCTGGTGGACAAGGGGCAGCTGGCCGGGGTCACCACCCTGGCCGCGCGAAAGGGGAAGGTGGTCCACTTCGAGACCCGGGGCCTGGCGGATGTGGAGACCGGTGCCCCGGCCCGGCCGGACACGATCTGGCGGATCGCCTCCATGACCAAGCCGGTAGCGGGCGTGGCCATGATGCAGCTCTGGGAGAAGGGACTCTGGAAACTGGAGGACCCCGTCGAGCGGCACATCCCCGAGTTCGCCGGCCTCAAGGTGAAGGGCCCGGACGGATCCCTGGTCCCCCAGGCCTCGCCCATGACCATGGCCCAGCTGATGAGCCATACCGGCGGCTTTGACGTCAGCGCCGGATATGCCAACGCCGGCCTCCGGTCCGGCGACCTGAAGGAAATGATCCGCCGGCTCGCCGCCCTCCCCCTGGCCGCCCAGCCGGGGACCGACTGGCGGTACGGGCCCAGCGTCGACATCCAGGGCCATGTGGTCGAGCGCCTCTCGGGCGAGCGGCTGGACGCCTACCTCGACCGCCACGTCTTTTCGCCTCTCAAGATGGTCGACACGGGACTCCACGTCCCGGCGGCGAAGGCCCCCCGGGTGGCGCGCATCCACACCTACCGGGACGGCCGCATCGTCGCGGGTCCGGCCCAGGCCATACCGGTCACGCCGCCAGTCTTCCTGTCGGGAAGCGGGGGCCTCTTTTCCACCGCCGCCGACTATTTCCGGTTCTCCCAGGCCCTGCTGAACGAAGGCGCTCTGGAGGGCGCGCGTATCCTGAAGCCCGAGACCGTCCGCCTGATGCGACGCAGCGTCCTGGCTCCCGGGGTGAAGGTGGACCTCTACGGCCCCTCCCAGTCAGGGATGGGTTTCGGGCTCGACTTCGCGGTGGTCCAGGACCCTGCCGCCGCCGGGACCCCCCAGGGTCGCGATACCTTCTACTGGGGCGGGGCCTTCGGCACCTGGTTCTGGATCGATCCCACCAACGACATCGTCTTCGTGGGCATGATCCAGAACCTCAATGGCAGCATCCCCGGCGCCGGGAGCCCCCCGGTGCGGGAGTTGAGCATCCGGCGCCTCTACGCCGCCCTCGGGGCCTGAGCCGGATGCCGTCCGCAGACCTGCCCCGACGTGGCTTGCTGGCCGCTGGACTTGCCCTCTCCCTGGCCCCGGGAGCCTCCCGCGCCGCGTCCGGGCGGATGGTGGGCTTTCTCTCGGATTTCGACGAGATCGACGACGCCGTGGCCATCTGCCGGGCGGTCATCCTGTCCCTCGCGCCCGACGCCCGCCTCCTCGACATCAGCCACCGGGTCCCGCCCTACGACGTCGCCGCCGGTGCCCGGCTACTGGCCGGGTCCGCCCACTGGCTGGCGCCGGACGCCGTCATCATGGTGGTGGTCGACCCCGGGGTGGGGTCCCGGCGCCGGGCCATCGTCGCCCGCACCCGGCGCGGCCAGAGCCTGGTCCTGCCGGACAACGGACTGATGACCCTTCTGGACGCCACGGACCCGGTCGTCGCGGCCCGGGAGATCACCGCGGAGCCCTGGATGATCGGCGCGCGCCGGTCCTCGACCTTCCATGGCCGGGACATCTTCGCCCCGGTCGCCGGGCGCCTCGCCCGAGGCGACGACTGGACCGGGGTGGGTCCCGGGATCGATCCGAAGTCCCTTGTGAGGCTGGACCTTTCGCCGCCCCGGGTCGGCCCTGAGGGGGTGCGCACCCACGCCATCGGGACCGACGGTCCCTATGGAAACCTGATCCTTGACCTTCCTGCCGAGGCCTTCGCCGGCCTGGGCTGGAGGCTCGGGGACATGGTCCCGCTGACCGTGGCCGGCCGGCCTGAGCCCGCGCCCTATGTGCGCACCTTCAGCGACGTGCCCGAGGGTGCGGTCCTGCTGTATCCCGACTCCCGGGGCCGCATGAGCCTGGCCCTGAACCTGGGGAACTACGCCGCGACCCGGGGGGTCGGCCCCGGGGTCGAGGTCTTCATCCCCCGCCGACCTTGATTCCTGAACTCTGGGGACGGAGGGCTGACGTCGCGTGATCTTGCGGCGGCGGCGATACTGGACAATGTGCTCTGCGAACGCACACCGGCCCCGAGTGGCCTGACAGGGAGAGTCCCATGAAAGTCGCCGCCATCCGCGCCCCGGGCGGGCTGGACAAGCTGGTCATCGAGGAGAGGGCCCAGCCCGTCGCCGGCCCCGGCGAGCTTCTCGTCCGGGTCCGTGCCAGTTCGCTCAACTTCCATGACTTCGCCGTGGTGGCGGGCATGATCCCGTCCGCCGACGGCCGCATCCCCATGTCCGATGGTGCCGGCGAAGTGGTCGCCGTCGGCGAAGGGGTGACGGGCTACGCCCCGGGCGACCGGGTCCTGTCGACCTTTTTCCCCAACTGGCAGACCGGCGGTCCGGTCCTGGAGCGCCTGCTGGGCGTGCCCGGGGACCATGCCGACGGCTTTGCGGCGGAGTACGTCGCCATGCCGGTCCGGGCCTTCACGCGAATGCCGGCCGGCTGGTCCTTCGCCGAAGCCGCAACCCTGCCCTGCGCCGCCCTTACCGCCTGGCGTGCCCTGATGGTCGAGGCACGGATCAAGCCTGGCGACGTGGTCCTGACCCAGGGCACGGGCGGGGTCTCCATCTTCGCCCTGCAACTGGCCAAGGCGGCGGGCGCCACTGTCATCTCGACCTCGTCCTCTGACGAGAAGCTCGAAAAGCTGAAGGCCCTGGGGGCG
Source organism: Phenylobacterium deserti (assembly GCA_945874825.1). Classification (GTDB taxonomy): domain Bacteria; phylum Pseudomonadota; class Alphaproteobacteria; order Caulobacterales; family Caulobacteraceae; genus Phenylobacterium; species Phenylobacterium deserti_D. Next base: position 115,276 of record CAMCIK010000003.1, on the reverse strand, counting down.
GACCATCTGGTGAACTATCGCCAGACCCCGGAATGGGGCGCCGCTGCCGCTGCCCTGACCGGCGGACGGGGCGTCGATGTGGTGGTCGAGATCGGCGGGGCCGGCACCCTGGGCCAGTCCGTCACGGCCACCCGGATCGGCGGGCACATCTCGCTGATCGGCGTGCTGGCGGGCTTTGCCGGTGAGGTGCCCACGGCCGTGATCATGTCCAAGAACATCGCCGTGAAGGGCGTCACGGTGGGCTCCCGCCAGGAGCAGGAGGAGATGATCCGGGCCCTGGAGGTCTCGACCATCCGTCCGGTTATCGATTCCACCTTCCCCCTGGACGGCGTCGCTGCCGCCTTCGCCCACCAGCTCTCTCAGAAGCACTTCGGCAAGATCTGTCTCGAGATCTGAGTCCGCTTCCGGTCGCCGCCTCGGCCGCTCCGATGGGCCTCAGGCCGCCGCGGTATGCGCCACCGCCTTCAGGCCTGTCCGGAGTGGGTCTCCCGGGAGCGTAGCCGCCAACGATGGGAACCGGACCCAAACCGGCGCTCAAAGGGAGAGCCGAGGTCCGACGCCCCCATTTCGAAAGCCCTTACCATCCGGGTTTCGAGATCGCGGTTGGCGGGCAGGCCCGTGCGGCTCGCGATGTAGGACAGGATGAGGGATCGGTGGCATTCCCCGCCAGCCGCCCTCAGGCCTTCGCCAATCCAGTCGCGCAGGGTCTCGACCGGCGGCAGATCCGTCAGGGTTGCGTGTCCTTGATGCCGCTGGGGCCCCACGATCGCCTCCGCAAAGAAAGAGGAAGCCTGATCGCACACCTCTGTGACAGAAGCCCAGATGGAATCACGACACACAGATGAAACTGGATGTCCGGCTCAACCACAGGGGTGCATCGCCCGCTACCCTGGGGCAGGGTGGTGGCAAGGCACGGATGCGGAGGCGCCCATGGGACGGTTCGAAGGCAGGGTGGCGGTCATTACGGGCGGGGCCTCGGGCATTGGCGCCGCCGCCGCCCGCCGGTTCCACGCCGAGGACGCCTCGGTCCTCCTGGCCGGAGGTCGACGCCCTGGTGGCCGACGCCGTCCAGGCCTTCGGCGGCCTCGACATCCTCTTCAACTCTTCAACAATGCCGGCATCGGCAGCTTCGCCAATGTCGTGGATCTGGCCGTCGAGGACTGGTGCCGGGTGATCGACGTGGACCTCTCCTCGGTCTTCTATGGGTGCAAGGCGGCGATTCCCGCCCTGCGCGCGCGGGGTGGCGGTGCCATCATCAACACCGCCTCCATCTCGGGCCTGGCGGGAGACTTTTACTTCGCCGCCTACAACGCCGCCAAGGCCGGGGTGATCAACCTGACGCGCTCGGTGGCCATCGACCACGCCCGGGAGAACATCCGGGTCAACGCCGTCTGCCCGGGGCCTGTAGATACCCCCATCATCGCCGGCATCAACGACCTGCAGGGGGTGCGCGAGGCCTGGGACGCCCGGGCGCCCATGGGCCGCTTCGCCCGGCCCGAGGAGATTGCCGCCGTGGTCGCCTTCCTGGCCTCGGACGACGCCAGCTACATGACCGGGTCCATCCTGGCCGTCGACGGCGGAGTCACCGCCCATACCGGCCAGCCTGACCTGCCCCGCATGCTGGGTCTGGCCTGAGGAGGACAGGGAATGAAGAAGGTCGTCGGCGAAAGCCTGGACTCCCTGAACGGCTACAGCCTCGTCGAGGCACCGGTCCCTGAGCCCCGCCCGGGACAGGTGCGACTGCGCGTCACGGACTGCGGCCTCGGATACGTGGACGCCCTGGTTGCCCTGGGCCGTTACCAGGTCAAGCCGCCCCTGCCGCATACCCCGGGCCAGGAGATCGCCGGTGTGGTCGATGCCCTCGGCGACGGGGTGGAGGGCCTGGCGCCCGGCGACCGGGTGATGGCCACGGTGGCGGGGGGCTTCGCCGACATGGCCCTGGCCGCGACCGGGGCCTGCACGCGCCTGCCCGCCAACATGACCTCCGGCCAGGCTGCGGGCTTCCGCATCAACCACCTCACCGCCCAGCACGGCCTGGAGCACCGGGCCGCCCTGCGCCCGGGCGAGACCCTGCTGGTCTTCGGCGCCGCCGGGGGCGTGGGGACGGCCGCCGTCCAGGTGGGGAAGATCCTCGGCGCCCGGGTCCTCGCCTGCGCCTCCACCCCGGAGAAGCGCGACTTCGCCCGGGCCTGCGGGGCGGACGAGGTCCTGGACACAGAGGCCGAGGGTTGGCGCGACCGGCTCAAGGCCCTGTGCGGAGGACGCGGGCCGGACGTCATCTTCGACCCTGTGTGCGGGCCCCTGTTCGAGCCGGCCTTCCGGTCTCTGGCCTGGGGCGGACGCCACCTGGTGGTGGGCTTTGCCGGTGGCCCCATCCCGGCCCTGCCCGCCAACCTGCCCCTGATGAAGGGCGCCGCCCTCATCGGGGTGGACGTGCGCCAGTTCCTGCTGTTCGAGGCGCCCCGCGCCGCCGAGGCCCTGGCCCGCCTCCTCGCCTGGGTGGAGGACGGCCGCCTCTCACCCCCCGAAGGCCGCCGCTTTCCCCTGGCCGCCTACGGCGAGGCCCTGGAGTTCGCCCTGTCCGGCCAGGGGATGGGCAAGACCCTGGTGGGCGCGGGGGCATGACGGAACTTCCCAAACCCCCCAGGCCCTTCGAAGGCCGGATCGAGCGGCTGCTGGACGAGTCCCAGTCCGCGCGCCTGCGCAAGGACGGTGCCCCTGAGGGCGCCCCGAACATCATCCTCATCATGCTGGACGATGTGGGCTTTGGCTCCTTCGGGACCTTCGGCGGGCCCGTGCCGACCCCGGCCCTGGACGCCGTGGCGGCAAAGGGCCTGCGCTACAACCAGTTCCACACCACGGCCCTATGCTCGCCCACCCGGGCGGCCCTGCTCACGGGGCGCAACCACCACGCCGTGCACATGGGCGGCATTCCCGAGGGGGCCAACAGCTTCCCCGGCTATGACAGCCTCATCCCTGGGTCCTCGGCCACGGTGGCGGAGATCCTGCGCCAGAACGGCTACGCCACCGGTTGCTTCGGCAAGTGGCACCTGACCCCGACCTGGGAGCAGGGGCCCGCCGGCCCCTTCGACCGCTGGCCGACGAGCATGGGCTTCGAGCGGTTCTACGGCATCATCAACGCCGAGGCCTCGCAGTACGAGCCCCCCGTCTACGACCAGACGACGCCGGTGTTTCCCTATCTCGGCAAGCCCGACTACCACCTCACCGAGGACCTGGTGGACCAGTCCATCGCCTGGATCGAACGGGTGAGGGCAACAGCGCCCGGCAAGCCCTACTTCCTCTATCTCCCGACGCCGGCGGTGCACACGCCGCACCACGCGCCGAAGGCCTGGATCGACCGCTTCGCCGGCCAGTTCGACGACGGCTGGGACGCCCTGCGCCGGACCATCTTCGAGCGCCAGATCGCCCAGGGGGTGATCCCTGAGGGCACGGTCCTGACCGACCGGCCCGACGAGATCCCGGCCTGGGAGGACTATCCGGACCGCTACAAGCCCATGGCCAGCCGGCTGATGGAGGCCTTCGCCGGCTTCCTCGCCCACACCGACCATCACATCGGCCGCCTCCTGCAGTTCGTCGAGGCCTCGGGCCAGGCCGACAACACCCTCGTCGTCTACATTACCGGCGACAATGGCGCCTCGGCGGAGGGGACCCTGAACGGCGCCTGGGCCGCACCCTCCTTCCAGAACGGCGTGCCTGAGGATCCGGAGTGGATGCTCGCCCACATGGATGACTTCGGCACCGCCCGCTGCGAGAACCATTTCAACGCCGGCTGGGCCTGGGCCCTCGACGCCCCCTTCCAGTGGATGAAGCAGGTGGCCTCCCATTTCGGCGGCACCCGCAACGCCATGGCCCTGAGCTGGCCCGCCAGCATCCCCCAGGCGGGCGGGCTCCGATCGCAGTTCCACCACGTCATCGACATCGCCCCGACCCTTCTGCAGGCGGCGGGGGTGGAAGCGCCTACCCGGGTCAACGGCGTGGACCAGGACCCCATGGACGGGGTGTCCATGGCCTACAGCTTCGGCTCGGCGGACGCCCCCGGCCAACGCACGACCCAGTACTTCGAGATCCTCGGCAACCGCGCCATCTACCACGAGGGCTGGATGGCCTCCTGCTTCCACGGCCGCGTGCCCTGGATGCGCTTCCTCGCCACGCCCTTCGACGGGCCGCAGGAGCGCTGGGAGCTCTACAATATCGCCGAGGACTTCTCCCAGGGCCGGGACCTGTCGGCCCAGTTCCCGGAGAAGCTCGAGGCCCTGAAGGCGGTCTTCGACGCCGAGGCCCGGCGCAACGGCGTCTATCCGATGCGTGACCCGGCCCGCCGGGCGGACCCGGGCCTGGCCGTGCCCACGGCCCTGGGGTCGGCCCGGTCCATGACCTACACGACGGCCCATGTCCGGATCCCCGAGAGCATCGTCGTCAACCTGAAGAACGCCTCCTACCGGATCACGGCGGACATCGAGGTCGGCCCGGAGCCGGCCCAGGGCGTCATCACCTGCCAGGGTGGCAACATGGCGGGCTGGAGCCTCTACCTGGACACAGCCGGCGCGCCGCGCTTCATCTACAACTACTTCGGCCGCGAGCTGACCGTGGTCGGCGAGGCTGGGCCCCTGTCGCCGGGGCCACACCTGCTGGCGGTCGGCTTCGCCTACGACGGCGGCCTGGGCGCCGGCGGCGTCCTCACCCTGTCGGTGGACGGCGCTCCGGCCGGCGAGGCGCGCATCGAGCGGACGGTGCCGGTCGTCTTCTCCATGAGCGGCGAGACCTTCGACGTCGGCCTCGACACCGGCGCCCCGGTGGGCCCTTATCCCCACGTCTATCCGTGCACGGCTGCGATCCGCACCGTCACCCTGGAGCGCCTCTCCGACCTGTCCCCCGCCGACCGCCAGACCCTCGCCGAACGCGAGTTCCGCGCCAGCGTCTCGTCGCAGTAGCCAGCCGCCCGCCTTTCGGCTAGAAGGCCCCTCCGCTGAAGACGCACCCGTAGCTCAGCTGGATAGAGCGTTGCCCTCCGAAGGCAAAGGTCACACGTTCGAATCGTGTCGGGTGCGCCATTAAATCAATGACTTAGGTCTGGCGGCTCCTCCCAGTGCGTAAACTATGCGGAAAACAGGGTGGTTGGGTCCCCAGCATCATGCAGCTCGGGTGCGTAGAAGTCGGCTAGTCGGACCTCGGCCCATTGGGCGTGTGAAGGTCCCAGGGTGCCGCACAGGCTGTCACCGTCCCCGACATAGACCACGGAACCGGAGCAGACCCGACCTCGGCGGGCATGGGTCCGCGTTCGGGGATCAGGTCGCAGGGATCGGCCAGGGCCGCACATGGCAGGATGGATGCCGCCAGGATTAGGCCGCATAGCCCTTGCCAATGAGCCGGCCACCGGGAGACTGTCCTATCGGACCTGGGGCCGATCCAGGTCGAAACACGCGAGGAGGTAGGGGCTGTGCGCAAGAGAACGCCTTCCGCCGTTGTTGCCGCTTGCATCCTGGGACTAGGCGCCTGCGCGACGCCCCACCCGGAAATGGGCCTTACCGGTGGCGTGACCGCGACCCAGCTGACCGCCGACACATTCCAAATCGTCGCAACTGGCAACGGCTATACAAACCCAGCCACAATCGAGCGCCATGCCCTACGGAAGGCCGCTGAGGTTACGGTGGCGAACGGCTATGACCTGTTCGTGATTGCGCCCGCAGCGGATCAGGGCCGGGTCTCCGGGGTGGTTTCCAACTCTCAGTTCGACAGCGCCGGTGACCACTCGAAGGGTGCCGCAACGTCTATCTTCACGCCTGGCCAAACGATGATGGTGAAGATGTTCAAGGGGCCGATGCCAACCCGGGAGATGGCATTGCCCAATCTCTATGACGCCCGGGAGATCCTTCGTTACTCGGCGCCCGCCCAACCGCAGTAGTTGGTCGACCCTCGAGGTAACACCCTTGCGCCTGGACCCCGATTTGACCTGAAGCCTGCCGAAATTGAAGACGGGTTCAGCTGGCTAACCTCGGCCTAAGACTTCACGAGGGATGGAGCGTCCTCAGTGAGACGGCAGACGGCTACACCCGGTCATAGCTCCTGTGATCAGCGGCGCACTCGACCCGCTTGCTCTGTCACCGCATTTGCGCTGGACCTGTCAGCCTGGCTGAACGAGGTTGCGCGGCATGGCAGCCAAACTCGAAGACGCCGTTCAGAAACAGTTTGATCAGGGCGTCGCCTGGCTTCGCGACCACCTTCTGAACCACGCCGAGGTCATGCTGCGCCGGGCATTGGCAGCCGCGCCGGGTCACCCCTCGATCCAGCGTTACCTCGGCATCACCCTGGTCAAGCTCGGTCGGAACGCGGACGGCATCGCGATGCTCAGGTCGGCCGCTGAGGCCGCCCCATCGGACGAGGGCGTTCGCTCGGATCTCGAAGTCGCGCTTGCCGCCACCGACAAGGGCGAGGCCTTCAGTACCGACAGGGCCGAGCACAGCTTCGGCGTCATCGACTACAGATACAAATCCACCGTGCGCTATGGCGGCGGCCTGCCGGCGCATCCGGAACTGACCCGGATCCTTGCCGCGGGTCGGAGCCGCTACGAAGCCGTCCTGGACGATCTCGCGACCCTGCAGCCGGACTTCGCGGCGCTGTCGACGGGCGGCCACTACGACCTGCGCGAGCCCTTCTGGTTCAACGCCTGGTTCCCACCGCTGGACGGGATGGCCCTGACCCATTTCCTGCGTGCCAACGATCCGGCCCGATTCATCGAGATCGGCTCCGGCGTTTCGACCAAGTTTGCCCGCCGCGCCGTCGAACTCTATGGCCTGCGCACGCATTTGACCTCGATCGATCCCCAGCCCCGCAACCAGATCGACACCCTTTGCGACACGGTCATCCGCAAACCGCTGGAAGACTCCGATCCGGCGATCTTCGACGCGCTGGAGCCCGGCGACATCCTGTTCCTGGACAGCTCGCACCGCAGTTTCCAGGGGTCTGACGTCACCGTCTTTTTCCTGGACATCCTGCCCCGCGTGAGGCCCGGCGTGATCATCCATATCCACGACATCTACCTGCCGGACGACTACATCTCCGGTCACGTCTCCCGGATGTGGAACGAGCAGTATCTCCTGGCAACCGCGCTGCTGTTCGGCGGCGACGCCTTCGAGATCCTGTTTCCCTGCTGGTTCGTGCACCGCGATCCGGCACTGTCCGCCCGCGCGAATTCCGCGCTGAGAAGAGGGCCCCTGGAGGGGGTCAATCTCTATGGCGCATCCTTCTGGCTGACCAAACGGGCATAGGCCCGCCCGCTGGTCGGGGAACTGCCCTCGCTCTGCCTCGGCCAGGCGGTCCAGTCGCCCGGACGGACTATCCCATCCCCAGCGCGCCTAAGGCCTCGTCCCGCCGCTCGGTCATGGCTGCGCGCACGCGGGTGAGGTCGTCGGGGGGCAGGCCCCAGCCGTCCATGTAGGTCAGCTGGGCCGTGGGCATGTAGAGGTCCCACCAGGCCAGCCGTGACCGGTCCACCGGGGCGCGGGCGGCGTAGGCCTGTGCCAGGGCGTCTGCGGCACCGACGCCGAAACGGCTGTGCAGGTCGCAACGGGCCGCGGCCAGCTCGGCCATGGGATCGCCCAGGCAGGCGTCTTCCCAGTCCAGCAGGCCGGCCAGATGGCCGTCGCGCCACAGGAGGTTGCCCATCCAGAAGTCACCATGCAGCAGGCGGGGCGGGCCGGTGAAGGGCGGGCAGGGGGGTCCCGGGAGGGCGTCCGCCGCAAAGAGATCCGGCCGCCAGGTCCTGAGGTCCGGCAGGGGATCGGTGAAGGTCTGCAAGGGCGGCAGGCCGTGCTCTGGTCCCAGCCGGTGCAGGGCGGCGAGCAACTCAGCCATGGGCCCCACAAGGCTGGCAGGCGCCCCCGGGGGCGGGTCCGTCCCGCCCTCCAGGAAGTCCAGGACCAGGGTGTCCGGAGGCGCGAACAGGCGCAGGCGCGGGGTGGGGATGCCGAGGTCCGGCAGGCGGGCCAGCAGGGCGGCCTCCCGGGTGGCGCGCTCGGCGGGCGGCGGCTTGCCCGGCATGGCCTTTGGCCTGCGTTCGACCACGGCGTGAACACCCTCGGCGGCCTCGAACACCAGGCGCCGGGTATGCGATGAAACGCCGCCGGTCAGGGGTTCCACCGAGAGGAGGCGGCCGGAAGGATCGAGGCTGCGGACCCGGGCTTCCGCATCCATGAAGGGGGATTCCATCCGCGCCGGGCTCCCGAAGGCAGGTTTCGGGAAGCCTACCATGCCTCCACGCCCTTCCAATCCCCGCCCCGGCCGGTGTAGGGGTCCGGGCCATGACGACAGACGCCCCCACCCACCAGATGATCCTTGAGCGCCTCGGCCCCGGCCGCTGGCGCGTCCCCACCGGCGAGGAGTGGCGCAACCCCTCGGGTGGTCTGTGGGGCGGCTATGCCATCGGCCTGGCCACCCGCATCATTGAGGCCGAGCCGGAGCGGGTGGGGGAGGTCCTGTCCCTGACCCTGACCTATGCCGCGGCCCTGCCAGCCGGTGACCTGGACGTGCGTACCCGCCGGATCCGCCAGGGGGGCTCGGTGGGGGTCTGGGAGGTGGAGCTGCGCCCGCCGGGCTCGGAGGAGGTGGGGGTCCACGCCATCGTCACCACGGCGAAGCGGCCCGACACCCCGCCCTTTGCCTTCGTCACCATGCCTGAGGCCCCGGATCCGGACAGCCTTCCGGCGTCCGAGGTCACCCACGCCCGCCAGCACTTCGGCTCCACCGTCCTGGAGCGCCGCACCCTGGACGGCTTCCCGCCCAAGCCCTCGGCGGGGTCGCGCTCCCTGGCCTGGGTGCGCTCGCGCCGGGAGCCCCTGGACAGGGCCCTCCTGGGCATGATCACCGATAACTCCCCGCCCCGGGCCATGTACGCCTTTGGCATGGGGGTCTCGACCACCACCCTGTCCCTGACCGTCTACCTGCACGCCACGGAGGCGGAGGTGGCCGAGGTCGGAAACGACTTCATCCTGGTGGAGTACGAGGGCCGGATCGGCGGCGGCGGTGCCTCGGATGAGCGCTCCAGCTACTGGCGTCGGGACGGCAAGCTGCTGGCCACCTCCGAGCAGTTGGTCTGGTATCGCAAGGTCCCGCCCCGCTCGCCGGAGTAGGGGACGGACAGCGCCGGTCCGGACCTCCAGTTCCTGGCCCGCATTACGCCGAAGTCTTGAGGCGGGGGGCAGGGCGCCGGAGCCGCGCCAGAAGCCCCAGGCCCTCGAGAAACCCCCGGGTCTCATGGACATGCCGTCCTGCCCTTGTCAGGGCGCGGTCGGCCTCCGGCAGGTTGTAGAAGGGAATAGACGGCCAGACATGGTGGGCCAGGTGGAGGTTCATGTTGGCGTAGAAGAACCCCCCGACCGGGCCGAGCCGAACCGTCCGGGTAGAGTCCTCGAACCGCGTCTCCGGAGTCCCCGCCGCCAGGCCGGCGTGCTGGAGGAGGGCGAGGGCCCGATTGAATCCCGACAGGCAGAAAGGCGCCAGGGTGACCCCGGCGATGAGGATGGGCTGGCCCGCCGCCAGGAAGACAATGGCCATCCCGGCCTGGATCGCGAGAACCCAGCGGGCGCCGTTTCGGATGGCGCGCCTCTCCGGGCTTCCCGGGGGTGCAAGGGCCTGCACTCTTTCATCGCCAGGGACGATGCCGGCGGCGTTCAGGGCGAGGATCCGGATCCGGCGGACGAGTCCCACGAAATCGAATCCCGCAAGGCCGAGCGCCTGCCGGGCCGAGATCCTGACCCCCGCATTGGCTTCGATATCCGCTGGACCCAGGGTGTGCCTGTGATGGATCGGGTGCGTAAGTTCGAAGAAGGCGAAGTTACTCCAGGTCAGGATCGAGCAGATCCGGAAGAGGGCGACATTCGCCTGCCGCCAGGACAGGACGTTGCGATGGGCAAGTTCATGGCCCAGGCCGGCCCAGCCGAGGAAGGACCAGGCCGCCCAGTGGGGCGTAAGGACGACAAGCGCGATAAGCAACCTCCCCTCCGCGGCCAGGTACGAGGCTAGGCTCAGGAAGCCGAGGTGAAACCCGGTGCGGAGGCCGAGATGGGCCAGGGCGACGCCGTTCCTTGGCCGTATGAGCCGGCGATAGGTCTCCCGGTCGAGCCCGCCGGCGGAGAGGCTGGCGTTGGTCATCCGGGACGGAGCGCGGCGTTGAGGGCGGTTTCCCGAGCCTCGCCGTAGAGGCCGACGGCGAGCATGGAGCCCGGCACGCTCAGGATGATATCCCTCTGGCTCTCCCCGGCCATGTAGCGGGTGACCTCGCCGTGTATGCCCGAGTTGAAGTCGTGCCAGACGATGACGCCCGAGCCGCCCAGCATGCCCCGCGCCCGTTCGGTGTCCGAGGCGATGGTCTCGAAGTCGTGGCCGCCGTCAACGAAGACGAAGTCGACTGCGCCCTCGAGACCCAATGCTTTGATATCGAGCGTCCGGCTGTCCTGTTGAAGAAGCGTAAGGCGGGCCCGATCGTCTTCCGCCAGGCCCTGGAGATAGAGCGGCCCTGTCCTGGCCTGGGTCAGCCGTAGATGGTCGTCATTCTTGCGGTCATCGCTCCGGAGTTCGGCGTCCGAATAGCCTGCAGCGCCCGTGAGGCTCTCGGAGATGTCTCCGAGGTCGACCGACACCACATGGCATTCAGGCCCGGAATTGGCCAGGAACAGGGAGGTGGAATAGCCGAGGAAGGTGCCGAACTCGAAGATCCGCTGGGGCCGGACAATCCGGACCAGAGCCGTCAGGCAGGCCGCCTCGAGCAGGCTTATGCTTCCGATACCGCTCGGAGGAAGGTGGATCGAGAGGGGGACAGGTGCGGGGTAAAGCGCCTCGGTCTTCAGGAAGAGCACCTTTGGCTTGATGTAGGCCACCCCCGGACGACTATCCTCGAAACGTTTAGCCAGGCCCTCGGGGGTTTCTATGGGGAGGGCGGGATCTGTACCCGCCGGTTCCTGTGCCCGAACCGTCATGACCGCCTCCTGATTCGCATGCAGTCTATCTTTCCGGCCCGGTTTTCAGACGAAGAACATCACGGTTTCCGACCAGCCCTGGGTGTAGTGCCGCAGGTAGACCCGGTAGTCCGGGTGGATCTCCAGGGCGAAGCGGGCGATGTCCCGGAAGTCTGACGCCCGATGATAGACCGCCAGGGCCAGCTTGGGGTGGAAGTCGCCGATGAGCCGCCGGGCGCCGGCGAGGGCCCGGGTCTCCCAGCCCTCGAGATCCATCTTGATGAGGGTGACTGGCCCGGGCAGCCGAGCGTCGAGGGGTTCTACGCGGATGGTCAGCCCCCCACCCGCCCCGACAGCGGAGGCGGAGCCGGCATCGGGGTCGAAGGCCAGTTCCCCCTCTGAATCTGACAGGCCGATGCCGTGGAAATGGATGTCGCGGCGGCCAGCCAGCCGGGTTCTGGCCCGCGCAAGGTTCGCTGGTGAAGGCTCGAAGAGGTGGACCGCGCGATAGGCCGGGTCCCATCCACAGAAGACCTCGGTCGTGTCGCCGTCAAATCCCCCGGCATCCACGAAAATCTCCTCCCGGAGATCCAGGAAGGGCTCGAAGTACTGCGCCTCGACCCTTACCTCGTAGGCGGCCATGTAGGCGGGGTCGGCCGTCAGCCGGAATCGGAGGACATCGAGCAGGATCTGCCGGGAGTCCGCGTCGGCCATCCGCCCGTAGAGCGCCGCCCAGGCCCCGGTGTGGGCGGCCCAGTCCGCCCGCTGCTCGCTCACGAAGTCGGGTGTCGCTTCGACACCGCCAGACGCAGCCATGAGGTCTGGTAGACCCAAGAGCCTGACACCCGCGAGTTGCGAGAACCTGCGGACGACATCCACCGGGCGGATCGACGTCGAGGTGTTCAGCAGGACAGCACCGTCCGGGAGGTCGGTTGAAGCGATCACCGGGAGCCCGTTCCAGGTGGAGCCTGCCGGCGCGCCATCGTCCACAAGTCCAGCTGCCCGGAGGGGCCCCGCCAGGCGGGCGGCGTCCGCATTGCGTCCGATCAGAAAGCACGGACCTGCATCGCCGGCCAGGAGCGCCCTGGCGAGGGGGTCTGGCGACCGGGGTGCCAGAGCGTCCTCGATGGACCGGATGAAGTCGACGTTCACCAGGCCTCCGAGGGCAGGATGTCATATAGACGGCGCTCCAGGGCCGCCGCCTTGAGCTCCGCAAGATCGGTGGCGTCCCGGGCGCGGGCGAAGAGGAGGCCGATCCTGGAGCGGGGGCTGGGCGACAGGGTCTCTCCGGACAGGGCGAGGGAAACATAGCGTTCGATCGCCAGGGGCCGATGGAACCGGAGGGCTCCGAAGGGCGCGCCCTCCGGGCTGGACAGGGTATGCCGCAGTATGGGCGTGGCGGGGCCGGGCCGTGGCCGGTCGCCGAAGTCCTCGCCCAGGAAGGGACCGACATAGGCGCGGGCGTAGTCCATGTCCGTGGAGAGCTGGATCAGAAGGCTGTAGAGGTCGCCGGGACAGCGGCGGGTCACCTCGATCACGCGAATTCCAGACGGACCCAGGATGAGCTGGGTATGGATCAGGCCCGGCTTCAGGTCGAGTCCGCGCATCAGGCTGACGGCGAAGGTACGGGCCTCTTCCAGGGCCTTCGCCGGGAAGTCCTCGACCACATGGCTGGTGTCGACTGCGAGTGGATTGGCCGAACCGTGCTCCTCCACCACGGCGTCCATGTAGACGCCGGAGGGGTCCAGGAAGGCGGTATGGCTGTAGAGCTGGCCTTCCACGAACTCCTCCACGAGCCCGCGTCCTGACCTAGATTCGGCACAGGCCACTGCCAGCGCCTCCGCCAGGTCCGACCCAGTGGGCGTCCGCAGAACCGTGGCCCCCCTGCCGCTGTAGGCCTCCTCGGGCTTGACGATCACCGCCTGTCCCGGTGCCGCCGTTTCCGGCTCCAGGGTCCGGGGCACCGGCAGGCCCCGCGCCTGGGCCCAGGCCCGGAAGGCAGCCTTGTTGTTCAGGGTATATGTGGCTTCCGAGGTGTCGACGCCGGGAAGGGGACGGAGGTCCGCGATCTCGGCGCAGGTCTGGTAGGACCTGTCGTTGCATCCGGGGACCAGGAAGTCGAAGCCCCCGGTCTCGAACAGGGCCAGCGTTGCCGCCGTGTCAGAGTAGTCCAGCCGGACATAGCTGGAGTGCGCCCGCGCCAGGACGTCAGCGGGCTGTCCTCCCGCCAGGGTTACCTCGTGTCCCAGGCTCTGAAGGGCACCCAGGAGGGGCCCTGCAGCGACATTGGTGTCCAGAAGGAGAACCCTGGCCATGGCGATCAGCCAGCGATCCGGACCATCTGGCCGGATTCCGCGGAACGCCGGATGGCGTCAATGACCCTCAGGTTGCGCAGGCCGTCCAGGGGGGTCACCACGACTTCGCCCTCGCCGCGGATGACGTCGATGAAGTTGGTGAGCTGCGCCGCAAGGGGGTCGTGGCGTTCGACCGGGACCGCCTCCGTGGAGAAAGGCCGCATCCAGGACGCTTCGCCAGCGTCCAGGAAGGTCTCCAGCCGGAGGGTCGGGAAGTGCAGGGTCCCCTTCTCGCCGGTCAGCGTGTAGCAGGTCTCCTCCGGCGCGTTGAAGAAGGCCGGGTTCTCGCCTGTCGTCTGCTCCCAGCTTCGGGCCGAGGCGCCGGAGTCCGAAAGCATGAAGACCCCGAGGGCGCCGCCGGAGAACGACAACGTGATGGCCGCAGTGTCCTCCACCGCGTGTCCGCGGACCCGGGAGGAGGTCTGGGCCTGGACGGCATCGATCTCACCGCAGAGGGTTCGCATCATCCCGATCTCGTGGATCAGGTTGATCAGGATGGGGCCTCCCCCGGACTGGGTCCGCCAGGGTGCCGCTGCGAAATAGTCGTCGGGCTTGCGGAAGACCGCGCTACCCTGGAAGGCCACCAGCCGCCCGAGCCGCCCGGACTGAACAACCCTGAGGGCCGCGTGAACCAGGGGGCTATGGGCCCTGTGGTGCCCGACCATGGCCATGACCCCCGATCGGGCGATCAGGTCCACAAGGGCCTCGGCCTCCGAAAGGTCGTCCGTGATCGGCTTTTCGATCAACATGGGCGTACCCGCGGCGGCGCATGTCCTGGCCTGATCGAAATGGAACGGGTTCGGCGAGGCGAGGATCACGCCGTCCGGGCGGACCGTCTCCAGGCAGGCCCCGACATCCGCAAAGACAGGTACACCCAGGGTCTCGGAGAGATGTCGGGCGTGGATCGGCTCCGGCTGGACAATGGCGGCGAGCTCCGTCCTGGGGTCAGCGCGCACCAGGTCGATATGCTTCATGCCCATCAGGCCAGGGCCGACGACGACCAGCCGAGTCACGGACATCGCGCTCCCCTTGACGCCGGTTTCCCGATGGCGACTCACCGCCAGCAGGATCGCAAGACTAGAGCGGATACCCCGACGCGCCAACCTGCACCCGTAACCTGAAATTAACCATGACAATCGGACACTTCCCGACAACAATCCAGGAGCAGGCCCATGCTGGCTGCAAGCGCCGCCGCTACTGTCCGAGTGCCCGCGCCCGGCGTCGACAGGGCCGCCCGCATTCCGGTCGCCGTGCCCGCCATGCCGAGGGCCTCCGACCTCGCCCCCTATCTCGAGCGGATCGACGCGGCGGGCTGGTACTCCAATTTCGGGCCACTCGTTCTGGAGTTCGAGGCTCGTCTGGCCGCCCGCTTCGGGAAAGACGCCACGGTCGTCACGCTGGCGAACGGGACCCTGGCCCTGACCCTGGCCCTTGAGGCCCTCGGCCTGCCGAGGGGTTCGCTCTGCGCCCTGCCGTCCTGGACCTTCGTGGCCACCGCCCACGCAGTCCGCATGGCCGGGCTGGTTCCCTGGTTCGTGGACGTCCATCCAGAGGCGGGCGAACTCACTCCAGAAGGCCTCCTCGCCGCCCTGGCCGAGGCGCCGGGCCCGGTGGCGGCGGCCATGCCGGTGGCCGTGATGGGCCGACCCATGTCGCCTGCCGCCTGGCGCGCCTTTCAGGACGCCACGGGGGTCAAGGTCATCATCGACGCCGCCGCCGGGTTCGACGCGGCCACCTCGGCGGAAGTCCCGGTTATGATCAGTCTCCACGCCACCAAGACCCTTGGAGTCGGAGAGGGCGGCTTCATAGCCTCGGAGGATCTGGAATTCAGCACCCGGCTCCGCGCCATGACCAACTTCGCCTTCATGGGCGACCGGGTCTCGCGGCATGTGGCGACCAACGCTAAGCTCAGCGAGTACTCTGCCGCCGTGGGTCTTGCAGCCCTCGACCAGTGGCCGACGATCCGGAACCGGTACGCCGCCGCGGCCCGCCGCCTCCGGATCGCCCTTGCCGATATGAAGGAAGTGACCTTCCAGGAAGGATGGGGGACGAACTGGATCTCGAGCACCTGTGTCGTGCGCTTGCCTGCGGGCACCGCCGACCCCGTCGAGGCCAGCCTGAGCGCCAGCGGCGTCGATACCCGCCGCTGGTGGGGAAGTGGCTGCCATGTCGCCCCGGCCTTCACGGACTGTCCGGCCTCGGCCCTGCCGGTCACGGAAGCTCTGGCAGCTTCCAGCCTTGGCCTGCCCTTCTTCTCTGACCTCGCCGGTGCACAGATCCAGAAGATCGCCTCGGCCCTCAGGTCCGCCCTTGCCGACCTCCAATCCTGAAACCCGGAGACTTTCCGTCGTGACCCTCGAGGACTTCCTGCTGGAGGGCGCCCAGCCCCAGTATGCAGACGCCATTCGGACGATCGCAGACCGCTGGAACGCCCTGTTCGCGCCGCAGGACCTCGCCAGACTCAATGATGAGAACCTCTACGACACCCTGACGACCGGGATTGAGGGCGACGGCATCGACGACGCGGTGCGGCTTCTGGTGGCGTCGGACCTGAATTCCCTCGCCTGGTGGCGGGGACCCGACGTCCCGCCAGAGGTCAGGACGCGGCTCAGCCGCCTCACCCGGTCGGTCCTCACCCGGATTTCTGATGGCCTGGACCTGGCACCCCGCCAGCTCCCGGCCTCCCGCCTCCGCCGGGCCCATGTGCTGTTCGTCGGGACCCTGCTGGACCCGGCGCATTCGCCATCCGGCGGCGCCATCGACTATGCGGCGGCCCTCGCTATGGACCCCAAGGTCGATCGTCTTGAGATCGTGCATTCTGGCGACCTCACGGACCCCATGCGCGCATACATCCGGGAGAGGCTAGGGGGCTTCCCCGCCAGCCGGGGTCTCGCCCTAATCTCCACCGTCGACAATCCGGACTTCCTGGCCGGCATCCTCAGCCGCGGTCCCTGCACCTTTCACGTCTGGTGCGAGCCCGCCCTTTCGCCGGTGATCAGCGTGGCCAACCGGCTAGGCCCGACACTGATGTTCACCTGTGCGGACGAGGCGCCGGTCCAGTACGCAGACGTTTACTGGTACTATCAGACTCCCGAGACGATCCGAGGGCTTTGGGAAGTCCAGGGTGCTCCGCCAGCGTTTGCTGGCAACTATGTGCAGAGCCTCTCCGGCCCCTGCCTGGATTCGCCGCCCCCGGAACCGGTTCCAAGATCCGAAGTGGGCCTCGACCCGGACGCCTTCGTCATCGCCACGGTCGGCAACCGTCTCGGCGTAGAGATGGACGAGGCCTTCATCACGGGCATGGAGCTCGCGGTCAGGGATCAACCGAACTGCGTCTGGATGGTGGTCGGCGGCCTCCCCGACTACCTGTCCGAAGCCTGCCGCCAGGTCCTGGGGCGCCGCTTCCTGCACATTCCCTATGCAAGCCCCCTCGATCGCCTGATGACGACCGTCGATGTCTTCGCCAACCCCTTCCGGCGTGGTGGTGGGAACAGCGCCAATCTGGCCCTTGGGGCGGGGGCGGCCGTCCTCTCCCTGAAGTTCGGGGATGTCTCTGCCCTCATCCCTGAGAGCTTCATCGCGGAAACACCAGAGGAGTATTTCCGCTACCTTAGCTTCCTGATCGACTCCCCCGAACTCCTCTGCGCCGTCAAGGCCGAGCAGTTCCAGCATAACGCTCGCATGCGCGACCAGAAGGCTTTCCTTGCCAACCTCCAGAAGATGGTGCGGCTGGCGGGGGAGCGCTATGCGGCGCGGCAGGGCGGCGCGCGCCTCTCGGACACGGTCTTCGCGCCGCGGGGCGTCCTGGCCGCCGCCATATGACGACGGACCTCCTCAATCTTGGAGGCGCCGTCGGGACCCTCCTGATGGGCCTCCTGGGGCTGTTGCTACCGAAGAGCGCGGCGCGGTTCGTCGGCTTGCAACCGCTCACCCCGGCGGGCCGGTCGGAGTTCCGGGCGACCTATGGCGGGCTCTGGGCGCCCCTGGCGCTGATGCCACTGCTCACCTAAGACCCTATCGTCTTCGCTGTCAGCGGTCTGTGCTGGGCTGGAGCCGCCGTCGGCCGGATCGTCTCCATCCTCCTGGATGACGCCCTGGACGCGCAGAACCTGAAGGCGGTGGGGTTCGAGCTGGTCTTCGCGGCCCTGATCCTCGTCGGCGACCCCTGGCGGGCCGTCCTGGCGTTGCCTGGCTGACGCCGGGACGGGTCCGCGGTCGGTCCTCAGAGGGCGAAGGTGAAGCCGCCGTTCACCGGATAGACCTGGCCGGTGATCCAGCTGGAGGCGTCCGACGACAGAAAGAGCACCATGTTGGCCACGTCATCCGGGCGTCCGGGCCGGCGGATGATGTACTTCTCCATCTGCCGCTTCAGGCGCTCGGGGTCGCCGTTCAGGGTCCGCTCCACCGCTGGGGTGGCGGTCAGGGCGATGGCCACCGAGTTGGCGGTGACGCCGTAGCGGCCCAGGGTCCGGGCCACCGAGCGCATGAAACCGGCCGCACCGGCCTTGCCGGCGGCGTAGATCTCCATGTTGGCGTCGCCCCAGCGTCCAGCGTCGGAAATGATGGTCACGATCCGCCCGGGCGCCTGGCGCTCGATCATGCCCGGGATGACCGCCCCGGTGCAGTTGATGACGCCGTAGAGGTTGACCCCCAGGAAGGTCTGCCAGGCCTCGGGCCCGGTCTCCCAGAAGGGAAGGCGGGCGTCCGCCGAGGGCGTCGCCCCGGCGTTGCCTGCGTTGTTGACCAGCACCCCGATGGCGCCGAGGTCCGAGGCGGCCTTGGCCACCATGTCCTTCACGGCCGCCTGGTTGGAGACGTCGCACTGAAGGGCCAGGGCCTTGCCCCCGGCGGCGCGGATCTCCTCGGCCACGGCCTCGGCGCGCTCGAGCACGAAGTCGTTCACCACCACGCCGCCACTATTCGCTGCACCGCCCAGGTGCAGGGCGATCTGCCGCCCCACGCCCTGGCCAGCGCCCGTCACCAGGGCCACGCGGCCCCCAAGGTCCAGAATGTCCGTCATCTTGTCTCCTCCCTCGCTCCAGCGGGTTCCCGCCCATCCTAGATCGGCTTTCCGCCGAAGGGGAAACCGGAATTCAGGAGCGGGTCAGGCCGTCGGCCAGCGGCGGTTGATCTCGATCAGCGGCTCGATCACGTCGAGGGCCAGGATCCACTCCAGTGGCAGGCCATAGAGGCCCTCCTCCGCCCCCCGGAGGTTGCCCGCGATGGCGGCTGTGGAGTCGGAGTCGCCGTCATGGTTGGCGGCGATCCTCAGGGTGTCGATGAGGTCCTCGCCCCGCAGGGCTGCGAACAGGGCGATGGCCAGGGCTTCATGGCCGGTCCAGCCCTCGCCGAGGCGGCGGATGGCTTCGGCGTCGGAAATGCGCTCTCGCCCAGACAGGTCGACGGCCCGGTCCAGGACCTCCAGGGTCTCCTCCGCCCCCTCCCGGAGGGCCAGGAGGCGGCGAACTTCCCCCCACGACGCGTCCAGGCCGTCCCCCGCCATCAGGTGCGCCACCAAAGCCGAAAGCACGCCGGCGGGAAGGTGTCCGGAGGGATGGCCGTGGGTCAGGGCGGCCCCCCGGACGCCCAGGCCGAAGGCGGCCTCGGGCGTGATGGCGGGGAGAAGGCCCGCAGGTGCCGCCCGCATCACCCCGCCGCAGCCCTTCGAGTCGTTGATCGGGCGGACCAGGTCCCCCCGGCCTCCGGACCTCAAGGCGGACAGGCAGGTGTTGCCCGGCGCGCGGCGCACCCAGAGGGAGGGATGGGCAAGGAGGCCCTGGCGGCCGGGCCGGAAGTCGCCCTCCTGGGTCTCTAGCCAGTCCAGGAATGCCTTCCGCTGGGCGGCTGTCCTCTCCTCGAGGGTGGAATCCGCGGCCTCGATCAGGCCCTGGGCCGCGAACAGCGTCATCTGGGTGTCGTCGCTGACCACAAGGCGACCCGATGTATCGGTCTGCGGCTCCAGGATCCCTGCGTCGCCGTACCGGCGGGTGATGTCCGGCATCCGCAGGAATTCCACCGCATAACCCAGGGCGTCGCCTACCGCGCCGGCGGCCAGGCAGGCGAGGCGACGGGAGGTGCGGTCCGGGTCCTCCGGCACCTGCCGGAGGGCCAGGACATGCTCGAGCTGGGGCGTCGTCTCCACCGCGCCCTCCCGGGCTGCCCGGACCCGGCGCAGGGCCGCCTCCGCCGGCTCACCGAGCTCTGTCAGGAGCCGGCAGGCCACCAGCCCCGTCCGCCCCCGCCCACCGCGGCAGTGAACCAGGACCCGGCCTCCCCGGGACAAGAGGTCGCGCATCTCCGCGCCCGCGAAGGTCCAGGCTCTTTCGAACCTCGGGTCGGGAGCGTGCAGGTCGCGGATCGGAAGGTGTCGCCATTCCAGGCCGGCGGCCCGGAACTGCTCGCCCAGCCGGGGCGTCTGTAGGATCGTGAACTCCTCGGCCTCAATCAGGGTGACGACCACGGTCGGACGCCAGGCGGTGATCACGGCCAGGTCCGCCTCCAGGTCCCGGTCCCAGGGGTCGCCGAGGGGACTCGGCCCCTTCTTGCCCGGCGAGAACGTCATGCCGACGCAGCCGGTGCCAGCGCTGACCGAGTCAATTCGCAGAGGATGGGACAGGCTGGTTCGGACCAAGGGCGGCTCCTGTGGTTGACGGAACGGGCTGAACTGTTAGTGTGAAAACTACACATTCTACTTCGTGTTGTCAACACACTAACATGACCACCTTCTGTTACGCGTATCCCCGGCCCGCCGTCGCCACCGATATCGTCATCCTGTCCCTGGACGACGGAGCCCTTCGGCTGCTTCTGGTCCGACGGGGGGCCGACCCCTTTGGCGACTGGTGGGCCCTGCCCGGGGGCTTCCTGCAGGAGACCGAGGACCTCGACGCCTGCGCCCGCCGGGAGACGGAGGAGGAGACCGGGGTCCGCCCGGGCCGGATCCTGCAGTTCGCCAACTTCAGCCATCCTGACCGCGACCCCCGCGGCCGTGTGATCTCCGTCGCCTACCTCGCCCTGGTTCGCGCAGGGGAGGTCCGGCTGCAGGCGGGGACGGACGCCGCCGAGGCCGACTGGCGGACCTTTTCCGAGGTCGGGACCCTGGCCTTCGATCATGGCGACATTCTGGCCGCCGCCCTTTCCCGTCTCGCAACTGAAGTCCGGGCAGATCCCGGCTTCCTCCTGCCCCTGCTGCCGCCGGCCTTTACCCTGGCCCGGCTCCAGGCCGCCTACGAGGCCACCATCGGCAGGCCTGTCGACAAGCGCAACTTCCGCAAGCTCGTCGAGGAATCCGGGAGCCTGCGCGCCCTAGACGATTTCGAGCGGGGCCCGCACCGCCCGGCGCGGCTCTATGCACCGCGCTGATTCGGCAGGATCAAGACTGAAGGGAGCGGTCAGTCCATCAGCCTCTGCATGAGGTAGGTGTATTCCAGGGCCTGGCGCAGGGCTCTCTCGTTGAGGTTGGCGGCGGCGGCATGACCGCCGTCGATATTCTCGTAGTAGATGTAGTCGTACCCCAGTTCCTTCAGCCGGGCCGCCGCCTTGCGCGCATGGGCCGGGTGGACGCGGTCGTCCTTGGTCGAAGTCTCGATGAACACCTGCGGATAGGGCTGCCCTGCCTTGAGGTTCTGGTACGGCGAGTAGGAGAGCAGCATGTCCCGCTCCGCCGGAATGGCCGGGTCGCCGTACTCGCCCACCCAGGAGGCGCCGGCCCCGATCTGCGTGTAGCGGATCATGTCGAACAGGGGCACCTGGATGACCACGGCGTTGTACAGTTCCGGGCGCTTGGTCAGGGCCACGCCCATCAGGAGGCCGCCGTTCGAGCCGCCCATGATCCCCAGGCGTCGGGGTGAGGTATAGCCCCGACGGATCAGGTCTTCGGAGACCGCGAAGAAGTCCTCGTAGACCCGCATCCGGTCGAGCTTCAGACCGGCATTGTGCCATCGCGGTCCGAACTCTCCCCCGCCCCGGATGTTGGCGACCACATAGACCCCGCCCTTCTCGAGCCAGAGCTTTCCGGAGGTGGCGGCATAGGCCGGGGTCTGGCTAACGAGGAAGCCGCCGTAGGCGTAGAGCAGGGTCGGGTTGGAGCCGTCCATCGGCGCGTCCTTGCGGCGCACCACGGAATAGGGAATCCGCGTGCCGTCCTTCGACACCGCCCAGTTCTGCTCGGCGACGAGGTTCGAGGCGTCGAACCGGGGCGGCAGGCTGCGCAGGCGTGAGGTCGCCCCCGTCCCGGCGTCCGCCAGCCACTGGCTGGTGGGGGACAGGTAGCTCGACGCGCTCACCAGGATCCGGTCGCTGTCCTCCGACGCCGAGGTCAGGGTCAGGGTCGAGTCCGCCGGCAGGGACAGGGTCTCGGAGGTCCAGGCCCCGCCCGTCCGCTTCAGGCTACGGACCTGGCCGCGGACAGTGTCCAATAGGCCGATGACCAGCCGGTCGCGGGTCGAGGCGACCTGCTCCACGCTCTGGCTCTCCGTCGGGCGCAGGACGAGGTCCGGCTTCAGGGCCCCGGGCGCCGCGCGGACCGCGCCAAGGTCGAAGTCCACTAGGTCTCCGGTCTTCATGCCGGCCTCCCGCCAGTCGGCCTCGAGGGTGACCACAAGCCGGCCCGCGACGAGGGCCTGCACAGTCGAGCGGAGCGGCAGGGCCAGTTTCACGGCCCGGTCTCCCACCAGCAGGTGATGCTCGGCGCTGAAGGTGTCGAGGGGCCGGGCCAGGATCACCGCCTCGACCCGCCCCCGGGCATCGCGGAAGACCTGCCCGTTCACCCCGTAGCCGCCGTCTCCGCGATCCCCGCGGAACACTTCCTGGGCCTGGGCAAGGGTCTGACCGCGCTTCAGGACGCGCGCCACATAAGGATAGCCGGAGAGGGTACTTTCTGCGGGCGACAGGGCCGTCACGACCAGCAGGGTGTCGCGATCGATCCAGTCGAACCGGTGCTTGCCCTCGGGCAGGCGGAAGCCCCCCTCGACAAACCGGCCGGCCTGGGTGTCGAACTCGCGAACGGTCGCAGCGTCCTTGCCACCGTTGGACAGGCTGACCAGACAGAGCCGGTCTTCGGGGGCCAGGCAGCTGGCGCCGGCGAAGACCCAGTTCGCCGACTCGGCCTTGGCCAGGGCGTCGACGTCCAGGAGGGTGCGCCAGGCCGGATTTCCCGACCGGTAGCCTGCCAGGTCGGTCTCCCGCCAAAGTCCGCGGACGTGGGTCCGGTCCTGCCAGAAGTCCCGAAGCCTGTGTCCGCCCGCGAAGACCACCCCAGGGATCCGGTCGGCGGCCGTCGCAATGGCCTGGGCCTCTGCGTAGAGGCCAGGATAGCGGGGGTCATTCTGCAGCCGGGGCAGGGACCGGGCATTCTCGGCCTTCGCCCAGTCCAGGGCCCGTACGCCCTCGATCTCCTCCATCCAGGTGAAGGGGTCATCCCCGGCTCGGGCTTCGGTCATCGCAAGGGTCCCCAGGAGGAGTGACGCCGCCAGGGCGGCCGGGCGCAGGACGTTCCGTATCATCGCGTCTCCGGATGGGGCGGTTTTCGACAGAGGCCCCTGCCGCGCCGCCGCCTCTGTGCTAGCCTTCTCCCGGGCCGGGCGGAAGTCCCGGGCGGGAGGAAACCGACATGTTCACGAGAAGCCTGATCCTTGCAGCGGCGGCGGGCGCAAGCCTGGCTGAGGCCCCGGCCCTGGCGGCGCCCGCCCGGCCGAACATCATCGTCATCATCGCCGATGACCTGGGCTTTGGTGACACGGGCACCTACGGCTCGCCGCAGGTGAAGACCCCCCACATCGACGCCCTGGCCCGGGACGGGGTTCGCTTCACCCAGGGCTATGTCGCCCATCCGGTCTGCGCGCCCTCTCGCGCCGCCCTTCTGACGGGCCGCTACCAGACCCGCTTCGGCTATGAGTTCAACCCGGTCGGCCGGGACCGGACGGGCGGGGTTTCCCGGGATGAGGTCTTCCTTCCCCAGGTGCTGAAGGGCGCCGGGTACTCGACCGGCATGGTTGGCAAGTGGCATCTGGGCCAGCCTTCGGGCTACCACCCCCTCGACCGCGGCTTTGACAGCTTCTTCGGCATCATGACCGGTGCCACGGCCTTCATGACCGACTTCCAGGCCGGCGACGAGGAGATCACCCCGCCCGGTGCCGAAGCCTCCTTCGGCCTCGCTGAAGGGGTCCGGGCTCCCCCCGGCGCAACCGAGGCGGAAAAGATGGCCCTCCTGCGCAGGGCCGCCCCCGTCTATCGGGGCCGCGAGGTGGTGGAGGAGGGTGCCTACCTCACCGACGCCTTCACGCGCGAGGCCATCAGCTTCATCGACGCCGCCGCAGGACGCCCCTTCTTCCTCTACCTCGCCCATGCGGCACCACATACGCCCCTGCAGGCGCCGGCCCGTTACATCACACGCAACCGCGACATCCCGGACAAGGGCCAAAGGGTCTACGCCGCCATGGTCACCGCCCTGGACGACGGGGTCGGACGGATCCGTGCGGAGCTCAAGGCGCGGGACCTGGAGAGGAACACAGTCATCGTCTTTCTCTCAGACAACGGCTGCGCCGGCTACATCGGGACGGCCTGCACCAACGGTCCGCTGAACGGCTTCAAGGGCCTGCACCTCGAGGGAGGCGTGCGGGTGCCCTACATCATTTCCGCGCCCGGGCGCTTCCGCCGCGGCGGGGTGGAGGACCAGGTGGTTTCCAGCCTCGACATCCTCCCCACGGCCGCCGCCCTGGCGGGGGCGACCCTGCCGAAAGGGACAGACGGCGAGAATCTCGTTCCCTACCTCTCCGGACCCAAGCCGAAGGGCTTCGCGCGCCGCCTCTTCTGGCGCTCTGGCCCCAACTATGCCGTGCGAGACGGCGCCTGGAAGCTTTGGAGCGTCAACCGGGCCGAGCCGGGCGAGACTGAGAGCCTCTCGGCCGGCATCACCCCCGATGGCGTCCAGGCCAGGGTCTCTGCCCAGGGTGCCTATGACATGCTCTACAACCTGGCCGAGGACCCCGGCGAGAGCCGTAACCTCGCCGCCACCCGCCCCGAGGTCGTCGCCCGCCTGAAGGCCGAGATCACCGAATGGGACCGGGGTAATGTCCCGGCCCAGTGGACCAGCATGCGCCAGGCGGTGCGCCGCCATGAGGGCCAGATGCTGAAGATCTATCCCTGACCTCCCGATGCCGCCGCAGGCTTGTCGCCCGGCCGGCGACCGGCCATGATTTCCCCTGATCCTCAATCTGCGGAAGCGCCATGTCCGAGTCCTTCTCCCGCCACCTGGTCGACCCTGAGCTCCTGCCGATGCTGGACGCCTTCCCGACGGCGGTCCTCACCGAGGCTATGCTGCCGGGCATGCGGGGCCGGGCCTCCTGGTTCCCCGCCGATCCGAAGGACGCCGAGCGGACGGATCAGGTCCGCCGCCTCATCCCGGGCCGGGCCGGGGATCCGGACGTCGAGGTCCTCATCTACCGGCCCCGGGGCGTCGAAGGGGCTCTGCCCTGTATCCTGCACATCCACGGGGGCGGCTATGTCTCGGGCCGCGCCGATGGCAGCGAGGCCATGCACCGCCCCATGTCTGCCGACCTCGGTTGCGTCATCGTCACGGTGGAATACCGCCTGGCACCGGAGACGCGGTTCCCCGGCGCTGTCGAGGATTGCTACGCGGCCCTGGCCTGGACCCTGGCCAACGCCGCTGAGCTGGGGGTCGACCCGGGCCGGGTCGGCGTGATGGGCGAGAGCGCCGGCGGGGGGCTGGCCGCCGGCCTCGCCCTGCTGGTCCGGGACCGGGGCGAGCACCGCCTCGCCTTCCAGCACCTCATCTACCCGATGATCGACGACCGCACCTGCACCCGACCCGATCCGCATCCGACGGTGGGCGAGTTCATCTGGACGCCACACAACAACCGTTTCGGCTGGGCGGCCCTGCTCGGGCATGAACCCGGGATCGAAGGGGTCTCGCCCTATGCCGCAGCTGCCCGGGCGGAGAGCCTGGCGGGCCTGCCCCCGACCTTCATCGCCACGGGTGCCCTGGACCTCTTCCTGGAGGAGAACCTGGAATATGCCCGGCGGCTGACCCGCGAAGGGATTCCGACCGAGGTCCACGTCTATCCGGGTGCCTTCCACGCCTTCCAGGTCATGCGCGGTGCCAGGGTGGCCCAGGCGGCCGAGCGCGACAGCCGCGCGGCCCTGGGCCGGTTCCTGAACGGCTGAGGCCAAGGGTCAGGTTCAGGCCGGGTTGCGGGCGCCCACCATCCAGGTCGCCGAGGGCATGTAGACGGCCTCGTCCCGAAGCCAGGGCGACACCGCCTTGCGGACGCGGTCGCGCAGGACGGGGGCGAGGTCTGGCCGCTCGCGCAGGATCGCCCCCAGGGGCCCGACTCGGAAGCTCATCTCCACCGTCCCCTCCAGGTCCAGGCCGCCGATCGCCTCGTCGTGGGGGGTGATTTCGATCCCGGCAAAGCCGGCCTCGGCCAGGATTCGCCGCACTCGGTCAGGGTCGGCGAAAGCGAAGGGGCCCGGCGCCCCGGGCTCTGGGGGTGGGGCTGGCGGGACCAGGCCCGCAGCGGTCTCGGCGGGCAGGCGCATCCAGAGGTTCTCGGCCAGGGGCCGCCAGCAGACGAAGACCAGGCGGCCTCCCGGCCTCAAGGCCCGGCGCAGGTTCCCGAAGGCGGCCGCAGGGTCAGCGAAGAACATCACGCCGAACCTGGAGAAGACCGCGTCCCGGCCGCCGGGAAGCGCCGCAGTCTGGGCGTCGGCCTCACGGAACTCCAGGCCCCGGGCCCCGTCCTCTTTTGCCCGGCGGCGGGCGACGTCCAGCATGGGGGCCGAAATGTCGAGCCCCAGGACCTCGCCCTCCGCGCCGACCCGCCGGGCCAGCTCCAGGCTGGTGTCGCCGCAGCCGCAGCCTACGTCCAGCAGGGTCTCCCCCGGCGCGGTGGCCAGCCGGTCCATGGCCGCAAGGCCGAGGGGGCGGATCTGCCGGTCGATCTGGTCCTGCAGGCTGGCCCAGGTGCGCCCGGCGGCGTCATTCCAATAGGCGACCTGGGTCGCGTTCGCCGCACTCATGCCGAATTTCCTTCCGATTACCGCCGAACAGGCGCCCGGCTTGTCCCGTAACGCCCAGTGCCTCACCCTGCCGCCTCAAGACGGACTCCGCCAGATGCCTTTCCGCCGATCCCTGCTCGTCCTCGCCTTTACCCTGGGCCTCGGCGTCTTCGGTCCGGCCGCCTCGGCGGCGTCTCCGCCCGCAGGCCTGGAGGCGGGCCTCGATGCCATCCTCGCCCGGGGCGCACCCGGCGTCTCCGTCCTGGTCTACCGGGATGGCGACCTGCTCTACCGGATGGATCGCGGGCGCATCGCTCCGGACGAGCGCCTTCCGGTCGCCTCGGCCTCCAAGTGGATGGCCGCGGCCCTGGTCATGACCGTGGTCGATGAGGGACTCCTGTCCCTAGATGAGCCGATCGGCCGGCGTCTTCCGGATTTCCAGGGCCCGTCCGGCGAGATCACCCTTCGCCAACTGCTCTCCTACACCGCCGGCCAGGGCAGCCTGCTGGGCATGTCCGATCTCTTCCAGGACTCCGGGATTACCCTGGCCGAGTCCGCTGCCCGGATCGCCGGGCGTCCCCAGGCGGATCCCCCGGGGGCGATCTTCCGGTACGGCGGGCCGTCCCTTCAGGTCGCCGGAGCCCTGGTCGAGAAGGCCACCGGTCAGCGGTGGGCCGACCTCTTCGAGGCGCGTATCGCCCGGCCGCTCGGCATGACGTCGACCACTTGGACGCACCCCCTGCGCCCGGACCTCGATCCGGCAAGCGTCCGCAATCCCAACCTCCAGGGCGGGGTCTACACCACCGCTGCTGACTACGGCCGCTTCCTGGGGATGGTGGCGGGAAGGGGCGTCCTGGACGGCCGACGCGTGCTCTCGAAGGCCGCCGTCGCCGAGATGGAGATGGTCCAGACGGCAGGCAAGCCGATAGCCTACAGGCCCCCGGGGATGTCGGATATCGAAGCCTATGACCTTGGGAACTGGTGCGAGGTCGCCGGGACGGACGGCGCCTGCGTCCTGGCCTCCAGCCCCGGCGCCTTTGGTGTCTATCCCTGGATCGACCGCCGGACCGGCCTCTACGGGCTCTTCTTCCTGAGGTACCAGCTGCCCCTGGTGGCGGACCCCATCCGCGAGGCCCGGGCCCTCATCCTGTCCGCCGCGCCCTGATCCCGCCTCAGGCCGAAAGGGCGTAGTCCTCCAGGACAGGCGCCTTCATCTCGGCCTCGAACGTCTCGTAAGACCAGGGGTAGGTGGCGACATTGCCATGCGCGTCGAAGTACCAGCTCCGGCAGCCAGAGGCCCAGATGGACCCGGTCAGCTTTTCCTTGAGCGCCTGGGTCCAGGCCCGTGTGGGCGCCTCCCGGGGCGTGATCTCCCGGGCCTGGCCCCCGACCAGCAGGTCCACCAGCTGCAGCACATAATCCAGCTGGCGCTCGGCGGTCATCAGGAAGGAGAAATTGCCCAGGGGGCTGTTGGGGCCGCCCAGCATGAACCAATTGGGCAGGTCAGGCACCGTCACCCCACGATAGGTGACATTGCCCTTCGCCCAAGTCTCGGAGAGCGGCCGGCCGCTTCGCCCGGTGATCCGCATGTCGCCGAAGGGGTGATGGGCGTCGAAGCCTGTGGCCAGGACGAGGACATCCAGCTCATGGAGCCGCCCGTCCGCCGTCCGCACCCCGCCCGCCTCGATCCGGGAAATGGCCTCGGTGACCAGCTCGGCGTCGGGCCGCTGGATGGCCGGATAGAAAAGGCTTGAGACAATCAGCCGCTTGCAGCCCATCCGGTAGTCAGGCGTCAGCCGGGCCCTCAGGCCGGGGTCGGCGACCGTGTTCAGGTTATCCAGGCAGGCCTCGGCCATACGGGCGTAGACGTCTGGCGCCTCTCCCGCCACCGCAGCGCAGAAGGCGCCGTTGAAGGCCTGGGCGAGATGGGCGTACTGGTCCGCAAGGAGGGACGGGTCCGCCCGGTAGGCGGCGCGCTTATCGTCGGCGATCGGCAGGTTCGGCTCGGGCAGGATCCACTGCGGGGTGCGCTGGAAGAGGCTGACCTTCTCGGCCCGGTCGACGATGGCCGGGACGACCTGGATGGCCGTGGACCCGGTGCCGATGACGCCGATGCGCTTCCCCTCCAGAGCGACCGAGTGATCCCACCGCGCGGTATGAAAGGCGGCGCCGGCGAAGGCCTTCAGGCCCTCGATGTCCGGGAGTGAGGGATGGTGCAGGATTCCCACGGCGGTGATGACAGCGTCGAACCGCCCCTGGGGCCCCTGGTTGGTGAGAATCTCCCAGGCGCCGTCCCGCCAGTCCGCCGACAGGACCTCGCTATTGAACCGGATCCGGGCCTCGACCCCGTAGTCTGCCGCCACCTTGCACATGTAGGCCTGGATCTCCGGGCCTGGGGAGTATTTGTGGCTCCACTCCGGATTGGGAGCGAAGGAAAAGCGGTAGAGGTGCGAGGGCACGTCGCAGGTGATGCCGGGATAGGTGTTATCCCGCCAGGTCCCGCCCGGCGCCCCGGCCTTCTCGAAGATCACCACGTCACTCACGCCGCGCTCGCGCAGCCGGATGGCCGCAGCGATTCCGCCGGCGCCGGCGCCGATCACCGCGAGTCTCAGTCCCTGTCCGGTCCTGGCCATGAAGATCCTCCTGCTGGAGGGAGATTGTCCTACAGACGCGCGCCGCGGGAAAGACCTCCCCGCCAGGCCCGGAATACTGCTCTCAGGGGCAGTAGGCGCAGACCCGGCACCGAATTTTTTCGGGTCGGCCCTTGAAGGGGTTGGGCGGCTAACCCAGATGATCAGGGCGGCCCGGGCCCCTCTGATGCTTCCAGTGAAGTATGATGTCGGACCGCATCGGGTGCGCTCGATGCCGGGTCCGGGGCCTTCCCTTCCCCCCCAAGCCAGCCGGCTCCGGCGTCGGGCGCCCCCAAGCAGAGGAGTGCCATGATGAAGACTTCCCAATTGCAAACCCATGACCACCGGCCGGTATTCGAAGACGCCTGGACCCCGGGCGACCTTGTCCAGTTCGAGGCCCTGGTCAGTGCCTGCGCCCTGGTCGCCCAGTCTGACGGTTGGGTGACCTCTGAGGAAACCCACCGTGTCACGGAGCGTATGCGCACCCTGCCTGCGCTCGACGCCTTCGGGATCAGCGACCTCATCGAGGCCTTCGAGGCCCGGATCGAGGATTTCAACCGGGATCCGGAGGCTGCGCTGGTCATGTCCGAGGGCACGATCCGCCGGCTCCGGGACAAGCCGGACGCCGCCCGGCTTGTAGCCTCCGCCGCCTGCGCCGTGGCATCGGCGGACGGCGGATTTGACGCTGAGGAAAGGGCCGCTATCCTAAGGATCTGCGCGCTGCTGGTCCTATCCCCCCAGGAAGTGGATCTGGTGGCGCCGCGAAGGAGGCCGATATGAACATTGTACCGCAGGACCCCATGGCTTGGATGTACGTCCAGCCCGTCGCTATCTCGCCTGTGCCCGGTTCTCTGACCGTCACGCCTGTGAAGCCGGCCGATGCCTCCACGGGTTCAGAACTGCGCTCCGACGAAGACCGGCGCCCCCGCGACCCCCAGCGTCGGGTGGACATCAGGGTCTGAGCCGGTTTGCGGGCCTCGGTCCTGGCCTTCAGGTTGCGCGCTCGTGCGCGGCAGACTCGCCCCTGTGCCAAACCGGTGGCATGATCCGTCGCGATCCTGCTTAGCGACAACCTGGAGGCGGACGCCGTGACATTTCCCAGGACGTTCACCCTGGTCGTCCTCGTGGCCTGCATCGCCGGCCCGGCCCTTGCCGATGGTTCCGTGGTCGGCCTGCTGACGCCTGAGGATAAGGTCCGTCTCGCGCGCATTGACGCCACCCGTGCCGCCGCCCTTGCGGACGCCCGGGCCCATGGCGCGCCGGCGGACGTTGTCACCCTTGACCGGGCCATGTCCGGAACCCTCCTCTCCGTTCGCAAGGCGGACCTGGCGGGAGACTGGCGATGCCGCACCCTCAAGCTGGGCAAGTCTGCGGGCCTGGTGGTCTATGGCTGGTTCCGCTGCCGGATCGTCGATGACGGTGCCGGCTGGCGCCTTGACAAGCTCACGGGTTCCCAGAGGGTCAGCGGGCGCTTCTACGATGACGGTGAAACCCGGATGATCTTCGCCGGTGCCCAGTCCCTGGGCGACGAGCCCCGCCAAGCCTACGGACGCCCAGGCGCCCGGAACCAGGTTGCCATGGCCGTGCGGCCGGGCCAGGACCGGCTCCGGCTGGAGTTTCCCGAGCCACAAGTCGAATCCACCTTCGATGTAATGGAACTCGAGCGGGTACGTTCCGCTGGGTAGTGATCAGGAGGTCGCCCGTGTCCCAACTTGTCCACCTTCCCGCTGACGCCGATCCCGATCGGATCCACGCCCAGCTCGTCGCCGACGGCGCGGTGATCCTGGACGGAGTCCTGACGCCCGGGGAGGCCGATGCCGTCCGCTCGGAGCTGGATCCCTGGGTCCAGGCCACCGCCCCAGGGCGGGACCGGTTCACGGGTTTCAGGACCACCCGGACCGGCGCCCTGGCCGCCCGGTCAGCCCTATGCCGGGACCTGATCCGGGACCCCCGGATCCTTGCCCAGTGCGATCGGCTCCTGCTGCCCGCCTGCGAGCGCTACCAGCTCCATCTCGGCCAGGTCATTCGCATAATGCCGGGCGAGACGGCCCAAAGCCTCCACAAGGACCGATGGGCCTGGGGCGCGCACCTCAGGGACATCGAGCCCCAGCTCAACACCATCTGGGCCCTGACCGACTTCACCCGGGAGAATGGCGCCACCCAGGTGGTCCCGGGCTCGACCGCCTGGCCCGACGACCGGCGGGCCGACCCCTCCGAGGTCACCCAGGCCGTCATGGGTCGGGGCTCGGTTCTCATCTACACTGGGAGTGTTGTGCACGGAGGCGGGGCCAACACCTCGGACGCCGACCGGGTCGGGCTGAACATCACCTACGCCTTGGGCTGGCTTCGGCAGGAGGAGAACCAGTACCTGGCCTGCCCGCCCGAGATCGCCCGGACCTTTGATCCCGTCCTCCAGGACCTGCTGGGCTATGCCATGGGCTCCTATGCCCTCGGCTACTACTCCCCGCCCACCGCCCCCGGCGCTGATCCTGAGGTGGTGCCGCCCAACTATGTCCTCGGCCGCCGGACGGAAGGCTCCACCCTGGGTTCAGCCGCCGACCTCGCCGCCCTGAACGGGGACATCAGGGGCGGGTAGGGCGAGGTCGCAGGGACAGCGCCAGGAATACGCCGCCGGATGGCTGCGACTCAGTTCCGGGCGGTGAGGCTGCGGCGTATAAGGGACCAGAGCGTGGTCTGGCCCTGGGACAGGGCCCCTGTGCGGTAGGCCTGGACTCCGACCCCTGTCGCGGCTGCGGTGGTCAGCCCCATCAGGGCCAGGCCCGTCAGGACCTCCCAGGCCGGCGCATTGTCCACGACCCTCAGCAGCATGAGGAAGGGCGTGAAGGGTGGAATCAGGGCCGCGATGCGGATGATGGGGGAGTCCGGCGACTGGAGGGCCGAAATCACCAGCAGGAGGGGAATGACCATCATCATGCTCAGGGGTGTCGCCAGGCTCTGGGCCTCCCGGGGCGTCTCGCAGAAGGCGGCCAGGCCGGCGAAAAGCGAGCCGTACATCAGGAATCCCGACACCAGGAAAACCAGGGCCCAGGGTAGGAGCCCCCGGGCGAAGAGGGCCTTGGACAGCCCGTCAGTGAGTCCGGGCGGAAGGTGGCCGGCGGCGAGCAGGCCCGCGCCCAACAGGGCGCCAAGGACGGTCAGGAAAAGGAGAAGTATGCCCAGGACCTTCCCGAGCAGAAGCTCCGCGGGGTGGGCCGAGGTGACCAGGACCTCGATCACCCGGCTGGACTTCTCCTCGATCACGCTGCTGGAGATCATTCCGGATCCTACCAGGATCATCATGCAAAGGAGGTAGGACACGGCCACAGCGGCTATCTGGGGAATACGGTCTCCCATCTTCACCACGCCCCCGGACGCTTCCGGCGAGTAGGTTTTGACCTCAACCCGCGCCGAGGCGATGTCGCCGATGCGCTCGGCATCCAGGCCTGCTGCGCGCATCCGTTCCGTCTGCAGCCAATCCGTCAGTCGGTTTTCCAGTTCGCCGGACAGGTCGACAAGGCGGGCGCGCGGCGTCCAGAGGCGGGCGTCGAGGTCGTCCGTTGTCCCGGCCAGGACCAGGATCGCGGGTCGCGTGTCGTCTTTTCCCGCTGCGTCGTAATAGGCGGTTATGAGGCGCCCCGCCGCCTCGGGAGTCCGGGCGCCCGCAATCTCGGCCGGCAGGGCCACGAGGCGTGCGGGGCGTTCGCTGGGCAGGTTCCGCGTGTCGCCCTCTCGGATTCGCGCGCTCAGGTCATTCCCGGGTGAGCCCGCTCCAAGTCCGGTAAGGTCCAGAACCGCTACCGTCGCTGCTGGCGCCTGGCGGGCGACGAGGGCCGGGACGCCCAGGCTCGCCAGCGTGATCACCGGGAAGGCGACCAGGGCCAGAAGGAAGCCCGGCGTCAGCAGGTAGGCCAGATACTCCCGCCTCAGGATGATCAGCAGACGCCTCATGCCCCGGCGACCTCCGGCAGGTCGGCCCGGGTTCCGGTGAGCAGGAGGAAGGCCTCATGCAGTCCGGGCTCGCGGGACTCGAACCGCCGGATCGGCAGGCCGGCCCGGAAGGCGGCAGAGAGGGTCTGGTGCGCTTCGACCCCCGGGGACAGCCAGACTTCCAGGCGCCGTCCCTCCGGAAGGTCCGAGGCGGCGACTTCCGCCACACCGGGCAGGGCTGCGATGACTTCGGGGGTGAGTTCACCCTCCAGAATCAGGCGGCCAGGTGCCCGGCTCCGCGCCTGCTGGACAGTGCCATCAAAGACCTTCCGCCCTCGGGCCAGGAGGACCACCTGGTCGCAGAGCCGTTCGGCGTGGGACATGACATGGGTGGAGAAGACCACGGTCGCCCCGGCCGCTGCCCGCTCGCGGATCAGGGTCTCGAGCCCCTGCTGGTGAACCGGGTCCAGGCCCGAAAAGGGTTCGTCCAGGATCAGGAGGTCCGGGTCGTGGACCAGGGTGCAGACCAGGGCCACCTGCTGGGCCATGCCCTTGGAAAGCCGTCGGATCTGGGTATTGAGCGAGGCGCCGAGGCCAAGTCCCTCCAGGAGGGTTCGCGCCTTCTGGCGTGCAGCCTGCGGGGGAACGCCCTTGAGCGAGCCCAGGAAGCCCGCAGCCTGCAGGGGCGTCATCCGGGGGTGGAGACCCCGTTCCTCCGGCAGGAAGCCGATGCGATTGCGCACGCTCCGGCCATCCACCGCGCCCAGAACATCCAGTCGGCCCGAGGTCGGCGCGACCAGTCCCAGGATCATCCGGAGGGTGGTGGTCTTTCCGGCGCCGTTGGGGCCCAGGAATCCGAAGACGGCCCCTCGCTCTACCCGGAAACCCAGGCCGTCGACCACGGCCCGGTCCCCGAAACGCCGGGTCACCTCGGTCAGCTCCAGGGCGGGTGCCGCGGCCATGCAGGGTCCCTCCGGGTCCAGCCCCGATCATGCTCCGACTTGGGGACCCGGGCAATCGGGGGACTTTGACAGCCGACGAGCCTGACGCGGCCGACGAATTGCGCCTATATCTGAGCCTGATGTCCAAGCGCCTGCGCCCGACCCGCATCGAACACGTCCTGGACGGGGTGAGTCTGCGCGCCCGGCTGTCGGCGGCGGCACTCGACGCCCTCGGGGACGAGGCCGAGCAGAGGCGGCGTGCCCTTGAGATCCTCCGCCAGGCCCTGTTCCGGGGGCGGATGATCGCCAAGGAGCGCCTGGAGAACGGTGCCGGCGGGATCGAATCGGCCCGGCTCCTTTCGGGCGTCACCGACGAGGTGGTCAGCGCCCTCTACGACTTCACGACCGTCCACGTCTTCCGGGCGAGCAATCCGACGGAGGGTGAGCGTCTGGCCCTGATGGCCGTGGGCGGCTACGGGCGCGGGGCCCTGGCACCTTTCTCCGACCTCGATCTCCTGTTCCTGCGGCCCTACAAGCAGACGCCGCACGCCGAGAGCGTGATCGAGTTCATGCTCTACGCCCTGTGGGATCTGGGCTTCAAGGTCGGCCACGCCTCGCGCACGGTGGACGAGTGCCTGCGGCTCTCCCGCGAGGACTTCACGATCCGCACCTCTATCCTCGAGGCCCGGCACCTGACTGGCGACGAGGACCTGGCGGGGGACCTGCTCCGCCGGTTCCGGGATGAGGTGGTGCGGGGCACCGGTGCCCAGTTCGTTGCCGCAAAGCTCAAGGAAAGGGACGAGCGGCACGTCCGCGCCGGTACCAGCCGCTACATGGTCGAGCCCAACATCAAGGAGGGCAAGGGCGGCCTACGGGACCTCAACACCCTGTTCTGGATCGCCCGCTACCTGAATCCCGTAGCCAGCGCCGACCGGGCCAGCGGTGTGATCCAGTTGGACATGTTCGACCGCCGGGAGGTCGCCGGATTCATCCGCGCCATCGACTTCCTGTGGGCGGTGCGCTGCCACATGCACTTCGCCACCGGCCGGCCGGAAGAGCGGCTGACCTTCGACCTTCAGCCGGCCATCGCCCGGCGAATGGGCTATGGCGACCGGGGCGACGCCCCCGCCGTGGAACGATTCATGCGCCGCTACTTCCTGATCGCCAAGGAGGTCGGTGTCCTGACGCGGGTCTTCACCGCCAAGCTCGAGGAAGACCGGATCAAGTCGCAGCCGGCACCCCTGTCGCGCCTCCTGCCGGGCCGGAGCCGTTCGCGCCGACGGGCCGTGGCGCCGGGTTTCTATGCCGAAGGCGGCCGCCTGCATGTGGAGGGCCCCGAGGTCTTCGAGGCCGATCCGGCCAATCTCCTGCGCCTGTTCCTGCACGCCGACCGCGAAGGCCTGGACCTGCATCCCGACGC
The DNA here is from genome assembly GCA_945874825.1 of Phenylobacterium deserti. Taxonomy (GTDB): domain Bacteria; phylum Pseudomonadota; class Alphaproteobacteria; order Caulobacterales; family Caulobacteraceae; genus Phenylobacterium; species Phenylobacterium deserti_D. Next base: position 80,020 of record CAMCIK010000003.1, on the reverse strand, counting down.
CTTCACCGCGGCCTCGCGCCACCTCGCCCTGATCGGGCCAAGGGTGCGCCGGGACCCGATAGCGGCCGCGGTCATGCTTGACATTCTCGCCCACGGCCGCGACCCGCAGCGGACCCTGACCCTGATGAACGAGGCCGATGTCCTTGGCCGGTACCTGCCCGAGTGGGGCCGCATCGTCGCCAAGATGCAGTTCAACATGTACCATTCGTACACCGTGGACGAGCACACCCTCAGGGCGGTGGGCGTGATCGCCGGGATCGCCGACGGCCGCTTTGCCGAGGACCATCCCCTGGCCACCGCCATCATGCCCCTGATCAGTGACCGCGAGGCCCTGTTCCTGGCCATGCTGCTGCACGACACCGGCAAGGGCGGTACCGGCGGGCAGGAAAAGGCCGGCGCCCGGGCAGCGCGCCAGGCCTGCGAGCGCCTCGGACAGACGCGCAAGCGGATCGAGCTGGTCGCCTGGCTGGTCGAACATCATCTCGTCATGAGCGACTATGCCCAGAAACGCGACATCTCAGACCCCCGCACCGTGGTCGACTTCGCCCGCATCGTCGAGACGCCCGAGCGGCTGAGACTGCTCTTGGTCCTGACCGTGGCGGATATCCGCGCCGTGGGTCCCGGAGTCTGGAATGGCTGGAAGGGCCAGCTCCTTCGCGAGCTCTACCGGGCCACCGAGGCGCTGTTCCGGGGTGGGCGCGGGGCGGAAGACGCCGCTGCCATCCGCCGCTACCACGAGAACGCTGCCTTTGATGCCCGCATGCGCCTGGCCGGATCCAGCCCAGCCCTGACCGAATGGGCCCAGTCCATGGAGGACGCCTACTTCACCGCCTTCACCGACGACGAGGTCCGGGCCCACGGGGCTCTGGTCCGCCGGGCCGCCGAGACGGGGGCGGCCACTGCCTGCCGGATCCGACCCGACATGAACGCCGCCGAGGTCTCGGTTTCGGCCACCGACCGGCCCCGCCTCTTTGCCGACCTCGCCGGCGCCCTGACCCAGGCGGGTGCCAACGTGCTGGGGGCGAGGGTGCACACCTCCCGCCGGGGCGAGGCCCTGGACGTCTTCTTCGTGCAGGACGCCTCGGGGGCGGCCTTCGGGGCCGACAATCCCCGGGCGCTGGACCGGCTGATGACCCTGCTCGAGGCTGCCGGCCGGGGCGAACCCCTGAAGCGCGACGGCCGCCCGGCACCGGAACTGGGTCGGGCGGCGGCCTTCGCCATCACGCCCACCGTCATGCTCGACAACGAGGCCTCCGAGGCGGCGACCGTCGTCGAGGCCTCCGGACGCGACCGGCCCGGCCTCCTGTCAGCCCTGGCCGAGGTCATCGCCGACGCCGGTCTGTCCATTGTCTCGGCTCACATCGACAGCTACGGCGAGCGGGCGGTGGACGCCTTCTACGTGGTCGACGCCGGGGGCCGGAAGCTTCAGGATCCCGGCCTGGTGTCCCGACTGCGTGCGGACCTCACCGCGGCCCTCGAGGTCGCCGAGGGTGAGGGCTCCGGCCGTAACCGCGCCCACCTGCAGAGGGCCCGCGCCAGCGTCGCCCGCTGAGGCCGCCCGGTCCCCGCCGTCTTGACCCGCCCCCACGGCCGAGCGCATTCAGGCAGGGTGAACGCTTCTCCTTCCCAGGTGCCTGCGCAGACCCCTTCCCCCCCGCCGCCGGCCACGGGCGGCGGCCTGATCCGGTCCTCCATGGTGTTTGCGGGACTGACCCTGGTCAGTCGCTTCCTCGGCCTCGCCCGGGACCTGGTGATCACTGCCCGGATGGGCGCCAGCCAGACCATAGCGGCCGACGCCTTCTTCACCGCCCAGGCCTTCTCCAACCTATTCCGGAGGGTCTTCGCCGAAGGCGCCTTCGCCGCCGCCTTCGTCCCGGCCTATGCCCGCAAGCTGGCGGCTGACGGCGACGCCGAGTCCAACCAGCTGGCCACCGACGCCCTGGCCGCCATGGCCGCCGCCACCCTGGTCCTGACCCTCCTCGCCCAGCTGGCCATGCCCTGGATCATGCTGGTCTACTCGCCCGGCTACATCCAGGACCCGGCGAAGTTCCGCCTGGCGGTGGTCCTCACGCAGATCACCATGCCCTACCTGCCCTGCATGGTGGTGGCCTCTCTGCTGGCCGGGGTCCTGACCGCCCGCGGCCGGTTCATCATCTACGGCGCCTATCCGGTGATCCTGAACATCGGCATGCTGGCGGCGGTCCTGCCCCAGAGGGATCCCGTCGCCGCCGCCTATGCCGCCTCCTGGGCGACTATCGTCTCCGGCGTGGCCCAGGCGGGTCTCTGCGCGTGGGGCGTGCGCCGCACCGGCGCCCGGATCCGCCTGGCCCTGCCCCGGCTCACCCCCGAGGTCCGCCGGCTCATCCGCCTGACCATCCCCGGAGCGGTGGCCTCCTCCGCCGTCCAGGTGAACATCTTCATCTCCACCATGCTGGCCTCGCATGTCCCGGGCCTGAGGGTCTGGATGAGCGTCGCGGACCGCTTCTACCAACTGCCCCTGTCCCTGGTCGGCACGGCCATCGGCGTGGCCCTGCTGCCCCAGCTCTCCCGCGCCTTTACGCAGCAGAACCCCCAGGAAGGCCGCGCGGTCATGGACCAGGCCCTGGTGTTCGGCATGGCCCTCTGCCTTCCCGCCGCCGCCGCCCTGGTGGCCATGCCGGTCTACCTTGTGGACGGCCTCTTCACCCGGGGCCAGTTCATCTACAAGGACGCCGTCGCTGCCGGGCTGATCCTGTTCCAGTACGGTTGGGGCCTGCCCGCCTTCGTCCTCGTGAAGATCCTCCAGCCCGCCTTCTTCGCTCGGCAGGATACGCGCACGCCGATGATCTTCGCCCTGGTCTCGGTGGTGGTGAACATTGCCCTCGGCGTGGCCCTGTTCCACACCCTGGGCTTTACGGGCCTTGCGGCGGCAACCAGCATTGCCACCTGGATTACCGTGGTCCAGATGGCCGTCGCCCTGCACCGCCGGAAATCCTATTCGCCCTCGGCCGGAGCCTGGGGGCGGCTCGCCCGGATCGGGCTCGCAGCAGCCGGCATGGGCGCCTTCCTCGCCTTCGCCGCCAGCCGCCGGCCGGAACTCGAGGGCCTCCTGGGCGACGTGTCCCTGGCCGGGCTTCACGCCAAGGAGCTGACCGTCCTGGCGGTCTGCCTCGCCGGGGTGGTCGTCTACGGGGTCCTGCTGTTCGCCCTCGGCGGACTGACCCGGGCGGAGATCCGCGCCGCCCTGCGCCGGCGGGACGGGACCCCTGCCGGCGAGCCGGACTTGTCCTGACGCGGGTTCGGCGCTATTCGCCCCCCCATGCTCCGGAAGCCCCTACCGAACTTGCGATGGCGCTGCGGCTGACCCGCCGCTTCTTCTTACGCCTTCCCTCCGGAGCCCTGAGCCTCCATGACCGATACGCCTCCCCCCGCCTATTCCGGCCCGTCCCGCGTTCTGTCCGGCGTCCAGCCGACAGGGGCCCTGCACCTGGGCAACTATCTCGGCGCCCTGGTGAAGTTCACCCGGCTGCAGCATGAGATGGAGACCTTCATCTTCGTCGCTGACCTGCACGCCATCACCCAGTGGCAGGACCCGAAGAAGCTGAAGGACCAGGTGCGGGAAATCGCCGCCGCCTATCTGGCCTCGGGCCTCGACCCGAAGGTCGCTACCATCTTCCCGCAGTCGGCGGTGCCGGCCCACGCCGAGCTCGCCTGGGTGTTCAACTGCGTCGCCCGCCTGGGGTGGCTCGACCGCATGACCCAGTTCAAGGACAAGGCGGGCAAGCACAAGGAACGCGAGAGCGTCGGCCTTTACACCTATCCGGTGCTCCAGGCCGCCGACATCCTGCTCTACAGGGCCACCCATGTGCCGGTCGGCGAGGACCAGCGCCAGCACCTGGAGCTGACCCGGGACATCGCCGCCAAGTTCAACCATGACTTCGGCGTCCCCGGCTTCTTCCCCCTGCCCGAGGCGGTGGTGGAGGGACCGGGCGCCCGGATCATGTCCCTGCGCGACGGCGCGGCCAAGATGTCCAAGTCCGATCCTTCGGACTATTCGCGGATCAACCTGACCGACGACGCCGACGCCATCGCCCAGAAGATCCGCAAGGCCCGGACCGATCCCGAGCCCCTGCCGGAGACCCTGGATGAACTGGCCAACCGGCCCGAGGCCCTTAACCTGTTGGGCATCTACGCCGCTCTCGAGGGGCGCACCTCCGCCGGGGTACTGACCGAGTTCGCCGGCCAGGGCTTCGGGGCCTTCAAGCCGCGCCTCGCCGACCTGGCGGTGGCGAAGCTGGGACCCGTGGGCGAGGCCATGCGCCGATTCCTGGCCGACCCCGCCGAGATCGACCGCATCCTCGGCGCCGGCGCGGACCGGGCGCGGGAGGTCGGCGCGCCCGTCCTGGCCGAGGTCAAGGCCACGGTCGGCTACTGGGCGGGCTGAGAGGCCTTGCCTCCCCAGCGGCCAGGGGCCACGGTCCGGTCATGAGCCCGACCCCTGAGCGCTCGCGCAAGTTCCTGGTGATCGCCGACGGCAGCGCCGAGTTCGGAGCCGCCCTCCGCTTCGCCTGTCGCCGGGCCCGGTCGACCGGCGGGACGGTGGCGGTGCTGCAGGTCCTCGCCCCCGCCGTCTTCGAGCACTGGTCCGGCGTACGGGACGAGATCGATCGCCAGGCCCGCGAGTCGGCGCTCGAGGCCGCGGCGGTCTTCACCCCCCTGGTCCAGGCAGAAACGGGCCGCGATCCCGAAGTGATACTGGTGCGGGCCGACGACACTCGTGACGCCTTGCGCAAGGCCATCAGCGCGGACAAGGACATCAAGATCCTGGTCTTGGCGGCGGCCACAGGCGGTCGGAGCCCGGGCCCACTGGTCACCTCAATCGCCCGTGAAGGCGTCCGCTGGGGCGGCCGAAACCTTCCTGTCACCATCGTTCCCGGCGATCTGTCTGATGCCGAGATCGATGATCTCGCCTGACCCCGGCAAGGGAGCCCGAGCATGACCCCGCCTGACGCCAGTCGCGTCCTGATGGACCGGATCCAGGCGCGAAGCGCCATCGTCGGCGTGATCGGGCTCGGCTATGTGGGCCTGCCCCTCGCCCTGGCTGCAGCGGAGGCCGGCTTCCAGGTGCTGGGATTCGACATCAATCCCTCCCGGGTGGAGGCCATCGGTGCCGGTCGCCAGGTCATCAACTACCTGGACCCGTCGCTGATGCGGACCGCCCTGGACGCCGGTCGGTTCTCGGCGACCACCGACTTCAGCCGACTTTCCGAGGCTGACGCCGTCATCATCTGCGTTCCGACCCCGGTGACCCGTAACCGGGACCCGGACCTGTCCTACGTTCGCGCCAGCGCCGCCTCGGCCGCCGCTACCCTGCGGCCGGGCCAGCTGGTCGTCCTGGAGTCGACGACATGGCCGGGCACCACGGACGAGGTGGTCCGTCCCCTTCTGGAGGCCGGAGGCCTGCAGGTCGGGCGCGAGGTCTTCCTGGCCTTCTCACCCGAGCGCGAGGACCCGGGCAATGCGCACTTTGGCACCCGGACCATCCCCAAGGTGGTGGGCGCAGACGACCCCCACTCCCGGGCCCTGGCCGTCGCCCTCTACGAGGCCATGATCACCCGGGTGGTGCCGGTTTCCAGCGCCGCCGCCGCCGAGGCCGTCAAGCTGACCGAGAACATCTTCCGCTCGGTGAACATCGCCCTCGTGAACGAGCTGAAGCTGGTCTACGACGCCATGGGCATCGACGTCTGGGAGGTGATCGACGCCGCCGCTACCAAGCCCTTCGGCTATATGCCGTTCTATCCGGGGCCGGGCCTGGGCGGGCACTGTATCCCGGTGGACCCCTTCTACCTGACCTGGCGAGCCCGGGAATTCGGGATGGAGACCCGCTTCATCGAGTTGGCCGGACAGATCAACACCGCCATGCCCGGCCTGGTGGTCGACCGCCTGGCCCGGGCCCTCAGCGACCATCTGGCCCAGGCCCTCAAGGGGGCCCGCATCCTGCTGATCGGTGCCGCCTACAAGAAGAATGTGGATGACACCCGGGAGTCGCCGTCACTGGTGCTGATCGAGGCCATCGAGGCCCGGGGCGCGTCCTGCGACTTCCATGACCCGCTGATCGCCGAGATCCCGCCGACGCGGGAGCATCCGGGCCTGGCCGGGCGGCGGTCCGTCGACCTGACGCGCGAAGTCCTTGCCGGCTACGACGCCGTTCTCATCGCCACAGACCATGACGCCGTGGACTACGCCCTTGTCTCCGATGCCGCCCGCCTGGTGGTGGACACCCGCAACGCCATGGCCCGACGTGGCCTGCCCGGCGAGCGGGTGGTCAAGGCCTGATCGTCTCCGGGCGCGTCCTGCGCTGGACACCGGCAGGCCTAGCCCCCTAGATGCGCGCCATGGCTGGCAAGACCCTTTACGACAAGATCTGGGATGCGCACCTCGTCGCCGAACAGGACGGCGAGGCGATCCTCTACATCGACCTGCACCTGATCCACGAGGTGACGACGCCGCAGGCCTTTGCCGGCCTGCGCGCCAACCGGCGGAAGGTCCGGCGCCCGGACCGGACCCTGGCCGTGGCCGACCACAACATCCCCACAGAGGGCCAGGGCCGGGGCGTGGCCGCCGTCGCCGATGAGGAGGCCCGCCTCCAGCTCGCCACCCTCGAGCGCAATGTCGCCGACAATGGCATCGAGTTCTTCCCCATGGGGGATGTCCGCAACGGCATCGTCCACGTGGTCGGGCCCGAGCAGGGCCGCACCCAACCGGGCATGACCATCGTCTGCGGGGACTCCCACACCTCTACCCACGGTGCCTTCGGGGCCCTGGCGCACGGCATCGGTACCTCCGAGGTCGAGCATGTCCTGGCCACCCAGACCCTTCGCCAGAAGAAGGCCAGGAACCTGCGGGTGGTGATCGAGGGAACCCCCGCCCCCGGCGTCGGCGCCAAGGACTTCGCGCTTGCCGTGATCGGTGAGATCGGCACGGCAGGCGGCACGGGCTATGTCATCGAATACGCCGGCGACGCTGTCCGCGCCCTGTCCATGGAGGGCCGCATGACCCTCTGCAACCTGACCATCGAGGGCGGCGCCCGGGCGGGGCTGGTGGCCCCGGACGAGACCACCTTCGACTATCTCCGCGGTCGCCCCGCCGCGCCCAAGGGCGGCGCCTGGGACATCGCCCTCGCCAGCTGGAAGGCCCTGTTCTCGGACCCCGACGCCGTCTTCGACCGGGAGGTCCGGATCGATGCCTCGGCCATCGCCCCCCTGGTCACCTGGGGCACCAGCCCTGAGGATGTGATCCCGGTGACCGGCGTCGCGCCCTCGCCCGAGGCCTTCCCCAGCCCGGACAAGCGGGCCGCCGTCGTCCGGGCCCTCGAGTACATGGGCCTGGAGGCCGGCCAGCCCATCGCCTCGGCCAAGGTCGACGTGGTCTTCATCGGTTCCTGTACCAACAGCCGGATCGAGGACCTCCGCACCGCCGCCGACATCGTGCGGGGCCGCTCGGTGGCGCCCGGCGTCCGGGCCATGGTCGTTCCAGGGTCCGGCCTCGTGAAGGCCCAGGCCGAGGAGGAGGGGCTGGACGAGGTCTTCCGCGCCGCTGGCTTCGACTGGCGCGAGCCAGGCTGCTCCATGTGCCTTGGCATGAACCCCGACCGCCTGGCGCCCGGCGAGCGCTGCGCCTCCACCTCCAACCGCAACTTCGAGGGCCGGCAGGGCCGGGGTGGACGCACCCACCTGATGAGCCCGGCCATGGCCGCCGCCGCCGCCCTCGCTGGCCACATCGCTGACGTCCGGGACTACCTGCGGTGATCCTCGGCCTGGACCATGTGGTCGTCCCGGTGGACGACGTCGAGGACGCCACCGCCCGCTACGGCGTCTTCCTGGGCCGGGAGCCGGCCTGGGAGGGTCTGGTCGATGGTGTCCGCGCCAGCGTCTTCGCCCTGTCCAACACCACCCTGTGCCTGCGGGGCCGCCGCGAGGACGACCCCGGCGAGCTGATGGTCCTGAAGGTCGGCGACCTCGACGCCGCTGTGCGCCTGGCCGGACGCCGGGGCCTGCCCGCCCTGGGCGAGGAGTCGACCTTTGGCGACCGACGTCTGGTCCGCCTGGACCCCGCCGCGGCGGGCGGCCTCAACCTGGCCCTCGTCTCGGGCGATGGCCCCGGCCTGTGGGCACCTGCAGTGTCCGAGGCCTCCGCCGTAAGCGCCCTGGACCATGTCGTCATCAGTGCCCGCTCCGGGGACCGGGCCCTGGCACTCTGGGGCGCTCGCCTCGGCCTCGACCTGAGGCTCGACCGGTCCAATCCCACCTGGGGCGCCCGGCAGATGTTCTTCGCCTGCGGGGGCCTTGTCATGGAGATCGTCCTTAGGCTCGGAGAGGCCGAGACGACGGACCAGCCCGATGCGTTCAATGGCCTCGCCTGGGGCGCCGCCGACGCCGACGCCGTCCAGGGCCGCCTTTCCGGCCTCGGCTTCAACGTCTCGGAGGTCCGCAACGGCCGCAAGCCCGGGACCCGCATCTTCACCCTTCGCGAGGGCGTTCCCTTCTCGCCCACCGTGGTGCTGCAGCAGAATGCCGGAGGGGCCGGAGCGGACGCATGAAAGCCTTCACCAGACTGGATGCCCGGGCCGCCCCCCTGCCCATGGCCAATATCGACACTGACCAGATCATCCCCAAGCAGTTCCTCAAGACCGTGGAGCGCGAGGGCCTGTCCCAGGGGCTGTTCTATGACCTGCGCTTCGACGGCGATGGGCGCGCGCGCCCGGACTTCGTGCTCAACCGGCCCGAATACGCCGGCGCCGGAGTCCTGGTCACCGGTGACAACTTCGGCTGTGGTTCCAGCCGCGAGCACGCCCCCTGGGCCCTGATGGACTTCGGCATAACCTGCGTGATCGCCTCGTCCTTCGCCGACATCTTCTACAACAACTGCTTCCAGAACGGCCTCTTGCCAGTGGTCCTCAAGCCCGATGAGGTCCAGGCTCTGACGGGCGAGTGCCTGGGCGGCAACCACATGGTCAGCGTCGACCTGGAGGCCCAGACCGTGACCTCGCCCTCCGGCAAGGTCTTTGCTTTCGAGATCGATGGGTCCCGCAAGACCAAGATGCTGAACGGCCTCGACGCCATCGGCGAGACCCTGTCGGCCGCCGCCGACATCGACGCCTGGGAGGCGGGCCGCACACTGACCCATCCCTGGCTGGAGCGGGCATGACCCTGATCATCGCCGGCGTCGTGAGGGTGCCGCCCGAAAACCTGGAGGGGCTCAGGCCGCACATGCTGGTCATGCTCGCTGCCAGCCGGGCCGAGGAGGGCTGCCTCGAGTACACCTATGCCGAGGATATCGCCGATCCCGGCCTCATCCGGGTGTTCGAGGTCTGGCGCGACTCGTCGGCGCTCGACGCCCATTTCCAGACACCGCACATGACGGAGTGGAGATCGCACTGGCCCCGTTTCGGGGTTTCCGACCGTCGGCTGTTCGCCTACGAGATCGCCTCACAGCGCCCCCTCTGATCGCACCGGCTCCGACAGGCTTAAGCGGGGCGACTCGGTGGCGGCACCCGGACTCCAAAAGGTTCTTCCATGACCGACCTCCTTCTCCTGCCGGGCGACGGCATCGGCCCCGAAGTCACTGCCCAGGCCCGCCGGGTCGCCGAGGCGGTTGCCCCGGACCTGTCCATCGCCGAGGCCCTGTTCGGCGGCTGTAGCTTCGACGTCTATGGGACGCCCCTGACGGACGAGACCCTGGCCGCCGCCAAGGCCGCCCGCGCCGTTCTGATGGGGGCCGTCGGTGGCCCCCAGTGGGCCGGCGCCCCCCGCGACCGGCGGCCCGAGGCGGGGCTCCTGAACCTGCGGGCCGGCATGGAGGTCTACGCCAACCTCCGCCCCGCCCTCTGTTTCCCGGCCCTGGCCGACGCCTCCAGCCTCAAGCGCCACCTGGTGGAAGGGCTGGACTTCATGATCGTCCGTGAACTGACGGGCGGTATCTACTTCGGGACACCCCGGTTCATCGAGGAGCTGCCCGGTGGCGGGAAGCGGGCCGTCGACACCCAGGTCTACACCACCGCCGAGATCGAGCGGGTGGCGCGGGTGGCCTTCCAGCTGGCCCGGGGGCGTCGCAACCTCGTCCATTCGGCCGAGAAGTCGAACGTCATGGATTCGGGCCTGCTCTGGCGCCAGGTGGTCACCGACCTCCACGCCCGCGAGTTCCCGGACGTCCGCCTCGAGCACATCCTGGCCGACAACGCCGCCATGCAGATCGTCCGCGACCCGCGCCAGTTCGACGTCCTGGTCACCGACAACCTGTTCGGGGACATCCTGTCCGACGCCGCGGCCCAGCTGACCGGCTCCCTCGGCATGCTGCCCTCGGCGGCCCTGGGCGACCCCGGCCGGCCCGGTCTCTACGAACCCATCCACGGCTCGGCGCCGGACATCGCCGGCCAGGGCCTGGCCAATCCCCTGGCCTCCATCCTGTCGCTGGAAATGGCCTTCCGCTGGTCGCTCGGCCGGCCGGAGGCCGCCGACCGCATCCTGGCCGCCGTGGTCCGGGCCCTGGATGGCGGCGCCCGCACGCGGGACCTGGGCGGAAGCCTGACCACTGTGCAGATGGGCGACGCGGTGCTCGCCGCCCTCTGAGCCGTCAGGCGCGCCGGTATTCCAGGGTCGATCCGTCCGGGAGGCGGCCCTTCAGGCCTGTCCAGACGCCGGCCCGGTCATACCAGTTGTCGATGTCGGCCTCGCCGCGAAGGGCCCAGACCTGGGCCTCCACCGTCCGCCCGTCCGCCAGGGTCACGGGTCGCAGGCCTTTCTGCGTAGCCGTGATGCGGACCAGGTCCCCTTCCTGAGGATTGAACAGGCGCCCGGTCAGGACCTTGGAATTCCAGTGGGTGAGGGGAGCGGTTCCGGCAGGCGCCAGGACCTCGCGCCGGCCCGTGCGGATTCGCACCCCCTCCGGGGTCCTTCGGGCAGAGACCTTCCGGTCCCCGGCGGTGGCGTCTGTCACCGTCTCAAGGCTCTCGAAGCGCCCATCCGCCCAGTTCTCCCGCGCTGTGTGCCGGTAACGGTAGGCGGTGACCGAGCCGAGTTTCACGGCCATGTCGACCTCGGTCGAGACCGTGAGGGCGCTCGCGTCGCCGGAAAAGGTCATGCGGTGTTCGCCGATCCGCTCGCCATTGCGCAGGACGGAGAAGACCAGTCGCCGGTTCACGGGCGTGGCGGCGAGGAGGGGCGTGGGCACCGCGAGCAGGGTGCCGGCGGCCAGAAGGGTGCGTCGCGTCGGCTCCAGGTGCGTCATGCAGCGGCCTCTCGCAGGGTTTGGTTCGGGACGTCCAGTGCGTCTTCTAGTCCTCGACGTGCCAGGTTCCAGTGAATTTTCCGCAACGCAGCAAGGGCCCTCGCCTTGCGCCCCGTCCCCGCCGGGCGTAGGGGGACCGTCCGTTCTGTAAAGGAGAGACAAAGGTGGGCTATCGCGTCGCCGTCGTCGGGGCCACGGGTAATGTGGGCCGCGAAATGCTGAACATCCTCGAGGAAGTCGAATTCCCCGTGGACGCAATTCACGCGATCGCCAGCCGTAAATCCATTGGCGTCGAAGTCTCTTTCGGCGACCGGATCCTGAAGTGCAAGGACGTCGAGCAGTTCGATTTCTCCACGGTGGACCTGGTTCTGATGAGCGTGTCGGGGGCCTTCTCCAGGGAATGGTCGCCGAAGATCGGTGCCGCAGGCCCCATCGTCATCGACAATTCCTCGGCCTGGCGGATGGACCCGGACGTGCCCCTGGTGGTGCCCGAGGTGAACCCCGACGACGTCGAGTGGGCGGACCGCAAGAACATCATTGCCAACCCGAACTGCTCCACCGCCCAGCTGGTGGTGGCGCTGAAGCCCCTGCATGACCGGGCCCGGATCAAGCGGGTGGTGGTCTCGACCTACCAGTCGGTCTCCGGCGCGGGCAAGGAGGGCATGGATGAGCTCTGGGACCAGACCAAGGGTATCTTTGTCCTCGGCCCGTCGGAGCCCAAGAAGTTCCCCAAGCAGATCGCCTTCAACGTCATTCCCTTCATCGGTGCCTTCAACGACGACGGCTACACCGACGAGGAGGAGAAGATGTGGAGGGAGACCCACAAGATGATGGACCCCGAGATCGCCCTCACGGTCACCTGCGTGCGGGTACCGGTCATGGTCGGACATTCGGAGTCCGTGAACATCGAGTTCCACGAGCCCCTGGACGAGGATGAGGCCCGTGACCTCCTGCGCAACAGCCCCGGCCTGATCGTGATCGATCAGCGCCATGACAAGGGCTACATGACCCCCAAGGAGGTCCAGGGCGAGTTCCCGGTCTTCGTCAGCCGTATCCGCCGGGACCCGACGGTGGAGCATGGCCTGAACCTCTGGGTCGTGGCCGACAATCTGCGCAAGGGTGCCGCCCTCAACGCCGTCCAGATCGCCCAGCTCCTCGCCGAGCGCGGCCTGATCGGCGACCGCTGACGGGTGGCCGGGGGGGCCGCCTCACCGGCTGACGCCTCATCGCGCGCCGCCGTCGGTGCTGGCGTCCTGTGCTACCTGATCTGGGGGTTTGCGCCCCTGTTCTTCCAGGCCATGGGCCGGCTGGGTGCCGATTCCTGGGAGATTCTCGCTCACCGGGCGGTCTGGGGAACCCTGGCCGCCTGGGTCTTTGTCCTCCTCGCCCGCCAGGGTGCCCAGGTGGCGGCGGTCCTGCGTTCTCCCCGGCTCCTGGGGATGCTCGCCCTGTCTGCCCTTCTGATCGGCGCCAACTGGGCCCTCTATGTCTGGGGGGTCAACGCTGGCAGGGTGCTGGAGAGCAGCCTCGGCTACTATCTGACGCCCCTGCTGAACATGGCGGCGGGGGCCCTGATCTTCCGCGAGCGCTTCGACGCCCTGGGGCTCGGCGCCATTGTCCTGGCTGGGATCGGGGTCGCCCTCCAGGGCCTCGCCCTGGGCCACTTCCCCTGGATGGCGGTGATCCTGGCCCTGACCTTCGGCGCCTATGGGATCGTGCGCAAGCAGGTGCAGGCCGACGCCCAGACGGGCCTTTTCGTCGAATGCCTCTTCCTGGCGGTCCCCGGCGGGCTCTGGATGGCCTACCTGGCCCTGACCGGGCAGGGGCATGTGGACGACTCACCGGCTGCTGCGGCCTGGCTTCTGGCGGCGGGGCCGATCACCGCCATTCCCCTGGTCCTCTTTTCCTGGGCGGCCCGCCGGATGCCCCTGTCGGCCATGGGCTTTCTGCAGTTCATCGGCCCGACCATAGGCTTCAGCATCGGCCTGGCCCAGGGCGAGCCCTTCACCGCCCTGCGCGGGGTGTCCTTCGCCTTTATCTGGGCCGGGGCGGCGACCTACATCTATGGCCTCTGGCGCCGGACCCGGAGCCTCGGCGCCTGACTGGCGCTTGCGTATCCCGCATCCGCGTCTATCGGTGTTCGACAAGGACCGCCGGTCTGCAGGACGGCGGCGAGAAGACGACAGCTCCGGAGGAAATCCATGGCCCGCACAAAGTTTGGCGCCTTCCTGGCCCCCCACCATCCCATCGGCGAGCATCCCATGCTTCAGTTCCGGAACGATATCCGGTTCGCCGTGCGGCTCGAGGAACTGGGTTTCGACGAATTCTGGGTGGGCGAGCATCACTCCACCGGCTGGGAGATGATCGCCTCTCCCGAACTCTTCCTCGCCGCCGTGGGTGAGCACACCCGCCGGATCCGCCTGGGCACGGGGGTGATCTCCCTGCCCTATCACCATCCCTTCAATGTCGCCCAGCGCATGGTCCAGCTGGACTACATGACCGGTGGCCGGGCCATCCTTGGCACCGGGCCTGGCGCCCTGCCCTCCGACGCCCACACCCTGGGCATCGACCCCATGACCCAGCGCGACCGGCAGGACGAGGCCATCGGCGTCATCCGGCGCCTGCTCGCCGGCGAGCGCGTCACCCACGAGAGCGATTGGTTCACCCTGCGCGACGCCCGGCTCCAGCTCCTGCCCCTCCAGGAGGAGATGGAGATGGTGGCCGCCTCATCCATCAGCCCCTCAGGCATGACCCTGGCCGGCAAATACGGCATGGGCGTCCTGTCCATCGGCTCCAACTCCGAGGCGGGCCTGGCGGCCCTGCCCACCCAGTGGGGTTTCGCCGAACAGGCCGCCGCCAAGTCGGGCAAGACGATCGACCGGAGGAACTGGCGGGTGCTCATGTCCTGGCACATCGCCGAGACCCGCGAGGAAGCCCGGGCCCAGGCGGCCAAGGGCCTGATGCACTGGCACAACGAGTACCAGGTCGGCACCCTGATGCGCCCCGGTGCCGTGCCCTTCATCAGCCCCGAGCAGGCCCTCGAGCAGACCGTGGACGTCGAGGGCGCATCCGCCGTCATCGGCACACCGGACGACCTCATAGCGGCCATCCGAAAGCTTAAGGCCAATGCCGGCGGCTTCGGCGTGGTGCTGGGCTTCGTCCATGACTGGGCCAATCGCGAGAACACCCTGCGCAGCTGGGACCTGGTCGGGCGCTACGTGATCCCTGAGATCAACGGCCTGCTGGATGGCTACCGGGACTCCCGGGACTTCGTGATCGAGAACCGCGAGTGGTTCGACCGCGCCGGCCAGGCGGTGATGAGCAAGATCATGTCGCACGAGGGCGCCGCGGCGGCCCTGAAGGCCGGCATGGAGGCGGGCGTGGCCATGCGCTCGCCCAACGCCCCGGATCTGAACGAGGCCGCCAAGGAGCTGAAATAGGGGTGGCTAGAGTCTCTGTACCGTCACCGGTGCGTCTCGGACGTCACCGGTCGCGGGCCCGTCGTCGAGCAGGTCTTCGGGGCCCTTCGCCAGGCGGGCCGCCAGCTCCCCCACCGAGGATCCCAGCACCGCCTCGGGAGCGCCGCCCTCCACCAGGCCGGCGGCGAAGAGGGCGGCCAGGAGGTCGCCGGTTCCCTTCGTCACCCGCTGAAGGCGCGGGTGGGTTGCCAGCCAGGCGTCCGTCGCATTGGCCCAGAGAACGCCGGTCTTCGACCCTGCCGGGACCGAAGAGACCAGGACCGGCCGGCCCAGGCTGCGGGCAGCGGCGAGGGCCCCTGCGACATCGGCAATCCGCATTCCCGTGAGGCGTTCCAGCTCCCAGGCGTTGGGTGCCAGCAGGCTGGCACGTGGCACCAACTCCCGGGGAAGGGCCTCGGCGACGGCTCTCGCGACATAGAGCCCACGGTCCTCGTCGCCGAGGATCGGGTCCACCAGGCGCAGGGCCTTCGGGCAGCGCGCCGCCACATGGTCCAGGAGGCTGGCTGCAGCCATCACCTGCCCTGGCGAGGCGAAGTATCCGGTGATCACCAGGTCCGCCCGGTCCGCCAGGCCCGAGGCGATCAGCCCTTCAACCTGTCCGGCGAAGACCGCATCGGACACGGCTCCGCCTCCGGGGGGACCGAGTCCCGGATGGCGCCCGAAGAGGACGGTGGGAAGAAGGGCCGTGCGAAAGCCCAGGCGGGTGAGGACAGCACTCTGCAGGCCGCCGCCGACCCCCGATCCGGCGACATGGCTGGACAGGATCAGGGCGACCGGCACGGGTGCGGTCCGCGCCGGCGTCTAGTAGCGGTAGTGCTCGGGCTTGAACGGCCCGGCGACCGGAACGTTGATGTAGGCGGCCTGGTCCGAGGTCAGCTGGGTCAGCTTCGCGCCCAGCTTTTCCAGGTGCAGCATGGCCACCTTCTCGTCCAGGTGCTTGGGCAGGGTGTAGACCTGCTTGCCGTAGGCCGCGCCGTTGGTCCACAGCTCGAGTTGGGCCAGGGTCTGGTTGGTGAAGGAGGCGCTCATCACGAAGCTGGGGTGGCCCGTGGCGTTGCCCAGGTTCACCAGCCGGCCTTCGGACAGGACGATGATCTTCTTGCCGTCCGGGAACTCCACGTGGTGGACCTGGTCCTTGATCTTGTCCCAGCGGTAGTTGCGCAGGCCCGCGATCTGGATCTCGGAATCGAAGTGGCCGATGTTGGCGACAATGGCGTTGTTCTTCATCCGCCGCATGTGGTCGACGGTGAGGACGTCCTTGTTACCGGTGGCGGTGACGAAGATGTCGCCCTTGTCGGCCACGTCGTCCATGGTCTGGACCTCATAGCCCTCCATGGCCGCCTGCAGGGCGCAGATCGGGTCGATCTCGGTGACGATGACCCTGGCCCCGCCATTGCGCAGGCTGGCCGCCGAGCCCTTGCCCACGTCGCCATAGCCCAGGACCACGGCGACCTTGCCCGAGAGCATGACGTCCGTGCCCCGGCGGATCGCGTCCACCAGGCTCTCGCGGCAACCGTAGAGGTTGTCGAACTTGGACTTGGTGACGCTGTCATTGACGTTGATGGCGGGGAAGGGCAGCTCGCCGCGATCGGCCATCTGGTAGAGGCGGTGGACCCCCGTGGTGGTCTCCTCCGAGACGCCGCCGATGGCGTTGCGGATGGCGGTGTAGAAGCCGGGCTTTTCCTTCAGGTACCGCTTCATCACCGCGTAGAGGGCCTCCTCCTCCTCGTTTTCCGGGTTGTCGAGGACCGAGGCGTCCGCTTCAGCCTTGGGCCCGAGCACGCAGAGCAGGGTGGCGTCGCCGCCATCGTCGAGGATGAGGTTGGGATAGCCGCCGTCCGCCCACTCGAAGATGCGGTGGGCGTAGTCCCAGTACTCCATCAGGGTCTCGCCCTTGGTGGCGAAGACGGGCGTGCCGGCGTCGGCGATGGCCGCCGCGGCGTGGTCCTGGGTGGAGAAGATGTTGCAGGAGGCCCAGCGCACCTCGGCGCCCAGGGCCTCGAGGGTCTGGATCAGGACCGCCGTCTGGATGGTCATATGCAGGGAGCCGGCAATGCGGGCGCCCTTGAGGGGTTGGGCGGCCCCGAACTCGGCGCGGACGGCCATCAGGCCGGGCATCTCGGTCTCGGCAATCGCAATTTCCTTGCGGCCGAACTCGGCCAGGGAAATATCCTTCACCACATAGTCGGTCATGTCGGGATTCCTGTCGCGCGGGCCGTCGCCGCCTGCAGGGTCCTATACCCCCGGCTGAGCCCGGTCGCAACCGGGACATAAAGACTTCTTTATGTGAACTGCGGTGCGGGTCCGTGCACCAGCTGGTCGACAGCCTTCAAGGCCCGCCTCGCGTCGCCCCGGCGGCGAAGACCCGACACGAGCTTTCTCGCCGCCCTCCGACCCTCGGCGTCGAGGTCCAGCCGGGAAAGAATGCCCTCCGCCATCGCCGCGTCATTGAGCAGGCCAAGCGCGTCCTGGGCCTTCCTGAGCCCGGCCTCGAAACCCGGAGCGGCCCGTCGCCAGTCCGGGGCCTCGAAGGCGGCGAGGGCATAGCGAAAGGCCTTGATGCGAAGCCGCAAGGCGTGGAGGTCCTCCGGCCCCAGGGCGTCCGCCGCCTGGCCCTCCCGGCGGATGCGCCGCCAGCGGCGTTCCAGGTCAGAGCCCAGGCCCTCCGAGGCGTCCGCGGCGTTCCGGGCCAGGCCAGGCCAGTCACCTGTCTCGGTCAGTATGAGTGCTTCCAGCAGGGTCAGCCGCGCAGGCGCTGCCGCCAGGTTGGCGGACAGGCCGGCGGCGGCCCGGTGCCGGGCTTCCGAAAGGGCGGCATCGAGGGCCGGGCCGGCGGGGCCCATGGCCATCAGGACGTCCAGTTCCCGCACCTCGCCGCAGGCCCGGGACAGGTCGCGCAGCCCGGCGCGGACCGTCGCCGCCGAGGCCTCGTCCAGTCGCCTGCGGAAAACCAATGTCAGGCTTCGCAGCCGCCGCAGGGCGACGCGCATCTGGTGGACCGCCTCGGCAGAGGGGTCGTTCGCTGTATTCCGTGTCCGGCCCGCCACTTCGGCCAGGCTTCCGAGCAGGGCCAGCCGCAGGGCCTCGCCCGTCGTGATCCCCCCGCCCAGGGCGACCTGTGCGGCGCGGGGCCAGGGCCGGTCCGCCGCCAGGTCCGCGCCCCTGGCGGACTTGGTGCGGAGCGAGAGGGTCAGGGGCAGTTCAGCCACAAGGCGCCGCGCGAGGGTGAGCAGGTCCGCGCGGTCGCCCTCCAGGAGCTCCAGTTCAACCTCGCAGACCGCCGCCCTGCGGTCCCCCGCCCGGATCTCGCCCTCGTCAAAGGCTGCCTCGATCCGGGAGGTGCCGGCCTCGACCACGCCGCTGCGCCGGCGCACATGCACGGAAAATCGCGGCGCAAGCCGGTCCAGGCCGATGACGGCGAGGCCCAGCCCGGCGAACTCTGGTCCGACCAGCTCTGGCCAGGAGAGATCCAGGTGTCCGGGGGCGACCTCGGCCTCGACCTCGTCCCGGGCCAGGCCCCATCCGGCCTTCAGGGTCTGGACGGTCCGGCCGGACGCCTCGCTACGCAGTCGCAGGGAGGCTCCCGCGGCCGCGAGGGCTTCGTCGGGGGTGTCATAGTAGACAGACAGGAGGGTGCGGTCCTGGGGCGGGGCGTGCAGGACCCGCAGAAGCACCGCCTCGATTGCGTCGGGGGGGCAGTCGAACTTGATTTCCACCTCGGGCGTCACGACCCCCTCCGGACGGCTATTCGTCCTCGTCGAAACGATTGGCCACCAGGGCGACAAGGGCGGCGAGGGCTGCGTCCGCCTCAGCCCCTTCTGCGGCGATGTCGATGCAGCAGCCCGGACCGGCGGCCAACATCATCAGGCCCATGATCGAACGGGCGTCCACCTCGGCGCCATCTTTTGAGACGCGCACCTCGGCTTTGAAGGCGGAGGCGGTCTTCACGAACTTGGCGGAGGCGCGGGCGTGAAGTCCGCGCTTGTTGATGATCTCGACCCTGGCCCGGGCGGTCACTTGTCCCCTGCCAGGACGTAGGAGGCGACTGAGATGTACTTTCGCCCCGCCTCCTGGGCCTGGGCGACGCAATCGGCGAGGTCAAGCCGGCTTCGGACGCTGGCGAGCTTGATCAGCATGGGCAGGTTCAGGCCGGCGATGACCTCGCCCCGGGTCTGCTCCATGACCGAGATGGCGAGGTTCGAAGGCGTTCCCCCGAACATGTCGGTCAGGAGGATGACGCCGGTCCCGTCGTCCACCCGCCCGCAGGCGGAGAGGATGTCGCGTCGCCTCTGCTCCATGTCATCGTCCGGACCGATACAGATGGCGGCGATCCCCGACTGGGGACCGACCACATGCTCCATGGCCAGCAGGAACTCGTCGGCCAGACGACCGTGGGTCACGATGACGAGGCCGATCATGGGAAGGCTCTCAAGGGGCGTTCTCACCCTGTGCGGTCGGCGCCAGCGCCGGAAGGCGAACTTGATACGACTCTTCCCCGTCGGCTCCAAGCCGACAAAGTGCATCCGCGACCCGGTGTGGCGCCGAGGCTTCGGTCAGTCGGAGCCGGAGCCGCGGCGTCTCTCGCCCGAGCATCGAGAAGGTCTCCGGGTCAGGCATGCGCTCAGGCTCCCCTGCGGTCACCGCAAGGTCGATCCGGCAAAGGTCCAGGCAGGGCAGGCGCACCACGCCGGAACCCCGGATCTCGAGCTTGCCGCGCAGGACGTCCGGGGCCCGGCCGAAGAGGCGTCCGGCGCTCGTCCAGACCAGGGTGCGGTCGTCGGCAACCAGGCGGAATCCCAGGTCCAGGGCCCTCAGGGCGAGGTCGCTCTTGCCGCTGCCGGAGGGACCGAAGACCAGGGCGCCCCGCCAGCGCCCGCCCGACCTCAGGGCGATCAGGCCGGCGTGCAGGATCTCGCTCATGGGAACGGTCTCATGACCCGGGGCGAAGGGGTAGGCGGACCCGGAAGCAGGCACCGGCTCGCTCTCCTGCCTCGCCCAATCGGTTCTCGGCCCGGAGGGTCCCGCCCTGGGCCTCCACGATCTGGCGGGCGATGGACAGGCCAAGGCCCGAATTGCCGCCGAAGGCCGAACCCCTGGGCCGGGAGGTGTAGAAGCGCTCGAAGACCGTCTCCAGGTTCTCTGGAGGTATGCCCGGACCGTCATCCTCGACACGAACCTCGGTGATTCCAGCCTCGCGTGTCAGGAACAGCCGGACAGAACCGTCCGGTGGACTGAAGGAACGGGCGTTGTCTATGAGGTTTCGGAACACCTGGCCGAGCGGGCCTTCCCGTCCGAGGACCGGGGTCTCACCCTCGGGCTGGGACAAAAGGACCTCCGGGTCACCTTCCCGGCGGGTGGCGCCGTAGACCCCGACCAACTCATCGAGGAGGCGACCCAGGTCGAAGCTCCGGGGTGCCTCCCGGGATAGTTCCGCGTCCAACCGCGAGGCGTTGGAGATGTCCGTGACGAGGCGGTCCATGCGCTGAACGTCCTGCTGGATCACCCCCTGCAACCGGGCTCGGGCGTCGGGGTCGGACACCAGATCCAGGGTCTCCACCGCCGAGCGCAGAGACGTAAGCGGATTGCGGATTTCATGGGCCACGTCGGCGGCGAAGCGCTCGATGGCGCCCATCCGCTCGGACTGGGCGTCCGTCATGGCCTCGAGGGACCGCGTCAGGTCGCCAAGTTCGTCCTTCCGTCTGGCCAGGTCGGGGAGGGAGATGGACCGGACCCGGGACAGCCGCACCCGGTCGGCGGCGCGGGCCAGGCGCCGGACGGGCAGGGCCACCAGGCTGGTGAGGAGGGCCGAGGACAAGAGGGTGACGCCGATGGAAAGCAGGATGAAGGGCGCCAGGGCGGCCCTCTGGCGGGCGATGATGCTGTCCACGTCGCCGGCCTCGACCGTAAGGACCCCCAGAACAGCCTGCACATGGCGGATGGGAAAGGAGACCGAGACCACTCGGCCTGAAGGATCGGCGCGGCGGACGCCCGCCACGCGGCGCCCCTCGAGCGCGCCCGCAATCTCGGCCCGGAGCGCGGCCTGCCCCGGCGAGGCGCGAGGCTTATCGGAGCTCTCCGGGCGCGCAGCCCCGCCCCTCGGACGCGCCGGGGGGAGTACGCCTTCCTCCACCCGGTTGGCGATCCAGTCGCTGTCGGCGATCACCTGCCCCTGGGGATCGAAGAGCCGGGCCCTCTGGACGCCGGGATTGGCAAGAAGCTGGAGGATCTCGCTGGCCCGGGCGGCGTCGAGGGCCGGGACGGGTTCGCCGACCGTCGCCGCCTGGTCGATCAGGCTGGCCATCAGCTCGCCCTGGGTGGTCAGGCTGTCGATCCGGGCCTCCACAAGGCCCCGGCGCAGCTCGTTCAGCACCAGGGCACCGACAATGAGGACGGCCAGGCCCAGAAGGTTGAGGGCGAGAATCAGCCTTCCGAGACGGGACGCCGGCGGCCGGCTCCACCACCGGCGGCCGGGCTCAGGCTTCGCGGTATCGGTAGCCGACGCCATAGAGGGTTTCGATCGCGTCGAAATCGGGGTCGACCTCCCGGAACTTGCGGCGCATCCGCTTGATGTGGCTGTCGATGGTCCTGTCGTCGACATAGACCTGATCGTCGTAGGCTGCATCCATCAGGTTGTCGCGGCTCTTTACGAAGCCGGGTCTCTGGGCGAGGGCCTGGAGCAGCAGGAACTCGGTCACGGTCAGCTTCACGGGCAGGCCGTTCCAGAGACAGTCGTGCCGGGCCGGATCGAGGGTAAGCTGGCCGCGCTTCAGCGCCCGGGGTGCCGTCGCCTCCGGCTCGTCCTCGTCCCCAACACCGCCGTTGGCCCGGCGCAGGACCGCCTTCACCCGCTCAATGAGCAGGCGCTGGCTGAAGGGCTTGTGCATGTAGTCGTCGGCACCGAGATTGAAGCCGAGCAGTTCGTCGATCTCGTCGTCCTTTGAGGTGAGGATGATCACCGGCAGGTCCGAGGCGCGACGCAGGCGCCGAAGCACCTCCATGCCGTCCATGCGCGGCATCTTGACGTCGAGTATCGCCAGGTCCGGCGGATCGTTCTCGAGGGCGGCGAGGCCCGAGGCGCCGTCGAAGTAGGCCTTGACCGCATGGCCCTGGCTCTCCAGCGCAAGGCTTACGGAGGTCACGATGTTCTCGTCGTCGTCCACTAGGGTGATGCGGGCCATCTGCGGGGTCGGGTCCTCTTCGCCGGTCCTTCAGTCCAGGATAACCCTAGTCGCCCCGATCCGTGGCCTCAATGGGGCGGACGGATCAACGAAGGCCAAGGGCGCGGGCGAGGGCGTCCACCGCCCGGTCGACGTCCGAATCCGCCATGGCGGGGAAAAGGGGAAGGGAAAGGGCGCTCCGGTACCAGGAGGCGGCCCCGGGAAGATCCGGGGGACCATACCGGGCCACGTAGTAGGGCTG
This sequence comes from Phenylobacterium deserti, assembly GCA_945874825.1. Taxonomy (GTDB): domain Bacteria; phylum Pseudomonadota; class Alphaproteobacteria; order Caulobacterales; family Caulobacteraceae; genus Phenylobacterium; species Phenylobacterium deserti_D. Next base: position 57,857 of record CAMCIK010000003.1, on the reverse strand, counting down.
GGCGCTCACGGGAATGTAGTGGACCTGGGTTCCCACGCCGTCCGCCCCCATGGCCTCGACCACTACGCGGCGGCTGCGTCCAGTCGCCGGGAAGTCGATCCGGACCGTCAGGAGGTGCAGGACGGGCCGGCTCCAGTCCGGGCTGTCCGCCAGCCGGACCACGGGTGCCAGGGGCGCCAGGCGCTCGGCATAGCGACGCGCCAGATCGCGTCGGCGGGCGGCGAACTGAGGCAGGCGCTTCAGCTGAGACTGGCCAAGGGCGCAGAGGATGTCCGGCAGCCGGTAGTTGAAACCGGGCTCGCGCATCTCATAGAGCCAGGGATCGCCCCCCGCCGGCCGCTCCATGCCGTGGCTGCGAAGCCGGCGCATCCGGGCGGCCAGGTCCGGATCCCGGGTGGTGATCATGCCGCCCTCGCCCGTGGCAATGGTCTTGACCGGGTGGAAGGAAAAGGTGGCGGCGGAGGATCGAAAGCCGGACCCGACGGGCTCGGGGCCCTGCCCGAAGTCCGCCGTGGAGCCCAGGGCGTGGGGCGCGTCCTCCACCAGGACGGCACCGGAGGCGGACGCGACTGCCCCGAGGCCCGGAAGGTCTGCGACATCGCCCCTCAGGTGGACCGGGATCACGGCCTTCAGGTGCCCGGCCCCGGCCCGGTCCAGGGCCTCGACGAGGGTCTCTGGTGTCATCAGCCCGGTGGCGGGGTCAACATCGGTGAAGATCACCTCGCCGCCCACGAACCGCACGCTATTGGCGGTGGCCAGGAAGGTGGTCGCGGGCACGGCGACCCGGTCACCGGGACCCACGCCCAGCCCGAGCATGGCCAGGTGAAGAGCCGCTGTGCCGTTGGAGCAGGCGACGGCGAAGGGTGCCTCCACCACGGCGGCAAAGGCCTCCTCGAAGGCCTCGACTCTGGGACCCGTCGTCAGGAAGTCGGATCTCAGGGCCTCGGCCACAGCCGCGATGTCGGACTCGTCAATGTCCTGGCGGCCATAGGGCAGGAAGGCTCCCGAGGTCATCTCAGGCTCCGGCGGGCGGGGGCATGGCGCTGGCCCCCGGATCGCCGAGGAGGCGAAGGAGACCCTCGTGGGTCAGCCATTCCTCGTTGGTGTCGCTGGCGTAGGAAAAACCTTCTCGCACCTGGGGATGGGCACCGGCGAAAGACTCCCGGGAGAATTCCACGAAGGCCGGCTCGATGGCGTAGCGGTCGCCAAGGTCGACCACATGCCGGGCGTCATCCACGGAAATCATCATCTCGTGGAGCTTCTCCCCCGGCCGGATGCCGATGACCCGGGTCGGCAGGCCGGGCGCCAGGGCTTCGGCCAGGTCGGTCATCTTCATGGAGGGGATCTTCGGCACGAAGATCTCCCCGCCCCGCATCATGGACAGGGAGGAGAGGACGAAGTCGACCCCCTGGCCCAGGGTGATCCAGAAGCGCGTCATCCGCGGGTCGGTGATCGGTAGATCCCGGGCACCCTGGGCGATCAGGCGCTGGAACAGGGGCGCTACCGATCCCCTCGACCCGACGACATTCCCGTACCGGACCACGGCGAAGCGGGCACCGATGTCGCCGGACAGGTTGTTGGCCGCCACGAAGGTCTTGTCCGAGGCCAGCTTGGTGGCCCCGTAAAGGTTGGCGGGGTTGCAGGCCTTGTCGGTGGACAGGGCGATGACCTTCTTCACCCGGTTGGCCAGGGCCGCCCAGACGATGTTCTCCGCGCCCAGGACGTTGGTCTGGATGAATTCCGAAGGGTTGTACTCGGCTGCGGGCACCTGCTTGAGGGCGGCGGCGTGGACCACCACGTCCACCCCGCGGAGGGCCAGGGTCAGGCGCTGGCGGTCGCGGACGTCGCCCAGGAAGAACCGCATGCGGCTCATCTGCTCGGGGGTGAACCGCTCGGCCATGTCGACCTGCATTTCGTGCTGCTTCAGCTCGTCCCGGGAAAAGACGATCAGCTTGCGCGGCTCGGCCCGGCTGAGCACGGTGTCAATGAAGCGGCGGCCGAAGGATCCGGTCCCGCCGGTCACGAGGACGGTCTTGCCCTCCAGTTCGCCAGCGTCTGTGGAGAAACGGTTCAACTCAGGTCTCCGAGCGGATTCTTGCCATTCCCATAGCCTGCCCTAAGTCCGGTAAAGAGATCGCTAACCATAATTGGTAACAAATGACGTCATGAACCGCCGACGCCTGCTTATCGTTCTGCCCCTCTTCGCCGCCGCCCCAGCCCAGGCGGCGGGGGGTGGGTCCGGAATTGGCGGTAAACCGCAGCCCACCTTCATCCGGCTGCCCCTTGTCCAGGCCAACATCCTGCGCCAGAATCGCACCCGGGGCGTGATCTCCCTGGAGAACGGCGTAGACGTGAAGGACCCCAAGATCCGGGCCCGGATCGGCCAGATCCAGCCTCGGCTCAGGTCCGACATGGCGCGGCAGCTTTCGCTCTACACCTCGAACCTCGCGCCCGGGCAGGCGCCCGATCTCGACGTGCTGGCTCCCCTCCTACAGAAGCAGGTGGACCTGAATGTCGGCGGACCCGGCGCGCGCCTGGTCCTGCTGAACGTCCTGATCAACTGACGCCGAGATCGGCCGCCACGGCGTCCATGAAGGCAGCGAGTTCGACGTCGAGGCTGGTAACGCCGCCGGCGTCATGGGTGGTGAGGGTAACCTCGACCCGGTTCCAGACATTCGCCCATTCGGGATGGTGATCCATCCGCTCGGCCTTCAGGGCGACCCGGGTCATGAAGGCGAAGGCGGCGTTGAAGTCCGCGAAGACAAAGGTCCGCGAAATGGCGTCCCGGTCGCCCGGCAGGTCGCCCCACAGGGGCAGCTTCTCGAGGGCGTCGATGGCGCCGATCCGCACCCGGGAGGTCACGCCGCACCTCCGAAGGTGAGCCCTGTGGCCTCGGCAAGCTCGGACAGGGCCTGGGCCTCGCTGACCACCTTGATGGCCCGCATGCCCAGGGCGGCGGCCGGCTTGCAGTTGATTCCCAGGTCGTCGAGGTAGATGCAGGCGGCGGGTTCGACCTCCAACTGCTCGCACATCATCAGGTAGATCCGGGGGTCCGGCTTTCGCACCCCCGCCTTCGAGCTTTCGATGATGGCATGGAAGTGCGGCATGACCCGCCCCATGGCCGTCACCATTGTGGACTCCGAGCCCGGCGAGTGGCTGGAGGCCATGTTGTTGGTGATGCAGCCCACCTTGAACCGGGCCTTGCAGGCCAGCAGGGCATCGACCATGGCCGGCCGTAGGTGGCCCGACAGCAGGGGCAGGACCTCGCGTCCGGGCACCGGATGGCCAAGAGCGGCGCTCTCCTCATGGAACAGCCGGTCGAAGCCCGCCGAATCGACCTCGGCCCGCTCGAAGAGCGCCCAGGCGTTGGAGTCCGGATTGGTGGCATTGACCGTCCGGATCAGGTCCCGGGGCAGGCCCTTCTCCGCCTCGTACCGATTGAAGGCCTCGAAGGGCGAGGAGGTGAATACCCCGCCGAAATCCCAGATCACCGCCTCGACGCCCATACTTCTCCCTCCGGAAATGACGCCGGGCACGCTAGGGCGTTTCCGCCTTGAGGGGAACATGCCGCAGGGTGCTAGTCTCCGTCCCCATGCTCCCGCCGTCCGTCAGCCACCTGCCGGGTTCACGCTTGGTCGATCCGCCCTGGGCCGATCCGCCCGGATTCGCCATTGGCCTGAGGCGGATCGCGCCCGAGGCCTGGCTGGAGGGTGGCGAGGCGCGGCCCTGGGCGCGCAAGGACCGCCTCTTCCGCGCCGTCCCGGACAAGGTCTGGGGCGAGACGCAGGGTTCGCGTCCCGGCCAGGCCGAGGCGGCGGGCCTGGTTACCGGCGCCCTTGGACTGCGCGCCCGCCCCGACCTCCGCCCGCCCCTCCTGGTCGCCGCCCGAAGGGTCCCGGACGACCTGGTCCTGATGGAGCGGCGGGCCGGCGACTGGGCGGTCTCGGCCCTGAGCCTGAGCGCGGGGTCCTTCTTTACTGCGGACGAAGCCCTCGGAAAGACCCTGGAGGCCCTTCACGGGCCGGTTCCCGGTTTTGCCGAGCGTTTCCTATTCCGTGTGCGGAGGATATTCGATCACCTGCCGGTGGAGGACATCGTCGAGCGGCGAAACTGGTCGGTGGTCGCCTGGCGCGGGCTATACGCCCCGGAGGCTTCGGCGGCCCGCAGTCGCGCGCTTCGCCAGAGGCCGCGACAACCGGGGGCGGGCCTTTACATCCGCTGTGAACGTCAGACCTTGCGCCGCCTGCCGCAGACCGGCGGGTTGCTGTTCACCATTCGCATCCACCTGACCCCCCTCAGGGCCCTGGCCGCCAACCCCGAGGCCGCCGCGGTGTTTGCCCAGGCCTGGGCGTCGGCGCCCGAGGACTTCCGGCACTACAAGGGCCTGGCCGCCGTTGCCCCGGGGGTGGAGGCCTTCCTCGCCGAGTGTCGCCTACCCCGTGCTGAAACCGTCACCGATCCCAGCCATAAGGCCCTGCATGACCCCAGATGAACGTCTCCTGCCCCTCGAGGGCGTCGAGAACTTCCGCGATTACGGCGGCTACGCTGTGCCCGGCGGCCTCCGGGTCGTGCGGGGACGACTCTGGCGCTCGGCCCACCACGGCGGTGCCACCGACGCGGACCTGGCGCGCATCGCCAGCCTCGGCCTGTCGGCCGTCGTGGACCTCCGCCGCCCTACGGAGAGGGCGAACCAGCCCTCCCGCCGGCCCGAGGGCTTCGCCGCCCGGGTGATCGACAGCGACCACGGCGACCAGGCCGAGCCGCCCCACGTGGCCTTCCTGAGAGAGACTGACCTATCGGCCCAAAGCGCCCGGGCCTTCTTCCTGGACTATTATCGAACGGCGCCCTTCGAGCCGCGTCACCAGGAGCTTTTCAGCCGCTATTTCGAGGCCCTGGGCGAGGGCCGGGCGGTGCTCATCCACTGCACGGCCGGCAAGGACCGGACCGGCCTGCTCGCCGCCCTCACCCACCATCTGCTGGGGGTCCACCCCGAGGATACCGCGGCAGACTTCGAGCTGACCAACCGCGCCGCGCGGATCGAGGCCCGCCTGGCCCAGGTCACCGAAGCCCTGACGCAGAGCCTGGGCCGCCAGCCCTCCGAGACGGCGGTCCGGGCCTTCCTGGGTGTGGAGGGCGCCTACCTGCAGGCGGCCTTCGCCGCGATCCGGGAGCGGTCGGGCTCGGTCGAATCCTACCTGGCGGACCTTGGGGTGGATGACCGCGCCGCCGACCGGATTCGCGAACTGTGGCTGGAGCCCGCTCAGGCCTGAGCTCAAAGCCAGTCGACAACGCCGATCTTGGCCAGCCAGACCAGGCTCATCTGGACGGCCCGCCGGCGCTCTGCGGGGAAGGCGAGCAGGACGTCGCGCACGCTGAGCTCTCCGGCCCCGGCCAGGAGCGCCACCACCCGGCCGGCCTCTTCGGGTGCCGCCCGCCACATGCGGAAGGCGCCGTCCAGCTCGACCCCCTCGGACCGGGTCAGGTCTGACGCGCCGGCACCGGGTCGCAGGCGCAGGCGGCGATCCAGGCCCAGGTCATGGGTGGCGAAACCGGCGAAGTCGGCGAAGGGATCACCCCGCAGGGGGTGCAGCCTGTGGCTCGCCGCGCCGCCCGGTGTGGCGGCGCGCAGGGCCGCCAGCTCCTCGAACAGGCCGGTCAGCTGGCGCACCACGACAGGCCAGTCAAAGGCTTCCCGGACCCGTACCCGGCCCGCTGCGCCCATGCGACGGCGGAGCTCCGGGTTCCGCGTCAGCTCGGCGACTGCCTCGGCGGCCCGCCCCACGTGGACGGCGGTGTGCTGGGCCACCGCTCCCACAAAGCTTTGGTAGGAATCCAGTCCGATGGCGTGTCGGGCGGAGAGGGCCTCGCCGAGGGCCCCGGGCGGCCCGCCCAGTGTCGGGATGAGGAAGCCCTCGACGCCGTGCCGCACGGTGAAGCGATAGCCATCCCAGTCGCTGGCCACCACCGGCAGGCCAGCGGCCATGGCCTCCAGGGGGGTGATGCCGAAGGTCTCCTGGATGTTGTCCACCAGGGACAGGAAGATGTCGCCGGCCGCCCAAAGGTCGGCCACCACCTCCGGGTCGTTGCCGTCCTGGAAGTCCACCTGGACGGAGGGCGCGTAGGCGGCAGCGGCCTGCTCATAGCGCGCCCGGTCGGCCTCGCCACCCGGGAACCAGCCGGCCAGGGCGAAGTGCATGCGCTTCCCGGCGAGGCGCCCGGCCTCTTCCACGGCCCGGAACATGGGCTGGGGAAAGGCCTTCTCGAAGAAGGACAGGCGCCCGACCCAGACCACAAGGACCTCGTCGGCCTCTATGCCCAGGTCCGAGCGAACCCGGGCCCGGGCGCCGGGGCGGTCGGCCTTGTCGCGGATCTCCTGGGCCGGGACTCCCAGGGGGATGACCGGCAGCTGGGGCCGGGGCCGGGCCTCGCCGCCAAAGCGCTCGCCCAGGAAGTCACCCCAGCCGTCGAACATGCGCGACACGGCGTCCCGCACCGAGGGCGAGGTGCAGATGAGAGCGTCCCAGGGCTGGACCGGCGAGGTCAGGGCCCCGGCGATGATCTGGCGCATGGCCGGCGGTGCCAGGGTGTGGATCAGGCCCGCCAGGCTGTAGCCCCGGTCGCCTGTCGCCTTGCGGCGGATCCAGGCCAGGGTCTCGAGGTCGGGCTGGCCCCGGAAGAGGATCCCGCCCTCCGTCGGCGCCTCGACGGAGAGGACGCTGCCCCCCGCCACCTGGCAGGGCGGCCGCGCGTCCGGGAAAAGGTCCTCCGCAACATCGGCGTCGGCGACGGGCAGGTTGGAGAGCAGGTCAACCCGGGCATAGCCGCCATGCCGGGCGAGGGCCCGGTAGAGCTGCAGGTTCGCCACGTCCTTGCCGAAGGGATTGGCCTTCGGGCCGATCCTTCCTGGCGGATGGTAGATTGCGAGCCTGGACCCTGGCTTCACCCTTTTGGGTTCCTTCCCTTTGGCATGACCGGTCGGCCGCGGTCAGACCGCAAGGCAGACCAACTTAGTTTCGAGGTATTCGTCGAGCCCGTAGCGCGAGCCCTCGCGGCCCAGGCCGGATTCCTTGACCCCGCCGAAGGGCGCGACCTCTGTAGAGATCAGGCCGGTATTGACCCCGACCATCCCGGCCTCGATCCCCTCGCTCATCCGCCAGGTGCGGGCGGCGTCGCGGGTGAAGACGTAGGCCGCCAGCCCGGACCGGGTGGCGTTGGCCAGGGACAGGACCTCGGCCTCGGTCGTGAACCTCACAAGGCCCGCGACAGGCCCGAAGGTCTCCTCGCGGTTGACCAGAGCGTCCCCGCGCACGCCAGACAGGACGGTGGGCGCATAGAAGCGGCCCTCGCCGGGCAGACGATGGGCGCCGGTCAGGACCCTGGCGCCCCCCTCGAGGGCGTCCGCCACATGCCGCTCGACCTTATCCAGGGCGGCGGTGTTGATCAGGGGCCCCTGGTCGGTGGGGCCTGCCAGGCCGTCGCCCACCCTCAGGGCCTCCGCCCGCGCCGTCAGGGCCTGGGCGAAGGCGTCGTAGACGCCGGACTGGACATAGATCCGGTTGGCGCAGACGCAGGTCTGGCCGGTGTTTCGGAACTTCGAGGCCATCAGGCCCTCGACCGCCGCCTCGAGGTCGGCGTCGTCGAAGACGATGAAGGGAGCGTTGCCGCCCAGTTCCAGGGAGACCCGCTTGACCGTGCCCATGCAGGCTGCGGCCAGCCGCTTTCCCACTGCGGTGGAACCCGTGAACGTGAACTTGGCCACGTCGGGGGATCCGGTCAGCACCTCGCCGATGGGGGCCGGTGCTCCGGTGACGACGTTGAAGACCCCGGCGGGGACACCCGCCTCCGCCGCCAGTCGCGCCAGGGCCAGGGCGGTGAAGGGGGTCAGCTCAGAGGGCTTGAGCACGACTGTGCAGCCGGCGGCCAGGGCGGGCGCGACCTTCCGCGTGACCATGGCGGCAGGGAAGTTCCAGGGCGTGACGGCGGCGACCACCCCGACCGCCTGCTTCAGCACCAGCAGCCGCCGGTCGGCCTGGTGCCCGGGGATGACGTCGCCATAGGCCCGCCGGGCCTCTTCGGCGAACCACTCGATGAAGGCGGCGGCATAGGCGATCTCGCCCTCGGCCTCGGCCAGGGGCTTGCCCTGTTCGGCGGTCAGCAGGCGGGCCAGGTCCGACCGGGCATCCAGGACCCGGTCATACCAGCGCCGCAGGATGACCGACCGCGCCTTCGCGGTCAGGCCCCGCCAGGCCGGTAGGGCGTCCCGGGCTGCAGCGACGGCCTCAAGCGCGGCTTCGGCACCGAGGTCCGGAATACGCCCGAGTCGGACGCCGGTGGCCGGGTTGGTCACGGGAATCCACGCCGCACCGGTCCGCTCGACCCCGCCGATCCAGGCGGCTTCGCGCAACAGGGAGAGGTCTGAAAGGTCCGGTCCTGCCACCCTCTTCCCCTAGAGGCCGCCAATCCAAGGCCACATTAACGCTCTCGGGGAGTCGCCCTCAGGGGAGGCAAAGCCCACCTGGTTCTTGCCGCTGGGCGAGATGGAGAGGCCCGGGATTGCGGGCTCCCGGGCAAAGTCCCGGGCCCTTAGGCTAGGCGGCGTCTCAGCGGTCGCCGCGCGCAATGGGGCGGGAAGGCAGAGGGCCAGGAAGGCAAGAGCGATGACGCTACGGAAGGTCATGGGATCCCCGGTGGAGACGGTTCACCGGAAAGTTATAGAGGACGGCGATCCTTGGGAAGCGGCAGGTGCCACCTCTCTCCTGGGGGGTGGGACTTCCCGGGCGGGCGCTGCAAGCCAGAGGTCTGCGCCCCGGGTCTCGACGCCCACCGCACTGCTCAGACCAGTCCGGTTTCCCGAGTGGGCGAAGAGGTCTTCCCCGACGATCTGGCCCGGCTTGGAACTGCTGGGGACCGTCCGGAGCATGCCATCGGAATTCATGGCCGGCTGGTAGGCGAAGGGGGCGGCAGGAAGGGGAGCCGACTTCGGCATCGCCGTCGGGGGCGCGGCTGCGGCCTGGGGTCCCGTCGCCAAGGCACCTGCGGCCAGAAGGCCAATCCAGAAACCTGAGACCGCGCCTGACCAGCGGTCCCGGCGCTTGCGGTGGGGATCGCCTGACCGCGTGTTCTGGGACTTCATATCCCTGTCTCCCGCTTCCCTGGTCGCCGCCCTGGCGTGAGTGGCCACATTGAAGCTTTGGCGTGAACGCACCGTGAGGTTTGCAGGACGCCAGCTATCAGGAGAGCATGAAGAAAGCATACTTTGGATCAAATCCGGGTTTTCAGGCCCGGGTCCTCAGGGGGCAGCCCTGCGGCTGAATCCGCCACTTTCCGCGACCTCGACGTCACCGCGGTCCGTGAGCCAGACCTGGCCGTCCCGGACTTCCGCCTGGGTGGCGCTCACCAGCCCGGTGCGGTTGCCAACGAGGGCGAAGGGATTGGAGTCTGCGGTCTGCGCAGCGGCACCGCTCCAGCTGACCGGCACTAGAACCCGGGTTTCCGTGCCGCCAAGACGCGCCGAGGTCGAGGCCATGCGATGCGGGGCCAGGACGAGGCGGGTTCCGAAGAACCTGTGGGATGTGGCGCGCTGGGTGGACCCGTAGGTATTGCGGTACGTGCGGGTGACCCGCCGATCCTCGGCCCGGACGTTTCCAGTCGACAGGCGGTCGGTGCCCGTGGAGGCTGCCGTTTGCATGGCCTTGCCGGCGAAGGGCGCATAGGCCGCCGCCTGGGCGGGGGCTCCGGCCAGAAGCACGATGAAGGTGAGGAGCGCGAGAGCCAGGCTCCCGTTCCGGTACATGGCGGCGGCCCGGGGGCTCGCCTTGGCATGGATATTGCTGTGACGTGACATGAGCGCTGTTCCCTGTCTCTTGACGGGACATGGGTAACCCCGAGGCCCTTAATCGAGGGTTTGGAAACACGCTTAAACGAGCGTGAGCAAACAGGCTTAAGGAAGTCCTCCCATTGTCGCGTATCCGCCCGGCGGCTTTGTCCGCAGGCAGACGGACGGGGCTCGCGGAAAGTCATCAGGGTTTACACGATGGCGTAGGCACCGGAGCAAAAAGCCGGATCCGTACGGGATCGTCCCGGATTGTTCCAATTGCAGAGCCCTGCGAAAGGACCTTCCAGACAGACTCCCCTAGACCGCCGCGCCCACCAGCCGGCCAATGCCGGCCGTCAGGGCCATGGCCAGGGCGCCCCAGAAGGTGACCCGCGCTGCGGCCTTGAGCGGAGGCGCGCCGCCGGCCTGGGCCCCCACCGCACCGAGGACGGCAAGCCCGGCCAGGGATCCGGCCGAGACGATCCCAGGCAAGGCCCCGAGGGGCGAGACCGCGGCGAGGATGAGGGGCGCCGCCGCCCCCACTGTAAAGGTGGCGGCCGAGGTCAGGGCAGCCTGTACCGGGCGGGCGGCGGTGATGTCGGAAATGCCGAGTTCGTCCCGGGCGTGGGCGCCCAGGGCGTCGTGGGCCATGAGCTGCTCGGCCGTCTTGCGGGCGGTCTCCGCATCGAGGCCCCGGCTGCGGTAGACGCCGGCAAGCTCCTCCAGTTCGGAATCCGGCTGGGTCGCCAGTTCGCCCTTTTCCCGCGCAAGGTCGGCGCTCTCGGTGTCGGACTGGGAGCTCACCGAGACATATTCTCCCGCCGCCATGGACATGGCGCCGGCGACCAGCCCCGCCACCCCGGCGACGAGGACCTCGGAGCGTCCGGACGAGGCGGCCGCGACCCCGACGATCAGGCTGGCGGTGGAGACGATACCGTCATTGGCACCCAGGACCGCGGCCCTCAGCCATCCGACCCGGGTGACCCTGTGGCGTTCATCATTCAGCTTGAGTCGGGGCATGGGCGCCTCCGGTGCGTAGGGAGCAGGCTGAAGCCAAGCCGTCCCCCCGACGCAAGGGCAGCCGGTGGGTTACCGGGAGGCTACGGAGGCCGCCGGGCGTTCTCCCGCCACGGCTGGCACGGCCAGGGGCAGCATCGATAGCCCCAGTGCGACCAGCGCGCCGGCCACGGCATCCAGCAAGCGGCGCAGGGGCTCAGGCGGCCGGCGCACGGCCTCCGGGCGCAGGGGCTGGACCCGGGAGGCCGAAGATCCGGTTATCCCCGGTGCGGCGGGGGCGGGGCCGATCCACGCCCCCCGCTGCAGCCTGTACTCGAGCACGCCACCCGGGCTGTGAAGGCGAACGCCCTCGCACCAGCCGGCCGCGCCAGTAAAGGCCAGGTTCCGCCAGGAAGGTGCGCCCGCCGGATCGGTCCCGGGCGCACAGACCAGGTCGAAGTCCCAGAGCCCGTCCTCGGGCACCGTCTCGTGCCGCCTCGGGACCAGCCGGGCGGTTTCAAAGGCCCCGGTCGGCCCGAAGCAGAGGGCGGTCAGGGTGAGCAGCCGGCCGCCGGAGGCGAAGGTGGCGATTCGAAGGGTCGCGGTCTCGATGGAGAGCTTGCGCATGATCAGGTCCCGGCCGCCTCAAGCCACAGCCGGCTCAGGATAGAGATGTAGCCAGCAGCGCCGCGGCGCCCGGGGCACAGGTCGCCCGGCCGGGATGATCATCGGTGGGCGGTCGGGGTCGAACCAGGGAGAACGGAGAGCCACCGCCCGGCGGGCCTGCGGCGGCTTCGGCCTTGCCGCCGGGGGCGCGGCGGGCCGGCGGTCCAGGACTTCATGCCGGGCCAGCCTGTGCTCAAGGACCACCCCTTCCCCATGCAGGCGCACGCCCTGACACCAGTCCGCCTCGCCCGTAAAGAAGAGTTCCCGGCGCTCATAGGCCGCAAGACCCCGGACCTTCAGGTTGGTGAAAAGGTCGAGGTTCCACATGCCGTCTGCCGGCGCTGCGATATGCTGGCGCGGTCTCAGGCTGGAGACGGCGCAGAGGTCGGCCGGCCCCCAGCACACCGCCTTGACGATCACCATCCGCTCACCCGTCGGAAAGATGGCGATCCTTGCCGTCAGAGATTCTATCCGGATCGTCGACATGACCTGGCCCCCGGCCGCTGGTGGCCGCCGGACTGGACCCGACGACATTTCACGTGGAGGCTTTTGCCGGGCCTCAGTCCGGCCACCGTGAGCGCGGGCAGCCCGCCTGCGGGAAAAAGGCGTGAAAAAAGAGCGATCCGGCGCCCGGACGTGGGGCTCAGTGGCCCATGAACCCGGTCAACTCCGCCTCCCCCGGCGTTCACGCGCAGCGGTGGATGTGGCGGTCGTGTCGGACTTCCCCGAAGAGGCGGGAGGCTTCAAGGGCCCCGGGAAAAGCCGAAGGCGGCCGCCAGGGCGGCGAGGTCCAGAAGGTCCCGGTCCCGGGGCGGATAGCCGGTCTTCAGCCGCCAGAGGATGTCGGCGGGCAGGCAGTCCACGGCCCGCCCGGCGATGGCGCCACGACCGTCGAAGGACCCCGCGGGATAGGCCACAGCCGGATCGTCAGGGTCCATCACCCCGCGTCCCTCCGCGTCCATTCGAAAGAGGTGCAGGTCGACGCGCCGGCCCCCGCCGTCGCTGTAGACAGGGTTCCAGGCCGGCCCCCCCGCCTGCCGGACCAGGCCGAGGCCGGCCAGCAGGGCCTCCAGCGCCGGCCCGTCTTCCACCCGCGCCGCCAGGTCGAGGTCCTCGTGCGGCCGGGTCTGGCGACCGAGGACCGCATCCACCGCCCAGCCGCCGTCCACCCAGACGGGCAGCCCCTGCGCCGCGCAGGCCGCCAGCACCTCCAGAACCTGCGCGTCTGTCATGGCGTTTGTCTCCTCCGGCCCTGATGGCCCTGCGGTCGCGACGGGTCTAGGCTCTTCCCATGTGCAGGGAAACCTTCCGCCGTCCCCCGGGCGCGGCGGCCCCATGATCTCCGACGCCGACGTCGCCGTCTTCCGCGACCGCGGTCTCCTGCGCCTTCCCGACGCCGCCGATCCCGCGGGCCTGGCCGCCGCCCGGAGCGCGGTCTTTGATTTCCTGTCGCGCGCGGGGCTCTGGACCGAGGGCGAGGGCTGGACCCTGGCGGGCGCCGACAGGCCGCGCTGGCCCGCCCTCGGCAAGGCGCCGGCTGCCTTCAAGGACCGCCGGCTGGCCAACCTGCTGGAGACCCTGGTCCCCGCCGGGCTCATCGCCGGCCTCGATGCGCTGGCAGGGGCGAGGATGGGAACCGCCGGCGGCCTCAGCCGACCCCAGCTCCTCTGGACCCTGCCCAACGCCCCGGCCTGGAGCCTGCCCGCCATCCTCTGGCACACCGACGTCCCCCGCACGTCTCAGGCTGGCTGCCCCGGGGTCCAGGTCTTCAGCTTCCTTTCGCCCGTCACCCCGGGCGCCGGCGGAACCCTCGTCGCCGCCGGCTCGCACCGCCTGCTCAATGACCAGGGCGAGTTGAGGTCGAAGGACATCAAGGCCCGCCTGCGCGCCCTGCCGCCCTTCGCCCGCCTGATGGACCCCGCCCACCCCGACCGCCCCGCCGCCCCTGGCCCCCTGGGCGAGGTGGACGGCGTTCCCATCGAGGTGGTGGAGCTGACCGGCACCCCCGGTGACCTCTGGCTGATGGACATGCGGGCCCTGCACACGGCTTCGCCGAACGCGTCACCGGCGCCGAGGCTGATGATGACGTGGCGGTTCTTGCGGGAGGGGTGAGAAGAGAAAATGGCGCGCCCGGAACGATTCGAACGTCCGACCCTCAGATTCGTAGTCTGATGCTCTATCCAGCTGAGCTACGGGCGCGCACCGCCTTACGGCGAGGGCGCAGTACCTCGCCGTAAGGGTGAAAAAGCGCTAGCGGGCCGGTCCGGAGTTTGCCCTGCCTCGGCACCGGTGGCCGCCAGGGGATGGCGCCCGTGAAACTCAGAAAAAGTGGGAGATCTGTCATTTTGAACAGACCTCCCTTTTCGCTAAACCTATGTCTCTATTTCAGTGGAGTTTCCCAACCCTGCACTCCCTGAATATGATTTTCCTCGTTTACTTACCCACGCAACCCCTTTTTCTGTCGTCTTGACGGTTGTGATTTAGGGCACAATCTCTCCCAGCATCATAACCAGTTTTAAAACCAAAGTAGATAGCTCCGAGGATGACTGCACCTGTAAAGATCTCAGCCACGACCCCCCCGTTCACATCTGAAATCTCCTCGTGAGTCATCTCACGAATATCTGCTGTCGCACTGTTCATTTCTTGATCCTTTCAGAAGGTTTGTTACTTACGACTGTCGAGTTTGCTCATAGAATCCAAGCCCGCTGCGGCGGGGTCAGAGCCCCACGCTATAGCGCGGCTGAGTCATATAGAGTTACCAGTAGCCGGAGTATGGAGCTGGAGGCCTGGGTGGGGCGGGGGGCTCCGGCGGCGGAGGGGGTTGAGGATCCCGGTTCATCCAGTAACCGATTCCAAATCCAATCACGGCAGCTGCAGCAGCAACGGCAAGCCCACCAATAACAACTGCTCCAGCGCCTGGTAGTAAAAATTGCCCGTTTACCAACTCAACTTCGTTGTCGCCTAAAACGCGCAGATCACTCATCTCTGATTGAAGCGTGTCTGAAACAAAATTGTCATATACGCCGACATCCAAAGCCGCCATTCCTTCCTCCTAGGTTGTAAAGTCCATACGAGCCGGAGCCGGGGTCCAGTGTTGCTTCCCACTTTCGATGCTGTCAACATCGCGAAGTATAAAACTTCAGCAACATAGGTCTGACAACGTCAGTGCACAGTCTTTTTCGTAAGGAAGCCATCACCCACGCCACACGCCGCCTCGCAGGCGAAGTGGTGCTGGCGTCCTCCCTTTCGTCTCGGCTCCTCGCCGGGCTGATGTTTGCGGTCGTGATCGGCGGGGCATCGTTCGCGGCCACAGCCTCTTATGCCCGCAAGGAGACCGTCGTGGGTTGGCTGACGCCTCAAGCCGGGATGATCCGGCTGGCCGCGCGCCAGGGCGGGATCGTATCCACAGTGCATGTGCGTGAAGGCGATCGGGTCGTCGTCGGGCAACCCATTGCAACCTTGAACCTATCCTCGGCGCTGGAAGGCGGCGACAGTTTTGCGGCGCTTTCCCGAAGCCTTGATGCGCAGGGCGCGGCGGCCCAGTCGCGCGCCGCCGCCGCCCAGGCCGCACTGGGTGCGGAGCAGCGTCAGATGATCGCTCGTCGTGCTGCCATTAGCCGGGAATTGGCAGAAACTCGCCGCAGGATTGGTCTGCAGGGGGAACGGCTGGCTTTGGCACGCGCTGAAGTCACGCGCGCCGAGACCATGGTGGCCCAGGGTTTCCTGCCGCGTCGCGAACTGGAGGCCCGCCGATCCGCCGAACTTTTGGTGCAGCAGGAGGCCTCGACCCTGTCGTCGCAGGCGCTGGGTTACGAGCGTGAGATTGGGGAGGTGAATGCTCGCCTGGCTGCGATCCCGATCGACCTTCAGACCGTGCGTGCTGAGGCGGCTTCGACCCGGGCCGGTTTGGACCAGCAGGCGACCCAGACCGAAGCCCAAGGCCGCTATGTGGTTGTCGCCACCGTGGCGGGCCGGGTGGCGGCTCTACCGGTCCAAGCGGGCCAGACCGTTGCCCCCGGGGCTGCCGTCGCCGTCCTGACCGCTGGAGCGTCCGCCCTTGAGGCTGAGCTCTATGCCCCCTCAAGGGCCGCCGGCTTCGTGCGCGAGGGCCAGGAGGTGCGCCTACTCTACCAGGCCTTCCCGCATCAGAAGTTCGGGACAGGCCAGGGCGTCGTGACCTCGGTTTCCCGCACGGTGCTGGCCCCGGCCGAAGTCTCAATCCCCGGTCTTCAGGTCCAAGAGCCGGTGTTCCGCGTCCGGGTCAAACTGGCCAAAGACAGCGTCGAAGCCTATGGCGAGACCCTGCCGCTTCAGCCTGGCATGCTGTTGAGCGCCGATGTAGTCATTGACCGACGGTCGTTGCTGGAATGGTTGCTGGACCCGCTGTACGCTGCCGGGAACCGTTGATGAAAATCCCATCAGAACTGAACTTTGCCCGACGCCGACGGCTGCCTATCATCCAAGCGGCCGAGGCTGCCGAATGTGGTCTCGCCTGTATGGCCATGATCGCCCGGTATCATGGCCATGATGTCGATCTAAATGGTCTACGCCAACGGTTCACCCTGTCGATGTCCGGCGCGACATTGCGCAGCATTATGGGGTTCGCCGACAGCCTGGGGCTTGCGCCCCGTGCCCTTCGGGTCGAGTTGTCGGCGCTACCCAGGGTGCGACTGCCCGCGATCCTGCACTGGGACCTGAACCATTTCGTCGTCCTGAAGTCGGTCGCAAATGGCAAGGCCGTGATCCACGACCCGGCCCTAGGTGCTCGTACCTATACCCTGGACGATCTGTCGAAGCATTTTACGGGTGTGGCGCTGGAGTTGAGCCCGTCCGACACCTTCGAGAAGGTTACCGCCCGCGCCCCAATCAAGCTGACCAGCCTGTGGTCCCGCATGGTCGGCTTCTGGCCCGCCTTCTTCCAGATCCTGGGCTTGTCGCTGGCACTTCAGGTCGCGGCTTTCGCCATGCCGTTTCAGATGCAGTTGGTGGTGGATGAGGCGATTTTCCGCGCTGATCGTAACCTGTTAACCGTGCTGGCGATCGGTTTCGGTGCCTTGGTTATCATCCAGGCGACGATCGAGGCCTTAAGGGCCTGGGCCTTGCAGGTGTTCGGCCAGATGCTGAGCTTTCAGATGGTTGGTAACCTGGTGCGGCACATGATTCGCCTGCCCAGCGAATGGTTTGAGAAGCGCCATGTCGGTGACATTCTCTCACGCTTCGGTTCGGCCTCAGCGATCCAGGACGTTCTGACCCGCGGCGTCATTGCGGCCATCATCGACGGGCTGATGGCGATCGTGGCGGTCGTTATCCTACTGTTGTACTCGCCGACGCTAACGGCGGTCGTCGTTGGGGCCGTGGCGGTAAACCTGGCTCTGGCCTTCGCCGTGTACCCGGCGCTGAAGGCCCGGACCGAAGAACAGATCATCGAGTCCGCGCGCGAACAGTCCCACATTATGGAGACGGTCCGTGCCGCCACGACGATCAAGGTCATGGGCCGCGAAGTCGAGCGCGAAAGCGCCTGGCGCAATCTTTACGCCAATGCCGTCAATGCCGACATCACCGTGGGCAAGCTCCAGATTTCCATGTCCTTCATTCAAGGGTTGGTGACAGGTCTGCAGTCAGTAATCGTCATCTACCTAGGTGCTCGGACGATCCTGGCGGGCGACGGCTTCTCGGTCGGTATGTTGTTCGCCTTCCTGTCGTTCCGCCAGACCTTTACGGACCGAGCGAACGCATTGATCAATCAAGCCATTCAGTTCAGATTCCTGGAGCTGCACCTCGATCGGCTGGCCGACATCGTCACTGCCGAGGTCGAGACGTCGTCGACCAGCACGCCGCCCCGCCTTGACGTGCGCGGGGCTATGAGTCTCAGGGACATCGACTTCCAATATGGTGCCGCCGACCGAGCTATCCTTCATGGGTTGAATCTCGAAGTTCAGCCCGGAGAATTCCTGGCCATTACCGGAGCCTCCGGGGGGGGCAAGACAACCTTGCTGAAGCTGATGCTGGGTCTGCGTCAACCGACAGGCGGCATGATCACCCTTGACGGCCATACCGCAACGCCCGACCTGTGGAGGTCTTGGCGGGAACAGGTTGGGGTCGTAGCCCAAGACGATCGGCTATTGTCGGGCACCATTGCTGACAACATAGCTTTCTTCGACCCGGATCTTGATATGGCGCGGGTCCAAGGCGCTGCCATGGCCGCACAAGTGCATGAGGACATCAGCCGGATGCCTATGCAGTATCTGTCGTTGGTCGGCGACATGGGCTCCACCCTCTCAGGCGGCCAGAAGCAACGGGTATTGCTAGCCCGCGCCCTTTATCGACAGCCACGCATCCTGGTCCTAGACGAAGGCACCGCCAATCTGGACGTTGCAACTGAAGAACTCATAGCTGAACTGGTCGCGCAAATTCCGATCACACGGATTATCGTAGCCCACAGACCTGCATTGCTAAGGCGAGCTGATCGCGTACTTGTCGTCGAGAACGGCGTACTGACAGCACCGAAGGAACTGATCGCGATCGACGCCTAATACAATGATTCAAAAACTCGGCAGAATTGCCTGAATTTCCTCCAGCCCGCTTTTAATTAAAGGCTCAATGGCTAGGCGGGGCTATGCAAACTCTTACGGTTCGAGAGATCTGCTTTTGCCTACCCGCCAACCGAACTGCTACGAACACTCACGTCGCGTTCTGGCCTTGAAGCCCCCTCTGTCGGCAGTTCTCGATTTTAAACCGAAATGGCGCGCCCGGAACGATTCGAACGTCCGACCCTCAGATTCGTAGTCTGAGGCTCTATCCAGCTGAGCTACGGGCGCGCACCGCCTTGTGGCGAGGGCGCGGAACCTAGTCGCACGGGCGGAAAAGCGCAAGCGGGGGGCGGGAGATTCCTCGGCGGTTCAGCGGCGGTCGCGCCAGGCGGGGGGGGCCTCGCCGGGGCGGGCGTCGGGCCAGGGGCTCGCCTCGTAGACGCCCCGGGCGATGGCCCGGGCCAGGGTGTCGGCGGCCAGGGCGCCCAGGCGGGCGAGGGCGGCGTCTCCGCCCTCTAGGGGGCGACGGGCCGTGGACAGGGCGAAGACCACGTCGCCGTCGAAGGGGGCGTGGACGGGGCGGATGGCGCGGGCCAGGCCGTCCTGGGCCATGATGGCCAGGCGCCTGGCCTGGGCCGGGGTGAGGGCCACGTCGGTGGCCACGCAGGCGATGGTGGTGTTCTGGCGGGCGCCCGCCGGGGGCGGGGCCTTGGACGGGCCCCACTGGCCGGGGCCGGCGCGCAGGCCGTCGAGGGGCAGGCCCCCGAACTCGCCGTCGATTTCGAAGGGGGTGGCCCAGAAGGTGCGGCCGTCCGGGGCGGTGACCGAGCCCCAACTGTTGACGCAGACCAGGGCTCCCATGGCGCCATCGGCGGAGAGAATCGAGGCCGAGCCGGTCCCGCCCTTAAGGCCCCCCGCCGCCGCGCCATATCCCGCGCCGGCCGTGCCGAGGTCGGCATCGAGGCTGGCGGCGGCACAGGCCCGGCGCCCCAGTTCGCGATAGGGCGGATCCTCGCCCCAGGCCTTGTCGCCCCCATTGGCGAGGTCGAAGAGGATGGCCGCAGGCACGACCGGCGAGGGTGGAACGCCGGGCCGGTTGGCGAGGCGAAAGCCCCGGCCCCGGGCGCCCAGCCAGGCCACGGCGCCATCAGCAGCGGCCAGGCCCCAGACCGAGCCGCCGGACAGGACCACGGCGTCCACCGCCTCCACCAGGTTCTCGGGCGCCAGGGCGTCGGTCTCCCGGGTGCCGGGGCCGCCGCCGCGCACATCCACGGCACAGACCGCCCGGTCGTCGGGCAGGATCACCGTCACACCGGTGCGCACGGCAGCGTCCTGCGCCTGGCCCACCAACAGGCCGGGCACGTCGGTGATGAGGTTGCGGGGGCCGGGCGCCGGGCCGGCGCCGCCCTTGGAGGCGGTGTCACTCATTCCGCGATCAGGGTGACGCCGGCGGCGTCCTTTACCGGGCGGGCAGGCGGCGTCGTGGGGTTGGAGGGATAGCGGCGGCCGTCGAAGGCCAGGGCGGCCTCGTAGGCCGGGCCTGCACCGCCCCCCGAAACCGTGACGCCGATGTCCTTCCAGCCCTGATGCCGGGTCTCCAGGACGCGGATGGGCGGGCGGGTGACCGAGGCGCGCATCACGGTGCGGTAGCCCTGGCCCGTCCGCTGGAGCACGAGCGTCACGCATCCGCCGCTGCCGCAGTAATCGCGGCTCGTAACGTGGACGACCACCTCATCCTGGCCGTCGCCGTTGAGGTCGGTTTCCGCCGCGCGGAACGGGACGTCGGTCGGGGACTGGAGGGCCTGGTTGATGTGGGCCTGGAGCGGGCCAGCAGACGCTCCGGCGGGGTCTGACGCCCTGGCGTCGGAGGACAGTGACCAGAAGACAAGCGTGGCGACGACGGCGCTTCGGAGCATAAGGGCATCCCTCTCGGTGATGCTGACCTTCTACGCCGAAGGCGTTCCTTGTCCAAACGGGCGGGTCTATAGGTCGAAGGGTTCCTGCGTCGTGAGGCTCCCATGCGTTCCTTCCCCCTGCTGAAGTCGGCCCTTCTCTCCGCCGCCGTCCTGGCCCTGGCCCTGCCCGCATCGCCAGTACTGGCGCGGGAGGGGACGGCCCCGGCGGCCGCGTCAGCCGCTCAGGTCAAGGAGACCGGCATGGTCGCCGCCGCCCATCCCCTGGCGGTGGAGGCGGGCGTCTCGGTCCTGAGGCGCGGCGGCTCGGCGGTGGACGCGGCGGTCGCGGTGCAGTCGGCCCTGGGTCTGGTGGAGCCACAGAGCTCGGGCATCGGCGGCGGGGCCTTCATGACCTACTACGATGCGAAGACCCGCAAGATCACCACCTACAATGGCCGTGAGACCGCGCCCATGGGCGCCTCGCCCGACATGTTCCTGGGCCCGGACGGCAAGCCCCTGTCCTTCATTGCCGCCGTGACCAGCGGACGGTCCACCGGCGTGCCCGGCGCCGTGGCCATGCTGCACATGGCCCAGAAGGCCCACGGGCGCCTGGCCTGGAAGGACCTCTTCACCGAGGCCGAAGCCCTGGCCGACCAGGGTTTTGCCGTCACCCCGCGACTGGCCGCCCTGGCCGCCTCCCGCGCGCCCCAGGCCAAGCAGCCCGACGCCGTGGCCTATTTCACCAAGCCTGACGGCCAGCTGATCCAGGCCGGCGACACCCTGAAGAACCCGGCCTATGCCGCCACCCTGCGCAAGATCGCCGCCGAGGGGCCTGCCGCCCTGCTGGAGGGCGAGATCGCCGAGGCCATCGTGCGGCGCACGACCGAGGGCGACCTGCCGGGAACCCTGACGCTCGCCGACCTGAAGGCCTACAAGCCCAAGGTCTCCGACCCGGTCTGCCGGCCCTACCGGGTCTATGTGGTCTGCGTGCCGCCGGCGCCCTCGGGCGGCCCCGCCGTGCTGATGGGCCTGGGCATACTGGCCAACACCGACATCGCCGCCCACGGCCCGGACACGGTGCAGGGCTGGTACCTCTTCTCCCAGGCCAGCCGGCTGATGTACGCCGACCGCGACCGCTATTTCGGTGATCCGGACTTTGTCGACGTGCCGGTGAAGGGCCTTTTGGACCCGGCCTACCTCAAGGCCCGGGCGGCCCTGATCCCGCCGCAGGTCGCCGGCGCGCCGCCGCCGCCCGGCAAGCCCCGCGGGGCCGGCCCCCGCGCCCCCGACGCCACCCAGGAGCCCGGCGGCACCACCCACTTCGTCATCGTCGACGGCAATGGCAATGTCGTCTCCATGACCACCACGGTGGAGAGCCTGTTCGGCTCCGGCCGGATGGTCCACGGCTTCTTCCTGAACAACCAGCTCACCGACTTTTCCTTCTCGCCCACCGAGAAGGACGGGGTTCCTGCCGCCAATGCGGTAGCGCCCGGCAAGCGGCCGCGCTCGTCCATGGCCCCGGCCGTGGTGCTGGACCGCAGGGGCCGGTTCGTGGCCGCCGTCGGCTCGCCGGGGGGCAACTCCATCCTGGCATACAACCTCAAGGCCCTGGTGGGTGTGCTGGACTGGAAGCTCTCCATGCAGGAGGCCGTGGCCCTGCCCAACCTCATCGCCCGGGGCGCGCCCTACCTGTCGGAGCCGGCCAAGTTCGCCCCTGGCGTGGCGGAGGGCCTCGCGGCCCGCGGCGTGGTGCTGGTGGGCTCCGGCGGTGCCGAGGGCTCGGGCCTGCACGGGGTGATGGTGACGCCCCAGGGCCTGTCCGGCGGCGCCGATCCCCGCCGCGAGGGCGTGGCGCGCAAGCCCTGACGTCGTCCTAGCGGGCCAGTTCGCCGGCGAGGGCGCGCTCGATCAGGTCCACCGTCCGGTCGAGGCCGAAGATGGCCGCGAAGGAGCCGAAGCGCGGACCCTGGCTCTGGCCGAGCAGGACCTCGTAGAGGGCGCTGAACCACAGGCGCAGGGGCTCGAAGCCCGCCGCCTTGCCCGCCTCGTAGACCTCGGCCTGGATGAGCTCGGCGTCCTGGCAGCCGGCGGGCAGGGCGCGCAGCCGTGCGGCGAGGTCGACCATGGCGGCCCGCTCCCGGTCATCCGGCACCCGGAACCGCTTCGAGGGCTTCACGAAGTCCTCGTAGTAGTGGATCGCATTGTCGGCCAGTCGGTCCAGCAGGGGCTGGCTGGCGGCGTCGGCGCCGGGCATGTAGCGGGCGATGAAGCCCCACAGGATCTCCTTGGTCGAGGCGTCGGCCGCCGACACCAGGTTCAGGAGCAGGGAGAAGGACAGGGGCGAGCCCGCCGCCGGCGGCGCGCCGGTGTGGACGTGCCAGGCGGGGTTGTCGATGGCCGGCGCATTGGCCTCGGCGCGGACCCGGTTGTAGGCGTCCAGCTGCTGTAGGTACTCGTCCGTCGCCTTGGGGATGACGTCGAAATAGAGCCGCTTGGCCGACTTGGGCGACTGGTACATGTAGTAGGCGAGGCTCTCGGGCGCGCCGTAGCGCAGCCACTCCTCCATGGTCAGGCCATTGCCCTTGGACTTGGAGATCTTCTGGTTGTTCTCGTCCATGAAGAGTTCGTAGTGGAAGGCCTCGGGGGGCTCGCCGCCGAGGATCTTCGCCAGCCGGTTCGACACCCTCACGGAGTCCACCAGGTCCTTGCCGGACATCTCGTAGTCGACCCCCAGGGCCACCCAGCGGGCCGCCCAGTCGGGCCGCCACTGCAGCTTCACGTGGCCGCCGGTGACTGGTGTCTCGGTCAGGGTCCCGTCCTCGTCCCGGAAGACGATGGTCCCGGCCTCGACATTGCGCTCCAGGGTGGGAACCTGCAGGACCCGGCCGGTCCTGGGGCTGATGGGCAGGAAGGGCGAATAGGTGGCCCGGCGCTCCTCGCCCAGGGTGGGCAGCATGACCCCCTGGATGGCGTCGAAGCGCTCCAGAACCTTCAGGAGCACGGCATCCAGCCGCCCGGACCGGTAGGTCTCGGTGGAGGACATGAAGTCGTAGTCGAAGCCAAAGCCGTCGAGAAAGGCGCGCAGGCGGGCGTTGTTGTGGGCCCCGAAGCTCTCGTAGAGGCCGAAGGGGTCGCGGACGCTGGTCACCGGCTTGTCGCGGTCGAGCTCCAGCGCCTCGCGGTTGGGGACGTTGTCGG
Organism: Phenylobacterium deserti; assembly: GCA_945874825.1. GTDB lineage: Bacteria > Pseudomonadota > Alphaproteobacteria > Caulobacterales > Caulobacteraceae > Phenylobacterium > Phenylobacterium deserti_D. The sequence continues at coordinate 34,758 of CAMCIK010000003.1, read as the reverse complement.
GGATCTTCCGGAAGCCGTCCATGTCGTCGGAGAAGACGATCAGCCGGGTGGGGATGGCCTCGCCCGTCAGGGCGCGGAAGGCGGTACGCACCATGGTCGGCCGGGCCGCCTCGCCGAAGGTGCCCATGTGCGGCAGGCCCGAGGCGCCGTAGCCGCACTGGAAGATGACGGGCTCGCGCAGGGCGGGCAGGGCGGTGACGGCCTCATCCGGGCGGCCCTGGGCCAGGAGGGCGGCGGCCAGGTCGCGGCCGGTGTCGTCGAGGCGCAGGCGCAGGACCCGGTCAAGCAGGAGGCGGGCCTGCTCGAAGGGCCAGGAGCGGGCCTCACGGGCGGGCAGGGCAAGCCGGGACAGGTCGGTGGGAAGGGGCATGAAGGGGCGTTAGCCTTCCTTGGCGGCGGCCTCAAGCCCGCAGCGCGCCGGCGGCGCCTTGCGGAGCGCGCCGAAACGGGCATGAAGTCGCCCCACAGCGCCCCCAAAGCCTCCGGCGCCGGAGCCCGCCCATGTCCGTCCACCGCCTCGCCCTTCTCCTCGCCGGTCTCGTCCTGGCCGCCTGCCAGCCCAATGCGCCCGAGGGCCCGCCGCCGGGGACGGTGCGCTTCTCCATCATGTCCACCGAGAACATCCAGGCCGCCCAGGGCGCCTGGACCCCCTTCCTCGCCGACATGGAGAAGGCCACGGGCCTGAAGATCGAGCCCTACTACGGGACCAACTACACCGCCCTGATCGAGGCTATGCGCTTCAAGCAGACCGATGTGGGCTGGTTCACCAACCAGTCGGGCCTGGAGGCCGTGCGCCGGTCCGGCGGCGAGATCTTCGCCCGCACCACCAAGCCCGACGGGCCCGACGGCTACCAGGCCCTCATCGTGGTCAAGAAGGGATCGGGCCTGACGCTGGACCGCATCCTGGCCTGTGACCGGACCCTGAACTTCGCCATGGGGGACGCCAAGTCGACCTCGGGGACGCTGGCGCCCATGACCTGGCTGTTCGGCCCGCGCAACATTCGCCCGGAGACCTGCTTCAAGACCGTGCGCAGCGCCAACCACGAGGCCAATCTCTTCGCTGTCTCCATGGGCCAGCTGGATGCGGCCACCAACAATTCCCAGTCCATCGCCCGCCTGGCCGACCAGAAGACCGCGGCGGCGCAGAAGGCGGTGGCCGACATCGAGGTGGTCTGGCGCTCGCCTACCCTGCCCGAGGACCCGATGATCTGGCGCAAGGACCTGGACCCGGCCCTGAAGGCGAAGATCCGCGACTTCATCCTCTCGTACGGCGTCGGCGACAGCGACGAGGCGAAGCGCCAGCGCGAGGTCATTCGCGCCATCCAGACCGGTCCCTTCAAGGCCGCCGACGACACCCACCTCCTGCCGGTCCGGGAGATGGAGGCCACCGCCGCCCTGATCGACGCCCGCAACCGCAAGGATGCCGCCGCCGAGGCGAAGGCGAAGGCCGAACTCGACCAGGTCCAGGCCGAGCAGAAGGCCCTGGCGGCGCGGCGAGACGGCTGACCCCCTTCGGCCCGCTGCGCGGTCCACCTCCCCATTGGGGGAGGATTTGGCGCTGTTCAATTGCTCCCCATCAGGGGGAGCTCCCGGCGAAGCCGGGGGAGGGGGTCAACGGCCGCGCCGGGTGCCGACTCGAAGACCTAGTCCTCAGCCAGCATGAAGTGGCCACGGAGGGCGGCGATGGGCTGGCTTCGGGCTTCCTGCCAGGCCTCGACGTGGACGTTGGCGATCCGGCGGCCCACCTTGCGCAGGTCGGCCCGGGCGTAGGTGGTCAGGGCCCGGCCTGGGCGCAGGTACTCGATGGTCACATCGATGGTCTTGTGCACCCGGGGGGTCGACTGGGTGACGGCCAGCTGGGCCAGGGCGGTCATCTCCAGGAAGCCGCCGATCACCCCGCCGTGAAGGGCCGGCAGGAGGGTATTGCCGATCAGGTGGGGCGAGAAGGGCAGGATCCCGGTCAGCTCGTCGCCCGCCAGCTCGGCGGTCATGCCCAGGAAGCGGATATAGGGTGCCCGCTCCAGGAAGGCCCTGAGGTGGTCCTGGGAGGTCACGCCGCGCCTCCCGTCCCGGGGCCAGCGGGGCCGGCCAGCATGAAGGCGGCCTGTGCCGTGGCGATGGGATCGGCCGGGTCGGCGTCCCAGGCGTGGGCCCGTACGAAGGCGATGGACCGGGTCATGTGGTAGCAGTGGGCCTCCACCGTGACCCCGGCCCGGGAGGCGGCGGGGCGCATGTAGTCGATGCGAAGGTCGAGGGTGGCGGTGGGCCGCCGCTCGCCTGTTGCGGCGGTGATGGCCATGCCGCAGCAGTGGTCGAGCAGGGAAGTCACCACCCCGGAGGCAATGACGGCGGTGTCAGGGTCGCCCACCAGGTCTTCGCGCCAGGGTACGTGCATGACCCCCCGGGCATCGCTGGCTGAGACCATCTGGAAGCCCAGGGCGGCCGCCTGGGGGACCTCTGTCGCCATGGCGGCGGCGGCGTCCAGATTAGGATTGGGCAGGTTAGGATTGGCATCGCTCATGCCTTCCGTTTGCAGCGACGGAAGGAACGGGTCAATGCGCCGTCAGTCCCCGGCGACTTCGGCGGCGAGGAAGGCGGACAGGTCGCCGCCCGGGAAGAGGAGGCTGCGCACCCCCGCCCGCCGGCCGGCCTCCAGGTCGATGCCCTTGTCCCCCACCATGACCGAGCGCGCGGCGTCCACCGGCCAGTCGGCCATGGCGCGCAGGAGCATGCCGGGGTTAGGCTTGCGATCCGGCGGGTCGGGGTGGCGATAGCGGTCCTCGAGGGCCTCGGGATGGAAGGGGCAGTGGTAGAAGGCGTCGATCCGTGCGCCCGCCGCCGCCAGGTCCGCCTCCATCCGGGCGTGCAGGGCGAGGACGTCCGCCTCGGGATAGTAGCCCCGCCCGACCCCGGACTGGTTGGTGACCACAAAGACCCACCAGTTGCGGGCGTTGAAGGCCGCCACCGCCTCCCGGGCACCCGGGATCCAGCAGAAGTCCTCCCAGCGGTGGACATAGCCGCGGTCCTCGTTGAGGACGCCGTCGCGGTCGAGGAACAGGGCGGGCCGGAGCAATCTGGACACAGGCAGAAGTCTAACGTCATTCCGGGCCGCTGGCGATTTCCCTTCCGCGTCCGGACCCCTATGTTCCCGCTAAGCCGACCGGAGCCCAGAGTGAGCCAAGCCCCTCTCCCGCCTGTCCTGACCATCGAGGACCTGCACATCGACTTCCAGACCCGGGACGGGTCTGTGCCGGCGGTGCGGGGCGTCTCGCTCGAAGTCCGGCCCGGCGAGACCCTGGGGGTGGTGGGCGAGAGCGGTTCTGGCAAGAGCCAAACCTTCATGGCGGTCATGGGCCTGCTGGCACCCAACGGCCGGGCGACCGGGTCGGTCCGATTCGAGGGCCAGGAGATTCTCGGGGTACCCAACCGCGTGCTCAACGACATCCGGGGCACCGGCATGGGCATGATCTTCCAGGATCCCCTGACCGCCCTGACCCCGCACCTGCGGATCGGCGACCAGCTGGGTGAGCCCCTGCGTCGCGGACGGGGCCTGTCGGCAAGGGACGCCAGGGCTGAGGCCCTGCGCTGGCTGGACCGGGTACGAATCCCGGATGCGGCCCGGCGGCTGGACCAATATCCCCATGAGCTGTCCGGCGGCATGCGCCAGCGGGTGATGATCGCCGGTGCCATGGCCTGCTCACCCCGCCTTCTGATCGCCGACGAACCCACCACAGCCCTCGACGTAACGGTCCAGGCCGAGATCCTCGACCTCATGGAGGAGCTGGCCCGCGAGAGTGGCGCTGGCCTTGTCCTGATCACCCACGACATGGGGGTGGTGGCCCGGCTGGCCGACCGGGTCTGCGTGATGAAGGACGGCACCTATGTCGAGGCCGGTCCTGCCGCAGAGGTCTTCGCCCGCCCGCAGACCGACTATGCCCGGAACCTGCTGGCGGCCGCGCCCCGTCTCGACCGCCCGGACCGCGGGGGCCGTCCCGCCCCGGCGCCTGTCCCCGCGGACGCCCCCCTGACTGTCGAGGCAAGGGACGTGAAGGTCTGGTTCCCCGTCCGGCAGGGCCTGTTCAGCCGGAAGGCCGAACTCCGGGCCGTGGATGGCGTCAGCCTGGAGATCCAGCAGGGCGAGACCCTGGGCGTGGTTGGCGAGAGCGGCTGCGGCAAGTCGACCCTCTCCCGGGCGGTCCTGCGCCTGATCCCCCGTACAGCCGGTGCCGTCACCCTGCTGGGCCGGGACATTCCCGAGGCGGACCGGGAGGCCCTGCGCGCCGCGCGCCGCGACCTGCAGATCGTCTTCCAGGACCCCCTCGCCAGCCTGGACCCCCGGATGCCGGTGGGCGATTCCATCGCCGAGCCCTTGGGCGTCTTCCGGCCGGACCTTGACCGGGGGGGCCGGGAGGCTGCGGTCCGCGCCATGATGGAGCGGGTCGGCCTGTCCGCGGACCTGATCAACCGCTATCCGCACGAACTGTCCGGGGGTCAGAACCAGAGGGTCGGCATCGCCCGGGCCATGATCCTGAAACCCCGGGTGGTGGTCTGCGACGAGGCGGTCTCGGCCCTCGACGTCTCGATCCGCGCCCAGATCATCGACCTGCTGATCGACCTCCAGGGGGAGTTCGGCATGGCCATGATGTTCATCAGCCATGACCTGGCCGTGGTTCGGGAGATCAGCCACCGGGTGATGGTTCTCTACCTGGGCCGGGTGGTGGAGCTGGCGCCGGCCGACCGCATCTTCGAGGACGCCCGTCACCCCTATACCCGTGCCCTGCTGTCTGCCGCCCTCATCCCCGATCCCGCCGTTGAGCGGCGGCGGCCCCGGGTGCGCCTGACGGGAGAGCTTCCGAGCCCCCTGGACCCCGAGGGTGCCCTGCGCTTCCTGCCTTCCCGCCGGGGCCAGACCCCGGTCTACCGCCCCCGGCTGGAGGCTGTCGCCCCGGGCCACTGGGTCAGCGAGTTTGATCCGCCCGCCTGACCCGGAAGGCGGCGGCGCTTCCCCTTTTCGGGCGGAGCGACTAGGGAAGACCCCTGAAAGTCACAGGTCCGCCATGAGCCTCTCCCTCGCTGATGTCCGCGCCGCCGCCGAGCGTATCGCCGGCCAGGTCGAACGCACGCCCATGCGCCGGTCACAGACCCTCTCCGAGATCACCGGGGCCGAGGTCTGGGTAAAATTCGAGAACCTGCAGTTCACAGCCGCCTTCAAGGAACGCGGGGCCCTCAACACCTTGCTGCAGCTGTCGGACAATGAGTCCCGGCGAGGCGTCATCGCCGCCTCGGCCGGCAACCACAGCCAGGGCCTCGCCTACCACGCCGCGCGCCTGGGTGTGCCGGTGACCATCGTCATGCCGCGCAGCACCCCCTTCGTGAAGGTCCAACAGACCCGCGCCTTCGGCGCCGAGGTGGTGCTGGAGGGCGACACCTACGACGAGTCCGCCGCCGTCGCGATGAAACTCTGCGACGAACGCGAGCTGACCTTCGTCCACCCCTTCAATGACCTCAAGGTCATGGCTGGCCAGGGCACGGTGGCCCTGGAGATGTTCGAGGAACAGCCCGACATCGAGGTCCTGCCCGTGCCTATCGGCGGCGGCGGCCTGATTGCAGGCTGCGCCACCGTGGCCAAGTCGATCAACCCGAATTGCCGCGTGATCGGCGTCGAGCCGGCCATGTATCCGTCCTTCACGGCGCGCATGCGGGGCGTCGAGGCCATCACCGGTGGGGCGACCATCGCCGAGGGCATAGCCGTCAAGCAGGTCGGCGACCTGACCTACGGCATCACCCGCCCTCTGATCGACGAGGTCCTGCTGCTCGAGGAGCCCTTTCTCGAGCGCGCCGTGGCCCTGTACTGCAACGTGGAGAAGACTGTCGCCGAGGGCGCCGGCGCGGCGGCCCTCGCCGCCCTCCTGGCCTATCCGGACCGGTTCCAGGGCAAGAAGGTCGGGGTGATCCTCTGCGGCGGCAACATCGACACCCGCCTTCTCGCCTCGGTCCTCACCCGCCAGCTGGTCCGGGACCAGCGCCTCGTTTCCCTTCGGATCATCGGAGACGACCGCCCAGGACTCCTGGCCAATGTCTCGGCCCTGATCGGCCAGCTGGGCGCCAATATCATCGAGGTCGCCCACAACCGCCTCGCCCTCGACGTCCCTGCCAAGGGCGCGGAATTCGACATCATGATCGAGACCCGCGATGCCCGGCACACGGAGGAAATCATTGAGGCCCTCAGGGCCCGGGGCTATCCGCCCCGCACGGTCTGAAGGAGATGCCAATGCGTCTGTCCGCCCTTGTCCTTGTCGCCAGCCTCGCCCTCATGGGGGCCTGCCAGCGTGGGCCCGATCCCCAGGTCCTGGCCGCCAACGCCGAGGCCGGCAAGGCCTTCCTGGCCAAGAACACCTCTGAGGCGGGGGTGCAAACCCTGCCTTCCGGCCTTCAGTACCTGGTAGTCCGCTCCGGCCCGGCCGACGGGGTGAAGCCTCTGCCCGGCGACCAGGTCAAGGTCCACTATGAGGGCAAGCTCCTCTCCGGTGAGGTGTTCGACAGTTCCTACGACCGTCGCGTCCCCGCCGTCATGCCGCTGGACGGCCTGATCCCTGGCTGGGTCGAGGCCCTGCAGCTGATGCGGCCCGGCGACGAGTGGCGGATCTTCGTCCCCTCCGACCTCGGCTATGGCGAGGAGGGCGGCGGCCCGATCCCGCCCGGTGCCACCCTGGTCTTCCGGATCGAGCTGATCGACGTCCTTCCGGGACCCCGGCGCGTCTCAGGCGGCTGAGATGCCGCCTCGGCGCGGGCGGCGGATCACCACCCGCCGGCCGAGGAGGTCGAGGGGATTCCAGGTCATCGCCCGGGCAATGTCCCAGGAGGAGGCCTTGCGGTTGGCCTGGGTGCGTCGGCGGGCGGCGAAGGCCGCAGGCAGGTCGGCGATAGCCGCCCTCGCGCCCTTCAGGTTCGGTCCCAGTCGCCCCTGTCCCGCCAGCCTCAGGAACAGCACGGCGGTGGCCAGGGCGTGCAGGGGCAGGGTCAGCCAGAACAGCAGGGGCGGGGTGTCCTTGATGAAGACCCGGATGCGGTTGCGCGCGCCATGGAAGCTGGCGAAGTCGGAACCGGCCCCACCCGTGGAGGCTGAGCCGATGTGGTCGACCACGGCGTCAGGGATGACCCTGCAGGCACCGCCCGCCAGCCGGATGCGGTAGCCCAGGTCAACGTCCTCGCAGTACATGAACAGGTCTTCGTCGAACCCACCCAGGGCCTCGAACAGGGACCGCCGGATCAGCATGGCGCCCCCGCAGGCAGAGAAGCACTCGCCCTCTTCCACCGGACCGGGATCGGCCAGGCCGTAGCCGCCGCGATAGGGGATGCCGGGCAGGCTCATCACGTCGCCCAGGCCGTCGAGCCGCCCCTTCGCCCCCGCCAGGGTCTGGCGGCAGCCGAAGCATTCAACACCGGGATTGCGCGCCGCGCCGGCGATCAGGCGCTCCAGCCAGTCCGGTGCGGCGAAGGCGTCGGGATTGACCAGGGCCAGCCAGTCGCCCCTGGCCTGTCGGGCGCCGAGATTGACCCCGGCGGCAAAGCCCAGGTTGGCGCCCGCCTCGATGAGCCGCACCTCCGGCAGCGCCTTCGCCGCTGCCTGGGGCGCGCCGTCCGTGGAGGCGTTGTCGACCAGCAGGATCTCCCGGGGCGGCGTGGTCTGCCGGGCCAGGGCCAAGAGGCACCGGGCAAGGTCGTCCCCGGACTGCCAGGCCACGACAATGACGCTGACAGAGGCCTCCGGAGGCCTGTCAGGCTTGTCTTTCGCCGCGTCCCGCGCCATGCGTCGCACCCTTCGCGGCCTTGCCGCCCGATTCCGGGATCTCCATGACGACCCTGACGCCCCTGGCCCTTCCCGAGGTCCTGCTTATCACGCCGCGCCGCCATGGCGATGCACGTGGATGGTTCTCCGAGACCTGGAGCCGCCGGTCCCTGGCCACAGCCGGCCTCGACATCGACTTCGTACAGGACAACCAGGCCTTCAACGCCCGCAGCGGCACTGTCCGGGGCCTTCACTTCCAGACGGCGCCCCACCCCCAGGCCAAGCTGGTGCGAGTCCTGGCCGGCGCCATCCTCGACGTCGCCGTCGACGTGAGGGCAGGTTCGCCCACCCGGGGGCGCTGGGTCTCGGCCCGGCTGACCGCCGAGGGCGGGGAACAGCTCTTCGTGCCCCGGGGCTTCGCCCACGGCTACTGCACCCTCTGCGATGATGTCATGCTGGCCTACAAGGTCGACGGCGACTATGCGCCGCAGACCGAGGGCGGCGTGATCTGGAACGATCCCGACCTCGCCATCGACTGGCCGGTCCCGCCGGACCGGGCCGTTCTTTCGGACAAGGACCTCGTCCTGCCCCGCCTCGCTGATCTTCCGCCCCTGTCCTTCTGAGTCCTCCGCATCCAGGCGCCGCATGTCCGAAGACAATGAAATCCTGACCATCCTCGACCTGGAGACCCTGGACACGGACCTCTTCCGGGGTTTCAACCCGCCCTTCGAGACCCGCCGGATCTATGGCGGTCAGGTGGTGGCCCAGGCCCTGGCTGCCGCCTACCGGACGATCGAGGACCGGGTCTGCCACTCCCTGCACAGCTATTTCATCCGCCCCGGGAACCCGAAGCTCCCGATCCTGTTCCAGGTCGACAGGGCCCGGGATGGCGGGTCTTTCAGCGTGCGCCGGGTGGTGGCCATCCAGAACGGCAAGCAGATCTTCAACCTGGCAGCCTCCTTCCAGGTTCCCGAGACGGGATTCGAGCACCAGTTGCCCATGCCCGAGGCCCCGCCGCCGGAAACCCTGAAGAATGAGGAAGAGCTGCGCGCCGAGGCCGGCCTCGACCCGACGACACGGCGGATCTGGCCTGTGGAGCTCAAGCCCTGCGATCCTGTCCCGCATGGCGTCGTCGGCGTCCGCGAGCCGGTGGACATGTGCTGGTTCCGCACTCGCCTACCCCTGGGCAATGACGTCGCCGTCAACCAGTGCGCCCTGGCCTATGGCTCGGACATGACCCTGATGGACGCTTCCCTGCGCCCGCACGGGGTGGACTGGGACAGCGGGCGTCTGCAGGCGGCCAGCCTGGACCATGCCATGTGGTTCCACCAGCCGACCGACTTCCAAGACTGGCACCTGTTCGTCCAGGACAGCCCCTCGGCCTCGGGCGGGCGGGGCTTCAACCGGGGTCAGATCTATGCCCGGGACGGAAGGCTGGTGGCCGAGGCCGCCCAGGAGGCCCTGATCCGCTGGCGCTGACCTTGCGTCACGGTGGCCCGCCGGTGAAATCCGTGACAGCGTGCAATCCGGTTTCGGCGGGGAGAGCCCATGGACCCTATCCTTCACCACTACGACGCCTCGCCCTTCTCGGAGAAGGTGCGGATCGTCTGCGGCATGACCGGCCAGGCCTGGTCCTCGGTGATCACGCCCAACATCATGCCCAAGCCGGACCTGACGCCGCTCACGGGGGGCTACCGGCGGGCGCCTGTCCTGCAGGTCGGCGCGGACGTTTACTGCGACTCCCAGGCGATACTCGATGAGCTGCAGAGGCGCTCCCCCCTTCCCGGCGACCGGGGTCTGGCAGGCCTGAGGGGCATCAACCTCTGGGCCGACCGGCTGTTCTTCCAGGCCACGGTTCCGGTGATCTTCGGGGAACTGGGTCACCTGACGCCCAAGGCCTTCATCGCGGATCGCGAGAAGCTGTCGGGGCGGCCCTTTGACGTGGAGGCCATGGCCCAGGCGGCGGGGCCCATGCGGGTCCAGTGGCGGGGTCATGCCGCCTGGATTGACGACGCCCTGCATGAGGCGCCCTTCCTGGCGGGCGAGCGCCCCGGCCTGGCTGACGCTGCGGCCTGGATGAACATCTGGTGGCTGAAGGGCGCCCTGCCCGACACCTACGCCCGCCTGACCGCAGGCCTTGACCGGCTGGAGGCCTGGCGCGCCCGCATGGCGGAGATCGGACATGGCGTGCGGCAGGACATGACCGGGGCGGAGGCCCTGGCCATCGCCCGCAGCGTCCGGCCTGCGGACCCGCCGCCGCATGACCCCAATGACGCCCTTGGCCTGTCCCCCGGCGATCCGGTGGTGGTCATGGCCGACGACTATGGCCGGGACCCTATTTCCGGGACCCTGGTGGCGGCTCGCCACAACCGGCTCATCCTGGCGCAGGAGACCACTGACCTCGGCCGCCTGCACCTGCATTTCCCCCGGGTCGGCTACATCGCCGTCCCCGGCAAGACCTGAAGGAGACTTCCATGGACGACCGCATCCAGGTGACCCTCGACAACGGCGTCGCTGACGTCCGTCTGGTCCGCACCGACAAGATGAACGCCCTCGACGACCGCATGTTCCAGGCCCTCATCGACACGGGCGAGCGCCTCAAGACCGAGAAGGGCGTACGGGCCATCGTGCTCTCGGGCGATGGCCGGGCCTTCTGTGCAGGCCTCGACATGGGCAATTTCGCCAAGATGGCCTCCGGCGAACGTCGGGGCGGGGCGGGCCTCATTACCCCCCAGCGTACAGAAGGTGGGTCCAACCACGCCCAGCACGCCGTCATGGTCTGGCGCGAGCAGACCGTCCCTGTCATCGCCGCCATCCATGGGGTCGCCTTCGGCGGCGGATTCCAGCTGGCCCTGGGTGCCGACATCCGCTTCGTCACCCCGGATGTCCGCATGGCGGTTCTCGAGATCAAGTGGGGCCTGGTGCCCGACATGGCGGGCCTCGTGCTGATGAAGCGGCTGGTGCGCGACGACGTCGCCCGGGAGCTCACCTACACGGGACGGGTCTTCAATGGCGAGGAGGCCCAGCGCCTGGGTCTCGCCACCCGGGTCTGCGCCGATCCCCGCGCCGAGGCCCTGGCCATGGCCGCCGACATCGCCTCGAAGAACCCCGAGGCCATCCGTGCCGGCAAGCGCCTCCTGGACCTGGCCCCGGACGCCGACCAACACGCCATCCTCCTCGCCGAGAGCCAGGAGCAGGGGGCCCTGATCGGCTCGCCGAACCAGGTTGAGGCGGTGAAGGCGGCCATGGAGAACCGGCCGGGCGTCTACGTCGACTGAACCGCCGCCCATTCCGCAAGGACGGTGGGATCGGTCTCGGCGTCTGCATGACTGCGAGCGAGTTCTAAGGTCTCCGGGAGCGGCAGAAGTCGCCCCAGCGCCCAGACCGCGGCACCCCGCACCAGGGGCGAGGCGTCTTCCAGCCGTGCCCTTGCAGCCGGGACCAGGGCCGGATCGCCGGAATTGCCGATGGCGTACAGGACATTGCGCAGGAACCGGTCCCGGCCCGTGCGCTTGACCGGTGAACGGGCGAACCGGGCCCGGAAGGCGGCGTCATCCAGGGCCACCAGCTCGGCTAGGGGCGGGGCCGCGAGGTCGTCCCGGGCTGCAAGCCTCTGTTCGCGTCCGGCCTGGGCGAACTTGTTCCAGGGGCAGACCGCCAGGCAGTCGTCGCAGCCATAGATCCGGTTGCCCAGGCCTGGCCGCAGTTCCGGATCCACCGGCCCCCTGTGCTCTATGGTCAGGTAGGAGACGCAGCGCCGGGCATCGAGCTGATAGGGTGCGGGGAAGGCCGCTGTCGGACAGGCATCGAGGCAGGCCCGGCACTGGCCGCAATGGTCCGTCTCGGGCGCGTCGGGCGTCAGGACCGCCTCGGTGAGGATCACGCCGAGGAAGAGCCAGGAGCCGAAGTTGCGGCTGACCAGGTTGGTGTGCTTGCCCTGCCAGCCCAGGCCCGCCTGCTGGGCCAGGGGTTTCTCCATAAGGGGGGCGGTATCGACGAAGACCTTCAGCCCGGCACCCGTCCGCGAGGCCATCCAGCCCCCCAGCTGCTTGAGCCGGCCCTTGATGATGTCGTGATAGTCCTCCCCCCGGGCATAGACCGAGATGAGCCCCCGGTCGCGCAGGGCCAGGCCCTCCAGGGGATCGGCCTCGGGGCCGTAGTTCAGGCCCAGGACGACCGCGCTACGGGCTTCCGGCCAGAGGGAACGGGGGTGGGCGCGCCGATCCGCCGTGGCGGCCATCCAGTCCATCTCGCCCTGGCGTCCCGCCTCCAGGAAGGCCTGCAGCCGGGCGGTCGCCGGCCAGGGCGAGTCGAGCCCGGTGAACCGGCAGACCTCAAAGCCCAGCCCGGCCGCCCGGCGGCGGATCTCGTCCCGGGGGTCAGAAGTCGAGGTCGTCATAGTGCGCCGCTGGAGCCAGTCCGGGCCAGCGGTCGGCAAGGATGGGACGAAAGGCCGGGCGGGACTTGAGCTTCATGTACCAGGTCTTGACCGCCGGATATCCGTCCCAGGGGACATCCCCCAGGTAGTCGATCACCGACAGGTAGGCGGCGGCGGCGAAGTCGGCCAGGGACAGGCGCCGGCCTGCCAGCCAGTCCCGGGCCGAGAGCAGGGCCTCCAAGTAGGCCATGTGGTGGCGAAGGGCCTCCCGACCCTGACGGAGGGCCGCCAGGTCTGGCGCTCCCAGGCCCAGAAGCCGCTTCTCCATCTTTTCGTGAAGCAGGTAGCCGGCCACCTCCAGGTCGAACTTGCGGTCGAACCAGAGGACCAGGCGCCGAGCCTCGGCGCGCTCCTCTGGTGCCCGTCCTAGGAGCGGGGGCTCAGGGCAGGTTTCCTCGAGGTGGTCGAGGATGGTCCGGGACTCGCAGAGCACCAGCCCGTCCTCCACCATGACCGGCGTCACCCCCGAGGGGTTGAGGTCCAGGAAGGCGTCGGGCTGCTCCCAGTAACGGACCGTCTGCTCGTTGAAGGCGAGGCGCTTCTCGCCCAGGACGAGGCGTACCTGACGGGAGGCGGGGTCCAGCGGGAAGTGATGCAGTATGCGTTCGGTCATGCCTGGCCCGCGGGACGTCGTGAGTCTGCGAACATCAAGCGGATCAGACCTTAAGGGGCGGTTTACTCTGCGGCCGCGACTTCCGCGAAAGCCCCGCCATGGGGTTCGGCGAGGCCCCTCGGATCCGGATGGATCAGGATGTCGGCCATCGGGAAGGCGGCCAGAAGCCGCCGCTCGGCCTCGACGATCACCTGATGGGCGTCCGCAAGGGTCAGCAGGGGTTCCAGGTCCACATGCATCTGCATGTGCACATAGGGCCCAGAGGCCCGGGTGCGCAGCTGGTGGACGTCGCTCAGGCGTGGGTCCTGGGTGACCAGCTCGACGATCCGGGCGCGGTCCGCCGCCGGTAGCTCCTGGTCCATCAGCTGCACCGCGGCCTCGCGGAAGACGCTGATGGCCCCCCACAATAGCAGGCCTGCAATCAGCAGGGCGGCCGCGCCGTCCAGGCCCTGGATGCCCAGCCAGGCCGAAGCCGCAATCCCGGCCAGGGCCGCCAGGTTCGAGAACAGGTCCGAGGCGTAATGCGCCCTGTCGCCGCTGACCGCCACCGAACGCGTACGCTTCAGGACCCAGGTCTGGGCGGTGATCAGGGCGAAGGTCATGACGATCGAGAAGATCATCACCGCCAGGGCCCAGCCCTCCGCCGCAATGGGCTCGGGGTTCAGCAGGCTGCGGATGGCCTCCTGTCCGATCAGGGCCGCCGAGGCGAAGACCAGGCCGGCCTGCAGGAGGCTGGCGAAGGCCTCGGCCTTGCCGTGACCGAAGCGGTGGTCATCATCCGGCGGCACCGCTGCATAGCGGACAGCGAAGAAGGTGATGGTCGAAGCGACGAGGTCGAGGGCCGAATCCGCCAGCGAGGCGAGGAGGGCCACTGACCCCGAGGCCATCCAGGCAATGGCCTTGACCGCGACCAGCAGGGCGGCGACGCCGACCGACATCAGGGTGATGCCCCGGGTCAGGCTGGCAGGCGGAAGGTCAGAGGCTCGCATTTCGGACGACATGACGCCCCTTCTAGCCTCTGGGCCGCCCTCAGCCAATCCACCCCACGGATCAGGCGGCAGCCGGAACCGGCCCGACATAGATCGACTGGGGCCGGATCAGCCGCCCCGTGGCGACCTGCTCCCAGGCGTGGGCGGTCCATCCGGCGACCCGGCCCGCGGCGAATATGCAGGTGAAGGCGGCGGGCGGGATCGACAGGGCCTCGAGCAGGAGGGCCGTATAGAACTCGACATTCGTCTCAAGCGCCCGCTCCGGCTTGCGGGTGCGCAGGATCTCCAGGGCGGCCGCCTCGACGGCTTCGCCCAGGGCGAGGCGGCCCTGATCGGCGCCGAGGCGGCGGATGGCTGACTTCAGGGCGTCGGCCCGGGGGTCACGGACCCGGTAGACGCGGTGCCCGAAACCCATCAGCCGGTCCCCTCCGTCCAGCGCAGCCTCAAGCCAAGCCCGCGCCTGGTCCGGTGTCCCGATGGCGTCCAGCATGTCGATCACCGGTCCGGGGGCACCACCATGCAGGGGTCCCTTGAGGGCGCTGAGGCCGGCGAGGGCGGCCGAGACCAGGCCAGCCCGGGTCGAAGCGGCGACCCGGGCGGCAAAGGTCGATGCGTTCAGCCCATGGTCGATCACGGTGACCAGGTAGGCGTCGAGGGCGGCGGCCTGGGCCGGTGTCGGTGGTACGCCTGAAATCATCCGGAGAAGGTCGGCGGCATGACCGGCCCGGGGATCCGGTCGCACAGGCGCAAGTCCCTGCGCACGCCTCAGCACGGCGCCCGTGAAGACGGCCGGGGCGGCGACGACCCGCAGGGCGGTGGCGGTGTCTTCGCCATCAGCCAGCCGCGCCATCAGTCCGCGCAGGGCCTCGACGGGCGGCAGGGCGGCCAGGCGGTCATCCAGGTCGTCGACCTCGCGCCAGACTTCCGCCCGCGCCCGCCCGAGGGCACCGGGCAGGTCGGCCGGAAGGTCCGGCGACAGTCCTGCCCAGAGACGGGCGCAGACGCTCTCGAAGGACTCCACGCCAACCAGGCTGTCCAGGGAGGCGCCCCTGATGATCAGGCGTCCGGCCTTGCCGTCGACATCCGAGAGCACCGTCCGGGCGGCAATGACGTCTTCAAGTCCGGCTTCCATGGGGGGTCTCCTTATCGAGTGACCAGCAATCTCTGTGCCCAGGAGCGCCCCTTGCATTGATCAGTCAATCTTGATCAATTTAATCAACATAAAGGTGCTGGCATGACCGACTGGATCCCTGCAGGAGAGGCCCTGGCGCGGCTTGGACTGAAGCCCCAGAGCCTCTACGCCTATGTCAGCCGGGGTTTGCTGACCGCCCGGGCCGATCCCCTCGACTCACGACGGAGCCTCTATCGCGCGCATGAGGTCGAGGCCCTGGCGGCCCGCCGGCGCCGCAGCCGTCGACCCTCGGAAGTCGCCGCCGGCGCCATGACCTGGGGAGAGCCTGTCCTGTCGTCGGCCATCACGACGGTACAGGACGGACGGCCCTGGTATCGTGGCCGCGACGTCCTGGTGCTCTCTGAGACCGAGACCCTGGAATCCGTCGCCAGGCTCCTGCGGGGCGGCGACGGGGTCACACTGAAGCGCTCAGACCGCCCGGCCCCGCCCGAGGGCGGACCGCCCCTTGCCCGGGCCTTCCTGGCGCTCGCCAGCCGGGCTGCTGCGTCTCCCCCGGCCCTTGGCCAGCCCTTGCTGGCCCTCTCGGCGGAGGCCGCGGTCCTGCTCGACATCTTTGCGGACGCCCTGGTCGCCGAAACCACGCCGGGTCCCATCCATCTCCGGCTCGCCAAGGCCTGGAGGTTGGGTCCGGGTCTGGTCCCGGGTGGGCCCGGCGCGGATCTTGTGCGTCGCGCCCTGGTCCTGCTGGCAGACCACGAACTCAACCCCTCTGCCTTTGCGGCGCGGGTGGTGGCCTCGACAGGGGCCTCCCTCGCCGCATCCGCCCTCGCCGGGCTTGCGGCCCTCTCGGGTCCCCGCCATGGAGGCGCGCCGGCCGCCCTTTCCCTCTTCCGAAGCGAGGCTCTGGGCAGGGGGGTGGCTGACGCCGTGTCGGCGCGCCTGGCGGGCGACCGCAGCCTGCCGGGCTTTGGCCATCCCCTCTACCCGGGCGGAGATCCCCGGGCGCAGGCGCTCCTGGCCCGTTTCCCGGTGCCGGAGGACCTGATTCGGCTTGCGGCCCAGGTGCGGGCAACGACCGGCCTGACGCCTAACGTCGATTTCGCCCTGGTCGCCCTTTGTGACCACCTGAAGGCACCGGAAGGGTCGGCCTTCTCATTGTTCGCCGCCGCCCGCTGCGCCGGATGGCTGGCCCACGCCCTTGAACAGATCCAGGACGGTGGACTCATCCGGCCCCGGGCCCGCTATACCGGGCCGGTTCCGGAGCCCGACACCGCGTAGGCCCTCAGGACGTCGAGGGGGACGACAGCGAGGGTCTCCTCGTGGGTGGCTTCCAGGACCACGCCCGGGGCCGCCCCGGCGTCCAGGGCCTCCTTCCAGCGCGGCGCGCAAAGGCACCAACGGTCGCCGGGCTTCAGGCCCGCGAAGCGGTAGGCGGGGACCGAGGTCGTCAGGTCATTGCCCATGGCGTTCGAGAAGGCGAGGAACTCGGCGGTCACAATGGCACAGACCGTGTGCAGGCCGACGTCCTCCGCGCCGGTCTCGCAGCAGCCGTTGCGGTAGAAGCCGGTCACCGGGTCCAGGCCGCAGGGGTCGAGGGGACCGCCCAGTACGTTAAGGGCGTCGGGGTCGTAGCGGGTGATCATGCGCCGATCATAGTCTAGAACGACCCCGTCCGGCGACCCTTCTCGCTGCGCCACGGAGACCCGAGATGAGCCCCGCACGCCCCCGCCGCAGCGCCCTCTACATGCCGGCCGGAAATCCCCGCGCCATCGAGAAGGCGCGGAGCCTGGCCTGCGACGTGGTCATCCTCGACCTGGAGGACTCGGTCGCACCTGAGGCCAAGCCGGCGGCCCGTGACCTTGCCGTCGCCGCCACGGCCGAGGGCGGCTTCGGCAGACGCGAGCTGGTGGTCCGGGTGAACGGCCTCGACACCCCCTGGGGCGAGGCCGACCTCGCCGCCGTCTCCGCCGGCACCGTGCGGCCCCATGCGGTCCTCGCCCCCAAGGTCTCGACGCCGGCGGATGTCGCCGCCTATGCCGCCCGCCTGCCGCAGGGCGTCGACCTCTGGATCATGGTCGAGACCTGCGCCAGCCTCTTTACCCTTGACCGCCTTGCCGCCTCGGGCGGACCCCTGACCGCCCTCGTTGTCGGGTCGAACGACCTGGTGAAGGAGATGCGCTGCCGGGTGGACGCCGAACGCCGCCCCCTGCAGGCGGCTTTGTCCCTGACGGTCGCCGCCGGCCGCGCCTTTGGGCTGACCGTCCTGGACGGGGTCTGGAACGACATCGCCGACCTCGCCGGCCTTGAGGTCCAATGCCGGCAGGGCGTCGAGTTTGGCTTCGACGGCAAGACCCTGATCCATCCCGACCAGGTTGCCGCCGCCAACCGGGCCTTCTCTCCGGACCCGGAGGAGGTGGCCTGGGCACAGATTGTCGCGGCTGCCTTCAAAACGGCGGAAAGTGCCGGCAAGGGGGTCCTGCGGGTCGAGGGCCGGATGGTCGAACGCCTGCACCTGGAGCAGGCCCTTCGCCTGCTAGAGATCGCCGGAGCCCTTGAAGAGGCATGACCTTGCCCCGCACCCGAGCTGCCGTACTGACCTTCGCCCTCTTGTTCGCGCCGGCCCTCGCCAGTGCCCAGCCGGTCGATCCCATCGGCGACCTCCTGAAGTCCGCACCGGCTGGGCCTTCCCCGGCCTCGGACGAGGACGACGAGGCCAGGGGCGTTGTCCTCGACTTGCCGGACGTCGCTCCGAACACGCCCTCCCGTCCCGGCCCGGTCTCCGTTCCCGGGCAGCGCGTCCTGGTCGACGATCACAAACGTACGCCCGAGCCGCCCCTGACCTCCGCCGAACGGGGCTACGAGTCGCGGATCCGTGCGGGCTTCACCGCTGCGGAGAACCGCCAGGGCTCGCTTGAGGGTCGCTGGCTGGTACGCAGCCAGGCCGGTGCCCTCTACGCCTTCCAGCTGATCGATTCCGGATCGGGAACCCTGGACGGAGCCTGGAGCGACCCGCGCCGCCCGGGTGCCCTGACCGGGTCCGGCTACATCCGGTCCGCCAGCCGCAGCACCGACCGTCTGACCCTCAGCTTCGAGGCCCCACCCCACCGGGGTGCGGTGCGACTCCAGCTGCGTGCGGAACCCGCCGGCCAGTGGTCGGGGGTCCTGTCGGAGGATGGGGTTGAGGTGTCTGTTCGTATGCAGCGCGACTGAACCGGGCTTAGCCGGGACCGCGCCCAGGGCCGCGTCCGGGGAAGGGCGGGTAGGGCTGGGCACCTGGCGCCAGGGCGGGACGGGCGGCGGCCATGGCCCTTGCCAGGGTTTCGGGCTCCATGCGCTCAGCCTCGCCAAACCCCCAGACCGGACCGGGCCAGGCCGGGTCGTCCTGTCGCCGGCCCACCACATGCACGTGCAGCTGGGGCGTGACATTGCCCAGGGCACCGACGTTCAGCTTGTCCACCTTCAGGGCGAGGGCGACGCCCAGGGCCCGGACGGCGTGTCCCGCAGCCACGATCTCCTCGACCAGCAGGCGCCGCTCTGCGGCCGACAGGTCCTCGATCTCCCGGGCGCCGGCGACCTGCGGGATCAGGATCAGCCAAGGCCAGCGGGCGTCGTCCTGCAGTCGGACGTGACAGAGGGGCAGCTCGTCCAGGGCGTGGGAGCCAGCCAGGAAGGCGGGATCGATCTCAGGCATGGGGACAGATTGGCCGGGCCGGTGGGTCTTCACAAGCGCCTGCGGCGTTGCAGGCCCCGGCGCTTCCAGCTAGGGACCGCTGCGACGCGGGCCAACCGCGAGGCGCACATCTAGGAGAAGAGCCATGGCTTCCAGGAAACCCATCCGCGTGGCGGTTACCGGCGCGGCCGGCAACATCGGTTACGCCCTCCTGTTCCGCATCGCCTCCGGTGCGATGTTCGGCCCTGATCAGCCGGTCATCCTCCAGCTTCTGGAGATCCCGGTGGAGGGCCCCCAGAAGGCCCTCAAGGGCGTGGCCATGGAACTCGAGGATTGCGCCTTCCCCCTGCTGGCCGGCCTGGTCCTCACCGGCGAGGCCGAGGTCGCCTTCAAGGACGCCAACTGGTGCCTGCTGGTCGGCTCCAAGCCCCGTGGTCCCGGCATGGAGCGCGCCGACCTCCTGAAGGACAACGGCAAGATCTTCATCGCCCAGGGCAAGGCCATCGACGCCGTGGCCGCCGATGACGCGCGGGTGGCGGTGGTGGGCAACCCCTGCAATACCAACGCCATGATCGCCGCCGCCCAGGCCCGTCGCCTGACCGCCGACCGCTTCACCGCCATGGTCCGCCTGGACGAGAACCGCGCCCGTGCCCAGCTGGCCCAGAAGGCCGGCGTCGCCATCGACGCGGTCACCGACCTCTATATCTATGGCAACCACTCGCCGACCATGTTCGCCGACTTCACCCACGCCAAGATCGGCGGCAAGGACGCCGCCAGCGTGATCGGTGACGAGACCTGGCTTAAAACCGACTTCCTGCCCGCCGTCGGCAAGCGCGGCGCGGCCATCATCGAGGCCCGGGGCCTGTCCTCCGCCGCCTCGGCCGCCAACGCCCTGGTCGACCATGTCCGCGACCTGATCACCCCCGGCAAGGTCCACTCCGTGGCGGTCAGCAGCGAGGGCCGATACGGCTTTGCCCCCGGCGTCTGGGCCGGCATGCCGGTGCGCACCACGGCGACGGGCTACGAGGTCATCGACACCTTCGCCATGGACGACTTCGCCAAGTCGAAGATCGCCCTGACCAACGATGAGCTGGTCGGCGAGCGCGAGACCATCAAGGACCTCCTGGCCTGATCCTCAGATCCACCCGCGCCGCCGGAGTTCGGCGGCGTAGGTGCGGCTGACCGGGGCCTCGGTGCCGTCCTTGAGGGTCAGGGTGGCGCGCCCGTCGCCCCGGCGGGCGTCAACGATGGCTGACCGGGCCACCCACCAGGACCGGTGCACCTGCATGCCTTCCTGGCCCGCCAGTTCGGCGATGGCGTCGGCCATGCGCAGCAGGATCAGGTCCTGTCCAGCACTGGTGTGCACCCGCAGATAGTGGTCCTCGGCCTCAACGGCCCAGATCTCGGCACTACGCATCCGTACGGGCAGCCGCTCCAGGAAGCGCGAGGGTGCGGAGTCCAGGGCGGGCTGGGTCCTATCCTGGCGGGCCAGGTTCACCGCGACCGAGAGCAGCGACATGGCGACGGAAACCACCAGGGACGTGCCGATGAAGCCGGGCAGGGCCGAGAGGCCGATGTCCGCACCCGGGATCAGGCCTGCGGTTAGCCAGACGATTACGCCGATCGGCGCGAAGATCAGGAGGCCGCCGAGGACAGCGCGGAGCCAAGGGTCCAACCGGGGCGCAAGCCGGCCGGCCAGAAGGTATCCTCCCAGGCCGATCATGCCGGTCAGGATCGACACCGGGACCATGTAGGCGATCCGCAGGACCAGGGGAAAGGCCGTCAAGCCGAAGGCGCCCACGAAGGCGAGGAAGGCACCGACAGCTGCGGCGACGCCGGCCGTGACGACGACCATCCGCCGCAGACCTGCCGCCGTCCACGCTTCGCGAACGGCGTCGGGGAGCCACCTGCGAAACGGCGACGTCATCTGGCGCATCTCCCATTGCCGCCAGGTCCACCGCCTCCGAAGACCGGGGTCGAAGACAGGGTGCCGACCTGGGCCGCCCGGTTTCCGCCTAATGGAGTTTCCTGCATGACCGTCTTTTCGCAGCTTCCCCGCCCGTCCCGCAAGCTGGCGCTCGGACTGGCCATCCTTGCTGGCCCCCTGGCCCTGGCCGGCACCCTTTTTCCAGCCTACCTCGCCGATCCCGATGGCGTCAGGGCCCTGTTCGCCGTCCGCCTGCACGGCCCAGACCTTGAGCGCCTCGGCCAGACCTCTCCGGTCATCCTTGTCCATCTCGGCTTCGGGGTGCTTGCCCTGGCGGTCGGCGCCATCCTCATGGCGGGCCGCAAGGGGGCCCGGACGCACCGGATCCTCGGCTGGGGCTGGGTGCTTGCGGTGGGGATCGTCGCCGTCACCTCGCTCTTCATCCAGACCGTCAATCCGGGCCACTTCTCCTTCATCCACATCCTGAGCGGCTATGTGATCATCGCCCTGCCCCTGGCGGTGGCGGCGGCCCGACGCCATGACGTGGAACGGCACCGGCGCTACATGACCGGAATGTTCTACGGCGGCTTTGCGGTGAACCTCCTGTTCGTCCTCCTGCCAGGCCGTTTGGTATGGAACCTCTTTCTGGGCTGACGGGCGGCAGGCCGCCCTCGGCGGTTGCCTGATCTCCGGGGGGCGCCTATAAACCAGCCACTCGCCAATCGGGCGAGCCAGCAGAACAGCGTCTCTGGGCCCCATGAACATCCACGAACATCAAGCCAAGACCGTCCTGTCCGAGTTCGGAGTGGCGGTCCCGCGCGGGTTTCCCGCCTTCTCCGTCGAAGAGGCCGTAAAGGCCGCCGAACAGCTGGGCGGCCCGGTCTTTGTGGTGAAGTCCCAGATCCACGCCGGTGGGCGCGGCAAAGGCCGCTTCGAGGGCCTCGGGCCCGACGCCAAGGGCGGCGTCCGGGTGGTCAAGAGCGTTGACGACGTTCGGACCAACGCCCAGGAAATGCTTGGCCGGGTCCTGGTGACGCACCAGACCGGGCCCAAGGGCAAGCAGGTCAACCGTCTTTACATCGAGGAAGGCGCGGCCATCGCCAAGGAGTTCTACCTCTCCCTCCTGGTCGACCGCGAAACCAGCTGGGTCTCGGTGGTCGCCTCGACAGAAGGCGGCATGGATATTGAAACCGTCGCCCACGACACGCCGGAGAAGATCATAACCTTCGGGATCGACCCGGCGACCGGCGTCTGGCCGTTCCACGGGCGCACCCTGTCCAAGGCCCTTGGCCTCAGCGGTGACCTCGCCAAGCAGGCGACCAAGCTTCTGGGTCAGCTCTACGCGGCCTTTGTCGCCAAAGACATGGCGATGCTCGAGATCAACCCGCTGATCGTGACCGCCGATGACCAGCTGCGGGTCCTGGACGCCAAGGTGTCCTTCGACTCCAACGCCCTCTACCGGCATCCGGAAGTGGTGGCTCTGCGCGACGAGAGCGAAGAAGACCCCAAGGAAATCGAAGCTTCCAAGTTCGACCTCTCCTACATCGCCCTCGACGGCGAGATCGGCTGCATGGTCAACGGCGCAGGCCTGGCCATGGCGACCATGGACATCATCAAGCTCTATGGTGCCGAGCCCGCCAATTTCCTGGACGTCGGCGGCGGCGCGGACGAAGCCAAGGTGACGGCCGCCTTCAAGATCATCATGGCCGATCCCAATGTGAAGGGCATTCTGGTCAACATCTTCGGCGGGATCGCCCGGTGCGATATCCTGGCCAACGGCGTCGTCAGCGCCGTCAAGCAGGTTGGCCTGACCGTGCCTCTGGTGGTCCGCCTGGAAGGCACAAACGCCGAGCTGGGCAAGAAGATCATCAATGAGAGCGGCCTCAACGTCATTGCGGCCAACGACCTCAGCGATGGTGCCGAGAAGATTGTGAAAGCCGTGCGGGGGCTCGCCTAATGTCCATTCTGATCGGCAAAGAAACCCGGGTCATCTGTCAGGGCATTACCGGCGCCCAGGGCACCTTCCACTCCGAGCAGGCCATCGCCTACGGGACCAAGATGGTCGGTGGCGTGACCCCCGGAAAGGGCGGGACCACCCATGTGGGCCTGCCGGTGTTCAATACGGTGGATGAAGCCGTGCGGCAAACGGGCGCAGACGCGAGCGTGATCTATGTGCCGCCGCCCTTCGCCGCAGATTCGATCCTCGAAGCCATCGACGCCGGGATTCCCCTGATCATCTGCATCACTGAAGGCATTCCTGTCGCCGACATGATCAAGGTCAAGCGCGCCCTGTCGGGCTCGAAGTCCCGGCTGATCGGACCCAACTGCCCGGGCGTCCTGACGCCGGAAGCCTGCAAGATCGGGATCATGCCCGGAAATATCTTCAGAAAAGGCTCGGTCGGGGTGGTTTCGCGCTCGGGTACCCTTACCTATGAAGCGGTCTTCCAGACCACCCAGGTGGGACTTGGACAGACAACGGCTGTCGGGATCGGCGGGGACCCCGTCAAGGGCACGGAGTTCATCGACGTGCTCGACATGTTCCTGAAGGACCCTGAGACCGAGTCGATCATCATGATTGGCGAAATCGGGGGTTCGGCCGAAGAAGATGCTGCGGAATTCATAAAGAATTCAGCGATTCGGAAGCCTATGGTCGGGTTCATTGCGGGTCGCACTGCCCCGCCCGGACGAAGGATGGGCCATGCCGGCGCCATCATCTCGGGCGGCAAGGGCGGCGCGGAGGACAAGATTTCGGCGATGGAGTCCGCGGGAATTCGCGTGGCACCGTCTCCGGCGAAGCTGGGAGAAACCCTGCTCGAGGTGCTGAAGGGCACCTGAGGGGGCCACAATTCAACCTTGAGCGGTCCAGCTCGACCCTCCTCCAGAAGGCGTCGCGGGCCGCCGGCGACAGGCGGGCGACATGGCGGATGACGCTGGACGGATCAACGAGCTCCTGGCGGAGACTTCCTTCCTCTATGGCGGCAACGCCGCCTTCATCGAGGATCTCTACGCCCGATGGCTGAAGTCGCCCGACTCGGTCGAGGCGTCCTGGCGCAGTTTCTTCGCCTCGGTCCATGACCGTGCCGGAGCGGGTCAACCGCTTTCCCCCCCGGCCTGGACCGCCCGCACGGCGCCGTCCGCCCGTCCGGACTGGCTGTCCGCCATCGACGGGCTCTGGCCCGCCGTCGAAGCCAAGCTGACCTCGAAGATCTCGGAGCGGACCCCCGCCGTGGCGTCGCAGGACGTCCGTGCGGCCACACTCGATTCCCTGCGCGCCATCATGATGATCCGGGCCTACCGGATGCGGGGGCACCTGCGGGCCAACCTGGACCCTCTTGGCATCGCCGTACCCGAGGGCGACGCCTCCGAGCTCGATCCCGCCTCCTACGGCTTCTCCGAGGCGGACTACGACCGTCCCATCTTCCTGGACTACGTCCTGGGACTGGAGACCGGCACGCTCCGCGAGATCCTCGCCATCCTCAAGCGCACCTACTGCGCCGACATCGGCGTGCAGTACATGCACATCTCCGACCCGGCGCAGAAGGCCTGGCTCCAGGAGCGGATCGAGGGGCGGGACAAGGAGATCGTCTTCACCCGCGAGGGCAAGATCGCCATCCTCAAGAAGCTTATCGAGGCCGAAGGCTTCGAGCGATTCCTGCACAAGCGCTTCCCCGGCACCAAGCGCTTCGGCCTCGACGGCGGCGAGGCCATGGTCCCGGCCCTCGAGCAGATCATCAAGCGCGGCGGCGCCCTGGGCGTCCGCGACATCGTCATCGGCATGCCCCACCGCGGCCGGCTGAATGTCCTGGCCGCCGTGATGGGCAAGCCCTACCGGGTCATCTTCCATGAGTTCCAGGGCGGATCGACTCTGCCTTCGGACGTGCAGGGGTCCGGAGACGTGAAGTACCACATGGGTGCCTCCTCCGACCGCGCCTTCGATGGAAACAATGTTCACCTGTCCCTGACGGCCAACCCGTCACACTTGGAGATCGTGAATCCCGTCGTTCTGGGGAAGGCCCGCGCCAAGCAGGCCTATGTCCTGCGGGAGACCTCCGACGCCGGCCGCGGCCATGTGCTCCCGCTTCTGATGCACGGTGACGCCGCCTTCGCGGGCCAGGGTGTGGTGGCCGAGTGCTTCGCCATCTCCGGCACCCGGGGCTACAGGACCGGTGGCTGCATCCACTTCATCGTCAACAACCAGATCGGCTTCACTACGGCGCCCAAGTACAGCCGGTCCTCGCCCTATCCCTCGGATGTGGCGTTGATGGTCGAGGCGCCGATCTTCCACGTCAACGGGGACGACCCCGAGGCGACGGTCTACGCCGTCAAGGTGGCCACGGAGTTCCGCCAGAAGTTCGGCCGGGACGTCGTCATCGACATGTTCTGCTACCGGCGGTTCGGTCACAACGAGGGCGATGACCCGACCATGACCTCGCCGCTCATGTATGCCCGGATCAAGGATCATCCGAGCACCCGGGAGATCTACGCCCGCCAGCTGGTCGGCGAGGGCGTGGTCACCGGGGACGACGTCGACCAGTGGGTGGCGGAGTTCGAGGCCCTGCTCGACGCGGAGTTCGATGCGGCCAAGGCCTACAAGGCCGACAAGGCTGACTGGCTCGACGGCAAGTGGGCGGGGCTGGCCCTGCCCGAGGGTGAGGATCGCCGGGGTGACACTTCCGTGCCTCTCGCCCGGCTGCGGGGGCTCGGTGACCGTATCACCACCATCCCGGAGGGCATCGACGTCCACAAGAACGTCCGTCGGGTGGTCGAGGGTCGAAAGTCGGCCATCGAGTCCGGCGAGGGCATCGACTGGGCCACCGCCGAGCATCTTGCCTTCGGCAGCCTTCTGCAGGACGGGTTCCCCGTCCGACTGGCGGGCCAGGACAGCGTGCGGGGGACCTTCACCCAGCGGCACTGCGACATCATCGACCAGACCACCGAGGCGCATTACATTCCCCTCAATAACCTCGGTCCTGGCCAGGCGCATTTCGAGGTCATCGACTCGCCCCTCTCGGAGGAGGCGGTCCTCGGCTTCGAGTACGGTTTCTCCCTCGCCGACCCAAAGACCCTGGTGCTCTGGGAAGGCCAGTTTGGCGACTTCGCCAACGGCGCACAGGTGGTGATCGACCAGTTCATCTCTTCCGGCGAGCGCAAGTGGCTTCGGATGAGCGGCCTCGTCCTCCTCCTGCCCCATGGCTATGAGGGCCAGGGCCCCGAGCATTCCTCCGCGCGGCTCGAGCGCTTTCTCCAGCTCTGCGCCGAGGACAACCTCCAGGTCGTCAACTGCTCGACCCCGGCCAATTACTTCCACGTCCTTCGGCGGCAGATGAAGCGGGAGTTCCGCAAGCCGCTGGTAGTCATGACCCCCAAGTCGCTTCTGCGGCACAAGAAGGCGGTGTCCCTGCTTCCGGAGATGGGTGAGGGCTCATCCTTCCACCGGGTGCTGCACGATGACGCCGAGCGTGGGCGTCATACGGCCCTCACCCTGGACCCGCCGGAGAAGATCCGCCGGGTCGTCCTCTGCTCGGGGAAGGTCTATTATGACCTCCTTGAGGCCCGGGAGGAGCGCGGCCTGACCGACATCTACCTGATGCGGCTCGAACAGTTCTATCCTTGGCCCATGAAGTCCCTGTCGACCGAGCTGTCCCGGTTCCCCAACGCCGAACTCGTCTGGTGCCAGGAAGAGCCGAAGAACATGGGCGGCTGGACCTTCGTCGATCCCTGGCTGGAGCTCACGCTCGAACGCCTCAAGGTAAAGTCCAGGCGCGCCCGCTACGTGGGCCGCCCGGCCTCCGCCTCCACCGCCGCCGGCCAGATGAGCCGGCACAACCGCGAACTCCAGGCCTTCCTGGCCGAAGCCCTCGCCTGAACAGGAGGACACGACCATGGCTGACATCATGACCCCCGCCCTCGGAGAGTCCGTCTCCGAGGCCACTGTGGCGCGCTGGGCCAAGAAGCCCGGGGAGGCGGTCCGCAAGGACGAGATCCTCGTCGAGCTTGAAACCGACAAGGTCAGCCTCGAGGTGGCCGCGCCCGCCGATGGCGTCCTGGAGTCCATCTCCGCCGAGGAAGGCGCCACGGTCGAGCCGGGCGCGGTCCTTGGACACCTGAAAGAAGGGGCCGCCGCCGCCGCGCCCGCAGCTGCACCCGCTCCGGCTGCCGCGCCCGCAGCCCCCAAGGCGGCAAAGCCTGCGCCCGCCCCGGCCACCGCTCCGGCCACCACTTCCGCTGCCCCGGTCCTGGCCCCGTCGGCCCAGCGCATCGCCACGGAGGGCGGGCTCGATCCCGCCGCCATCCCCGGCACGGGCAAGGACGGACGCGTGACCAAGGCCGACGCCCTGGCCGCCCTCGAAGCCCGGGCCGCTGCCCCGCCGCCGACACCTGCACCCGCCGCCCCGCGCGAGGCCCATGCCCGTGAGGAGCGCGTGCGCATGACCCGGCTACGGCAGACCATCGCCCGCCGCCTCAAGGAGGCCCAGCAGACGGCCGCCATGCTCACGACCTTCAATGAGGTCGACATGAGCGCCATCATGGCTCTGCGCAACACCTACAAGGAAGGCTTCGAGAAGACCCACGGCGTCAAGCTGGGGTTCATGGGCTTCTTTGTCCGGGCCTGTATCCACGCCCTCAAGGCCGTGCCCGAGGTCAATGCCGAGATCGATGGCCAGGACCTGATCTACAAGAACCACTACGACATTGGCGTGGCCGTCGGCACCGACCGCGGCCTGGTCGTGCCCGTGGTCCGGGACGCCGACGTCCTGTCCCTGGCGGGGGTCGAGAAGGCCATCGGCGACCTCGGCAAGAAGGCCCGCGACGGCGCCCTGGCCCTGGACGACCTGCAGGGCGGCACCTTCACCATCTCGAACGGCGGGGTCTATGGTTCGCTCATGTCGACGCCGATCCTGAATGCGCCGCAGTCGGGCATTCTGGGCATGCACAAGATCCAGGAGCGCCCGGTGGCCGTGAACGGCCAGGTGGTCATCCGGCCGATGATGTACCTGGCCCTGTCCTATGATCACCGGGTCGTCGACGGCCAGGGCGCCGTGACCTTCCTGGTCCGCGTCAAGGAAGCCATCGAGGATCCGCAGCGACTGCTGCTCGACATTTAACTCGGTTCAGGCCCCAGGCGGGCGAGGAAATCCCATGTCCCAGTACGACGTCGTCATCATCGGGGGCGGCCCCGGGGGCTACAATGCCGCCATCCGCGCCGGCCAGCTTGGCCTGAAGGCCGCCATCATCGAGATGCGCGATACCCTTGGCGGCACCTGCCTCAACGTCGGCTGCATGCCCTCCAAGGCCCTGCTGCATGCCTCCGAGCTCTTTGAGTCCGCCAACCGGGAGTTCGAGCACCTGGGGATCGAGGTCACTCCCCGCCTGAACCTGTCGAAGATGATGGCCCAGAAGGACGAGTCGGTGACCGCCCTCACCAAGGGCGTCGACTTCCTCATGAAGAAGAACAAGGTCGAGCGCCTGCTCGGCAAGGGGCGGATCGCGGGCCCCGGCCGGGTCGAGGTGGACGGGGCGGATGGCAAGACCCTCACCCTCGAGGCCAAGGACATCATCATCGCCACCGGTTCCGAGCCCTCAGGCCTTCCTGGCCTCAAGGTCGACGGCGACCGCATTGTCGACTCCACCGGTGCCCTGGCGTTTTCGGAGGTTCCCAAGACCCTGGTGGTCATTGGGGCGGGCATCATCGGCCTCGAGCTGGGCTCGGTCTGGCGCCGGCTGGGCGCCGAGGTGACCGTGGTCGAGTACCTGGATCGCATCTGCCCGGGCATGGACGCCGAGGTCGCCAAGGCCTTCCAGAGGATCCTGGCCAAGCAGGGCATCAACTTCCGTCTCGGTTCCAAGGTCACCGGTGCCAAGGCCGGTAAGTCCCGGGTGGACCTCACGGTCGAGCCCGCCGCGGGCGGCGGCGCCGAGACCCTGACCGCTGACCGGGTCCTCCTGGCCGTCGGCCGACGTCCTTATACGGCCGGCCTGGGCCTGGAGACGGTGGGCCTGGTGCCCGACGCCCGGGGCTTCCTGGAGACCGACCACTTCCGCACGGCGGCGGCGGGTGTCTGGGCCATTGGTGACGTGATCCACGGCCCCATGCTGGCCCATAAGGCCGAGGAGGACGCCGTCGCCTGCATCGAGCTGATCGCCGGCAAGGCCGGTCACGTGGACTACAATCTGGTGCCCAGCGTGGTCTACACCACCCCCGAAGTCGCCTGGGTCGGCCGCAGTGAAGAGCAGCTCAAGGCCGAGGGCCGCGCCTACAAGGCCGGCAAGTTCCCCTTTGCCGCCAACAGCCGGGCCAAGATCAACCACGAGACCGACGGCCTCGTGAAGGTCCTGGCCGACGCCGCCACGGACGAGGTCCTGGGCGTGCACATACTGGGGCCTCAGGCGGGCGAGATGATCGGCGAGTACTGCGTGGCCATGGCCTTCCGGGCCGCCAGTGAGGACATCGCCCGCGTCTGCCATCCGCACCCGACGCGCTCCGAAGCCGGCAGGCAGGCCGCCATGGGCGTCGAGGGCTGGACCATGCAGGCCTGACGGCCTGTCACCGGTTCAGGCTCAGAAGCCGAGCACCTTGTAGCCGACTTCCAGGCCCCAGTCCCCGAAGCGGTCATCGCCGGCGAAGACCGAGGGCTTGATCGTCACGATGCCCGTGCCGCCGAAGGCGGGACCCAGGACCCGGCCATAGGTCACCGCAAGGCCCAGGTAGGTCTTGTCGTTTTCCCAGTCCTGGTTGATCGAGGGATCAAACGTGATGAGGTTCCGCGAATCCTTCAGCTTGGGCACGTAGTAGAAGTCCACGGTGGTGACCCGGACGTCCCGCCTGCGGTCGTCGCCCCAGAGAGACTCCGAGTGGACGAGGGCGGGGGCGAAGATCGCGCCGTTCTCCAGGAACCAGGCCCTGATGAGCGTCCCCTTCAGGACATTCTTGCCCGTACCGAGCTCGTCCCGCGAGGCGGTGTCCAAGATCATCTCCCCTTGGGCGACCCAGCCGCCCTGGCGGCTCAGACCGAAGACATGGGTCGCCTGCACGGAGACGTCCCCCAGGCCGTAACTGTCGTCCCCAAGGACGTCGACGGAGGCGAGGGGCACACGGTAGCGGAGGCTCCAGTCCCGCTTTTCCCCGAGCGGAACCGTATAGTTCAGCTTCAGGGTGTCGCTCCGGAAGCCGCCGTTGAGGTCCAGGCGCTCCCAGGTCGCCTGGGCCACGGTGGTCAGCTTGGTCGGGTCCGTGCCGTTGTTGGCGGCCTCCTCCCCATGGGCACCTGATGCAGCGGCGAGGAGGAAGGCAGAGGTAACGGCCCGCATCACGGTTTTCATTTGTAGATCCCCAGCAGGTTTCGATTTTGCGAAACTTTATTGGATTCCCGCGCATGCGGGTAGCCAGAAATCAGGCTCTCGGATGGGCGCTCGCATAGGCCCGGAGCAGGGCGGCGGAATCCACCTGGGTGTACCGTTGGGTGGTGGACAGGGAGGCGTGGCCTAGCAGTTCCTGGATCGACCTGAGATCGGCCCCGGCCCCCAGCAGGTGGGTGGCGAAGGCATGCCTGAGGGCGTGGGGCGTGGCGCTGTCGGGCAGGCCCAGCCGCCCCCGCATCCCCTGCACCGTCGCCTGGACATGCCGGGGCGAAAGGGGCCCGCCCCGCCGGGCGCGGAACAGGGGCTCATCGGGCGAAAGGGGGAAGGGCAGGGCGCGGGCATAGGCGTCCACCGCCTCGGCCACCCGGGGCAGGATCGGTGCCATCCGGGTCTTTCCCCCCTTGCCGGTGATGCGCAGGACCTCCCCGAGCGGAGCGTCCCGCCGGCGCAGGGACAGGGCCTCGGAAATGCGCAGGCCGCAGCCGTAGAGCAGGGTCAGGACCGCGGCGTCCCGTGCGGCCTCCCAGGGGTCGAGGTTGGCGTCCAGGCCGGGTTCGGCGAGGAGTTCCGCCGCCTGGGTCTCCGTGACCGGGCGCGGCGCGGAGGGACGCACGCGCGGCCCCCTCACCAGGGCCAAGGAGGGATTGGGAATGTCCAGCCGCCGATCCAGGAAGGCATGGAAGGTGCGCACCGCCGACAGGGACTGGGACAGGGACCGCGGCGAGAGCGGTGTCTCGCCCTGGCGAAGAACGGCCAGCCAGGCCCGGATCTCCGCCGCGCTGACCTCTCCCAGGTCGACCGCAGACAGAGGGCCGCCGCGGTGGTGCTCCAGGAAGCCCAGATAGCGCCGGCCGATGAATCCGTAGGCAGCCAGGGTGCGTGGCGACAGGCGCCTTTCCTGCTCCAGGTGCTCCAGCCACTGGTCGAGGGCGGCGCGGGCGTCCATCAGCGCTGAAGCCGCCCCGCCAGCCTCTCGGTCACCCGGGCCATGAAGCTGACGAGCTCCGGGCCCATGTCCGGGGTGAAGCCTTCCGGGTCGCCGGAGCCAAACCCCATCAGGCCCACGCCCCCGTCGTCGGGCAGGTCCAGCCGGGCAAGGGCCATGGACCGGATGAAGGGGGCCTGGTCGCCGAACAGGCCCAGGGCCGTGGCGCGGAAGCCGAGCAGGAGGTTGGCCCCGGGCTCCAGGACCTGGTCCACGCCCCCGGGGGGCAGTGCCCGCCAGCCTTCCGGCGCCGCCCTGCCCTCAAGCCCCAGGGCTCCGGCCTGCAGCCCGAACCGGGTGCGTGCGATCTCGTCGAGGCGTCGGGCCAGGTCGGGGGCGTCCCTGGCGTCCAGGAGGTCGATCACCGCCTCGCGGGTCTGGGCATGGGCGACGAAATTGGCCCGCGCCACGGCCTCGAGGCTGGCCCGGGCCTCGCTCTCCCGGCGCGCCGTCTCGCTGACCCGGGCCAGGGCCGCGGGACCGAAGGCGACCACGCGGGCCTCCGCGCCAAGGGCCAGGCCGAGGGCCTGCAGGGTCTCGGGATCGCCCGTCAGTATGTCCGGACGCTTCAGGAGTGCGGCCCGCACGGTCTCGGGACAGGGGTCTTCCGTCGGCTCTGCCTCGCCCGCCCCGCTCATGCGCGTCCCGCCTCCGTCAGAGAATCGACTGCCCGGTTGCGGCCCAGTCGCTGAGGAACTGAGAAAGGCCCCGTTCGGTTAACGGGTGCTTGAAGAGGGCGGCGAAGACCTCCGGCGGCAGGGTGGCGCAGTCCGACCCCGCCAGGGCCGCCATCGTCACATGGTCGGGGCTCCGGATCGAAGCGGCCAGGATCTCGGTGTCGAAGTCATAGTTGTCGTAGATGGTGCGGATCTCGGCGATCAGCGACATGCCGTCGGCGCCATGGTCGTCCAGCCTGCCGATGAAGGGCGAGATGTACGAGGCGCCCGCCTTGGCCGCCAGCAGGGCCTGGGCCGCAGAGAAGCAGAGGGTGACATTGGTCGCTATGCCCTGGACTGCGAACTCGGAGGTCGCCACCAGGCCTTCCCGGGTCAGCGGCACCTTGACCACCACGTTCGGCGCGATGGCCGCCAGCCTCGCCCCTTCGGCGAGCATGCCCGCCGTATCGGTGGCGGCGACCTCTGCGCTGACCGGCCCCTCGACCAGGCTGCAGATCTCGGCGATCACCTCGAACATCGGACGGCCCGACTTCGCGATCAGGGTGGGATTGGTGGTCACCCCGTCGACGAGGCCTGTGGCGGCCAGGTCCCGGAGGATCGCCACGTCCGTGGTATCGAGGAAGAGTTGCATGCTGCTGCGTCCGCTTCTGTTGTCGGGGTCTTGTAGGGCTCATGGCCGCCGCCCGGAAGCCCCGACCTGATCCTGTCGAGGAACCGGAGGCGGCGCGGGCACACTCGGGGTATGAAGACGACAAGATGAGCCGCATCGCCTCCGTCCTCCTGCCCCTGCCCCTGTCCGAGGCCTTCGACTACGAGGTGCCCGAGGGCCTGGAGCTGGCTGTGGGCGACCAGGTTGCCGCGCCCCTCGGGGGTCGGCTCGTGACCGGGGTGGTGACAGGCCTGCGCGAAGGCACCGGCGGAAACCGGCCGCTGAAGCCCCTGGCCGGGCGGCTCGATGCGCCTCCGCTCAGCCCTTCCACCCTGGAGTTCGTGCAGTGGGCCGCCCGCTACGCCGCCGACGTCGCTGGCCTGCCCCTGGCCATCGCCCTGCGCGGTGCGAGAGCCCCGCCGCCGCGTCCCGACCGGATGGCAGCGGCCACTGGCCGGCCGCCCGCCCGCTCCACCCCTGCCCGCACCCGGGTCCTCGAGGCCGCTGCCGCAGCTCCCGCCATGCCTGCGGACCTCGCCCGCAGGGCGGGGGTCTCCGCCGCCGTGGTCCGGGGCCTGATCGACGACGGTGCCCTCGAGCTTCGCTTCGCGCCTGCGCCGGATCCCTTTGGGCCACCCGACCTGGACCTGCCCGCGCCGCCCCTCAACGCCAGCCAGGCCGCCGCCGCCGCGGCCCTCAAGGCGATGATCGCCGAGGGCGGTTTCCAGGCCGCCCTCCTGGACGGCGTGACGGGATCGGGAAAGACCGAGGTTTACCTGGAAGCGGTCCGCGCCGCCCTGGCCGCGGATCCGGCGGCCCAGGTCCTGGTCCTGCTGCCGGAGATCGCCCTGACCCAGGCCCTGATCGCAAGGGTTACGGAACGGTTCGGCGGTGCCCCAGGTGAATGGCACTCCGGCGTCGCCCCGCCCCAGCGGCGCCGGGTCTGGGACGCGGTGGCGGAAGGCCGGTGCCGGATGGTCGTGGGCGCCCGCTCGGCCCTCTTCCTGCCCTTCCGGCGACTGTCGCTTGTGGTGGTGGACGAGGAGCACGACACCTCCTTCAAGCAGGAAGATGGCTTCATCTACCAGGCCCGGGACCTGGCCGTGGTCCGCGCCAAGATCGAGGACGCCTCTGTCATCCTGGCGTCAGCGACGCCGTCCCTGGAGTCCCTGCGCAATGCAGAGACCGGCCGGTATCGCTGGCTCCGGCTATCCGACCGGCACGGGGAGGCCCGGCTGCCGGACATCCGCCTCGTCGACCTCCGGGAGACGCCCCCGGACGCGGGGCGCTGGATTTCACCCCCCCTGGCCATAGCCATGGCCGAGACGCTCGCGGCGGGAGAGCAGACCCTGCTCTTCCTGAACCGGCGCGGCTATGCCCCCCTGGTGCTCTGCAAGGCCTGTGGCCAGAAGCTCACGGCGCCCGATACCGATTCCTGGCTGGTCGAGCATCGCTACACCAACCGCCTTGTCTGCCACCTGACCGGCTTCTCCATGCCCCGCCCCACCCACTGCCCCCACTGCGGGGCGGCGGACTCCCTCGTGTCCATCGGTCCGGGGGTCGAGCGACTGGAGGAGGAGGCCCGCCTCTTGTTTCCCGAGGCGCGGATCGCGGTCTTTTCCTCGGACACGGTGCGCAGCGCCGCGGACGCCCGGACCCTGGTCGAGACCATGGAGGCCGGCGGAATTGACATCCTGGTGGCCACCCAGGCGGCCGCCAAGGGCCACAACTTTCCCAACCTGACCCTTGTGGGGGTGATCGACGCCGACCTCGGCCTGCGTGGGGGCGATCTGCGGGCGGCGGAGCGGACCTTCCAGCTGCTGGCCCAGGCGACGGGGCGGGCGGGCCGCCGGGACCGTCCGGGCCGAGCCCTTATCCAGACCTGGGCGCCGGACCATCCGGTCATGCAGGCCCTCAGGGCGCAGGACCGGGACGCCTTCGTCCGCACGGAACTGGACGAGCGAGAGATCGCCGGCCTGCCGCCTTTCGGCCGGCTTGCCGCCGTTATCGTCTCGGGGCGGGATCCCGAGGCCCTGGAAGCCTTTGTCCGGGAAATGGCGGCCTCTGCGCCCAATGCCGAGGGCGTCGAGGTCTACGGCCCGGCCGACGCCCCCCTCGCCCTGGTCCGCGGGCGCCGTCGGAAGCGGTTCCTGGTCCGGGCCGACCGGCAGGTCGACCTCTCGGGCTACATGGGCGCCTGGCGGGCCCGGGTGAAGCCGCGCGGCTCCATCCGGGTCACGGTCGACATCGACCCCTACAGCTTCTTCTAGGGCCCTGGTCTTCTAGGGCCCTGCTCTCCTGGGGCCTCGGCCGGGGCCGGCGGGTCAGTGACCCGCCTGGCCTTCCTTTTTCGCTCTGGCGTTCCGGGCGATGATGTTGAGGCTCTCAACTCCCACCGAGAAGGCCATGGCCGTGTAGATGTAGCCCTTCGGGATATGGACCCCGAAGCCGTCGGCGATCAGCACCATTCCGATCATCAGCAAGAAGCCGAGGGCCAGCATCACCACGCTGGGGTTCTTGTTGATGAAG
>CAMCIK010000002.1 GCA_945874825.1 Phenylobacterium deserti | reverse complement strand
TCGAGGCGTCAGACATGGTGCCCTTAAACCCTGCCAAGCCTTTGGGCTCAAGCGTGGGGATCACAGAGCCCATGCCTTCCTTCCAATCTAAAGGACTTCATTTTTAGGGTCGTAGGGGTAGAGGGCCGGCGGAAGCCGGGGATGGATGCCGTTTTCCCCTTGGGTTCCACCACCCTTTGAACGGTTCACCCACCGCCTTGGAAGCCGACCAGGTCAATCTGTGGAAAAAGCCCAAAAACTTGATATATATACGGAATTCCGAGATTGCGCTGGGGAGAAGCCTCTACGGATCACCACTGATGTTAACCTTTCTTTAACCCTGTGAACCGTCGGTGCACAGCTGGCAGCATCGGTGGATCAAACAGCCGCTTCGCACCCGGTTTTAGGATGACCTCTGCGACCCACGGCGTCGCCACGTGTTTTCTCCCCACCCTGAACGACATCGGCTAAGAAGGCGTCGACAGTTTCGTCCACAGGTTTCCCGTCCAGGCCCCGAACCGAGTGTCACCCCGACCATGACCTCCGCCTCACGCTTCGCGACCTTCTTCCACCTGCATCTGGTATCGGATTCCACCGGCGAGACCCTGAACGCCATGGCCAGGGCGGTCTGTGCGCGGTTCGAGAACGTCCTGCCCATCGAGCACTACTACGCCCTGGTGCGCTCGCCCCGGCAGCTTGAGCGAGCCCTCTCGGACATTGAGGCGGCACCGGGCATGGTCATGCATACCATCGTCGATGACAGCCTCAGGACCCTTCTGGAAGATGGATGCCGGCGGCTGGACATGCCCTGCATCGCCGCCCTTGACCCCCTGGTCTCGGCCCTTTCGCGCTATCTTGGTGCCTCACTGACCCGCAGGGTTGGTGTCCAGCATGCCCTGGACACCGATTACTTCAATCGCATGGATGCCTTGAACTACGCCATCGGCCACGACGACGGGCAGGGCGGGCAGGAGCTAGACCAGGCGGACGTCGTGCTCGTAGGCGTCTCGCGGACCTCCAAGACCCCCACCTGCATCTACCTGGCTCACCGGGGTATCCGCGCCGCCAATGTGCCCCTGGTACCCGGCGCCTCGGTGCCGGAGAAGCTGGGCCAGCTTGAAAAGGCGCTGATCGTCGGGCTGACCATTTCACCTGACCGGCTCATCCAGATCCGGCGGAACCGCCTCCTGTCCCTTCGGGAGAACCGGGGCACCAGCTACACGGACATGGAGGCGGTCCGCGACGAGGTGGTGCAGGCGCGCCGGCTCTACGAACGCCAGGGCTGGCCTGTGATCGATGTCACACGGCGATCGGTCGAGGAGACTGCCGCTGCCGTGCTCAACCTGCTCCAGGACAAACGGCCTGCGACGGCGATCGTCCCATGAAGGCCCCCGACGTCATCCTCGCCTCGAGGAGCGCAGCCCGCTCGGTTGTCCTGCGGGGTGCAGGCGTTCCCTTTGAGCCGGCGGATTCCGGCCTGGACGAAGATATACTGAAGACCCGGATGCTGGCTGAGGGTGCTGGCCCCGCAGCCATCGCCGCAGCCTTGGCTCGGGAGAAAGCCCTGGCGGTCTCGCATCTGCGCCCGGGCCTCATCATCGGTGCCGACCAAACCCTCGATTTCGAAGGCAGGCTGCACGACAAGCCCCCCACCCTGGAGGCTGCTGCCAACCGGCTTTGGGCCATGAGGGGTCGCCGGCACGCCTTGCACGCCGCCGTGGCGGTCGCCAGTTCCGGCGAAATCGTCTGGGAGACCCTCTCCACCGCCGAACTGGTCATGCGTGACTTCAGCCAGGCCTTCCTGGACGCCTATATCGCCGCAGAGGGCGAGGCCCTGCTTGGCTCCGTGGGCGCCTACAGGCTTGAAGGGCCGGGGGTGCAGCTCTTTTCGGAGATCACAGGGGATTACTTCAGCATTCTTGGCCTGCCCCTCACAGGCCTCCTTGAATTCCTTCGCGGACAAGGGGTCCTGCTGCCATGACGCTCACCGCCACCACACGCCTGGCGGGCGTGGTGGGCCACCCCATCGCCCACTCCCTCAGCCCCGTCCTGCACAATGCCTGGATCGAAGCGGCGGGCCTGGACGGCGCCTACCTGGCCCTCAGCGTCCTCCCCGGGAGGTTCGCCGCCTTTGTCGACGGGTTCCGCGGAAGCTCCCTGGCGGGACTGAACGTCACCCTGCCCTTCAAGACCGATGCCCTCGCCGCCGCTGACCAGGCGTCGGAGCGGGCGCTGTCGGCCGGTGCGGCCAACCTCCTCGTCTTCCGCCAGGACGGTACCGTGGCCGCCGACAATACAGACGGCGAGGGCCTGCTCTATGCCTTTGCCCGGCAGGCGCCAGGCTTCCGTCCGGACCGGGGGCCGGCAGTCCTCTTCGGTGCAGGTGGCGCGGCGAGGGGCGCGGCGGCGACCTTCCTGGCGGCCGGCTGCCCCGAGGTCCGTATCGTCAACCGGACCCGGACGCGCGCGGAAGCCTTGTCGAAGGCGCTCGGCGGGCCGATCCGCATCTTTGACCTTCCGGATGCCGCCGCCGCCCTCGACGGTGCCGCGGCCCTCATCAACGCCAGTTCCGCCGGGCTGGGCGAGGCCGCCGCGCCGCCCCCGGACATGACCGCAGCGCCGGATCACGCCGTCGTCATGGACATGACCTACCGGCCCCTTCGCACCGCCTTCCTCCTGGCCGGTGCAGCGCGCGGATTGGCGACCGTGGATGGCCTCGACATGCTGATCGGCCAGGCCACGCCCGCCTTTGAGGCCTTCTTCGGCCAGAAGCCCCCCGCCGACTGCGATGTCCGCGGTCGGGTCCTCCGAATCCTGGGAGAAGCGGAATGATCCACCTCGGCCTGACCGGCTCCATCGGCATGGGCAAATCCACCACGGCGCAGATGTTCCGGGAGGCTGGCGTCCCGGTCTACGACGCCGACGCTGCGGTGGCCGACCTCTATGTGAAGGGTGGCGCCGCCGTGGAGCCCCTGGAGGCCGCCTTTCCCGGCGTGACCCGGAATGGCGCTGTGGACCGGGAGGCCCTGAGACTGCGGGTCCTTGGGGACGATGCGGCCATGACCCGGCTCAACTCTGTGGTCCACCCCCTGCTGGGCCGGGATCGTGCCGAATTCCTGCGCCAGGCCGAAGCTTCGGGTGCGGACATACTGGTCTTCGACATCCCACTCCTCTTCGAGACCGGCGGCGAGCGCAACATGGACGCCGTGGCTGTGGTCACTGCCCCCGCGGATGTCCAGAGGGCCAGGGTCCTCGCGCGGGAGGGCATGACCCCGGAACGCCTGGACGCCATCCTTTCGCGCCAAACCCCTGACGCAGAGAAACGCGCCCGCGCGGATTTCGTGATCGACACCGGCAAGGGCCTCGAGCCCGCACGCGCGGAGGTGACGCGGATCCTGGCCGCCCTCCGCCACCCCGCCTGGACCTCCAGGCCAATAGAGTGAGATCCTGTTTCGATCCGATCACCGGCTCCCACTTGTCGGAACAGGTTCTCGCCAGATAGACCCCCAGATTGATGCCGGGGCCGAAACAGGGCATCTCCAAAAAATGTCCCGAGAGATCGTCCTCGACACCGAAACCACTGGCTTCGAGCCCCACCTCGGGCACCGGCTGGTCGAGATCGCCGCCCTGGAGATCGAGGACCTCCTGCCCACCGGGCGGAGTTTCCACGCCTATATCGACCCCGAGCGCGACATGCCGGCTGATGCCGAGCGGGTCCACGGCCTGTCCTCAGCCTTCCTGAGGGGCAAGCCAAAGTTTGCCGATCCCGACATCGCCCATGCCTTCCTCGACTTCGTTGGCGAGGCACCGGTGGTGGCCCACAATGCCGGCTTCGACCGGGCCTTCGTGAACTGGGAACTGGGCCTTGCCGGCCTGCCAGAGATTCCTGAGCCCCGGTGGATCGATACCCTGGCCCTGGCCCGCCGGCGGTTTCCCGGCATGCAGAACTCCCTCGACGCCCTGTGCAAGCGGTTCCGGATCTCCCTGTCGGAGCGCGAGAAGCACGGCGCATTGATCGACGCCCGGCTTCTGGCGTCTGTCTATCTCGAGCTCAGCGGCGGCCGTGAGCGGGCCCTGGAGCTGACGATTGAGACCGCCTCCGGCCCGGTGGCATCAGCGGCCCGGGGACCCTATGGCGCGCGTCCAAATGCCCTGATGCGACTTTCCACCGAGGCCGAGCGCGCGCGGCATGCGGAGTTTGTCCTGGGGACCCTGAAATCGAACCTTTGGAAGAGCTGGCTGGAAGCCGACCCGTCCTGAGAGGTCAGGCGGTCCCCTGGGCCTCACCCATGCCTTCAGCCTCTGCCTTGCGGGCCATGTAGACGGCGCTGAAGTCGATCGGGTCGAGCATGAAGGGCGGGAAGGAGCCATCGGCCGTCACGTCGGCGATGATCCGTCGGGCGAAGGGGAACAGGAACCGGGGACATTCCACTAGCAGGACGGGCTCGAGGCTGTCGCTCGGGACCCCATCGATGGCGAACAGACCACCATAGACTAGCTCGACCATGAACACAGGCCCGTCCTCGCGGACGGCACGGGCGGATAGCCGCAGGTCGACCTCGAAGAGTCCGTCATCCCGGCCCCGGGCGTTCATCTCGACACCCATGTCGATCTGGGGCTGGGGTCCGCCCGACCTCAGGACATCCGGTGCCCGCGGGTTTTCGAACGAAAGGTCCCGGACGAACTGCGCCAGGATGCGGATCCCGGGCTCGGGGGCGACGGCGACTTCGGCCTCTGCGGGTACAATCTGGGTATCGGCGTCGGACATTCGCAAGGCTCCGTATGGACCTGGACCGCCCCGGTGCGGCCTGAAAATTGGGCTGAGAACCGGGCTGAGAACCGGCCCGAAAGCCGTCGGGCTGGCTATCATGGGGGCGTCGAGTGCGCAATCTCGGCGCCCGGCACCTGACGGGAGCGATAGAACCCTCTATATACAGGACTGGAAGCAATCATTGAAGTGAACCGCCCAAGCCGTGCTGCAGCTGATCCTCCTCGCCATCGTCGCCGCCCTGGCCCTGTTGCAGCTCTATGCGGTGCTGGGGCGCCGGGTTGGCCGCCAACCGGAAGACCGGGCCGTACGCGCCCCTGACGCGGCACCTCTCCGCCGGCCCGGGGTTCCCCTGACCCCAGACGCCACCGCCTCCGATGAGCCCCCCGAAGGGCTCGCCGCAGTGCGGGCCCGGGATCCCGGCTTTGACCACCAGGTCTTTCTATCCACGGCCCGCTCGGCCTATCGGTCCATCGTCACCGCCTACGCCGCGGGGGACCGTGAGGTGCTGAAGCCTCTCCTCACCCCCGATGTGCTGGCGGCCTTTGAGGTCGGCATGGCCGAGCGGGAAGCTGCCGGTCGCCAAGAAGGCGTCGAAGTCCTGAATCCGCCCCGCTCGGACGTCGAGACCGCAGAAGTCGATGGTGACCGGGCCCGCATCGTTGTCCGTTTCCTGGGCGAACTCACGCAGACCACGCGGGATTCGGCCGAGGCCGAGCCGCACGCCTTCGCGCGTCGGACCGCCGAGCTGTGGACCTTCGAGCGCGACCTCTCGGACCGCGAAGGTGCCTGGCGCCTTGCGGGCGTCGACGCCGCCGAGGCCTGAACCGTGCGCGGGCCGGGCCTCCTCGCCCTGGCCGGGCTCTTCCTGCTCGCCGCGTGCGCGACTTCCCCGACCCCAGGCCCGACCCCAGGCCCGTCGTCTCCCCAGCCGGCGCGTCCTGCGGTATCTGCGCCGGTGCAGCCCCGGCCTGCGAATCCGCTTCCCGCCGAGGCGCTCCGCCTCCTATCCGACCTGCCCGGTTGGGCCGAAGATGACCATGCCGCCGCCTTTGAGGCCTGGCGCGCCAACTGCAGGGTGCGGCGGGCCCCCGGTATGGCGGCGGCCTGCCGCGATGCCATGGCCGTGGATCTCCTGGACGCGGCCGCCGCCCGGGACTTCTTCGAGCGCCGCTTCCTCGCCCAACCCCTGTCGGGCGAAGGTGTGCTGACGGGCTATTTCGCTCCGATCTACGAGGCGAGGCGGACCCCCGACGCGGAGTACTCAGCGCCGCTGCGCCCCCGCCCCGCTGACCTGCCCCCGGAGGGTGGGGCCTATGCGGACCGGGCAAGGATCGAGGCGCGTGCTGCGCCGGATGCCCTCGCATGGCTGAAGCCCGAGGAAAAGTTCTTCCTCCAGATCCAGGGCTCAGGAACCCTTGTATTCCCCTCCGGTCCGCCCGTCCGCGCGGCTTTCGCAGGCACCAACAGCCAGCCCTTCTCGGGAATCGCCAACACGATGCGCGAGCGTGGGCTCCTGGAGGCGGGGCAGACCTCCGCGGAGGGCATCCGGTCCTGGCTGGCCGCCCACAGGGGTCCTGAGGCCGGCGCCATCATGGCCCTCAACCCGCGTTACGTCTTCTTCCGCCTGGCGCCGGAGGACGGACTGCCCCCCCGGGGCGCCGCAGGCGTTCCCCTGCCGCCGGGCCGGGCCATCGCGGTTGACCTGTCGCGGCATGTGGCGGGCGACGTCTACTGGATCGACGCGCGAAGCCCGCTCCTGTCCGGCGCCATACCGGCCTATCGACGGCTCGTGACGGCCCTGGACACCGGCGGTGCCATCCTCGGCGACATCCGCGCCGATCTCTACATTGGGCAGGGCCCCGAGGCGGGGCTGGAGGCGGGTCGAATCCGCCATGTCCTGCGACTCTACCGGCTGGTCCCCAGGCCATGAAGCGCCCGCTTCACCCCGAGGAGCACCGGCTCTGGTCCCAGGTGGCGGCCACCATCCACCCCCTGCCGGGCCGGGCCAGCGCCGCCGCTGAGCCGGCGCCGTCCACAAGCGCTCACCTGGGCCTGGAGCCGCCCCTGCGCACTCCGCCGCCGCCTGCCGCGACGCCCCGCCGGCCGGGTCCCGCCGGGCCCAAGGCCCTGGAGCCTGTCCGCCTCCGCCGGATCGCCCGGGAGCGGGATCCCCTCGGTGCGCACATTGATCTGCACGGCCTCGGGCAGGAGGCCGCACGGGCAGCGCTGGAGGGCTTTGTCCTGGAGTGCTGGCGCGACGGCCTCCGCTCGGTCCTGGTGATCACCGGCAAGGGGCTGAGGGGAGACGGCGTGCTTCGCCGCC
Organism: Phenylobacterium deserti; assembly: GCA_945874825.1. Lineage (GTDB taxonomy): Bacteria > Pseudomonadota > Alphaproteobacteria > Caulobacterales > Caulobacteraceae > Phenylobacterium > Phenylobacterium deserti_D. Next base: position 150,310 of record CAMCIK010000002.1, on the reverse strand, counting down.
TGACGCCGGAGTGGCTGGCCGCACCGCACCTCCAGGCCGTTGTGGCGGGGATTTCAGAGGCGCACAGGCGCCATGGAGGCGAGGGCGCGCTCTACATCGCCCTCAAGCGGCGCCCGCTCCCCGCCAGCGTGCCGCCCAGGCCGTGACCCCCACGTGCCCGGCGACGTTGCCGAGGGTGCGTGAGAAATCCGGGAAGGTCTCGACTGCCAGGAGGAGGGGAAGAAGCTCCATGGGCAGCCCCATGCTCATGAAGATAGGCACCAAGGTGGTGAAGAAAGTGACCGAGCTCGCCACTCCCACCGCCGCCAGGCTGACCAGGGCGGCCACCAGCACGCCGGCAATCACCTGTCCGGCACCCAGCTGCACCCCATAGAGGTGGGCGACGTAGAGGGCCACCGCCAGGTTTCCGGCGGGGCTCGTGATCCGGAACAGGGCCACGCCCATGGGCAGGACCAGGCCCCGGACGCTCTCGGGAACCCCGAGCCGGGCGCAGGCGGTCAGCATGACCGGCAGGCAGGCCAGGGAAGACTGGGTGGAGATGGCCATTGCGCCGACGGGGGTCATGGCCGCCGCCAGTTCTCCAGGGGGGGTGCGTCCCCCGATCAGGGCTGCGCCCAGGCCCAGCGCGCCCGCCATAAGGCACATCAGGGTGATGACGACCACATAATGGCCGAGAAGGCCCACGGCACCGACGCCGGTCCGCGCGCCGACCGTCAGGGCCAGGAGGAAGACCCCAAGGGGTGCCAGGGCAAGGACCCACCGGACGATCACCATCATGGCGGCCTGGACGCCGTCGAAGACCAGGACCAGGGCCTCCCGGCGAGCGCTGTCGAGCCGCGAGACCGCCAGGCCAAAGATTAGGGCGAAGACCACCAGGGAGGCCATGGCCCCCTCGGCCGCCGCCTTTACCGGGTTGGCCGGGATGAAGGCACGGAGCCAGTCCGCCAGCGGCGGCGTCTCCGGGATCTTCGCTAGGCCCCCCTCTGCCGAGGCCCGAAGGGCCGCCGCCGCCTCGGCGGGCGCTGGCCATACCGACAGGAGGGCCGGCGCAAAAAGGGCGGTCAGACTGGTGGCGACGAGCAGGAGGATGGCGAAGACCACCAGGGCGCGCGCCGCAAGTCCGCCGCGTTCTGCCGTCTCCGCCGCCCTCGCCATACCAGTGACCATCAGGGCGAAGACCAGGGGGATGATGGTCATGCGCAGGGCATCCAGCCAGACGCCACCGATGGCGTCGGCGGCCGCGACCAGGCGCGTCTCGCCGGGTGCCTGGACTGCGTGCAGGACCGAGCCGACCGCCAAACCGCCGATCAGTCCCCCGAGGATCTGAACGGTGAGGGACGGGGCCTTCATGACGACCCGGGCGTCCGGGCGGCCTTTTCCTCCAGGCCCGAGATCCCTTCACGTGCCTCAAGGTGCGCCGCGACTGCATCCGGCGAGACGCCCGAGGCCGCCAGCAGGACCAGGAGGTGGTAGAGAACATCGGCCGCTTCGGCGGACAGACCCTCGGGGTCCCCGCTGACGGCGGCAACGACAGCCTCGACGGCTTCCTCGCCGAACTTGCGCGCCGCCCGGGGCGCGCCGTCCTGGAGCAGTCTGGCCGTCCAGGAGGAATCGGGGCTGGCGCCGCGGCGGGCCTCGATGACGGCCTCCAGTCGGCTGACAGCCTCACCGAGCCGGCTCATGCCGCGGGCTCCGGTGCCCGAACCGCGACCCCAGCCTCAGCCATGGCCGCCTTGACCTCGCCAATGGAGACATCGCCAAAGTGGAAGATAGAGGCGGCGAGGACCGCGTCGGCGCCCCCCTCGGTGACGGCTTCGACCATGTGCCGGCCCCCCCCTGCGCCCCCTGAGGCGATCACGGGAACCTTGACGGCGTTTGTTACCGCCCGCAACAGGCCCAGGTCGTAGCCACTGCGGACCCCGTCCCGGTCCATGGAAGTCAGGAGGATCTCGCCGGCGCCCCGCCGCACCACCTCGGCGGCCCAGTCCGCGGCGTCCAGTCCGGTGTCGCGCCGCCCCCCATAGGTGAAGACCCGCCAGCCGCCCCCCGGGACCGACCGGGCGTCGACCGCCGCCACGACCGCCTGGGAGCCGAAGGCGTCGGCGCAGCGTGAGACCAGGTCCGGATCCTCAACCGCCGCCGTATTCACGCTGATCTTGTCAGCCCCCGCCAGGAGGAGGGCGCGGGCATCCTCCACCGAGCGAATGCCGCCGCCCACCGACAGGGGCATGAAACAGACGTCCGCCGTTCGCGCGACCACGTCGAGAATGGCACCCCGGCCCTCCTGGCTGGCGGTGATGTCCAGGAACATGAGTTCGTCTGCCCCCGCCGCATCGTAGGCCCGGGCCTGCTCAACGGGGTCGCCGGCGTCGCGCAGGGCCACGAAGTTCACACCCTTGACCACGCGCCCGTCCTTGACGTCGAGGCAGGGTATGACGCGGATCTTCAGCATGGTCAGGCCGAGGCCGCCAGGGCGAGGGCGGGATCGATGGCGCCGTTGTACAGGGCCCGGCCCAGGACGACGCCAGCCACCGGGGTCCCGCGGCGGGCCTTCAGGTGGAGGATGTCCTCCACCGAGGCGAGGCCCCCGGCGGCGATGACGGGAATGGCCACCGCGTCGGCTATGGCTCCGAAGGCCTCGACATTGAACCCCATGACGGTCCCGTCCCGGTCGATGTCCGTGATGATCAGGGCGCCGACCCCGGCGTCCTCGAACCGGCGGGCCACGGTCACGGCGTCGAGGTCCGTGTTTTCCGTCCAGCCCTGGGTGGCGACCTTGCCACCACGCACGTCGACGCTGACGGCGATCTGCTCCGGCCAGAGGCGGGCAGCCTCAAGCACGATCTCCGGCTGGGTGACCGCCACCGTACCCAGTATGACCCGGGAGACCCCCGCCTCGATCCAGCGCTCGATATCCTCGAGCCGGCGGATGCCACCGCCCAGCTGAACAGGTGTGGAGACGGCCTCGAGTATGGCCTCCACCGCCCCGGCGTTGACCGCCCGGCCCTCCACCGCGCCGTTCAGATCGACGACGTGGATCCAGTGAAAACCTGCGCCTGCCCAGGTCCGTGCCTGGTCCGCCGGGGAGGTGTTGAAGACCGTCGCCGTATCGAGGTCGCCGTGCAGGACGCGAACGCATTCGCCGTTCTTTAGGTCGATGGCCGGATAGAGGATCACGGGCGCCACTCCAGGAAACGCGAGAGCAGGGCCAAGCCTGCGGACTGGGATTTTTCAGGATGGAACTGTACCCCGGCCATGTTGCCCCGGACCACCGCGGCAGGGAAGCGGCCGCCATGGTCCGCCTGCGCCGCCACATGTGCCGGGTCCTCGGGCCAGAAGGCGAAGGAGTGCGTGAAATACATGGGAGAGGTCCCGATCCCGGCGATCAGTTCCGGCTCGCGGGTATCGACCAGGTCGTTCCAGCCCATGTGCGGGACCTTCGCAGCCGGGTCCTCGGGCTTTAGGCGACGGACCTCGCCGGGGATCCAGTCCAGGCCCGGAGTCACGCCAAACTCGAGTCCGCGGGAGGCCATCAGTTGCATGCCCACGCAGATGCCGAGGAAGGGCCGCCCGCGCCCCTTGACCGCCTCCTCCAGCGCCTCCCGGAGCCCCGGCCGGGCGTTGAGGGCGGACATACAGGCGGCGAAGGCCCCGACACCGGGGAGGACGATCCGGTCTGCCGCCAGGACGTCTTCAGGCGCATGGGTGACCTGGACTGACACCGCGCCGCCACCTGCACGGACGAGCGCCTTCTCGGCCGAGCGCAGGTTGCCCGACCCGTAGTCGATCAGGGCGAGGCGGCTCATTCGGTCAGAGCGAGCCCTTGGTCGAGGGCGACTGCCCACCGGCCCGGGGATCGATCTCCAGCGCCTCGCGCAGGGCCCGGCCGAGGGCCTTGAATCCGCTCTCCGCGATGTGGTGCGAATTGGCCCCGTAGAAGGTCTCCAGGTGGACGCAGGCACCGGCGTTGGTCGCGAAGGCGTGGTGGAACTCCTTGAAGAGCTCCGTGTCCATGTCGCCGACCTTCGGCGTCGGGAATGCAGTCCGCCAGATCAGGTAGGGCCGGTTCGACAGGTCCACTGCACAGCGGGTGAGGGTCTCGTCCATGGGGATTACGGCCAGGCCGAAACGGCGGATCCCGCGGAAGTCCCCCAGGGCCTGGCGCACGGCCTGGCCAAGGACGATGCCGACGTCTTCCACCGTGTGGTGGAAGTCGATGTGCAGGTCGCCCTTCGCCTCGACGTCGAGGTCAAGCGAGCCGTGGCGGCCAAGGGAGTCGAGCATGTGATCCAGGAAACCGATACCGGTCTGGATGCGGGTCACTCCCGCCCCATCGAGGTTAACCCTGACGGTGATCTTGGTTTCGCGGGTCTCGCGAACCACCTCGGCTGAGCGCGCCATGGACTAGAGTCCTTCCCGGTCGGCCAGCGCCCGCAGGGAGACCTGCGGCCGCGGCCCATAGTGAGAAATCACCTCGGCTGCCGCCAGGGCCCCAAGATGTCCGCAGACCTCCAGCGGCCGTCCGGCGGCGAGACCGTACATCACACCGGCTGCGTATTGGTCGCCGGCGCCGGTCGTGTCCACGATTTTTTCCACGGGCCGGGCGAGAATCGAGGCGACCTCCCCATCGCCGATCAGAAGGGAGCCCTTCTCGCTGCGGGTCACGGCGGACAGACGCGTCCGGGCGCGCAGGCCGTCTATCGCCACGGCCAGGTCCTCGGTCTCGAACAGGGCCAGGGCTTCGGCCTCGTTGGCGAAGAGGATGTCCACCTGGGCACCGATAAAGCCCAGGAGGGCGGCACGGTGGCGCTCGACCACGAAGCCATCGGACAGGGTCAGGGCGATCCTGCGGCCGGAGGCCCGGGCCAGGCCCGCCGCCTTGGCGAAGGCCCTCCGGGCGGGCTCGGCGTCGAACAGGTAGCCTTCGAGATAAACGATCTGCGCCGCCTCGATGACAGCCGGGTCGATGTCAGCGTCGGTGAACTCCACCGAGGCACCGAGAAAGGTGCACATGGTGCGCTGCCCATCCGGCGTCACATTGACAAGGCAGCGAGCCGTTGCCGGCCCGCCGTGGAGGGGCAGGCTCGGGAAGTGGGTGCCGATGGCGCGCATGTCATGGGCGAAGACCTCGCCCAACTGGTCGTTGGCCACCTTGCCCAGGAAGGCGGTGCGGGCGCCCAGGCTGGCCAGGCCGGCGACGGTGTTGGCCGCCGATCCACCGGAGGTCTCCACGCCGGGCGCCATCCGCGCGTAGAGTTCGCGCCCGCGGGCCTCGTCCACAAGGGTCATGGCGCCCCGGGCGAGGCCTTCCGCCGAGATGAAGGTCTCGTCCGCTGGGGCGATAACGTCGACAATGGCGTTGCCGATGGCGGCGACGTCGAAGAGTTCAGCCATGAGCGCCTCCCGGGTCTGACGGAGCCGCGCTAGCTACAGGCAAAGCCGGTCTGGAGCAATGCGGCCCGCCTTGGCAAGACCGGTCGATGACCCGCGCCCTTCCCGGCCTCGCCCTGGCCCTAGCGCCCGTTCCCTTCAGGTAGACCGTCTGAAGGGGCAAGACAGGCCTCAAGTCCAAAAACCCAGATCCTGTCTGGATCCGTTACGGCTTCCCGCTCATCGGAACAGGATCTAGGCCTGCCGCCCCCGGGAAGGGCAGAGGTCGGCTACGGGGCAGTTGTCGCACTTCGGGCGGCGGGCGACGCAGACGTACCGGCCATGCAGTATCAGCCAGTGATGGGCCCGGGTCCTCCAGGGGTCGGGGATCACCGACATGAGTTCGTGCTCGACCTTGTCGGGGGTCTTGCCCCGGGAGAGGCCCAGGCGGTGGGAGACCCGGAAGACATGGGTGTCGACCGCGATGGTGGGCTCGATGCCCAACTCGTTGAGCACCACGCTGGCGGTCTTCCGGCCCACGCCGGGCAGGGCCTGAAGCGCCTCGCGCTCGAGCGGAACCTCGCCGCCATGGGTGTCGACAAGGATCCGGGCTGCGGCGACCAGGTTCTTGGCCTTGGTACGGAAGAGGCCGATGGAGGCAATGTAGGGAATGATCCCGGCCTCTCCGAGTTCCAGCATTTTCTCGGGTGTGTCGGCGACGGTGAAAAGGCGGGTCGTCGCCTTGTTCACCGAGACGTCCGTGGCCTGAGCCGAAAGGGCGACCGCCGCGAGCAGGGTGTAGGGGCTCGAATAGTCCAGCTCAGTGCGAGGATCGCTCTCTGCTGCCGCGAACCGCTCGAACAGGGCCTCGATCCGAGCGCGCTCAGCGGGGGACCTTCGGGACGGTGCGCGTGGCTTTGCGGGGGCTTTCGGCATGCCAGATCATCCCCGGACCCTGCGGGAACGACAAGGGCTTGCTAATCGCTTAGACCTAAGCGATATAGTTGAGGTCTAAGCAGGAGTGCAGACCCATGCCCAGCCGACGCCACATCCTCCAACTTCTGGCTGCCGCTCCCGTCCTCACGGCGGCGGGCTGCTCCGGCCCCGACGCGACGCCAGATCCCTACGCCGCCTGGCGCCAGCCCGGCCAGGGGGAGTCCGATCCCCGCCGCTTCGTCCTGGCCCATGGCCTGCTGGCCCCCAACCCTCATAACCGTCAGCCCTGGCTCGTGAGGCTGGAGGGTGCCGACGCCATGTCCCTCTATGTGGACCGGACCCGCCTTCTCCCCGAGACAGATCCGTTCCACCGCCAGATCGTGTTGGGCTGCGGCGCCTTCCTTGAGCTGATCGCCCTGTCCGCTCCCCGCCTCGGTCTGGCCGCCGACATCCAGGCCTGGCCCAAGGGCGCTCCCGGCCCTGGTCTCGATGACCGGCCCTTCGCCCGCGTAGTCCTGAGGCCGGATCCCGCCGCGAAGGCAGGGCCCCTCTTCGACCAGATCGTCCGCCGCCGGACAGAAAAGGCTCCCTTCCTTCCCGAGCGCCCCTCAGACGCTGCCGTCCGGGAAGTCCTCGCCGCCGCAACCGGGCCTGGCCTTATCGCCGGGGAGACCCGAGATCCCGGACTCCGGGACCCACTGGCTGCCATTTGCTGGAAGGCCTGGGAAATCGAGACCGGAACACCCAGGACCCATTTGGAGTCGGTCCGCCTGATGCGCATCGGCAAGGCCGAGGTCGCCCGCAATCCTGACGGCATCGATATCTCCGGGGGCATGATGGAGGTGCTGGCACGCGCGGGCGTGATGACCCGCGAGGCCCTGTCGGACCCGAACTCCATGGCCAGCCGGACCGGCGTGGACATGTACCGCCAGATGATCGACGCCACCCCGGGCTTCTTCTGGATCCGCAGCGAGACGGCCGATCGCTCGGCCCAGCTCGCCGCCGGTCGCGCCTATGCCCGCGCCCAGCTGGCCGCCTCCGCCAACGGCCTCGTCCTGCATCCCTGGAGCATGGCCCTGCAGGAGTTCGCCGAGATGGCCGGTCCCTACCGCCAGGTCCAGGCGCTGCTTGGTGCCCGGCCGGACGCGCCTGTCCAGATGCTGGTCAGGATGGGCACGGTCCGGAAGGTCTCCGACCCCTCGCCACGCAGGAAGCTTGACGATCTGATCCTCTCGTGATGCGCAGTTGGGCATGACCCCCCGCGACCCTGACCTGATCGCCTTCTTCACCGACATCTCGATCATCGAACAGTTGGTGCGCACCCTCATGGAGCGCCGCCTGCCACCCGGCCTCTCCATGGCCGGCTTCGGCCTGATCAACCACATGGTGCGGACCGGGCAGGAGACCGCCTCTCCCGGCGCCCTGGCCCGGGCCCTGCAGGTTACCCGGGGCGCGATCACCGGGGTCCTGCACAAGCTCACCGCGGAGGGTCTCGTGACCCTCGAGCCTGACCCAAAGGATGGTCGGGGAAAAAAGGTCCGACTGACACCTCAGGGCCTGGCCGCGCGCGAGGCGGCCCTGGCCGGGATGGCACCCCTTGTCGCGGAATTCGAGGCTCGAATGGACCTTGAAGCCATCCGCAGGGTCCATCCGGCGCTCCGCGGCATTCGGGAGGACCTCGACCGCCACCGGGAAGACTGAGGCCCTTCCAAGTTGCCGTATCTCCACAATCCGGCTAACAGCCAGCGCGCGCCCTGTTGGCGGCGCCGCAGAGCCCGTTTGGATGACCACGCCCTCCCGGCATCCCATCGCCTTTGACTTCTTCGTCGAGATTGCGGTCATCGATCAGCTGGTCAGCGCCGAGATGGCGCGCGTTTTGCCGGACGGCGTCTCCATGGCGTCGTTCAGCCTCCTGAACCATCTTCTCGGCAAGGGCGGGTCGGATTCGCCCGTGCGCCTGGCCCAGGCGCTCCAGGTCACGAAGGGTGCCATCACCGCCATGCTCAAGCGGTTGGAGGCCCGGGGCCTGGTTGTCCTGTCGGCGGATCCCCGCGACGGGCGCGGCAAGATCGTCTCCCTGACACCGGACGGCCTGCGCGCGCGCAACGACGCAGTCGCTGCCCTCGACCCCCTCCTCGCAACCTTCCTTGCGGCCTTTCCCGAACCGGACCTCGCCGGGGCCCTTCCCCTGCTGAAGCGGGTGCGCCTGGACCTCAACCGCAGGCGGTACGGCGGCTGAGGGGCTTCCCTGTGGTGCCGCGGCGCGGTAGGTCGTTCAGTGATGACCGATACTGAGTTCCTGAATATCGAGATTCGACCCCACCGGTCCCTCTCCGACCGGGGCTTCATCATTCTCATCTGCATCGTCACCGCCCTCAACTGCGCCGCCGCCGCCGTCTTCCTCGCCATGGGCGCAAGCCTGGTGCCCATCTTCCTCGGGCTAGATGTCCTGGCCTTGGTGGTCGCCTTCGCCGTCAGCTTCGCCTCCGGCCGGCGGATCGAACGCCTCGTGGTGACGCAGAACCGGGTGCAGCTCATCGAGGAAACCCCGCGCCGAACCTCGCTGGTCTGGGAGAGCCCTACCGCCTTCACCCGCCTTACCTTGCGCGAGGAGGACGAACGCCTCGTGGACCTGAGGCTGGCCGTTTCCGGGCGCGAGGCCCCGGTGGGCCGGGCCCTTGGCCCGAAGGCCCGACTTGAACTCATGCGCACCCTGGAAGCGGCCCTCCACGAGGCCCGGCGTCCACGGACGGGAGCCTGGTGAGCGGCCCGGTGCCCTTCGGCGAAGACGAGGTCGAACGCTATGCGCGTCAACTGGTTCTGCGCGAGATCGGTGGACCCGGCCAACAGAAGCTGAAGGCCGCCCGGATCCTGATGATCGGCATGGGCGGCCTGGGCGCGCCCGCGAGCCTCTACCTGACCGCGGCAGGGGTTGGCGGCCTGGTGATTGTCGACCCCGACCGCGTCGAGCTGTCCAACCTGCAGCGCCAGGTGCTCTTCACATCCTCTGACCAGGGGCGATCAAAGGTGGACGCCGGACTTCGCCGGCTCATCGACCTCAATCCGCACGTGGAGACCCAGGCCCTCCAGCTCGCCGTCGGGCCAGAAAATGCCTGTGCCCTGATCGGCGGCTTTGACCTGGTCCTGGACGGCACCGACGATTTCGCCACACGGCTGGCGGTGAGCGACGCCTGCGTCACGACGGGCGTTCCCCTGGTCTCCGGGGCGATCGGTCGATGGACGGGTCAGGTGGGGATCTTCCCGGGCCAGCCCTGCTACCGCTGCCTTGTCCCCGAGGTCCCACCGGACGCCGAGACCTGCCAGGCGGTGGGCGTGATTGGCGCCCTCGCGGGTGTGGTCGGGTCCATGATGGCCCTGGAGGCTATGAAGCTGATCACCGGGGCGGGGGAGCCCCTCACGGGACGGCTCCTGGTCTATGACGCCCTGTCCGCCGTGACCCGGACCGTTCGGGTGGCGCCGGACCCGCAGTGCCCCTCCTGCGCCGGGGATCAGGCTGGCGGGGTATAGCTGACCTGGGCACCGGGCCCGAGGGGCCAGTCGAAGACCACCCAGAGTCCCGTCATCAGAGCGCCAGCCACCATGAAGGTCAGGGCGTAGGGGAGCATGAGCGCCAGGAGCGAGCCCACGCCAATGGAGGTATCCCAGCGGCGGCAGAAACCCAGGATCAGCGGAAAATACGCCATCAGGGGCGTCATGATGTTGGTGAAGCTGTCGCCCATTCTGTAGGCCGCCGTGGTCATCTCCGGGCTTATGCCCAGCAGCATGAACATGGGCACCACCACGGGTGCGAGGGCGCTCCACTTGGCTGTGGCCGAGCCGATGAAGAGGTCGAGGACGGAGGAGAAGCCCAGGACCCCGAGGAGCAGGGCGGGCGCCGGCATGTCCAGGGTTTCAAGGACGTGCGCCCCGTTGATGGCGGCGATGGGCCCCAGTCGCGACCAGTTGAACATGGCCACGAAGTGAGCGGCGAAGAAGGCGAAGACGAGGTAGGGTGCCATGGCCCGGATTCCGTCGGTCATCATGGCGAAGACCTCCCGGTGCGACCGGATGAGCCCGGTCGCGGTCCCGAAGGCCACGCCCGTCCCGAGGAAGAGCACTAGGAATCCCGCGATCAGGGCGGTGTAGAAGGGCTGGAGCGCCGCCGGGCCGGTCTTGGTCTCGTCGATAAGGGGCGTGAAGCCCGGCCAGAGGGCGAGGGCTGCAAAGCCCGCCGCCACGACAAGGGCGGCGAGCCCCGCCCGGCGCAGGCCTCGTCGCTCGGCCTCACTGGGCGCTGACCGGGCCAGCTCAGCGGTGAGGTCGGCGTCCGGCTCCCCTCTCCAGGGTCCGAGTCGAGGCTCGATGATCCGGTCGGTGACAAACCAGATGAGCGGGGTGAAGACCCCCACCACCGCCAGGATGAACCACCAGTTCCCCAAGGGGTTGAGGGTCCATGTCGGATCGATGATGCGCGCCGCCTCCTGGGTGAAGCTGAACAGGACGATATCGATCTGGCCGGGCGTGATGTTGCCCGCATAGCCTCCGGAGACGGCCGCGAAGGCCGCGGCGAGGCCGGCCAGGGGGTGGCGTCCGACGGCGGCGTAGAGAAGGGCGGCCAAGGGGATGAAGACCAGGTAGGCGGCGTCCGAGGCATGGTGCGAAACCATGCCGATCAGGGCCACCAGCGGGGTCAGCCACCGGCGGTCGGTGCTCCTTAGGCTGGCCCGGATCAGGGCGCTGAAAAAGCCCGAGCGTTCGGCGACAGCGGCACCGTACATCACCGTCAGGACCACGCCGAGGGGCGCGAACCCCGTCAAGGTCTTGGCCGTCTCGGTGAACAGCCGCTCCAGGTTGTCCTCCGACAGGAGGCTCTCGGCCCGGAACACCAGCCGCCCATCCTCCAGCTCGCCCCAGGTCGGAGGCGTCTCGCCGCGGAAGGGCAGGGAGGCGGTCCATCCGAGGATCGCCCCGATCGTCGACAGGACGATGAGGCCGGCGATCAGCCAGACGAAGATCATCACCGGATCCGGCAGCCGGTTCCCGATGCGCTCGACGAGGTCCAGAAGGGAGCGCCGAGGCATGGGCGAAGGGGCGTCTGGTGCGGCCACGAGGGGCTCCGGTGCTATTGTCTGTGACCCGGCGGCGGGCCACCCGATCGAGCGGTCCCAGGACCCCCCCGCACGGGACTTAGGAAAGGCCGCCAGCCGTTCAACCTGGCTGGCAACCCGGCGGGGCTTCAGAGCATTGAGGGCAGGACCCGGTCCGGAGGACGGTGACCATCCATCCAGGTGCGAATGTTGATGATCACCTTCTCGCCCATCTCGGTGCGCGCCTCAACGGTGGCGGAGCCCAGGTGGGGCAGCAGGACCGCATTTGGCAGGCCGAGCAGGCGGGGGTTCACCTCGGGCTCGAACTCGAAGACGTCTAGCCCGGCGCCGGCGATCCCGCCGGTCGCCAGGAGGTCGGCCAGGGCGGACTCGTCGATGATCTCGCCCCGGGCGGTGTTCACCAGGATGGCGTGGGCCGGCATGAGCTTCAGCCGACGCGCGGAGAGCAGGTGGTAGGTGGCCGGCGTGTGCGGGCAATTGACCGAGATGATGTCCATCCGGGCGAGCATCTGGTCGAGGCTTTCCCAGTAGGTGGCCTCAAGATCCTCGGCGATCCGAGGGCTGACCGGTGTGCGGTTGTGGTAGTGGATCTGCATGCCAAAGGCGCGGGCCCGCCGGGCCACCGCCTGTCCGATCCGGCCCATGCCGATGATCCCAAGACGCTTTCCGGACAATCTCCGGCCCAGCATCCAGGTCGGGGCCCAGCCCTTGAACTCGCCGGCCTCGATTGACCGGGCACCCTCAACGATCCGGCGGGAGACGGTCATCATCAGGGCGAGGGTGAGGTCGGCAGTGTCCTCCGTCAGGACGCCGGGCGTGTTGGTCACGGTGATGCCGCGTGCCGCGGACGCCGCCACGTCGATGTGGTCCACGCCCGCTCCGAAGTTAGCGATCAGCTTGAGCCGATCTCCCGCCTGCTCCAGGACACCGGCGTCGATCCGGTCGGTGATGGTCGGGGCCAGCACATCGCACCGACCGACCGCGTCGATCAGGGCCTCCCGGCTCATGGGCGCGTCCGACAGGTTCAGCTCTGTGTCGAACAGTTCCCGCAGACGCGTCTCGACGGCGTCCGGAAGCCGGCGGGTCACGATCACTTTCGGCTTGCGCGTCGGCATCAGAGGCGAGGTCCTGAATTTCAGCGTCCGACGAAACCACGCTCTGGCGCCTTCGTCGCTGAACCTCTAGCAAAGAGGGCATGAACGGCCAAGGCGAGCCTTCCGGGCGCAGACGCGTTGCCCTTGCCCTGATCCTGTCGGTGGCGGCCTGTGCGCTTGCGTCCGCCGCCCTGGCCTACGCCCGGCCGACGCCTTCGGGCCTGCCTGTGCCGCGCTTTGTCACCCTGAAGTTCGGATCGGTCAACGCCCGGGCCGGGCCGGGTGACGACTACCGCACCCTCTGGGTCTATCAGGTGCGCGGACTGCCCGTCCAGGTGATCGCCGAGTCGTCCGAGTGGCGCCGGATCTGTGATCCGGACGGCGGCGTCGCCTGGGTCCACATGCGCACCACCGACGGCCGCAGGAATGTGTTGCGGACGACCGGCGCTGCTGTCCCGGTTCTGTCCTCGCCCCATGCGGGCGCCCGGACCCTGGCCCTCCTCCAGCCCAGGTCCCTGGCGGCCCTGCAACGCTGCGAGTCGGGCTGGTGCCGGATCCAGGCGGACGGGGTCTCCGGCTGGGTCCAGGCTGCCGGTCTCTGGGGAACCGACGATCGGCCCCAGTGTCTCACACCGCCCCCCGCCCGTTGAGCGCCCCCCCGGCGTCTGATAGAGCGGGATATCCCCATCCGGCGTGCGTCGTCGGCGGGCTTCGTTCCAGTGACCCGCGGAAGGTCGAAACATGATCCCCGGCGCCAAGGCCAAGGACCAATATTCCCGAGAGGAACTCCTGGCCTGCGGCCGGGGCGAGATGTTCGGGCCGGGTAACGCCCAGCTTCCTGTCCCCCCCATGCTGATGTTCGACCGCATCACCCGGATCACCGAGACCGGCGGCGCCTACGACAAGGGCGAGGTGATCGCAGAACTCGACATCCGGCCGGACCTTTGGTTCTTCGACTGCCATTTCATCAATGACCCGGTTATGCCCGGATGCCTGGGCCTCGACGCCATGTGGCAGCTGGTGGGCTATTTCCTCGGCTGGTCCGGCGCGCCGGGCAAGGGCCGCGCCCTGGGCGTCGGCGAGGTCCGTTTTACAGGCCAGGTCACGCCGAAGGTGAAGTCAGTCGTCTACCGCATCGACCTGAAGCGGGTGATCATGCGCCGGCTGGTGCTCGGTATAGGCGATGGTGTCATGGAGGCAGACGGAAAGGTCATCTATGAGGCCAAGGATCTGAGGGTCGGCCTGTACGACCCCAAGGACCTGGTCTGACACCGGCGTATCGGGAGAAAAGGACATGCGGCGCGTTGTCGTCACGGGCATGGGCATCGTCTCATCCATCGGAAACACCCTGGATGACGTCCGGGCTTCGCTCAGAAACACCCGTTCGGGTATTGTCGCGGCACCCGAATACGCCGAACTCGGCTTCCGCTGCCAGGTGCACGCTGCGCCCGACATCGACTGGGAGGCCGCCGTCGACCGTCGCGCCGCCCGCTTCCTCGCCCAGGGCACGGCCTTTGGCCATATCGCCATGGAGCAGGCCATTGCCGATTCCGGTCTGACCGAGGCCGAGGTCTCCCACGAGATGACCGGCCTCATCGTCGGCTCAGGGGGCCCCTCTACCAAGGTCATCATCGAGTCGGCCGCCATCGCCCGCGAGAAGGGCCCCAAGCGCGTCGGCCCCTTCGCCGTGCCCAAGGCCATGAGCTCGGGCGTCTCCGCTGTCCTGTCGACCTGGTTCAAGATTCGCGGGATCAACTATTCGATCTCCTCGGCCTGCGCGACCTCGACCCACTGTATCGGCGCCGCCTACGAGCAGATCGCCATGGGCAACCAGGACGTAGTCTTCGCCGGCGGATCCGAGGAACTGCACTGGACCCTCTCGGTCCTGTTCGATGCCATGGGCGCCATGAGCTCGAACTTCAACGATCGCCCGGCGGTGGCTAGCCGGGCCTATGACGTCAACCGGGATGGCTTCGTCATCGCCGGCGGCGCCGGCATTCTGGTCCTTGAGGACCTCGAGCGTGCCCAGGCGCGAGGCGCGAAGATCTACGGCGAGATCGTCGGCTACGCTGCCAATTCCGACGGCTTCGACATGGTCGCCCCCTCGGGCGAGGGCGCTGTGCGGTGCATGCGCCTGGCCCTGTCCAGAGCAGGCGGCCGCAGGGTCGACTACCTGAACCCGCACGGCACCTCGACCCCGGTGGGCGATATCAAGGAGATGGAGGCGGTCCGGGAGGTGTTTGCGGACCAGGCACCCGCCATTTCCTCCACCAAGTCCCTGACCGGGCACAGCCTGGGGGCCGCCGGTGCCCAGGAGGCGATCTATTCCCTGATCATGCTCAACTCCGGCTTCCTGGCCGAGAGTGCCCATATCGAGACCCTGGACCCGGCCTTCGAGGGCCTTCCCATCCTGAGGCACCGCGAGGACCGCCAGGTCGAGACGGTCATGTCCAACAGCTTCGGGTTCGGCGGCACCAACGGCTGCCTGGTCATGTCCAGGATCTGACGGGACGAGTACGCCCCGCCCAGCACAAATCGGGAGACGCGAAGTGGCCGACGACTACAACATGCCTGTGGGCGAGCTCATGAAGGGCAAGCGCGGGATCATCACCGGTGTAGCCAACCACCAGTCCATTGCCTGGGGCATCGCCAGCCAGCTGGCCGCCCAGGGCGCGGAGATGGCCTTCTTCCACCTGCCGGGCATGGAGCGGCGGGTGCGCCCCCTGGCCGAGAGCGTGGGCGCGACCGTCATCGAGGCCGTGGACGTCACCGACGACGCCAGCATGGATGCCGGCTTCGCCGCCGTGGTGTCGGCTTTCGGCAAGATCGACTTCTTCGTCCATGCCCTGGCCTTCGCGCCCCGGGACCAGATCAAGGGCTCCTTCGTCGAGAACGCCACCCGGGAGGGGTTCCGCACGGCCATGGACATCTCGGCCTACAGCTTCGTCGACTGCGCCCGCCGGGCCAGCCACATGATGCCGGACGGCGGGTCGCTGATCACCCTGACCTACCTGGGCTCCGAGCGCGCCATCCCCAACTACAATACCATGGGCGTGGCCAAGGCCGCCCTTGAGGCCGCCACCCGCTACATCGCCCGGGACCTTGGACCCCGGGGCATCCGGGCCAACGCCATCTCTGCAGGCGCCATGCGCACCTTGTCTCTGGCGGGTATTTCCGGCGGCCGGTCCATGCTGGCCCAGGGCCGGGCCCTGTCTGCCCTCAAGGAGGACACCAGCATGGAAGGTGTCGCCGGGGCGGCCCTCTGGCTTCTGTCCGACCTTGGCCGGTCCACCACGGGTGAAGTCGTCCATGTGGACGCCGGCTTCCACATGATGGGCCTGCCGGACGACGCCGAGGAGGGCTGAGGCTCCGGCCCTTCAGGGGCCGTAGGCGCGGACGAAGCGGCTGGCCGCCTCCCGGGAGATCCGGTCGATGATCGGCGCCTTCAAGTCGGAGTCCACCCCTAGGAGCCTACCGGTCTGGTGCGAGCCGATCACCATGCCGGCGAAGAACTCCGCGGCCAGGGCGCAGTCGTCGATTCGCAGTCGCCCGGCCCGCGTCTCGCCATCGAGGAAGGCGGCCAGCCGGGCCCGGGAGGTCCGGGTCCCGGACTCAAAGAAGGTCCGGGCTAGGTCGGGCATCTCCGCCGCGCTCTGGATATGGATCCGCAGGATGGCAATGGACGAAGGCGTGGCGATGCTTTCCAGCACCACCCGGGCATAACCCGCCAGGGCCTCCTCCGGGCCGGTACCCGCCCTGGGGCTGTCCAGGTGGGCGGTGATCTGGTCCACCCGGCGCTCGATCAGCACCCTGACCAACTCGGCCTTCGAGCCGAACCGATTGTAGACCGTCTGTTTGGAGACCTTCGCTCGCCGGGCGATGTCCTCGATCGATGCGCCCATGCCGCGTTCGGCAAGGGCCTGGCGCGCCGCCTCGAGGATGGCGAGCCCTTTGGATTCATCGACCTGACCCATGCGCCGGGGCATCAGAGACCCCCTCCGGACGCCACTTGGATCGCATTACGACCTTCCGGTCGCCGTGGACGCCGACAGCTCATCGCTTCCCCCTAAACTGTATCGGGGAGCTTCCCGTCTCCCTCGATGCCACCTTGGGCCGCACCGCCGCGGGGCACAACTCCGAATGGACCCTAACGTCCATGAATCATCACCGACGCCCGGGTACCGCGCGAGAGGGGGCTGGACGTCAGTGGTCCGGCGGCGGAATATCGCGCCATGGACGCCGATGTGATCATCTCCGGGGCTGGCATGGCCGGCGCGACCCTCGCCCTGGGCCTGGCCCGGGGCGGTCTGAAGCCCCTCCTGGTGGATGCTCAGCCCTTCGAAGCCCGGGTGGCGCCGGACTTCGACGGCCGGGCCTCGGCCATCGCCTATTCCAGCTTCCGCCAATGGCGGGCCCTCGGTCTTGCAGGCGACCTGGAGCCGCACGCCGAGCGGATCGGCGAGATCCTTGTCACGGACGGCCGGACGCCCGGTGCCTCGGCGGGTCGCCCCGGCTCAGCCTTCCTCCGCTTCGATGCCGCCGAGATCGCTGACCGGTCAGAGGGCGAGGCCTTGGGCTACATGATCGAGAACCGGCGGATCCGGGCGGCCCTGGCTGCTGCGGTCCGGCGGGAAGGCCTTGAGGTGCTGGCTCCGGCGCGGGTGGTCGGGGTCGATTTCACTCCGGGTGCGGCCTCTGTGCGCCTGGAGGATGGCCGGGTCCTGGCCGCCCCCCTGGCCGTCGGTGCCGAGGGCCGGGACTCTGCCGTGGCCGCCGGGGCAGGGATCCGCAGCACGGGCTGGACCTATCCGCAGGCCGGGGTCGTCGCGACGGTTCGCCTCGACCAGCCGCATGGCGGTATGGCCCATGAATACTTCCTGCCCTCAGGTCCCTTCGCCATCCTGCCCCTGACCGACCAGAGGGCGAGCCTGGTCTGGACCGAGTCCCCTGCCCGGGCCGAAGCCCTGCAGTTGGCCCGGCCGGAGGTGTTCCACGCCCACCTCCAGCGCCGGTTCGGCGACCTCCTCGGCGGTGCCCGCCTGGACGGGCCGGTCTTCACCTATCCCCTGTCCCTGCACCTGCCCGAGCGGATCACCGGCCCCCGGGCCGCCCTCCTCGGCGACGCCGCCCACGGGGTCCACCCGGTCGCCGGCCAGGGCCTGAACCTGGGCCTGAAGGACGCCGCTGCCCTGGCCCAGGTGCTGGCTGAGGCCGCGCGCCTGGGCGAGGACATCGGGTCGGAGGTCGTGCTGGACCGCTACGCCCGCTGGCGCAGCGTCGACAACATCGGACTGGCGGTGGCGGCGGACGTCTTCGTGCGCCTCTTCTCCAACGACAGTCCCCTGCTGAGGGCGGTCCGTGGCGTGGGTCTGTCGGCGGTCAACCGGATCGGCCCCGCTCGCCGTTTTTTCATGCAGGAGGCCGGTGGCGCCGTCGGTGACCTGCCCCGCCTGCTGCGCGGCCAGGCGCCCTGACAGGCCCTCAGAGCTCCCGGGCTTCCTCGGGCAGCATGATGGGAACGCCATCCCGGACCGGATAGGCCAGGCTGGCCTTGCGGCTGATCAACTCGCCGGCCACCCGGTCATACTCCAGGGGCCCGTGGGTCACCGGGCAGACCAGGATCTCCAGAAGGCGGGGGTCGAGCCCGGCGTCGAGGGGTGGAAGCGGCGCATCCGTCGGGGAATCGGTCATCTCAGGTCCTACTGAAGGGTTTCCGGCGGGCCGTCGTCGTCCGACAGGGAGTCGATCTCCAGGAGCGCGGTCAGGACGTCCTGCCGGTCGGACCGGTCCGGAGCCTCCAGCAGGGCCTGCTTCTCGGCGGGGGAGAAGGGCAGGTTCATGGCCAGGCCCGCCACCAGCTCGTCAAGCGGTGCGGCTTCAATGGCCTGGTCGTCCACGTCCATCTCGCGCCGGTTGAGATAGGTCTTCAGGGCCCGGGCCAGGCGCGTGCGTTCTCCGCCGGTCCGGCGCCCGGGGGTCAGGTCCTCGGAGAAGGGTCCGAAATCGGCCCGCACCTGGCGGTAGGGGGTGGGCCGGGCCAGCTCCTCGGCGATCCGGAACCGGCAGACCCCGGTCAGGGTGATCAGGTAGTCGCCCTCGGCACCCTCCCGGAAACGGGTCACCCGCCCGGCGCAGCCAATGCGGGCCAGGCCAGGCCGGGCCGGGCCGCCTCCGGAAGTCTGGATCATGCCGATCATCCGGGCATCGCCCATGACGTCGTCCAGCATGTTCAGGTAGCGCGGCTCGAAGATGCGCAGGGGCAGCTCCGCACCGGGCAGCAGCAGGGCCCCGTCCAGCGGGAACACCGGCAGGGTCTTCGGCAGGTCAACAGGAAGGGCCGGGCGCGCCATGGCTAGGTGAACAGGATGGCGGACAGGCGCCGGCGGCCCTGGCGCGCCAGGTCGGAGGCCCCGCCCGCTGCCTCGAAGACGGTCAGGAGCTGGGCGCGGGCCGCGCCCTCGTTCCAGTCGCGGTCGGCGGCGAGGATCTGCAGGAGGTGATCGGCGGCGGCGTCCAGCCGGCCGGTACCCGCCAGGGCCCGGGCCAGCTCGAAGCGGGCCTCATGGTCGGCGGCATTGGCGGCCAGGCGCGCCTCGAAGGCGGCGGTCTCGGCAGGGGCAGCCTCGGCCAGGGCCAGGGCCGCGCGGACGCTTTCCAGCCCCGGGTCCTTGGCACCCGCCGGCGCCATGCCGACGATCTCGGCGGCGCGCGCCAGGTCGCCCCCGTCGAGATAGACCCGGGCCATGCCGCCCAGGGCGCGGACGTCCTGGGGGTCGGCCTGCAGCACCCGGGCGAAGGCCTGGGCGGCGGTGCTGAGGTCGCCGGCCTCCAGGGCCTCGCGGCCGACGGCGATCAGCTCGTCGCCGGCGTCGGCGGGGGCCTGGGCGGCCAGGCGTTCGACGAAGGCCTTGATCTGGCTCTCCGGCAGGGCGCCCGTGAAGCCGTCCACAGGCCGGCCGTCCACGAAGGCGAAGACGGCGGGAATCGACTGGACGCGCAGCTGGCCGGCGAACTGGGGATGCTGGTCGATATCGATCTTCACCAGCTTCACCTTGCCCCGGGCGGCGGTGACGGCGCGCTCAATGGCTGGGCCCAACTGCTTGCAGGGGCCACACCAGGGCGCCCAGAAGTCGACGATGACCGGCGTCTCCCGCGAGGCCTCGATCACGTCGGCCATGAAGCCGGCGTCCGTCCCGTCCTTGATCAGCCCCGCGGGCATCGCGCCCGCCGGGGGCCCCGAGTTCTCACCGATTAGCGCCATGGGACTCTCCATGCTGGACTTGAGGCGACAAGATGGACCTTCCGGGCCTCGGCTTCAACGCGCCGGAAGCGAACAAAGGGCCAGCCGAGGGAAATCCACCACCAAAGGCTCGCGGCCCAGGTGGTCGAGGAAGGCCCTCAGCCCGTCCTGGCCCACCGTGGTGGTGGCGGTGTTCTCGAGCGGATGGAAGCTGACCTCTTCCGCCTGCGCCAGGGCCAGGTCCAGGACCAGCCGCACCCGGTGCAGGGGATCATTGGCCAGGGCGAACAGGGTCACCGAGCCCGGTGTCACCCCCAGGGTTTCGGCCATCAGCTCCGGCGGGCCGAAGGACAGCCGCGCCGAGCCGATCACCCCATGCAGCCGCTTCAGGTCGATGGCCGTGTCGTCCTTTGCGCAGACCAGCCAGAGGTCGCCCCGGGCGTCCTTCAGGAACAGGTTCTTGGTGTGGGCGCCGGGGATCCTCGCCTTGATCGCCCCGCCCTCGCCCACCCGGAAGACCGCCGGATGGTCCAGGGTGGCGTGCACCATCCCCAGCTGGTCGAAGAGGGAGAAGAGGCCGGCGCGGTCGAGCATAGGGCTCCTTACCCTTCCCCCGCCCCCTGGAAAAGCGGTGGACGCTGCGCGCGCGCCCTCGCTAAGGGGAAGGTTGGAAACCACAAGGACCGGGAGCCCGCCATGGAGCTTGAGTGCTATCCCACCGCCGATCGCCCGCCGGAGATCGTGCCCGGCCGGCCCCAACGCGCCTGGATGGACAAGTTCGCCTCCCGGCACCCCTATCGCTGCCTGCCCCTGTCCATGGCCAACACCACGGGCTGGGAGATCCTCTGCCCCATGAGCTTCACCGCGGAGTGGAACGGCGGGGTCATGCAGGAGGACATCACCCTCACCCCCGACCGGCCCCACCCGGAGTTCCACCGCTTCGTCATGAGCCACTTCTCCTCGGGCGTCGTCACCATGCACCCGGGCTATCTCTTCCGCACCCCGCCCGGCTGGTCGGTCCTGGCCCAGGGCCCGCCCAACCATGTGAAGGACGGCATCCAGCCCCTGTCGGGCCTGGTCGAGACCGACTGGCTGCCCTTCCCCTTCACCATGAACTGGATCTTCACCCGCCCGGGCCGGGTGCGGTTCGAGAAGGGCGAGCCCTTCTGCTTCATCACCCTGATGAAGGACCGCGAGCTGGCCGACTTCCAGCCGGTGATCCGCTCCATGTCCCGCAACCCCGAGCTGCGCGGCCAGTATGACGCCTGGGAAAAGCACCGGGCCGAGTTCAACCGTCGGATCATGCGCTTCGACCCCGAGGCCACCAAGGAGGCCTGGCAACGCTTCTATTTCCGCGGTGAACTGCCCGACGAGACCGGCCCCGCCCCCACTGAGCATGTGAACAAGCGCCGCCTCAAGACCCCCCGCTTCCTGGGCTGAGACCGTCTTGCCAAGCCGCCGGCCCTCTGCCATAAGCCGGCTCCCGAACATCGGGGTCCCGCAAGGGGCCTCACGGAGCGCGGGCGTAGCTCAGGGGTAGAGCACAACCTTGCCAAGGTTGGGGTCGGGCGTTCGAATCGCCTCGCCCGCTCCAGTAAGTCGATAGACCCGCAGGCCTTGCGTCCCGCCATATCGGGGCAGGCGGCGGCGACCCGGAACCGGGCCCCGAAGTCGGAAATCTGAGACCAAAGGTTCGAACCCAGAAGCATGAAAAAAATTGCAGAGCGCGCAGAACGCCAGGAGACGGCAGCCGCCGCCAAGAAGGCGATGCTGGAACGCTTCAAACCCAAGCCCCACGTCATTGATCCCAATCTCGAGGCCCGCAAGGCCGCTGCCGCCGCCGAGCTGGAGGCCGTCCGCGCCGCCCGCAACGCCGAGCGCGACGCCAAGCGCGCCGCCGCCGCCGAGGCCGAGCGCCTGCGCCTGGAAGATGAGGCCATCACCCAGGAAGCCCGTGACCTGGACCTCCGCGCCCGCCAGAAAGAAGCCCGCGACCTCCGCTACGTCGCCCGGAAGCAAAAGCGGAAGTAGGCGAACGCCGCTTTGAAGCGGGCGAACTGAACTCCTGCCGCCCTCAAGATTCGGCGTTGGTTGCAGCCGGCGACTTCCTGGGTTTGGGGCCCGCCCATTCCTGGACCTGCTGGTCCTGTCTCAGGCGCAGCCTGCGCCATTCCAGCCCTGAAAAAATGTCGTCGAGGTCGCCGCCACCGTGCAGCGGGAGCGCTGCCGCGGCTTCCCGCCGGAACTGTTGTGCCAGGGCTTCGTCGGCGTCCCAGGCCTGGCGCCACCATTCCGTAATCCCGCTTCGCGCTTCATGGAGGGCGGCAGGGGCCGGCAGCCGCTCCCGCTTCTCGTTGCGATTGACCGAGGCGCTGGCCGGCAGCAGGTTCCAAAGGTCGCCGCAGGGCCATGCGGACCAGGGAAGGCAGTGGTCGATGTCGAAGGCGTCCCGCTTCAGGCGACTCCCTGTCCAGACGCAATGGATCGTCTCTCCACGGTCCAGGCGCTGGATCGCGACCATACGGGCGAGGCGGGTGTCCCTTTCCGGGTCGAGCCACCGAAGGCCCGCCTCGACTTCCCCTGGCTCAAGCTTGCGCCCCATCCGCACGGCGAAGCCTTCGACCAGGCGCGCCCATTCACTGACAAGGACCGGTTCCACCCAGGCTCCTAGTCTTTGCAGGGTCCGCCAGATCGGCCCCGGGACGGCCAGGGTCCCAAACGACCTCAGGGTGTCTCCATCGAGGATGATCTCACCGTTGAACCCGAGGGGCTTGGCAGGTCTGGCGATGAAGACCTGTGCGTCGGAGTTCGGGTAGCGCGTGAAATGGGCAGGCATGCTGGAGATGGTATTCCGGGCGTCAGCCAGGGCCTTCGCCAGCGTCGCTGCCCTCTCCCCTGAGAAGGTCGACCCGATCCTCAGGTCCTGCCCGACGACGCCTTCTGCAAGGAGGCGCCGAAAGGCGTCCTTGGCGAAACCCAGCCGGTCGGCACCCTGGTTTCCGGGGAGTTGGGGCAGTCCCGCCGCCGCCAGGGGTAGGTACATACGGAGCCAGTTGAGGGCCACCGCTCCAAGCGGCAGGTCCACGACGTCCTCGTCCGCGCGCTCGACCGCAAGGGCCGGCGCGGCGTCCGCGATCCGGGCGACGGCACGAAGCAGGCCGAGCTTGTAGGTCGCGGACTTGTCGTCGTTCAGGATGATGCCCCTCAGCAGGGGCAGGGCGCCGGCCCCATCGTCGGGCAGGGACAGGGCGAAGGTCGTCCAGGTGACGGCTGTCCGCCCCCGGAGGTCGGGGTTCGAGCCGATCCGGACCATGTTCAGCCCGTGGGCCCGAGCGTAGCTTTCGACCTCGCCCCGGGAGACCGGCCACATGGGCCTGTCGCTCTCGCCGGAACCATCGCGGACGGAGATGAGCAGGACGCTGCCCGGTTTCAGGAGGGTGACCACCTTCCGGAAGGCCCGCGGCCGGTCTTCGGGCGTCACATGCATCAAGACGCCGCTCAGCAGGATGACGTCAAAGGCGAGGCCGAGCCGATGGGTGGCAGCAAGGGATGGCAGCCTGTCGTCAACCCAACGGATCAGGGGGTCCGGATGTAGGCTCTGGCCCGCCACCCGCATGCCAGGGGAGGGTTCGACCGCGATGACCTCAAAACCCCTTCGCCGCAGCCAGGCCGCATCGCGCCCGGATCCTGCGCCGATGTCGAGGGCCAGCCTGTCCGCCCCTTCCGGCAGGCAGTCGAGGAACTGGGCGTGGACCGTCTCCGGGTCGAGTTGCTCATACTGGTGCACAAAGACGGCGGCGCGTTCGTCATATCCGCGAACAGGATCGGTCATTTCCAGCTAGGCCCGCCAGTTTCGGGTCCAGTCTAGGCGAGGCGATGGGTGCCTCCAATCCCTCGCCTGCTATCTGCCACCAGGCCGCCCCCCTTTCTCCCCCGATCCCCCGAACTGCGCTAGGCTAGCCCCCGGGTAGTTCAGGAAGGGGCTTTCATGCGCAGTTTCGACGCCGATCCGGCACAGGTTGGCACGGGCCCCCTCGGCCAGAGGGCGCACCTTCGCCATATCGACCATTCCGCCCGGCTGGAGCGCCGGCTGCACGCGGTGCGGCCGGGGGTCTGGACCCTGGTGGGCAATGGCCTGTCCAACCAGACCTTCATCGAGGGGCCGCAGGGCCTGATCGCCATCGACACGGGCGAGAGCGTGGAGGAGATGCGCACGGCCCTGGCCGAGGTGCGGGCCCAGACCTCCGCGCCCCTGGCGGCGGTGCTCTACAGCCACTTTCACTACATCGGCGGCACGACGGCGGCCCTGGAGGATGCGGGTCGCGCTGACCTGCCGATCCTGGGGCATGAGCGAATCCCCCTGAACCTGGGCCGGACCTCGGGCGAGATCGGCCCGGCTTATTCCCGGGGCCTGATCCGCCAGTTCGGTCTGCGCCTGCCCCCCGAAGGCCCCGACGCCCCGGTCAACGCGGGCCTGGGCCTGAACTTCCGCAATCCCGAGCATACGCCCTTCACCCCCGGCTATGTTCCGCCCACGGACTTCTTCCGGGGCGGCGAGCGGCTGACGCTGGCCGGGTTGACGGTGGAGATCCACCACGCTCCCTCCGACGCCGACGACAGCGTCACCTTCTGGTTCCCCGAGCTTGGCACCTGCGTCCAGAACCTGGTCTGGCCGACCCTGTTCAACATCTTCGCCATCCGCGGCGAGGAATACCGCGACCCCCAGGTCCTGCTGGCCGGGATCGACCACATCCTCTCCCTGGGGGCGGAGCACATGGTGGGCGCCCACGGCCCGCCGATCTCGGGCGCCGCCGAGATCGCCGCCCGGGTGACCCGCTATCGCGACTCGATCCAGTTCCTCTGGGACCAGACCGTCCGGGGCCTGAACCGGGGCCTGACCGCCGACGCCCTGGCCCACCAGGTGTGCCTGCCGGCGGCCTGCGACGACGACTACCTGACCAGCGAGTTTTATGGCGTGGCCGAGCACCACGTGCGCCAGATCGCCGCCGGCCTGCGCGGCTGGTTCGATGGCGAGCCGGGCAAGCTCTTCGTCCTGCCCCCGGCCGAGCGGGCGCATCGCCTGGTGGAGGGCTTCGGCGGGGCCGATGCCGTGCACGCCCAGGCGTCGGCAGCCAAGGCGTCGGGCGACCTGCGCTGGGCCCTGGAGCTGGCGTCCTGGCTGGTTGGGCGGCCCGAAGCGGAGGCCGGTGACCAGGCCCTGCTGGCGGGCGTCCTGCGCGCCCTCGCCCAGGGGACCTCGGCGGCCAATATCCGCAACTGGTGCCTGACCCGGGCCCTGGAGCTGGAGGGCGCCCTGGACCTGTCGCGGGTGGCCGAGCACCGCCTGCGCCCGGCCCAGCTGGCGGGGCGGCCCCCGCGGGAGGCTCTGCACGTCCTGAGGGTCATGATCGACCCCGACCGGGCCGAGGGGATCGACCACCATGTCCGTTTTGACTTCCCGGACGCCGAGCCCGCTGGCCTGCATGTGCGCAACGGCGTCAGTGTCGCCACGGATGGGTCAGGCGCAGGGGCATCGGTTGCCGTGACCTGGGCCGACCTCGTCAGGGCCCTGTGCGGCCAGGTCCGGCTGTCCGAACTGGAGGCCTCGGGCGCGGCCCGCCTGTCTGGCGACGCGGCCCTGACCCGCCGCGCCCTGGCGGCCTTCGACCTTCCGGGCCTGGGGCGCTGAGGTGAACCGGCGCCTGGCGGCCCTCCTCCTTGCCGGAGGCATTCTTGCCAGCCCCGCCCCCGCCCTGGCCGATCCCTGCCGCGCTGTGCCCCAGAAGGGCTCCCTACCCGCCGGCCTGGCCCGGGGCGAGCGCTTCTCCGGCCCCGTTGTGCATGTGGGCGACGGGGATTCCCTGTGCCTTTCCCTGGGCCCCCGCCGGGGCGCCGACTGGGTGGAGGTGCGCCTGGCCGACTTCTACGCCCCCGAGCTGAGGGCGCCCGGCGGGCGCGAGGCCTGGGATGCCCTGAGGCGGATCACCGCCGGACGCCAGGTGGACTGCGTTTCCCGCGGGCGCAGCTGGGACCGGGTGGCCGCCGACTGCCGGGTGGCCGGACGCGCCCTGGGCGACCAGATGCGCGCCGCGGGCGTCCGCGAGGGTGGACGGGGCCGGAGCGAGGCCTCGCGACCTCGCTGAGGTCTCGGCCCTTTAGACATTGGTCCCTTGGGGAGGAGACCCGCGGACTATCGGGCGCCCGGCACCTTCGGGCGGGGCGCGGCCAGGGCGTGTGCCGCCTTGAGCGCGGAGACTAGTGTGGCCTCGTCCACGGCCGCGAGGTCGCACCGCGTGATGCCCATCCGGCCCCAGCCGCCTGGGACAGGAGCGAAGGCGACCGGGTCCTGCTCACAAAAGAAATCGCGCAGATCGGGGTCAAACATCAGGTTGATGTCGGTGCCATCCCCGGCGAGCGTGGCGAAGGTCTTGCGCGGTGTTCGGAGCGCCGTTCGATCAAAGTGCGGGCGCTCGGAGGCGCCTTCGAAGCCGAGGGCGAGGGCCCTGGCGCGGGCGGGCGTCACGGACATCGGCTGCACTCCAGCATGGGCGACCTGAGGATCAGGACTTGCGCCGGCTCTCTCGTGCGGCCTGGGCGGTGCTGCGCCGCGCCTCAACCACCTGCCCCACCTCCCGCGCCAGGACCGGGCTCTTCTCGAAGACCTGCGAGATGGCGTCGGGTGCCATGCGGACCACGAGACAGTCCTCCAGGGCGACGGCGCTCAGGCTTGAGGCCTGGCGTCCGTACATGCCGCTCTCGCCAAAGATATCACCGGGCGACACCCGGGCGATTTCGACGGCCGCTTCGCCGCGCCCCATCTGCAGGGAGACTTCGCCCCGGACGAGGACCAGCACGCCGGTCAGGGGGTCGCCCTCCCGGAACAGGACCTCCTGGCGCGCGAAATCCAGGGTCTCCAGGGCCTCTTCGGTGACGCCGGACAGGTCCGGGAAGCGGCCCAGCCCGGCCAGGAGGTCCCGGGCCTGGGGCGGGGTGCGCCCGAAGACGCCCTTCTGTTCGTAGTCGAGGTTGACCGTCACGGGATAGGGCATGTTCAGGCCCCGCCGCCGGGCGGCGTACCAGATCCGGGTCATGAGCTCGCCCCGCACCGGCCAGCGGTCTTCCTCGAGGGTCCGGTAGATCAGGCGGTAGGCGATGCCGAAGTCACCGAAGTTCAGGGTGGCGGCGATGGGCGCCGGGGCCGCGAGGACCCCGGGGGTCTCGGCCGCTACCGCAAGGAGGGTGTCGCGGACATCGTTGGGTGCGTCATCGTAGCTGAAGGAGACCTCGATCATCTCCATCCTCATCCGGCGCGGCCGGGAGTAGTTGGTGATGACCTCCTTGTTGAGCACCGAGTTGGGCACCACCCGCGTCAGTCCGCCAAACGACTTGAGGTGGGCGGAGCGCCAGTTGATCTCCTTCACCTCGCCCGAGACGTCGCCGATCTCGATATGGTCACCCACCTCGAAAGGCCGCTCCATCAGGAGCATGACGCCGGAGAAAAGGTTTCCGAGGGGCTCCTGGAGGGCCAGGCCCACGACGATGGAGCTGACACCAAGGGCGGCGAGGGCGCCCGACAGGTCCTTTCCCCAGACCGTGGAATAGACCACTGCGCCGGCCAGGCCGACGAGCAGGATCCGGATCAGGTCGCGCAGGAGCCGTGGCACCCGGGTCGCCCAGCTTCCCAGCGCCGCCGCCTCAAAGACCAGGCTGTTGATGAAGTTGAGGGTGCCTGCCGCCAGGAAGATCCACAGGACGGTCTCGGCGAGGCGGACAGACAGGTTCGTGCCCGGCAGGCCCGCGGCCACCCGCAGGAAGAGCACAAGGGCCAGGACCGGCATGAGCCAGTTCCGGGTCCAGCGCAGGGGTCCGGCGACGGGGTGACCCCGGCGTCCGGCGACCTGGATGGCCTCGGTCATGACCAGCAGGACGAGGGGCAGGCCGAGGCCCACAGCCAGGGCCGGACCAAGGGCCAGGCCGCCCAGTTCGGAAGGCATCATGTCAGGCGCCCTCGTCCCGTTTCACCGTCTTCCGGGAGGCGCCGGCCTCGATCAGGGGATAGAGCTCGATCCGGCCCATGCCCTTGATCTCCGTGGCGACGGCGGGACCGAAGGTGATCAGGTCCTGCACCCGGTCGCGGACAGGTTTTGTCACCTGGATGGAGGTCTCGCCATCCGAGACGATGCCCCGGGCGAGGCGGACGGTGTCGCCCCAGAGATCGTAGATGAACCGCCTGCGGCCCACCAGGCCGCCGGTCACAGGCCCGGTGTTGATGCCCACCTCGGCCACGAGCTCCAGGCCCCGCTCGGCGTTGAACCGACTTACGATCCGGACCGCCTCCCGGGCAAACTCGACCATGCGCAGGGTGTGGTCCGGCCGTTCGGCCGAAAGGCCCGAGGCGGCGAGGTAGGACGAACCGATGGTCCGGACCTTCTCCACGCCCAGGCCCTCCGCCACCTCGTCGAAGGCGCCCACCATGTCGCTCAGCAGGCTGAGCGCAGCCTCTTCGCCCAGGGTCAGGGCCAGGGCGTCGAGGCCAAAGAGATTGACGAAGGCCACGGTGACGTCGGCGAAGGAGCGCGGGGTGTCATGCCCGCCCTCGCGCATCTGGGCAGCGCCTGAGGCCGGCAGCAGGCTCTCGAGCAGGCGCTCGCTCTCCTGGGCCTGGGCCTGGACCTCGGCCTTCTGCGCCTGCAGGTTGCGGATCATCCGGTTGAGGGAGTCCCCGAGGGCACGGAGTTCGGGATCCTTCGGCGGCATGACCTCGGCGTCGCTGTCGCCCTGCCCAACCCGCTCGGCGGCGGCGGCCAGGGCGCTGATCGGGCGGGTGATCCGCGAGGCATAGGCGATGGCGATCAGGGAGCCCAGCAGGGCCAGGCCGACCGTCGCCAGCAGGGCCTGGGCGGCATAGGCGCGGACGGGCGCCAGGGCCTCCTTCTGGTCGACCTGGGCAATCACGGCCCAGCGAAGGGAGTCCAGGTCCACCGGCCCGTAGGCGGTGAAGACCGGCTCGCCCCGGTAGTCCACATCGTCGTCGTCCACCCCCGTGCGCCCCGTGAGGGCCGCGTCCGAGGCCTCGCCCATCTCGGGCACCAGCAGGACGGCGGTGCCAAGACGTTCGACCTTGTCCACAGTGTGGGTGGTGAGGCTGGAATGGCGCAGGGCGGCGACGAAGGCCTTGGGGTTTTCCTGCATGAAGCGGGACTCGGTCCGCAGCCGCTTGTCGGGACCGATCAGGTAGACCTCGCCGGTCTTTCCCATGCCTTCATTGGTCAGGGCCGCCTCGATCGTGTTCGTGGCCAGGCGCAGGGCCATGATGGCCACCAGCCGGTTGCCGTCGAACACGGGGGTGGCGATGAAGGCCCGGGGCTTGCCCAGGGCGGGCCGGTAGAACTCGAAGTCCGACAACCGGTAGTCATCGACGTTCTGGGTGCGCCGGAGCGCCCGTACGGCCTCCGCCAGGTTACTGGAGGCATAAGGACCGGTCTCCAGGCTGGTCCCCAGGCTGGCGCTGGTCTGGTAGCTGAAGAAGACCTCAAGGGTGTCAGGGTCGATCAGCATTACATTCTCGAAGCCGAACCGGCGGAGGATATCCCCAAGCCGCGCGTGGGCATCCTCCACCGCGCGCCCGTAAGGCGTGGGATCTGCGCCTATTGGCAGGGGCTGGGCACCCGTGTAGGGCCGCGCCGACGGGACCACATAGGCCGCCTGGGCGCGCCATCCCGCGTTCGAGGATGGCAGGAGGTCCTCCGCCTCCACCGTCGCGTCGATCCCGCGGCTGAGGGCCGGCGCGAAGTCGCGGTCGTAGAAAGCCGTCACGGCGGCCCGGGTCGCCGCATCCGGCGGCGTATCCCCCAGGGCCCTGTAGCCGGCCCGGAGCTCGGCGCTCATCCGGCCCAGCTCCGGCAGGCCGGAGAGGGCCAGGACCTCGTTCCTTGAGGCCTGCAGAAGCTCCGACACCAGCTTCACCCGGGAGGTCTGGATGCCCTGGAGCTGGGCCAGGGCGGCGGCCTTCAGTGAGCTTCGGGCACTGGCATAGCCCAGGCCCGCTACCACACCCACCGAGGTCAGGAGCAGGAGCAGGATGAAGGCGATGAGCCGGGTCTGGAGGCTGAGCTGACGCATGGTTGGCGATCCGGATGATGGCGGGGGCAGTGGAAGCAAGCTCAAGCTTCCTCGATAGGCTCCGCCCGCCCCTCGGGCAAGTGTGCTCCACCCGGCGCGCTGGCGCGATCTGGCGTCCTGCGCCCGGCCATGGCAGCGTCCGCCCATGCCTGAAGCGCCCAAGAGGGACGAATCCGAGGTCCGCCGCGCCGCCGGGGACGTGATCGACCTCTATACCCGTCATGCAGACGCCTGGGATGCGGCCCGGGGGGCGGAGGTCCGGATAGAGGGCACCTGGCTGTCGCGCCTCGCGGATAGCCTGCCCCCGGGGGGAAGGGTGCTGGACCTGGGCTGCGGGACGGGTCAGCCCCTCGGGGCCTGGCTCCTGGACCGCGGCTTTGCCGTCACCGGCGTCGACGCCTCCGCGCCCGCGGTCGAGCGCGCGCACCGCCGCCTTCCCGCCGGGACCTGGCTCTGCGCGGACATGCGCGGCCTGGATCTCGGACAGACCTTTGACGGCCTCCTGGCCTGGGACAGCCTCTTCCACCTGACTCCCGACGACCAGAGGGCCCTCTTCCCGGTCTTCGGTGCCCACGCCGCGCCGGGCGCCCGGCTGATGTTCACCTCCGGCCCGGAAGCGGGGACGGCCACGGGTGTGTTCGGTGGCGATCCCCTGCACCATGCCAGCCTGTCCCCCGCCGAGTACCGTGACCTGCTGGCAAGACAGGACTTCGAGGTCCTCCAGTTCACGCCAGAAGATCCGGACTGCGGCGGGCATTCGGTCTGGTTGGCGCGCCGACGGCTTGGCTGACGACCCAGGAGGAGGCATACCCCTCCTATCAGACAGGGAGAGACCCATGCGGACCGACGCGGAATTCGACATCATCGTCTATGGGGCCACCGGCTTCACCGGCCGCCTCGTGGCCGAGCACCTGGTTCGCACCCAGTCGCCGGGGGGCGAGGTCTCCTGGGCCATGGCCGGCCGTTCGGCGGACAAGCTGGCCGAGGTCCGCGACCTGGTCGGCGCGCCCGCCTCCACGCCCCTGGTGGTCTGCGACGCCACCGACCCGGCCCAGCTGAGCGCCATGGTGCGCCGCGCAAAGGTCATCGTCACCACCGTCGGGCCCTACCAGCTCTATGGTTCCGACCTCGTCGCGGCCTGCGTCGAGGCGGGGACCGACTATGTGGACCTGTGCGGGGAGTCCAACTGGATGGCTGAGATGGTCGCCGCCCACCACGAGGCCGCCCGGGCCTCGGGCGCGCGCATCCTCTTCTCGTGCGGCTTCGACTCCATCCCCTTCGAGCTGGGCGTCCTGTTTGCCGAGGAGACGGCCAAGCGCCGCCTCGGCCACCCCGTCCCGCGGGTAAAGGGTCGGGTGCGGGACATGCGCGGCGGGCTGTCCGGCGGAACCGCCGCCAGTGGCGCGGCCACCATGGACGCCATCCGGCGCAATCCTGCCCTGTTCCAGCTGATGATGGACCCCTTCGCCCTGACGCCCGGCTTCACGGGCCCGACCCAACCGTCAGGCAATGAGTCGGCCTTCGACGAGGACGTCGGTGCCGAGGTCGGCCCCTTCATGATGGCGGCCATCAACACCAAGAATGTCCACCGCTCGAACTTCCTGCAGGGTCATCCCTGGGGGACGGACTTCGCCTACGACGAGATGTCCGTCACGGCACCGGGCTCCAGCACCTCCTTCACGGACCTCGGCGGCGCCGGCGCCCCGAAGCCGGGCGAGGGGCCCAGCCTCGAGGAACGCGAGAACGGCTTCTACGACATCCTGTTCGTGGGCATCGGCGCGGACGGGCGAAAGGTCCGCGTCTCGGTCAAGGGTGACCGCGACCCTGGCTACGGCTCGACCTCAAAGATGATGGCCGAGACGGCAATCCAGCTTATCCGCACCCCGGCGACGGCGGGCGGTGTCTGGACCCCGGGGGCGGCCCTGGGCGTGCCCCTGATCGAGCGCCTGGCCACCCGTGCGGGCCTGGCCTTCACCGACGAGACGACCTAGAGCCCTTAGAGTTAGATCCTGTTTCGATCCGATAGCCGGTTCCCACTTATCGGAACAGGATCCAGCTCCCGACCTTAAGGTCCGACCCGCCCGTCATCCGGGCGCTGGATGCGTGGGCCCAGGTTCTCGATCACGGCGCGGGCGTCGAAGGCTTGGGGGTCGTCCGCCCGCTTCGGGCCGCGACCGAGGACGACCTCGGCGGAGGCAGTGAACTTCTCGACCGTGGAGGCCTCAAGGGACTGACGACCGTAGGGACCCTCCATCCAGGGATCGTAGGTTCGCCACCCATAGGGCCCGTAGTACCGCCAGTAGGGGTTCCAGTAGGGCAGGGGCGAGGGCCCGGAGTCCATTCGTACGGTGGTCTTCCGGTCGGTATCCCGGGAGACGAGGGTGAAGGTGTCGTAGCCGTTGGCCAGGGCCAGCTCGGCCGCCCGATAGGCGAGGTAGAGCTCCACCGTCTCGCGGGAGGTCAGGCTGTTGCCGGAGAAGCTCACCCGGTAGCGCCCGGGTTCGATCCGCACATCCGAATACCCGCCCAGCCCCGGGGACTCTGCCAACAGGGGCTGGTAGGGCGTTGCGGTGGTGCAGGCGGAAAGTCCCGCCGCAAGGGCGAGACCGGCAGCCAGGGCGAGAGTCTTCAGTCGCATCGGGAACTCCAGCGGAGACGTGAAGGACGAGGTTCGCGCCCATCTTCGGCGAAACTATGGCGCCAGGTCAGGCCCAGAACCCCAGGCCCAGCACCTCAGGCGATAGCCGAGAGGACCGCCTTGCCGAGGGCTCCGAAGAGCAGGACTGCCGAGGCGATCATCTGCACCATGAAGCCCAGCTCGCGCTTGTCCGCCGATGCGGAGTAGCCGATGGCGTAGAGCACCCGGCCGACGATCCAGACGAGGCCAAGGCCGGCCGCCAGCAGGTCGCCCCAGTAGTGCGCGAAAAGCCAGAGGGAGCCGAGGAAGATCGGCAGCCATTCCAGGGTGTTGCCCTGGACGCGAAGGTAGCGCTCGAGCGTCGGGTCGCCGGACATGGCGGGGGCGGCGATGCCGGAGGTCCGGCGGGCGCCGCCGACCCGGGCACCCATCCAGACATAGGCCAGAAGGGCGAGAAGGGTGACGACGGCGGTGAGGTGCGGGAAGCTCATGGGGAATCCTTCAGTTTCCCGGAGGGTGACATGCTCCGCGCCGGGAGGGAACTACCCTCCGCTCCGGCGGTCGCGCCGGGCCTGGACCCGCAGCCGCAAGGCGTTCAGCTTGATGAAGCCGGCAGCATCGCGGTGGTCGTAGGCCACCGCGCCCTCCTCGAAGGTCACCAGATCCTGGTCGTAGAGTGACCAGGGGCTGGTGCGGCCGATCACGGAGACATTGCCCTTGTAGAGCTTGACCCGGACCTGGCCGGTGACGTGCTTCTGGGACAGGTCGATGGCGGCCTGAAGCATTTCGCGCTCAGGGGCGAACCAGAACCCGTTGTAGATCAGGCTGGCGTAGCGCGGCATGAGCTCGTCCTTCAGGTGCATGGACCCGCGGTCGAGGGTGATGGACTCCATGCCCCGGTGGGCCGCCAGGAGGATGGTCCCGCCGGGGGTCTCGTAGACCCCCCGGGACTTCATGCCGACAAAGCGGTTCTCCACCAGGTCCAGCCGGCCGATCCCGTTGTCGTGGCCCAGCTGGTTCAGCCGGGTCAGGAGGGTGGCCGGGCTCATCCGTACCCCGTCGACGGCCACGGGGTCACCGCCCTCGAAGTCCAGGGTGAAGATGGTGGGCGTGTCCGGTGCGTCCTCCGGGGAGATGGTGCGCAAGTGGACATATTCCGGCGCCTCTACCGCCGGGTCCTCCAGCACCTTCCCCTCGGAGGAGGAGTGCAGGAGGTTGGCGTCGACGCTGAAGGGCGCCTCGTTGCGCTTGTCCTTGGCGATCTGGATCTGGTGCTTCTCGGCGAACTCCAGCAGGGCCTCCCGGGACTTGAAGTCCCATTCCCGCCAGGGCGCGATCACGTGGATGTCGGGCTCCAGGGCGTAGTAGCCGAGCTCGAACCGGACCTGGTCATTGCCCTTGCCGGTAGCGCCGTGGCTGACGGCGTCGGCGCCGGTCTGGCGGGCGATGTCGATCTGCTTCTTGGCGATCAGCGGCCGGGCGATGGAGGTGCCCAGCAGGTACTGGCCCTCGTAGACCGTGTTGGCCCGGAACATGGGGAAGACATAGTCTCGGACGAATTCCTCGCGCACGTCCTCGATGAAGATGTTCTCGGGCTTGACCCCCGCGGCCAGGGCCTTGGCCCGGGCCGGCTCGATCTCCTCGCCCTGGCCGAGGTCGGCAGTGAAGGTCACCACCTCTGCCCCGTACTCGGTCTGCAGCCACTTCAGGATGATCGAGGTGTCGAGGCCGCCGGAATAGGCGAGGACGACTTTCTTGATGTCTCGGGTCATGGCGGGCGTTCCGGGTAGACGACGGGAGGGGAGGGGAGGGGCTCTAGCGGCGGAGGAGCGGGGCGGGCCAGGCCTCAGACGGAGACCTGGGTGCCCAGCTCGACCACGCGGCCCGGCGGGATCTTGTAGAAGTCCGTCGGGTTGGCGGCGTTACGCATCAGGAAGATGAATAGCTTGTCCTGCCACAGGGGCATGCCCGAGCTGGCGGACGCCACCACCGACCGGCGGCCGAGGAAGAAGCTGGTGGCCATGATATCGAACTTCAGCCCCTGCTGCCGGCAGAGGGTCATGGCCCGGGGGATGTTCGGGCTTTCCATGAAGCCGTAGGATACGGTCAGCTTCTTGAAGTCCGCATTAATCGGCTCGATCCGGATGCGCTCCTCGTCCCGGACCCGCGGGGTCTGGGCGGTGATCACTGTCAGGATGATGTTGCGCTCATGAAGCACCTTGTTGTGCTTCAGGTTGTGCATGAGCGCCACCGGGGCGACGTCGGGGTCCGAGGTCAGGAAGACCGCCGAGCCCGAGGCCCGGTGGGGCGGTCGGGCCAGGAGCATGTCCGACAGATCGGCCAGGGCGACGGAGTCCTGGTGGGTCTTCTCACTCAGGATCCGGGTGCCCCGGTTCCAGGTCCACATGATCACCACCAGCAGGGCACCCATGACCAGGGGCATCCAGGCCCCCTGGGGCAGCTTGAGCAAGTTCGAGGAGATGAAGACGATATCGAGCAGGCCGAAACCCCCTGCGGCGAGCGCTGCCATCCAGAAGGGCTTCTTCCAAAGGTGCCGGATGATCACGAAGAACAGCAGGGTGTCGACAAACATCGAGCCGGTGACGGCGATCCCGTAGGCGGCGGCCAGGTTGGACGAGGTCTGGAATGTGACCAGGAGCAGCATCACGCCGATCAGCAGGAAGGTGTTCACCTGGGGCACGTAGATTTGCCCGGCCTGGGTCTCGGAGGTGCGGCGGATGTCCATCCGGGGCAGCAGTCCCAGCTGAACCGCCTGCTGGGTCATGGAAAAGGCGCCGGTGATCACGGCCTGGCTGGCGATCACGCTCGCGGCGGTGGCCATCAGCAGGACCGGCCAATAGACGGCGACCGGGATCATGTCGAAGAAGGGGTTCTCCCGGGCCTCGGGGTGGGCCAGCACCAGGGCACCCTGGCCGAGGTAGTTCAGAACCAGGGACGGCAGGACCAGGAAGAGCCAGCCCGCCTGGATGGGCCGCTTCCCGAAATGGCCCATGTCGGCGTAGAGCGCCTCGGCCCCGGTCACGGCCAGGAAGACGCTGCCCAGGATGACAAAGCCGACGAAGCCGTTGTCCAGCAGGAACAGGATCCCGTAGTGCGGCATCAGGCCCCTCAGGACAGAGGGGGTCTCAAAGATGTGGAAGATGCCCAGCGCCGCCAGGATCAGGAACCAGGCGGTGGTGATGGGGCCGAATGCCCGGGCGATTTTGGCCGTGCCCCGGGACTGGACCAGGAACAGGGTGATGAGGATGGCCGCCGAGATCGGCAGCACCAGGGCACCGAGCTCGGGGCTGACCCCCGGGGCGTCCCTCAGGCCCTCGACAGCGCCGAGCACCGAGATGGCCGGGGTGATGACCCCGTCGCCGTAAAACAGGGCCGCTCCGACCATGCCGAGGAAGAGGACCACGCCGGACCTCTTGGACAGCGCCCTCTGGGCCAGGGCCATCAGGGCCAGGGTGCCGCCCTCGCCCTTGTTGTCCGCCCGCATCAGGAAGGCGACGTACTTGATTGTCACCACCAGCACGAGGGCCCAGGTGATCAGAGAGATGACGCCCAGGACCGAAAGCTCGGGGGAGACGTCGGCACGCGAATGCGCAAGGGCCTCGCGCATGGCGTAGATGGGGCTGGTCCCGATGTCGCCGAAGACCACACCTATGGCCCCCAGGGCGAGGGCCCCGAAGCCTTCGCTCCGTCCTTGGTGGGAGTCGGTCGAGGTGGGGGGTGCGTCGCCCGAAGACCCAGCCGGTTCCGCCATGTTTATCCTCGGGGGGCCTGCGCCCCGCCCCGGCGGCTCCATGCCGACAGGCGACGGGCGCGATACACCCTTTCCCCGGAGGGTTCAATGCGTACTGAAGGATGCCCCCCTCACCTTTGGTGATCTTGCGTCGCGGGCCGCGACGGGCCAAATCAGTCCCATGTTCATCCAGACTGAAACGACACCGAACCCCCAGGTCCTGAAGTTCCTGCCCGGCCGTACCGTGATGGAGACCGGGTCCCGGGACTTCCGCTCCGCCGAGGAGGCCGGGGCCTCGCCCCTGGCGGCCGCGATCTTTGACCTCGACGGGGTGAACCGCGTCTTCTTCGGGGCTGACTTCCTGACGGTCGGAAAGCTTGTCTCGGCGGACTGGGACCATCTCAAGGCTCCGGTCCTGGCGGCGATCATGGACCACTTCACCTCTGGCCAGCTGCTCTTCGGGGCCGGGGCCGAGGCGGCGGGGGACGAGGACGCCTACGAGGGCGAGACGGCCCAGGTGGTGGCTGAGATCCGCGAGCTGCTCGATACCCGCATCCGGCCGGCCGTTGCCCGCGACGGCGGGGACATCCTGTTCGACCGCTTCGAGCCGGATACCGGAACGGTCTGGCTGCACATGCGCGGCGCCTGCGCCGGATGCCCCTCGTCCTCCGCCACCCTCAAGTCGGGCGTCGAGAACATGCTCAAGCACTATGTCCCCGAGGTGGTGCGGGTCGAGCAGACCCTCTAGGCCAAGGTGCGGGTCCTCGCCATCGACACCTGCCTGGCGGCCTGCTCCGTTGCGGTCCTGGACGGGGAGGGCCCGGTGGTCTCGGCTTCGGAGCCCATGGACAGGGGGCACCAGGAGCGTCTGGGCCCCCTGGCGCAGGAGGTCATAGCCCGCGCCGGCCTGGCCTTCGCACAACTCGACCGCATCGCCGTCACCCTGGGCCCGGGGTCCTTCACCGGCCTGAGGGTGGGCCTGGCCTTCGCCAAGGGACTGGGCCTGGCCCTCGACCGCCCGGTGATCGGCCTAGGCTGCCTGGAGGTCCTGGCCGCGCCCTTCGCCGGGTTGCCCGGCCGGACCCTGGTTCTCCTGCCCGGGCGGGGAGAGGCGATCTGCCATCAGGTCTTCGAGGACGGCGTTGCCCTCGGACCCCCGGTCCTCGGCCCTGAGGCGGAACTGGAGGCCCTGGCGCCTGTGGCGCGGATCCTTGGCGCCGTCGAGCTGGCGACGGGAGTTCTGCCCGGAGCCGAGAGACTCGCCCTCGCGGCCCCCGACGCCGCGGTCGCCGCGCGGATGGCTGTCCTTCGCCAGCCCGGACCCCTGATCCCGCTCTATATGCGCCCTCCGGACGCCCGCCTGCCGGGCGGCAGGTTGCCGGAATGACCGTCCGCATGACCGTCCGCCGCGCCGGGGCAGAGGACCTTGCCGCCCTCGCCGACCTTCACGCCGCTGCCTTCAGTCCCGGCTGGAGCGCCGCCGAGATCGCCAGCCTGGACGCCGTCGCCCTGATCGAGGACGGTGCCGGGATGATCCTCGTCCGAACCGTCGCCGGGGAGGCCGAGGTCCTCACTGTGGGCGTCCGCCCGGAGGCGCGAGGCGCTGGCACCGGTCGCCGGCTTGTCCAGGCGGCCCTCGAGGCCGCACGGGCAGACGGCGCGGAACGGGTCTTCCTGGAAGTGGCCGAAGACAATCTCGCCGCCTTGCGGCTCTACGCCGGCTGTGGCTTCGGGGAGGTCGGGCGCCGGAGGCGTTACTATCCCCGTCCGGGCGATGGGACGGCTGACGCCCTTGTTCTGCGGCGAGCGCTTAACATAGAGCCCTGAAGACCCTATCCTGAAGCCGAGGAGGCCCCCGCGTGGACCGTATCGAGAACCTCTGCATCGCCAAGGGCATGCGCATGACCGAACAGCGCCGGGTGATCGCCCGGGTGCTTTCTGACGCCCAGGACCATCCGGACGTGGAGGAACTGCACCGCAGGGCCCACGCCGTGGATCCGCGTATCTCCATCGCGACCGTCTATCGCACGGTCCGGCTCCTCGAGGACTCGGGGATCATTTCCCGGCATGACTTCCGGGACGGACGCTCCCGCTACGAAGAAGCGCCCGAGACACACCACGACCACCTGATCGACATGACCACCGGCAAGGTGATCGAGTTTGTCGACGCGGAGATCGAGGCCCTCCAGGAAGCCATCGCCCGCCGGCTTGGCTACCGCCTTGTCGATCACCGGCTGGAGCTCTACGGCCTTCCCATCCATGAGTGACCCTTCCCCACTGGCACCGCGGCGGCTCTACATCCGCACCTACGGTTGCCAGATGAACGTCTACGACAGCGAGCGGATGGCCGATGTCTTGGTGCCGCTGGGCTATATCATGACCGAGCGGCCGGAAGAGGCCGACCTCGTTGTCCTGAACACCTGCCACATCCGCGAGAAGGCCACCGAGAAGGTCTATTCCGAGCTGGGACAGCTGAAGGCCCTCAAGGCCGAGCGTGCCGCGGCCGGGCTGGGAATGACCATCGCCGTCGCCGGCTGCGTCGCCCAGGCTGAGGGCGAGGAGATCCTCCGCCGCCAGCCGGCGGTAGACCTGGTGGTCGGACCCCAGGCCTACCACCAGCTGCCTGAGCTGATCGCCCGGACACACCGCTCCCGCGGCGACCGCCTGGCGGCCGACTTCGCCCCCGAGGCCAAGTTCGACGCCCTGGGTGCCACCCGGACGACGTCGGGCGTCACCGCCTTCCTCACCATCCAGGAAGGCTGTGACAAGTTCTGTACCTTCTGCGTCGTGCCCTACACCCGCGGGGCGGAGTGGTCGCGTCCGGCGGGCGAGATCCTCGCCGAGGCCCGGTCCCTCGCCGCCCGCGGGGTGCGCGAGGTCACCCTTCTGGGCCAGAACGTCAACGCTTGGTCGGGAGAGGGCGGTCTTGGCGGCCTGGCCCGGCAGCTCGCCCGGATCGAGGGCCTGGACCGGATCCGCTACACCACCAGCCATCCCCGGGACATGGACGACGACCTGATCGCCGCCCATGCCGACCTGCCCCAGCTCATGCCCTACTTGCACCTACCTGTGCAGTCGGGGTCTGACCGGATCCTCAAGGCCATGAACCGCGGCCATACCGCCGAGTCCTACCTGCGCCTGGCGGAGAAGATCCGCGCGGTCCGGCCTGACATCGCCCTCTCCGGCGACTTCATCGTCGGCTTTCCCGGCGAGCGCGAGGCCGACTTCGAGGCCACCCTGGCCCTGGTGCGGGAGGTTGGCTACGCCTCGGCCTTCACCTTCAAGTATTCCCGGCGACCCGGGACCCCGGCGGCAGCCCAGCCCGGACAGGTGGACGAGGCGGTGAAGGATGAGCGCCTGGCCCGCCTGAACGCCCTGATCGAGTCCCAGCAGAAGGCCTTCAACACCGCCCAGGAGGGACGGACCCTGTCCGTCCTCTTCGAGAAACTTGGCCGCCACCCGGGCCAGTTGTCTGGCCGCAGCCCCTACCTCCAGGCCGTGCACTGTGACGGTCCCGCCGAACTCATCGGCCGGATCGCCCCGGTCCGAATCGACGCCGCCGCCCGGATGAGCCTGGCGGGGACCCTTGTCGCTGAAACCCAGACCGCATGAGCCGCACTGCAGAGTTCGTGACCCTTTCCGACGCCGCCGCCCGGGCCGTCTCAGGTCCCTCCAGCCGGCATGCCGCCCTGATCGAGGACGCCTTCGACGTCCTGGTCGAGACCCCGGGCGGAGGTGTTGCTCTGACCGGCGACGTGCGCGGTCGCGCCTCGGCCAAGAGGGTTGTCGAGACCCTGGCCCTCCGCGCGGAACGGGGGCTGGAGGTCGCTGAGGCGGATGTGCGCGTGGCCATCGGCCAGGCCCGGACCGGGCGGGGCTTGCCGCCCGGCGCCCTGCCCTCGGGGCGTCGGGGCCCAGTGTCGCCGCGGACGCCCGCCCAGGCCCGCTATCTCGAGGTCCTGGCCCGCAATGACCTGGTCTTCGGGCTTGGCCCCGCCGGCACCGGAAAGACCTTCCTCGCCGTGGCCGCTGGCGTCGGCGCCCTCCTGCGGGGTGATGTCGAACGGCTGATTGTCTCGCGCCCGGCGGTGGAGGCCGGCGAGCGTCTGGGTTTTCTTCCCGGCGACCTGACCGAGAAGGTCGACCCCTACATGGCACCGGTCTGGGAGGCCCTGACCGACATACTGGGGGCCGAGCAGTTCCGCCGGCGTCGGGAGAAGGGCGAGATCGAGCTTGCGCCCATCGCCTTCATGCGGGGCCGGACCCTGTCTGAGGCCTACATCATTGTGGATGAGGCGCAGAACTGCTCCCGCATGCAGATGCGAATGGTCCTGACCCGCCTGGGCGAGCGGGCCAAGATGGTCGTGACCGGCGATCCCAGCCAGATCGACCTGCCCCAACCCCGGGATTCCGGCCTGGCCCATGCCGTCGCCCTGTTGGAGGGCGAAAAGGGCATCGGCATCGCCCGCTTCGGGCCTGAGGATGTTGTGCGCCATCCCCTGGTCGAGCGGATTGTCCGGGCCTACGAGGCCGATAGCCGCCCGCCGGGTTCCGCGCAATGACGCCAGATGCCGGGACGGGTGGGATCGAAGTGCTCGTGGAGGGCGGCGACTGGGGTTTCGGCCCCGCGGACGCGGCCGGCCTCGCCCGCGAGGCTGCGGAGGCCGCCCTTGCGGCGGCGGACGCTCGGGGTGGACTGGCCATACTTCTGGCCGACGACGCCCGGCTAGCGGACCTGAACGCCGCCTTCCGGTCGAAGGCCGGGCCCACCAACGTCCTGTCCTTTCCGGCCCCCGCCAATCCCGGGGGCTGGCTGGGTGATGTCGCCCTGGCCTTCGAAACCTGCCGAGGGGAGGCCGAGGCCCAGGACAAGCGCTTTGAGCATCACCTGCAACATCTCGTGGCGCACGGCGTCCTGCATCTTGTAGGCTATAACCACGAAACCGACGAAGAGGCCGCCGAGATGGAGGGCCTCGAAACGGAAATCCTGGCGGGCCTGGGGGCACCTGACCCCTACGCTGCCGAAAGAGGAGACCATGGCCAATCATGAAGCGCCCGCC
Source organism: Phenylobacterium deserti (assembly GCA_945874825.1). Classification (GTDB taxonomy): domain Bacteria; phylum Pseudomonadota; class Alphaproteobacteria; order Caulobacterales; family Caulobacteraceae; genus Phenylobacterium; species Phenylobacterium deserti_D. The sequence goes on along the minus strand of CAMCIK010000002.1, from coordinate 108,991 downwards.
CCGGAGGGGCGACAAGGGCGGGGCCTCGCAGGCCGAATCTTCCGGCTGTTCGGGCCCCGCGACCGCACCCCTGACGCCACGGCGGCGGCGGCCCTGGCGGAGGCCGCCGGGGGCCGCCTGGTCGACCAGGCCCAGGCTTTCCAGTCCCTGAGGGTCGACGACGTCATGACCCCTCGGGCGGATATCGTTGCCGTCGAGGTGGATACCCCCTTCGAGGAGGTCGTGGCCCGCTTCATCGAGGCCGAGCACTCCCGCATGCCGATTTACCGGGAGACCCTCGACGATCCCCTGGGCGTCGTCCACGTCAAGGACGTCTTCAAGCAGATGGCCACCGGCGTCCGGCCTCGCAGCCGCCGGGGGGCGGCGGCGGAATCGGTCCTGATGCGGCTCAGGCGGGACGCCCTTTACGTGCCCGCTTCCATGCGCGCCGCCGACCTGCTCCTGCGGATGCAGGCGACCCGCACCCATATGGCCCTGGTGATTGACGAGTTCGGCGGCACGGACGGCCTTGTATCCCTGGAGGACCTGGTCGAGGCCGTGGTGGGCGACATCGATGATGAACACGACGAGGCCCAGGTCGCCGGCGTCATGGCGCGGCCGGACGGTGCCTTCGATGTCGACGCCCGGGCCCCGCTTGAGGAGCTCGAGGCCGTGCTCGGACTCAACCTGACGCCGCCGGACATGGATGAGGAAATCGACACGGTCGGCGGCCTGGTCGCCGCCGTTGCTGGCCGACTTCCCCGCCGGGGCGAGGTGATCGCCTTGCCCGAGGGTTACGAGATCCAGGTGCTCGATGCCGATCCCCGCCGGATCAAGCGGGTCCGGATCCGCCCCTCCACTCCGCTGCCGCCTCCCGCCGACTGACCTTGCCTCCGCGGTCCGCCGTCCTGGCCGGCTCCGCCGCCCTCGCCGGTGGCGTCCTGGCCGCCCTCGCCTTCCCGCCCTTCAGCTTCCTGCCGGGGCTGGCGGGCTTTGCCCTGATCCTCTGGGCCCTGGACCGCCCCGCTCCGCAACCCCTCCGGGCGGCGGCCTTCAGGGGCTGGCTTGCCGGCCTGGGCTATTTCTCGGTCTCGGTGGCCTGGATCGTCGAGCCCTTCCTGGTGGACGAGCGGACCCATGGCTGGATGGCGCCCTTCGCCCTCGTCCTGATGGCTGGAGGCCTGTCCCTCTTCTGGGCGGCGGCGGGGGCGGGGTGGCGTCGCCTCCGGCCCCAGGGCTGGGCCCGGGTCCTGGTCTTCGCCGGGGCCTTCGCGGGGGCCGAATGGCTGCGCGGGCACCTCCTGACGGGCTTCCCCTGGAACCTGCCGGGTGAAGCCTGGCCGGCCGGCTCGCCCCTGTCCCAGGCCGCAGCCCTCGTCGGCGCCTACGGCCTGACCTGGATGACCTTGGCCCTCGCTGCCGCACCCGCCTGGATCCTCGACCCGGGCACCCCGGGCCGCAGGCTGTCGCGGGCCGCCGCCGTGCTGGTGCCAGCCCTTGTTCTCTTCGCCTGGGGCACCCACCGGGTCGCCGGGACACCTGCCGGGGAGGCGGGCCCCCGGATCCGCATCGTCCAGGCGGATATTGACCAGAAGACCAAGTGGCGCCCGGAGAACCTGCCCTCCATCCTCCGAGTCTATGTTGACCTGACCCGCCGCCCGGCGGCCCAGGCCCCCGACATCGTCGTGTGGCCAGAGGGTGCCTTGCCCGCGATCATCAACGACCTGATGATCCCTGGCCAAGGCTGGCGGGAGGCGCTGGCTTCTGCCCTTGCGCCGGGTCAGATCCTGGCCATGGGGGCCAACCGGGCCGAGGCCGGGCCCGACGGGGGCGTCGTCTACCACAACAGCCTGATGGTACTGGAGGGAACCGCGTCCGACCTGGTCGTCGCCGGCGTCTACGACAAACACCAGCTGGTGCCTTTCGGGGAGTTCATTCCCCTCGGCGACCTGGCCGGGCGGATCGGCCTGCGCAGCCTGGTCCGCATGCCTGAAGACTTCACACCCGGCCCTCCGCCCCGGCCCCTCCAGCTTGCACGCCTGCCGGCGTTCCAGCCGATGATCTGCTATGAGGCCCTCTTCCCGGGATTTACCCGCGCCGCCGCCCGGCGGGCTGGTGAGCGGCCCGCCTGGATCCTGAACGTCTCCAATGACGCCTGGTTTGGCCGCGCCTCCGGACCCTGGCAGCACCTCAACATGGCTCGCTACCGCGCCATCGAGGAAGGCCTACCGATCGTGCGCTCCACGCCCACGGGGGTCTCCGCCGTTATCGATTCCAGCGGCCGGCTCACTGGACCGGTGCTCGGGCTCGGCGCCGTCGGCGTCATTGACCAGCCCCTGCCTGCCGCCCGCCCGCCGACGCCCTATGTCCGCTTCGGCGACGGACCCTTCCTGGGCCTGCTGCTGATCTCAGGCGCGCTTGCAGGACATAAAGAAATCTTTATAGGACTTTTCAGGCGAAGGCGCTCACGTGGAGCGCGCCGCGATCCAGACGGAGCCGTCAATTGACCCGCCCCTCCTATATCTTCACCAGCGAAAGCGTTTCCGAAGGCCATCCCGACAAGGTGGCGGACAGGATTTCCGATACGGTGGTCGACGCCTTCATTGCCGCTGATCCTGAGGCTCGGGTCGCTTGCGAGACCCTGGTCACCACCAACCGGATCATCCTCGCCGGCGAGGTGCGTGCGACGCGACCCGGCGGCGACAAGACCGAGAACCGCGCCTTTACCCGGGAGGTGATCTCGACCCTTGAGCCGAAGGTGCGGGAGGCTGTCCGCGACATTGGCTACGAGCAGAAGGGCTTTCACTGGAAGAAGGCGAAGTACGCCTGCCACCTGCACGGCCAGTCCGGCGACATCGCCCAGGGCGTCGACGCCACCAATGCCAAGGACGAGGGCGCCGGCGACCAGGGGATTATGTTCGGCTACGCCTGCGATGAGACCCCGGCCCTCATGCCGGCCACCCTTCAGTACTCGCACGAGATCCTGCGCCGCCTGGCCAACGCCCGCCGGTCAGGCGAGATGGAGTTCCTCGAGCCCGACGCCAAGAGCCAGGTCACCCTGCGCTACGAGAACGGGCGGCCGGTTGAGGTCACCCAACTCGTCATCTCGACCCAGCACGCCCGGCGAATCGGCCTGAGGCTCGCCACCCCCGCCCGGATCCAGGAGGCCATTCGCCCCCTGGTGGAGGGCGTCTTCCCGGACGGCCTCCTCACGCCCAACACGGTCTGGCACGTCAATCCTACCGGCCGCTTCGTCCAGGGCGGCCCTGATGGTGACGCCGGCCTGACGGGCCGGAAGATCATCGTCGACACCTATGGCGGGGCTGCCCCCCACGGCGGCGGCGCCTTCTCGGGCAAGGATCCCACCAAGGTTGACCGCTCGGCCGCCTACGCCTGCCGCTACCTGGCCAAGAACGTGGTGGCGGCCGGGCTTTCGCGCCGCTGCACGATCCAGATCAGCTATGCCATTGGGGTTTCGGCGCCCCTGAGCTTCTACGTCGACCTACACGGCGAGGGCGATGTCGATCCCGCCAAGCTGGAGATGGCCCTGCCCGAGATGATCGGCGGTGCCACGCCGGCGGCCATCCGCCGGCACCTGGGCCTTAACCGGCCGATCTACGCCCGCACCGCCGCCTATGGCCATTTCGGGCGCGAGCCGGATTCTGACGGCGGCTTCTCCTGGGAGCGGACGGATCTTGTGGACGCCCTGCGCGGGCTGGCCTGACCCCCGCGTGGAGACCCCGCCGCCCCTGCGATCCTTCGGGCGCATTCGCTCGCGGACGCTGAAGCCGCGGCAGGCCTCACTCCTGGACACCCTCCTGCCGTCCCTCCGCCCGCCGGCTGAGGGTCCGGTGGACCCGGCCCGCCTTTGGCCTACCGCGGCGGAGACCTGGCTGGAGGTGGGGTTTGGTGGCGGCGAGCACATGGCGGCCCAGGCCGTCCGCCATCCGGACGTCCTGATCCTGGGCGCCGAGCCCTTCGTGAATGGCGTCGCCAGCGCGCTTCGCCATGTGGATGACCAGGGGCTGTCCAATGTCCGCATCCACGATGGCGACGTCCGCGATCTGATGTCGCGCCTGCCCGATGCCAGCGTGAATCGCATGTTCGTCCTGTTCCCGGATCCCTGGCCCAAGCTTCGGCATCACAAACGCCGGCTGCTCAGCCCGGCCTTCGTCGCGGAGGCCGCCCGGCTCCTGGGTCCCGACGGACGCCTGCGGCTGGCCACGGACTGGGCCGCCTATGCCAATGTCATGCTCGCTGCAGTCCTCGCCGACGGCCGCTTCGACTGGCCCGTACACAGCGCCGCAGACTGGCGGGTGCCGCCGGCCGACCATTCCCCGACCCGCTACGAGGCCAAGGGCCTGGGTGACTGCGCGCCCGTCTGGCTCGACTTCATCCGCCGTCCGGCCTGAGGGTTCAGGCCGGTTCCAGGCAGATGACCCGGGCCACCCTCAGGTCCCGTCTCAGGCTGTCGGCGACGATCCCGTAATTGCCCGTGGTGACGGATTCCCCGACGGCGCCGGGCTCGGGCTTCTCGTTGGCGGACCGGAGGGCGCCAATGAGCGTCTCGGGCGAGGTCGTGTAGATACGGCCCCGACGCGGCGACTCCGCCACGGTTACGCCGATCACCCGTCCGGCGTCGTCCAGGGCCGGCGCCCCGGACAGGCCGGCCAGGCTCCCCCGAAGCCGGTCCGTCCGCCCGGTCTCGGCCCAGACCAGGACCGGCTCGGTGCGTTCCCCTCGGCCGCGGATGACCATGTTCTCCCGGCCGATGAGGCGTGAGGTGGCCTCGCCGGGCCGGCCCTGCGGGAAGCCGGGGTGATAGGCGCGCTCACCTCGTCTGAGGGTCCGGCCGATGGCGATCGGCAGGGGCGCCGATCCACCCTCCGTGGTCAGGATCGCGACCTCGCCCTGCGGGTCGATGCGGACCTCTGCTGCAACGCCGCGGCCCTCTGATACGACCACCGCCGCCCTGCGGCAGCCGTCGACGACATGCCGGGCGGTGATCCAGACGCCCCGGTCGTCAATCGAGAAGGCGGTCCCGGAGCCGGGCTCCGGCGTGGCTGGCGCGTCGACAATGACCGAGGGATCGAAGGGCGAGGCGGGCCCGAGGGGGAGGCCCTCCCCCGCCGCCGGTGGTGGGGGCGGTGGCGGTGCGTCCGCGCGCTCACGCCGGCCGACCGCCACCACGATCACAGCCAGGATGATGGCGATATAAACCAGCCAATCGCTGAGCCGCGGGAAATGCACGCCCGTCTCCTACCCCGCGACAGCGGCGGCGAGGACGATAGCCGAGGCGAACTTGGCCCCAGCCAACAGCACCGCCGCAGACATCTCGCCGTCCCGGATGCGCGCGGGAAGCCCGTGGAGCATGAGGTCGACGATGCGGAAGACCAGCAGCTGAACCACGACGGTCGGCACGCCCCACATGATGATCTCCAGCAGGGAGGCCGAGGCGGTCATGGCGGCGGCGAGGGGCAGGGCCAGGCCCGCCAGGACCCCAGCGAAGGAGAGGGCGGCGGCGGCGTTGCCTTCGCGGATCAGGGCGATCTCCCGATGCGGGGTGAGCACCACGTAGAGCCCGGCACCCGCGACGAGGATGGTCAGGGTGGCCGCGGCGTGCAGCAGGGCCAAGGGAAACCCGGCAGCGAAGGCCAGAATCTCGGGAGAGGTGAGGGCGTTCGGCATGGGGCTTCCTTCAGTCCGGGTCCCGGGGATCGGTTGCCGCAGAGTCGCCCAAGGCAACGGCGCGTTCCCGGGCGCGGCGCACGGACGCCCGCTCCTTCTCGCTTTCGCTCTTGAGCTGGCCACAGGCGGCGAGGATGTCACGACCCCGGGGGGTGCGGATGGGCGAGGCGTAGCCTGCCCGGTTCAAGATGGCGGCGAAGGCCTCGATGGCTCCCCAGTCCGAGCAGGCGTAGGGGCTGCCGGGCCAGGGGTTGAAGGGGATGAGGTTGATCTTGGCCGGGATGCCAGCCAGCAGTTTCACCAGGGCCCAGGCCTCGGCCGGGCTGTCGTTCACCCCCTTGAGCATGACGTACTCGAAGGTCACGCGGCGGGCGTTGCCCAGGCCCGGATAGGCCCGGATGCTGGCGATCAGCTCGGCGATGGGATACTTCCGGTTGATGGGCACCAGCTCGTCGCGCAGGGCATCGTTCGTGGCGTGAAGCGAGATGGCGAGCATGGCCTGGGTGCGCTCGCCCAGAGCCTTGAGCTCTGGAACCACCCCCGAGGTGGAAACGGTGATCCGCCGGCGGGAGATGGCGATCCCCTCGTTGTCGGCAATGATGTCGATGGCGTCGGCCACGCTGTCGAGATTGTAGAGCGGCTCGCCCATGCCCATGAAGACGATGTTGGAGAGCCGGCGATCCTCCTTGGGCGAGGGCCATTCGCCAAGCTCGTCCCGGGCCACCTGGACCTGGGCGACGATCTCGGCCGCCGTCAGGTTGCGCACCAGGGGCTGGGTGCCTGTATGGCAGAAGGTGCAGTTCAGGGTGCAGCCCACCTGGCTGGAGACGCACAAGGCGCCGGACCGGCCGACGTCCGGGATGTAGACAGTCTCGACCTCGACGCCGGGCGCCATGCGGATCAGCCACTTCCGGGTCCCGTCTACCGAGACCTGGCGCTCGACCACCTCGGGACGCGAAAGGTCGTAGGCGTCGGAGAGGGCCGCCCGCAGCTCCTTGGCCACGTCGGTCATCAGGGCGAAGTCGGTCACCCCGTAGTGGTGCATCCATCGCCAGAGCTGCGAGGCCCGCATCTTGGCCTTGCCGGCCTGCACCAGGCCGCCCGCCTCCAGCGCGGCCACAAGGGCCGGCCGGGTCAGGCCCGTCAGGTTCTGTCGCCGCGCCGGGGCGGCGGCGGCGTCTCGGGACCGGGAAAGGTCAAGGGTGATGGTCACGGAAGCCTCGGCACCAGGAGGCGGGACTATAGGCGAGGCCGGGGCACCCGCCAAATCCGCTGATTCTTTGGCCCCGACGGCTTCCGCGCGCCGGACGGCTGGGCTAGCGTGCGCCGCAATCGCCAAGTGCGTCAAGAATTGGGGGAGAGAGACATGAAAGCGGTCCTGAGCAAGGTTGTCGGCGGGCCCGAAACCCTGGTGATCGAGGACATCGACGCCCCTGCCCTGCGCCCAGGCGGCGCCCGGGTTCAGGTCAAGGCCGTCGGCATCAACTTCCCGGACGTCCTGATCATCGAGGACAAGTACCAGTCCAAGCCCCCGCGGCCCTTCGCCCCGGGCGGCGAGGTTTCGGGCATCGTCACCGAGATCGCCGAGGGTGTCACCGAGGTGAAGGTGGGCGACCGCGTCCTAGCCCAGATCGGTCATGGCGGCCTGGTCGAGGAGATCGTCGCCCCCGCCGGGCGCCTGACCCCGATCCCGGACGCCATGCCCTATGACGAGGCCGCCGCCTTCATCCTCACCTACGGCACCTCCTACCACGCCCTCAAGGACCGGGGTCACCTGAAGGCCGGCGAGACCATGCTGGTCCTCGGCGCGGCCGGCGGCGTCGGCCTGGCGGCCGTCGAGTTGGGCAAGGCCATGGGGGCCCGGGTCATCGCCGCCTGCTCTACCCAGGAAAAGGTCGACCTCGCCATCCGCCATGGCGCCGAATCCGGCGTGGTCTACGGCCGGGGTCCCTTTGACCGCGACGGCCAGAAGCACCTGTCCCAACTCTTCAAGGAGGCCTGCGGCGAGACGGGTGCGAACGTCATCTACGACGCCATTGGCGGCGACTATGCCGAGCCCGCCCTGCGCTCCATCGCCTGGGAAGGCCGTTACCTCGTGATCGGCTTCGCCGCCGGCGAGATCCCCCGCATCCCCCTGAACCTGCCCCTGCTGAAGGGCTGCGACATCGTGGGTGTGATCTGGGGTAACTGGACGGCCCGCAATCCGGACCTCTTCCAGAAGGCCAACCTCGAACTCATCGACCTCTACGCCCAGGGCAAGATCCGGCCCTACGTCTCCGAGCGCTTCGCCTTTGCGAAGGCCGCCGACGCCATCGCCCACCTGGGCAGCCGCAAGGCCATGGGCAAGGTTGTCGTCACCCTCGGCGACTGACGCGTTTCGGACAGGAGAACGGACATGGCCGGAAGGCTTGAAGGCAAGGTGGCGATGATCACGGGGGCGGCCTCGGGCATCGGCCTGGGAACCCTGGAACTCTTCATCTCGGAGGGAGCGAAGGTGATCGCCGCCGACGTCCAGGACGAAAAGGGCGCCATGCTTGAGCGCCGGTTCCCGGACGCCGTGCGCTATGCGCGCTGTGATGTCACCGCCGAGGCGGACATCGTGGCGGCCGTGGCCCTGGCCGAGAGTGCCTTTGGCGGCCTCGACATCCAGTTCAACAACGCCGGCATCTCGGACCGGATGGGGGCCATCACCGAGGTCACCGCCGATGGCTGGAACTGGATCTTCGACATCCTGGTCCGGGGCCCGGCCCTGGGCATGAAGCATGCGGTGCCCGCCATGCTGAAGCGGGGCGGCGGGTCGATCATCAACACCGCCTCCATCGCCGGCCTGCAGGCGGGCTGGGGCCCGATCGCCTATTCCACGGCCAAGGCTGGGGTGGTGCACATGAGCCGCTGCGCCGCCGCCCAACTGTCGCCCCAGGGCATCCGGGTCAACGCCATCTGCCCCGGGCTGATCGCCACCTCCATCTTTGGCGCCACCATGGGCATGACCCGGGACGCCGCCGACCAGATGGCCGCCCTGGTGGCCCAGAACGCCCAGATCGCCCAGCCGGTGAAGAAGCCCGGCCTGCCCCAGGACATCGCCCAGGCCGCCCTCTACCTGGCCTCCGACGCCTCGGCCTTCGTGACCGGGACCCACCTGGTGGTGGATGGCGGCATCACGGTGGGCTCGCGCCACAGCTGGGACCCTGAGGCCGGGTCCCCGTTTGCGGCGATCTTCGGGGAGTCCCTCATGCAGGTGGCTCCGGGCTCCGGACAGGGTTGAACCGCGCCGCGGCCGCCTTCACCGGGCTTTCCCCCAACGTCCAGGGTGCCCTCTGGATGACGGCGTCGGCCCTGGCCTTCACGGTCATGACGACCCTCATCAAGTACCTTGGCGCAGGCTACTCCCCGGGGCTGCAGACCTTCTACCGCCAGGCGGCGGGCTTCCTGATCCTGTTGCCGATCATCCTCCATCACCGGTCAGCGGCCTTCGCCACCAGCCGGGCCGACCTGCTGGTCTTCCGGGCCGCGGCGGGGACCCTGGGCACCATGCTGTCCTTCTACGCCTTCCAGAACATGCCCCTGGCGGACGCCAACGCCCTGTCCTTCACCCGTAGCCTCTGGCTGGTGCCCCTGGCCGCCTTCGTGGTGGGCGAGCGGATTGGACCCCTGCGCATCTTCGCCGCCCTGGCCGGTTTCGCCGGCGTGTTGATCATGGTCCGCCCCGGCGTCGGGGGGCACTTTGCCCTGGGGCTACCGGCCCTGGCCATGCTGGCATCGTCCTTCCTCTTCGCCCTGACGGTGACGGGCATGAAGGTACTGACCCGGGACCACGCCCCGATGGTCCTCCTGGTCTGGTCCGCGAGCCTGGGCCTGGTCTTCTCCGTCCCCGGCGCCCTCCTGTCCTGGCGCTGGCCCGAGCCTGTGGACCTCGCCCTCCTGTCCCTGATGGGCGTCATGGGCACCGCGACCCAGGCCTTCTACATCCGTGGGATGGCCGCAGGCGACGCCGCCGCCATGGCGCCGGTGGACTACATCCGCCTCGTCTTCGCCGCCGCCGTCGGCTTCTTCCTGTTCGCGGAGATCCCCACAGTCTGGACGATCCTGGGCGCTGCCGTGGTGGTGGCCTCCACCCTCTTCATCACCTGGCGCGAGCACGCGGCCTCTCGCAGGGCCGCCGCTGTACGCTCTTGACGGGAGCGCAATCGCTGGGCCTCTTCACTCCCAGTCAGACCGGAGGGATCCCCATGGACATGCAGGCCATTCTCGAGCGCCAGAAGGCGGCCCACCTGCGCGACGGCGAGGCCAGCGCGGCCCTGCGGATCGAACGCATCGATCGCTGCATCCGCCTCCTGCGCGAGAACCGCCAGGCCATCGAGGAGACCCTCAATACCGACTTCGGCTCCCGGTCCCGGGAGGCCACGGCCTTCACCGACATTGCCGGCTCCATCGGCCCACTGCAGCACGCCCGGGACAACCTCGCCAAATGGATGCGCCCCGAGAAGCGCAAGCCGACCCCCGCCATCCTGGGCCTGTTCGGCGCCAAGGCCGAGGTGCGCTTCCAGCCCAAGGGCGTGGTGGGGGTGATCAGCCCCTGGAACTTCCCCGTCAACCTGACCTTTGCGCCCCTCGCGGGCATACTGGCGGCCGGCAACCGGGCTATGATCAAGCCTTCTGAGTTCACGCCGGCCACTTCCGAGCTGATGTCCACGATGTTTGCGGGTGCCTTCTCCGAGGAGGAGATCGCCGTGGTCACCGGCGGGCCGGAGGTGGGCGAGGCCTTCTCGCGCCTGGCCTTCGACCACCTGATCTTCACGGGGGCGACCTCGGTCGCCCGCCACGTCATGCGTGCCGCGGCCGAGAACCTGGTGCCCGTCACCCTCGAGCTCGGCGGCAAGAGCCCGGTGATCCTGGGCAAGTCAGCGGACCTGAAGGTGGCCGCCGCCCGGGTCATGAACGGCAAGACGCTGAATGCGGGCCAGATCTGCCTGGCTCCCGACTACGTCCTGGCACCGAAGGACCAGGTGGAGGGCTTTGTCGCCGCTGCCCGCGCCTCCGTCGCCACAATGTTCCCGACGATCAAGGACAACCCTGACTACACCTCGATCATCGCCCAGCGGCACTATGACCGGATTACTGGCTACATCGACGACGCCCGGGCCAAGGGCGCCCGGGTGATCGAGCTCAAGCCCGAGGGCGAGGACCTTTCCCAGCAGCCCCATCGCAAGATCGCCCCGACCCTGATCCTCGACCCCACCGACGACATGAAGGTGATGCAGGAGGAGATCTTCGGCCCGGTCCTGCCGGTGAAGAGCTACGAGACCCTCGACGAGGCCCTGGCCTATGTGAACGACCACGACCGGCCCCTGGGCCTCTACTACTTCGGCGATGACCCCGCCGAGCGCGAAGAGGTGCTGAGCCGGACGACGGCCGGGGGCGTTACCGTGAACGACGTGATCATGCATGTGGCCCAGGAAGACCTGCCCTTCGGTGGCGTCGGTCCTTCCGGCATGGGCAGCTATCACGGCGTCGACGGCTTCCGGGAGTTCAGCCACCGCAAGGCCATCTTCAGCCAGATGAAGAACGACATCGGCCCGCTGAAGATGCTGCGCCCGCCCTACGGCCCCGGCATCCGCAAGATGCTGGACGGCCAGATCAAGGCCTAGAGCCTGTTCCCTTCAGATGGAACGACTGAAGGGAACAGGCTCCATGTCCAAAACGTTAGATCCTGTTTGGATCCGATAACCGGTTCCCACATATCGGAACAGGATCTAGTCCTCACCGCGCAGGCGCGCCAGGTCGGCCGCCGCGGCTGCGCGATGCTCGGGCTTGAGGTGCTTGCCGATCAGCGCCAGCAGGGCGGTGAAAACGGCGGCGTCGTCCGTGAAGCCCACGACCCCCAGGAAGTCGGGCAGGGTGTCCGTCGGCAGGACGAAATAGGCCAGGGCCGCCACCATGAGTGCCTTGGCGGTGCGGGGCGTCGCCGGGTCCTGCGCGCACCGCCAGACGGCGAGGGCGTCGGTGGCGAAGGGAATCCGCGAGGCGACCCGCCGGATCTTCGGCCAGAAACCCCGCCGGACCCGGCTTTCATTGACCCGGATGACCTCAGGAACCAGGGCCCGGTCAGGATGGATTGGCGAGTCGGGGTCGATTCCCCCCGGATTTACGTCGCGTGATGCTTTTGAGTCGGCGTTCATCGGGATAAAGGCATGGGTTCAGGTTTTCCCTTAGACGAGCACGGGAGCTCAGCGTCCATGAAACTCGATTCCTCCATTGCCGCCGTCGTTACCGGCGGCGCTTCCGGCCTCGGCGAGGCCACAGTCCGCGCCCTCGCGTCACACGGAGTCAAGGTCGCCATTTTCGACATGAATGAGGCGAAGGGCGAACAAGTCGCCAAAGAAGTGGGCGGCGTGTTCTGCAAATGCAATGTCACGTCTGACGCCGACGTCGACGCCGCCTTCGAAAAGGCCCGCGCCGCGCACGGCCAGGAGCGCATTCTCGTGAACTGCGCCGGCACCGGCAACGCCGCCAAGACCGCCAGCCGCGACAGGCAGACCGGCGAGACCAAGCACTTCCCCCTCGACGCCTTCAACCTGATCATCCAGATCAATCTGGTCGGCACCTTCCGCTGCGTTGCTAAGTCGGCGAAGGGCATGCTGGACCTCGAGCCCCTCGAGGACGGTGAGCGTGGCGCCATCGTCAATACCGCCTCCGTGGCGGCCGAGGATGGCCAGATGGGCCAGGCGGCCTATTCCGCCTCCAAGGGCGGCGTGGTGGGCATGACCCTGCCCATCGCCCGTGACCTCGCCGGAGACGGCATCCGGGTGAACACCATCCTGCCGGGCATCTTCTCGACCCCGCTGATGAACGGGGCCCCGCCCCAGGTGAAGGAAGCCCTGGCGGCCTCGGTGCCCTTCCCCAAGCGTCTCGGCAATCCCGAGGAGTACGCCCAGCTGGCCCTGACCATGATCACCAACGGCTACTTCAACGGCGAGGACGTGCGCCTCGACGGCTCCATCCGTATGGCGCCGCGCTAGACTTCGAACTCTTGCGAAACGAGGGGCCGGTCCTTCGGGGCCGGCCCCTTTTTCGTGCCGTCAGCGCCGGCGCATGCCCCCGAGGACCCCGCGCATGATCTCCCGACCGGCGGAGGAAGCCAGGGTGCGCAGGAGTTGCTTGGTGAAGGTTTCGCCCATGGACTGGCGACCGCGGCTTGCCGACGGAGCCCGGGCCGGGGCCCGCCCCGGTGCGGGGACCTGCCCGGCCTTGGCCGCTGCCCGGGCCTTGAGGACTTCAAAGGCGCTGTCGCGGTCGATGGCCTGGTCATAGGCGCCCCGGACGGGGCTCGAGCCCATCAGGGCCGCCCTTTCCCCGGGGGACAGGGGGCCAAGGCGGGAGGCCGGCGGGCGGATCAGGGTCTTCTGCACCACTGTGGGCGCGCCCTTTTCGTCGAGCACCGAGACCAGGGCCTCGCCCACGCCCAGGCCCTGGATGGCCTCGGCGGTGTCGAAGTCGGGATTGACCCGGAAGCTGGCCGCCGCTGCCTTCAGCCCCCTCTGTTCGGCGGGAGTATAGGCCCGCAGGGCGTGCTGGATGCGGTTCCCCAGTTGGCCCAGGACGCTGTCGGGGATATCGGCCGGGTTCTGGGTGACGAAATAGACCCCGACGCCCTTGGACCGGATCAGGCGCACCACCTGCTCGACCTTCTCCAGGAGGGACTTCGGCGCATCCCGGAACAGGAGGTGGGCCTCGTCGAAGAAGAAGGCCAGCTTGGGCCGGTCGGCGTCGCCAACCTCGGGCAGGGCTTCGAAGAGCTCGGACATGAGCCAGAGCAGGAAGGTGGCGTAGAGCCGGGGCGAGGCGATCAGCCGGTCCGCGGCCAGGATGTTAACGTAGCCACGCCCCTGGGGGTCCCGCCGCATGAAGTCGGACAGGTCGAGGGCGGGTTCGCCGAACAGGCCGGCCCCGCCCTGGTCCTCAAGCACCAGGAGCTTGCGCTGGATGGTGGCCACGGTAGCCGTCGAGACGTTGCCGTAGCGGGCGCCCAGGGCGGCGGCGTTCTCGGAGGCGAAGGTCAGGGCGGCCTGGAGATCCTTCATGTCCAGGAGCAGGAGGCCTTCGTCGTCGGCGGCGCGGAACACCACCGACAGGACGCCCTCCTGGACTTCGTTCAGCTCTAGCATGCGGGAGATCAGGAGGGGCCCGACCTCTGACACGGTGGCGCGGATGGGATGGCCCTGGGCGCCGAACAGGTCCCACAGGATGACCGGGGCGGCGATCGGGCTGAGGTCCAGGTCCATTGACCGGGCCCGCGCCAGCATCTTCTCGCCCGGCTCTCCGGGCACGGCGATCCCGCAGAGGTCTCCCTTGACGTCGGCGGCGAAGACCGGGACCCCGGCGTCGGACAGGCCCTGGGCCAGGATCTGCAGGGTGACCGTCTTGCCAGTCCCCGTGGCCCCCGCCACCAGCCCATGCCGGTTGGCCCGGTCCAGGCGCAGGATCTCGGGATGGCCCGATCTGCCGATGAGAACGCCCTCAGGCTGCGTCGCTTCTGTCATGGGCCCTCCAGACATGTCCTGCAGGGCCGCGCCCCGCCTTCATCGCAACTGTATCGCCTGTGGCCGGGGTTTCGCAAAGCCGGCGCTCTGTGGCATGTTGCGTACGTGAACCCTGCCGACTCCTCCCCCAGCCCCGTCCCCCGCGCCGAATCCCACGCGACCTTCGAACAGGTCTGCCTGGGCATACTGGCCGTTATCGCGACGGCGACGGCGGCCAAGTTCCTTTCCGGCGTGCTGGCGCCCTTGGCCATGGCCGTGTTCCTGGCGGTGGTCATCCAGAGCTTCGCCAACTCCCTCGAGCGCCTCCTGGGGCAGATGCTTCCTGGCGGCAGACGCTTCGGCATGCCCGCCGCCCTCCTCATCACTATCGTCCTCTTCGGCGTCCTTCTGGTCCTGACCATCGACAATGCGTCCGCCTTCGCCAGCAAGCTGGTGAGCTACGCGCCCCGGCTCAACGACCTGATCTCCCGGCTGGCCGGCGCGCTCCACACGGCATCCGTGCCGACCCTGGATGAGCTCCTGCTGCAGCTGAACCCGGGGGCCTATCTCGCCAGCGCAGCGGGGGTGGTCCGCAACCTGGCCGCTGACACCGTCCTGATCCTCATCTACCTTGGCTTCCTCCTCGCCTCCGGCCGGGCGTTCGAGCGCAAGGTCCTGAACCTGTCGACGGAGCGCGGTGAGCGCCGCAACATGGTCATTGCCTACCGGTCGATCCTCGGGTCTGTGGAGCAGTACCTCTGGGTCCAGACCATCACCGGCCTGATGATCGCGGCGGCCTCCTGGGTGGCCATGACCATCGTCGGCCTGGACGGTGCGACCTTCCTGGCCGTGCTCATCTTCCTGGCCTGCTACATCCCCATCCTTGGCGCCGCCCTCGGTGTGGTGATCGCGCCGGTCTTTGCCCTCATGCAGTTCCCGACCCTCTGGCAGGCGATCTTCCTCTACGCCGTCCTGCAGGGCCTTCACTTCGTGGTGGGCAACATCATTGCGCCGCGGATGCAGGCGCGCAGCCTCAACATGGACCCGCTGGTCGTGCTCTTGTCCCTCGCCTTCTGGGGATGGCTCTGGGGGGTGATTGGCATGTTCCTCTCGACCCCCCTCACGGTGATCGTGATGGTGATCTGCGCCCAGTTCCCGGGATCGCGCTGGGTGGCGGTCCTCCTGTCGGCGGACGGCCGGCCCGGCGGGGTCCAGCCCTCGAAAGCCTGATCAGGCCTGCTCGTCCACCACGTCCTGCTCGTAGGCAGCCAGTGTGGCCATCTGCAGGATCTTGGACACCGAGGCGCCGAGGGGCGCGATCTGTACGGACTTCTCCAGACCCAGCAGCAGGGGCCCGATAACGGTGGCTCCGCCCAGCTCCTGGACCAGAAGGGTGGAAATAGCTGCCGAGTGGATGGCGGGCATGACCAGGACGTTCGCCGGCCCGCTGAGCCGCATGAAGGGATAGTTGCCCCATTTCGAGGTGTCGAGGGCGAGGTCCGGGGGCAACTCGCCCTCGTACTCGAAGTCGACGTCCATCTCGTCCAGCATGGCGACGGCCTCGCGGACCTTCTCAGACCTCTGCCCCATGGGGTTGCCAAAGGTCGAGTAGGACAGGAAGGCGATCCTCGGCGGGTAGCCCAGGGTGCGAACGGCCCGGGCCGCCTCGCAGGCGATCTCAACCAGTTCGTCGGCGTCCGGCATTTCGGTGACATTGGTGTCGGCGATGAACAAGGTCCGGCCCTTGGCGAGCAGGACGCTCATCCCGATCACGCGTCCGTCCAGGGACGGATCAATCACTCGCAGGACCTCCTCGAGGGCCTGGTCGTAGGACCGGGTGACGCCCGTGACCATGCCGTCGGCATGGCCCAGGGCGACCATGGAGGCGGCGAAGGAGTTTCGGTCCTGGTTGATCAGCCTCAGGACATCGCGCTTCAGGTAACCTTGGCGGGCCAGGCGTGCATACAGAAAGTCCACGAACTCGGGACTGTGCTCGGACAGGCGGGCGTTGACGACCTTGAGGTCGGCCTCGGCGGGGTCCATTCCGGCCAGGCGCATGTTCTCCTCGACCAGGTCCTCGCGGCCGACCAGGATGGCTCGGCCCAGGCCGGCATTCTGGAAGGCGAAGGCGGCGCGGATGACGCTGGGCTCCTCGCCCTCGGCGAAGACAATGCGCTTTTCCGATGACTTCAGGACCACGCCCTGGATCTTCTGCAGGAAGCCCGCCGTGGGATCCAGGCGCTGGGCCAGGGAGGCCCGGTAGGCGTCCATGTCGGCGATCGGCGTTCGCGCCACGCCCGAGTCCATGGCCGCCTGGGCCACGAAGGGCGGGATGTAGGAGATCAGTCGCGGGTCGAAGGGCGAGGGAATGATGTACTCCGGCCCGAACTTGAGCTGCTTGCCGTGATAGGCCGCGGCCACCTCGTCCGGGACGTCCTCCCGGGCCAGCTGGGCCAGGGCATTGGCGCAGGCGACCTTCATCTCCATGTTCACCCGTCGGGCCCGCACGTCGAGGGCACCCCGGAAGATGTAGGGGAAGCCCAGGACGTTGTTGACCTGGTTGGGATAGTCGCTTCGGCCCGTGGCCACGATGGCGTCGCTGCGCACGGCGGCGACCTCTTCGGGCGTGATCTCCGGGTCGGGATTGGCCATGGCGAAGATGATCGGGTTTGGGGCCATGGAGGCCACCATCTCCGGCGTCAGGGTGCCCTTCACCGAAAGCCCGAAAAAGACGTCGGCGCCCTTCATGGCATCGGCCAGGGTGCGGGCGTCGGTCTCCACCGCATGGGCAGACTTCCACTGGTTCATGCCGGTGGTTCGGCCCCGGTAGATGACCCCGGTATTATCGACGGCGATGCAGTTTTCCGTCCGCACCCCCATGGCCTTGACCAGTTCGAGGGAGGCGATGCCGGCCGCTCCGGCGCCGCAGAGCACCAGCTTGACGTCTTTCAGCTCGCGACCGGTGATCTTGCAGGCATTAATCAGTCCCGCTGAAGAGATGATTGCCGTGCCGTGCTGGTCGTCGTGGAAGACCGGGATATCGAGCAGCTCCTGCAGCTCAGTCTCGATCCGGAAGCACTCGGGGCTCTTGATGTCCTCGAGGTTGATGCCCCCGAAGGTCACGCCGATGTTCTTGACGACGGTGATTACCTCGTCCGGGTCGGTGGCCGTCACCTCGATGTCGATGGAGTCGACGTCCGCGAACCGCTTGAAGAGGACGCTCTTGCCCTCCATCACCGGCTTGGAGGCGAGGGCGCCCAGGTTGCCCAGCCCCAGGATTGCGGTGCCGTTGGAGATCACCGCCACCAGGTTGCCCTTGGAGGTGTAGTCGTAGGCCGTCTCTGGGTCCTCGGCGATCCGCAGGACCGGCACCGCAACCCCGGGCGAATAGGCCAGGCTGAGGTCCCTCTGGGTGGCCATGGGCTTGGTTGGCGTGATGGCCAGCTTCCCGGGCGTGGGGAATTGGTGGAAGCTCAGGGCTTCCTCGTCGGTAAAGGTGCGCTTCCTGGCGTCGCTCATCGGGGCCGCGTTTCCTTGGAGTAGGGGCCGGACAGGCCCCGAACGGCGGGCAACCTACAGGTGGCCTGCGAGCGGGACAACCTCGCAGCGCCCACAGGGCATTGACCCGCAGGACCCCGTCGCGGGACAAGGGGTCTCCGTCAGCGGCCCGGAGGCCCACCTGTGACCCCGTCCGTGACCTCGCCCATCCGCATCGCCGTCGCCGGCGCCCTTGGCCGCATGGGCCTCGCCGTCGCCGAGGCCGTCGAGGCGGCGCCCGATCTCGTCCTCGCCGGCCGCTTCGACCGGCCCGACGCCGTGGACTCTCGCCTTGCCGAACGGGCCTCGGTCCTGCAGGGCGCTGACGTCGTGGTGGACTTTTCCACCCCCGCCGCCTCCGTTGCCCTGGCGGGAGAGGCTGCGGCCCGGGGCGGCCCGGCCCTGGTCATCGGCTCCACGGGCTTCTCCGCCGGCGAGGTCGACGCCCTGGCTGAGGCGGCCCTCCGGGTGCCGATCCTCCGGGCCGGGAACTTCTCCCTCGGGGTCAACATGCTCATGGGCCTGGTGGAGCGCGCGGCAGCTTCCCTGTCCCCTGGCGACTTCGACATCGAGATCCTGGAGGCGCACCACCGCCGGAAGGTCGACGCGCCCTCGGGGACGGCCCTGATGCTCGGCGAAGCGGCGGCCCGGGGCCGGGGCGTGGACCTCGAGGCGGTCACTGTGCGGGCCCGGGACGGGATCAGCGGCGTCCGTCCGGAGGGCGCGCTGGGGTTCGCCGTCGTCCGCGGCGGCGGCGTGATCGGCGAGCATTCAGTCATCTTCGCGGGGGAGGACGAGATCCTGACCCTCAGCCATTCGGCCCGGGATCGCGGTCTCTTCGCCCGGGGCGCCCTCGCCGCCGCCCGCTGGGTCGTCGCCCGGGAAGCCGGCGCCTACGACATGCAGGACGTCCTCGGCTTCCGTCGCTGACCGGCGCAGCCGGGCCGGGAGATCGCGCCTCGTGAGATTGGGGCTAGGTCTTGCTATGGCCGATGGTGTGTCAGATATGTTTGACATGTAAAAAATCTTCGACTAGCTTCCGGAGCGTCAAACCGGAGGCTCCGATGTCGGCACGTGAACTCACCGCCTGGGCCATGGCCTTGCTGTGTGGCGGGATCGGCGCGTGCTGCCTTCTGGCGATCCTCAACGCCGGACTCGATGCGCCGCCCCAGCCCGCTGTACTTGCAGCCGGAGGCGCCGCGATCGCGGGTGCGATCGCCCTGGAGGTCCTGCTGTCCATCCTTTTGCCCCGACAGTCGGACGCTGTGCCAGATGAACGCGAGCGGATGATTCTCGCCCGTGCAGGCCATTGGTCCGGACTGGTCCTTCTGTTCGGCGTGCTCCCGGCGCTTGGGCACTACGCGAAGCATGCCAATGGTAACGTCATGTTCAACGTGATCGTCCTGTCCCTCTGCGTGGCCGCCCTCGTCGAGTACGGGGCCCAGATCGTCCTCTTCCGTCGATAGGGTGCAGGACCGTGCCAACGGCGCCTCCCATCACCAACAGGGTCAAGGCCTTCCGCGAGGCCGCCGGGGGTCTCAGCCAGGCCGCCCTCGCTGAGGCGATCGGCGTTACGCGCCAGACCATCATCGCGATCGAGCAGGGGCGGTATTCCCCGTCCCTCGAAAGCGCCTTCAGGATCTCACGGGTCTTTGGTGTCGACGTGGAGAGCGTCTTCGGGTGGTCGGAAGACCCTGCGGGTCCCGGGCCAGAGGGGCGCTGAGCCCGCCTCGCCGGATCGGGATCAGGGAATGATGGCGGCCCCGTCCACGTCCTCGAAGAGGGTCATGGCCCGTTCGGCCCAGGCGCGGACCCGGGCGAGGTCCCGGGGGCCTGCTGCCTGCGGCTCAGCCATTCCGGCATAGGCACCCTTCGGTGAGGTAAGGCTCCGCCCAACGCCGGGGCCTGTCAAGCCGGGCGGCGGACGCCGTCCAGCAGGTGGGCCCGCTCGTTCAGGCTGACCACGGCCCGCTGGCCGCTGCGGGCGGCCAGGAAGCGGTTGATGCTGGTGTAGTCCGCCTCGAAGAAGACCCGGGGCTCAATGCCCAGCACGTGCGCCGCCCAGACATTGATGACCCCGCCGTGGCAGAAGACCGCCACCTTGCCCCCCGGATGGGCGGCGATGATCTCCTCCATGCCGTCCACCACCATCTTCTGGAACTCGGCCATGTCGACCCCGTGGCCGCCGGTGGCCATGGCCTGCCAGGCCGCGAAGTTCTCTTTCTTCAGCTCCTCGGTGGGGATGTAGACACCGGAATTGCGGTCGAACTCGACGATGCCCGGGTGCCGCTGGACCTCATGCCCCACGAGGCCGGCGAAGGCTTCTGCGGTCTGGACGGCCCGGAGCATGGTCGACGACCAGGTTGCCTCGATGGGCTCCAGGGCCAGCCAGGCCGCGGCCCGGCGCGCCTGTTCCAGGCCGATCTCGTTCAGGTGCGGATCAGAGGTGGTCTCCATGCGGGCGGGGCGCCCGTGCCGGACCAGGATCAACTCCATGCCTGTTCTCCCTGTCGGCGGCTCAACGGCCGCCCGTGGACCCGAAGCCTCCGGTGCCCCGGTCCGTGGCGTCAAGGGTCTCGACCTCGCACCAGGCGGCCTGGACGACGGGGGCGATCACCAGTTGGGCGATCCGGTCGCCCCGACGGATGACGAAGTCTTCTGCCCCGAGATTGATCAGCAGGACCTTCAGCTCACCGCGATAATCGGCATCGATGGTGCCCGGGGCGTTGGCGACAGTGACGCCAGCCTTGAGGGCCAGGCCGGACCGCGGCCGCACCTGGGCCTCGAAGCCCTCCGGCAGGGCAAAGGCCAGTCCGGTGGGAACTGCAGCCCGGGTCCCGGGGCTCAGTACCAGGGCCTCGTCTCCGGACACCGCGGCGCGGAGATCCATGCCCGCCGCGCCTGCGGTCTCGTAGGCCGGCAGGGGCAGGTCTGCATTGTGGGACAGGCGGACGATGTCCACGACAGGCCTCATGCTGGGCCTCTGTCCAGGGCCGCGGCGATCCGGGCAGCCAGGCGGGCGGCGACCTCAGTCTTGGGCGCTTCTTCCCAGCGCTCGATCCCGGCTGCCGAGACGATCGACACTGTATTGGCCGTGCCCCCCATCACCCCGGGACGGGAAACGTCATTGGCGACGATCCAGTCGCAGCCCTTGCGCTCGAGCTTGGCCTGGGCGTGGGCTTCTACGGTCTCGGTCTCGGCGGCGAAGCCGACCACCAGGGCGGGGCGGTCAGCCCTTCGCGACAGGGTCGCCAGGATGTCGGGGTTCTCCACCAGCTGGATCTCGGGGGGTGCGGCACCGGCGACCTTCTTGGTCTTGCCCGTCGAAACCTCCGCGGGACGCCAGTCCGCCACGGCGGCGACGCAGACGGCAATATCCGCAGGCAGGGCCGCTTCGCAGGCCGCCAGCATCTCGCGGGCCGTCTCCACATCGACCCGCCGGACGCCCGCAGGCGTGGCCTCGGACACCGGGCCTGCCACGAGGATGACCTCGGCGCCCAGGGCGGCCAGGGCCCCGGCGATGGCGAAGCCCTGCTTTCCGCTCGAGCGGTTGGTCAGGACTCGGACGGGGTCGATCGGCTCCGCCGTCGGCCCGGCGGTGACAATGGCCCGCCGGCCGGCCAGCGGGCCACGGGCGGGGGACAGGGCCTCGAGTGCGGCCTCGCAGATTGCGGCGGGCTCGGCCATCCGTCCGGGCCCGGTCTCGCCACAGGCCATGTCGCCGACCTCGGGGCCGACGAACCGAACGCCGTCTGCCCTCAGGGTCGCGAGGTTCCTCTGGGTCGCCGGATGGTTCCACATCCGCACATTCATGGAGGGCACCATGAGCACGGGCGTGTCCGTGGCCAGGAGGAGGGTGGTGGCGAGGTCATTCGCCAGGCCCGCCGCCGCCCGGGCCATCAGGTCCGCCGTCGCCGGCGCCACCACGATGAGGTCTGCAGAGCGGGACAGCTGGATGTGCCCCATCTCCGCCTCGTCCGTGAGGGAGAAGAGGTCGGTGTGGACCCTGTCCTCGCACAGGGCGGCGAGGGAGAGCGGGGTGACAAATTTCGAACCGGCCTCGGTGAGCACTGGCCGAACGGCTATGCCCCGCCCACGCAGCAGCCGGACAAGCTCCAGACATTTGTAGGCCGCAATTCCGCCGCCCACGATCAGTAGCACCCGTCTGTCCGACACGGTCCCATCAGCCTCCACAAAAGCCCCGCCTCATACGCCAAAACATCGGGACTCGACAAACCGGACGAAATGTTCCTAATTTGTTCCGACCTGGGCGGGCTAAACAAGGGAGTTCCCCATGACCGAAGGGTCCGTTCACACCCCAGCCTTCCGTATCCCAACCTTCCGCACATCCTCCGCCCTGCTGTCTGGGGGCCTAGTCCTGGCCCTCAGCCTCGCCGCCTGCGAGCGCCCGTCCGCGGTCGCGACCCGCAGCGCACCGGCTTCCGGGTCCGAGGGGGCCTATGCCTCGGCCGGGTCCACAGATCCGGGCGGGCGCGAGGGGCGTCCCTACGAGGCCGGACCGGCGCCGCGATCCCAGGACCGGGCCGAGGCCCCTGCACCCCTGCTTGATGGTCGTCCGATCTGGACCTCCAGCCGCCGCGGCGGCGCGGAGGAGAATGCCCGCAAGGCCTTTGCCCGGAATGGCGAGAGCTTCGGGGCGCCGAATCTTGACGCCTATGTCCGCAAGGCCCGGGCCTTCATCGAGACGCCACCTTCGGGCGCCCAGCGCCTGACCCGCCGCAATGGGGACGTCCTCATGTACCACTCCGGTTCGAACACCTTTGCAGTCGCCAGCCGGGATGGCACGCCCCGGGCCTTCTTCCAGCCGGACGACGGCCCCGCCTACTGGGAGGCCCAGAAGGCGCGGGAGTCCCAGAGGCGAACCGCCAGTACCGGCGCTGCCCGGTCCTCAGACGGCTGATTTCCAGAAGGCCGCCAGCGCCGTCGCCAGGGCCGCCGCCGCCAGCACGAGGGGCAGGACCTGTCCGCCCCGCCGCGCCGGCGGGGCTGCGGGCGGCGGTGCCTCTGCCAGGGCCGACAGACGCGACAGCACCCGGCCGGCCTGCTCACCCAGCCGGGTGATCCGGGCGGCCGGGGAGAGCTCGCGGGTCATCCAGCGTCGCACCACCGGATCGGCCGCCGCCCAGATGTCGAGGTCGGCCCAGATCGAGCGGGCCACGCCCTCCACGGTCATCATGGTCTTCTGAAGAAGCACCAGCTCGGGCCGCAGGTGCATGTCGAACTGGCCAGTGATCTCGAAGAGCTGGATCAGCACCCGGCTCATGGAAACATCCCTCGCTGACCGGCCGAAGATCGGCTCGCCCACGGACCGAAGGGCCTGGGCAAAGTCGCCGACAGCGTGGCGGGCGGGCACATAGCCCGCGTCCAGGTGCACCCGGGCCACCCGGTCGTAGTCGCGCTGGAGGAAGCCCCACAGGATCTCGGCGAGGTAGCGCCTTTCCCCCGGACTCAGCCGCCCTACGATGCCGAAGTCCACCGCCTCGATCCGGTCGGGCGCGGCGATGAAGAGGTTGCCCTCGTGCAGGTCGGCGTGGAAGACGCCGTGGTCCAGGGCCTGGGCCAGGAAGGCGCGGATCAGGCCTGTCGCGAGGGCCGGACGGTCAAGGCCCGGTATCTCCAGGCTGGCGGGGTCGGACAGGGGTACCCCCCGGGCCCACTCTAGGGTCAGGATCCGCCGGCCGACACCGTCCCAGACCACGGCAGGCGCCGACATGTAGCCGTCCCGGGCCATGACCTCGCGCAGTTCGTCGCAGCCAGCCGCCTCGAGGCGCAGGTCCAGCTCGCGGCGCACGGACTCGATAACTGTCGCGGCCAGGGTGCGGGGCTCAAGCCGCCGGGCGCCCGGCGCCAGGGTTTCGGCAAGGGCGGCGGCGAGGGTCATGACCCGGGCGTCCGCCTCCACCCGTCTTTCGATCCCCGGTCTCAGCACCTTGACCGCCACCCGCCGTCCGTCACTCCACCAAGCCTCGTGGGCCTGGGCCAGGGACGCCGCCGCCACGGGCGGGCCGATCCTGGAGAAGAGCTGGTCTGCGGGGCGACCCAGGGTCTCGGAGATCTCCCTGAGGGCGACCTTCATGGGGAAGGGTTCCAGTCGGTCCTTCAGCCGCGCCAGGTCGCCGGCGAATTCCACGCCGAAGATGTCGGCCCGGGTCGAGAGCAGCTGACCGGTCTTGATCGCCACGGGCCCCAGGCCCTCCAGGCAGCGCGCCAGGCGTTCCCCCGGCCGGCCGCGTCGCGCCGACGGACCCGACAGGAGGCCCGCGAGCCTCGACAGTCGAACCAGGCCCGGCGGATAGAGATGCCGAAGTTCCCGGGGCAGAAGGGCATCAGCCCGGACCAGGCGCCAGCCTGCTCCCGTGAGCCTCGCCGCCGCCGCAAGGCCCGCCAGCATGGTCAGACCGCCCAGCCGTGGTGCAGGGCCGCCACTCCGCCGGTGAAGTTGGTGTAGCCCGCCCGCCGGAATCCTGCGGCCTCGATCAGGGCCTGGAAGGTCTTCTGGTCGGGAAATCGGCGGATGCTCTCGACCAGGTACTGATAGGACTCTCGGTCCCGGGCGATCTGCTCGCCCATGAAGGGAATGACTCGGAAGGAATAGGCGTCGTAAAGGCGCGCCAGGGCCGGTGCAGGGGGGCGCGAGAATTCCAGGCACAGGAACCGGCCGCCGGGCTTCAGCACCCGTCGGGCCTCACGCAGGGCCGCCGGGATATCGGTGACGTTGCGGATGCCGAAGCTGATCACATAGGCGTCGGCACAGGCGTCGGGCAGGGGCAGGCCCTGGGCGTCGCCGACCGACCAGGCGATCTCGGGCGACAGGCCGCGGCTTCGGCCCGCCGAAATCATCTCAGCATTGTAGTCCACCACCAGGATCCGGGCGTCCTTGCCACCCCGGCGCTGGCGCGCGCGCTGGGCGAGGTCGGCAAAGCGGCGGGCCATGTCGCCCGTGCCGCCGGCGCAGTCGATGATGGTCTCGCCAGGCTGTGGATTGAGCCGGGCCGCCGTCGCGTCCTTCCAGAGCCGGTGCACCCCCGCGCTCATCACATCATTCATCAGGTCGTAGCGGCTTGCGACACGGTCGAACACGCCCCGGACAAGGCCGGGCTTCTCGCGGGGATCGACGTCCTGGAATCCGAAGGTCGCGCTCATGTCGGGCTCTTAGAACGCCGGGAGCCGGCGGGAAAGCGGCTTCGCGCGATTCCGGCAGTGGGACCCGCCGCCCGGTTGCTCCTCTGTCCGCTCCATGCGACGCAGACGCCATGCCTGAACTGCCGGAAGTCGAAACCGTCCGCCGGGGCCTTGCGCCGGTCCTCGAGGGCGAGAGGCTGGTCCATGTGGAGGCCCGCCGGCCCGATCTGCGGTTTCCCTTCCCCGAAGGCTTCGTCCAGCGTCTCGTGGGGGCGAGGGTCACGGGGCTGAGGCGCCGGGCCAAGTACCTACTCGTGGACCTGGACCGGGGCGAGACCCTGGTTTCCCACCTGGGGATGAGCGGACGGTTCCGTATTGAGGGGCCCGCCGCCGCCGAGCCTGGCCGCTTCCACCGGGCATCCGGCGATGATCCCCGGCACGACCATGTGGTGTTCGAGACGGGGTCCGGTGGGCGGATCGTCTATCACGATCCCCGTCGGTTCGGTTTCATGGGGCTCATCCCCACAGACCAGCTCGGAACCCATCCCTGGTTCGCCGCCATGGGCCCCGAACCCCTGTCCGGCGACTTTGACGGCGCCCGGCTTGCCTCAGTCTTCCAGGGTCGCCGGCAGGGCCCCAAGACGCTCCTGCTCGACCAGCGCACAGTGGCAGGCCTCGGGAACATCTATGTCTGCGAAGCCCTGCATGCGGCGCGCCTCTCGCCCTTCCGCCCGGCGGGTCGCGTGTCCCGGCCGCGGCTGGACCTGCTGGCGGGCACGGTCAAGGCGGTGCTGGCCCGGGCCATCGAGGCGGGGGGCTCGACCTTGCGGGACTTCGCCGCGGCCGATGGGGCCCTTGGCTATTTCCAGCACAGCTTCCGCGCCTACGACCGCGAGGGCGAGGCCTGCACAAACCCGGGCTGCAGCGGGGTGATCCGGCGGCGGGTCCAGGCCGGGCGCTCGACCTTCTGGTGTCCCGCCTGCCAGCGGTGAGGCTGCCGGCCCCTTGGCGGTTCGCCCCCATCCCCCTAAAGGACGGCAGGAGACTTGCGGGAGTTCCAGATGGCCTTTGAGACCCTGATTGTTGAACGGCACGATGCGGTCGAGCTGATCCGCCTGAACCGGCCGGAGGCCCTCAACGCCCTGAACAACTGCCTCCTTGCCGAGCTGTGCCAGGCTCTGGATGCGGCCGAGGCGGATCCTGAAGTGCGCTGCATGGTCCTGACCGGGTCCGACAGGGCCTTCGCGGCCGGAGCCGATATCAAGGAGATGTCGGACAAGTCCTATGCCGACATGTTCCTTTCGGACGTCTTCGGCCCGGCGGCGCGCCGGATCGAGGCCCGCCGCAAGCCGATGATCGCCGCCGTTTCCGGTTACGCCCTGGGCGGTGGATGCGAGCTCGCCATGCTCTGCGACTTCATCATCGCCTCGGAGACCGCAAGGTTCGGCCAGCCCGAAATCAACCTGGGCGTCATGCCCGGGATTGGAGGCACCCAGCGGCTTACCCGCCTGGTCGGCAAGTCCAAGGCGATGGACATGATCCTGACGGCCCGGCTGATGGATGCCGCCGAGGCCGAGCGCTCGGGCCTGGTGTCCCGTGTGGTCCCCGTCGACCGCCTGGTCCCGGAGGCCCTTGAGGCCGCCGCCCGCATCGCCGGACAGTCTCCCCTTGCCGTGATGATGAACAAGGAACTGGTCGACGCGGCTTACGAGACCACTCTTTCCGCGGGTGTGGCCATGGAGCGCCGGCTGTTCCACTCGCTGTTCGCCTTCGAGGATCAGAAGGAGGGCATGGCGGCCTTCATCGAAAAGCGGACGCCGGCATTCCGGGGACGCTGAAGACGCCTCGCAGCGCATTGACCCGCCGGATGCCTTCCCGTATACCCGCGCCTCCAATTTCGGCTGGTGTCCCGGGTGGGACGCTGGCGATCCGCATTGAGAGCTAAAGCATGGCCAACAATCCCGGTGCCCGGAAGGCAGTCCGCAAGATCGCCCGCCGCACGGAAGTCAACAAGGCGCGCCGGTCGCGTGTCCGCACCTTCCTGCGCAAGTTCGAAGAGGCCATCGCCTCAGGCGACCTCACCGCCGCAAAGACGGCCTTCGTGGCTGCAGAATCCGAGCTGATGCGGGCGGTGTCCAAGGGCGTCGTCCATCGCAATACGGGCTCGCGCAAGGTGTCCCGCCTGGCGGCCCGCCTGCGTAAGGTCGCTGCCGCCTGAGGCAGTTGGCCCGTTTCGGGCCGTTTCAAACCAGAACACTGAATTTATTCAGGAAAAGCCCCGCCCTCAGCGGGGCTTTGTCGTATCGGGACAGGGGGTACACGGACGTGTTACCACTCCGAAACGTCCCGAAATGGACCGTGAAATCCGCAGGGCCTTAAGGAATTTGGCTTTCTCAGAGTCAACGAAAATATCCGCAGAAGCCGCAAAGAATCTCCGTTGACCGGCCCCTCTCCGGGGCTAGTGTTGGGCTCGTAAAGCGTTTTTCCAAGCGACCTCGAGATCGAAAAAACAGCTGTTGGGACCTCCGTGTTCCGCGGCGCGAGGGCGTTTTTGCGCGGAATTGAAGTGGTCTCCGGCGCTCCTGGCGCGGAAGCCTCCAATGGGTCAGGACGGGCTGGATATGGCGAGCGGGAGCGGAAGCGGGTCCAAGGATGGCGTTTCGGGAGAAGCGTGGAGCAAGACCTGCCAGATTCTCCGCCACGAGCTTGGTGAGGCGACGTTTGGCTCCTGGCTGAGCCAGGCCTCCCTGCGCGAGCAAGCGGGTGGAGACGTCTGCCTCGTGGCCGCCACAGGCGTCGCCCGCGACTGGATCCGTCGCCACGCCTGGAGGCGGATCGGCGAACTCTGGGCGCAGAATGACCCCATGGGGCGAAGCCTTGCCCTGAAATCCCGCATGGAGTTCGAAGGCCAGGGGCTGGCTCCCGCCGCGACGCCCCCCGCCCCGCAAGCGGCCCGCCCCGCGCCTGAGGCCCGCCGGCCCGAGCCGGAGGTGCCTTCGCCACGCCCGACGCCGTCTGTCGCCCGCCAGCAGGGCCTGCAGGACCGCTTCAGCTTCGATAGCTTCGTGCCCGGGCCCTCCAACGAGTTCGCCTTTGCTGTGGCCCGCCGGGTCGCCTCCTGGGCAGATGGTCACTTCAATCCCGTCCTCTTCCACGGCCCTTACGGCTTCGGGAAGACCCATCTCCTGAATGCCCTGGCCTGGGAGGCCATGCAAACGGGCGGGGATCGCCGCGTGGTCTACCTGACTGCCGAGCGCTTCACCTCGACCTTCGTCCGGGCGATCCAGGACCGGCAGACTGCAGCTTTCAAGGCAGAGCTCCGCAATGCGGACCTGCTTCTGATCGACGACGTCCAGTTTGTCGCTGGCAAGCCGACGACGCAGGAAGAGCTCTTCCACACCCTCATTGCCCTGATCGAGGATGGACGGCGGGTCGTCCTGACGGCCGATCGCTCGCCCTCCGAGCTTTCGGAGATGGACGCCCGCCTCAGGTCTCACCTCCAGTCAGGCCTGGTGTGCGGGATCGAGCCGGCGGACGGTGCCCTGCGTCTGGGCATCCTTGAGCGAAAGCTGGCCGTGCTCGCCCAGGCGGGCGAGTTCCTGCCCTCTGCCCGCGTCGAGGTCCTTCAGTTCCTCGCGGACCGGTTCACCGACTCCGTCCGGGAGCTTGAGGGCGCGCTGAACACCCTGGTGGCGCGGGTTGGCGGCGACATCGCCCGCCTCGGGCTCGACGAGGCCCAGGCCATCCTGCGCCCGCACCTGGCCTGCAGCGAGAAGCGGGTGACGGTCGACCAGATCCAGAAGGCCGTGGCCGAGCACTATGGGCTGAAGCAGGCGGATATCATCTCCGAGCGTCGGGCCCGCGTTGTCGCCCGTCCCCGGCAGGCCGCCATGTGGATCGCCAAGCAGATCACCACCCGGTCCCTGCCGGATATCGGCCGCCGGTTTGGAGGGCGCGACCACACCACCGTCCTTCATGCGGTGCGTCGCATAGAGGCGCTCAAGCAGGATGATCCGGTCCTCGCCCGCGACCTGGACGCCATCATCCGCAAGCTGCGTAGCTGATCCCCGTTCTCAAGCCTGCCCAGCGCCCAGCCGGCGGATGAGGGCCAGGGCCTCGGGGGGTGGCTGCCGCTCGATCCTCCGGTAATCCCGGCAATCGCCGGTGCGCGACACCAGGCCTGCATGGACCATCGAGCGGCGCAGCAGGGCGGGATCGCCGATCCGGCTGATCGCATTGAGTCTCTGGTTGAACCCGACCTCTGAGAAAAAGGTCTCGGCGGGTATCCGCGACCAAAGGCCCCACAGGGCCAGCGACTGCAGGGAGGTCTTCGCCGGCCAGGTTGCAAGGCATCCCTCACCGTCAAAGTGGCGGGCGGTGCGCTCAACCTGGGCAAGATTCGGCTCCGGATCCTGCTCCCGGCTCTGCGGCGCGCCACCGGTGGCTGTCCGCGCCCGGAACTGCTGGAAGTTCCGGTCGCCAGCCGCCCGGGCGAGCATGTTCAGCATTTCGACATGGCCGGGGGGTTCCGTCCGGGCGGCGAGCTGGTCCCGCAGGGACCGGGCCAGGGCCGAGATGTCGTCGACCGCAAAGGGCAGGAAGGTTCTGGGCATCACGCGTCCTCGTGCTGCGCCTGGCCCGGGAGGGCGGTGTCGGGGTCGCCGGCTTCGACCTGGCGCGGAATGAGAGCGGCAGGGTCTGATCAAGTCTGTCTTCGCAGGTTTAGCTCCCCTGACGGGGCGGCGACGCCTGGGTGAACTGCGGACCCAGCCCCTGCCTTACAGCCACCTTGAGGTCATGAAAAGGGCGGCCGGATCTCTCCGGCCGCCCCTGAAGTCCTGGACCTGGAGGTCCGGTCAGCCTTCGGTGTCCGCCTCGGCGCCTTCCTTCTTGGACAGGTCCTCGCCCGTCTCCTGGTCGACGACCTTCATCGACAGACGGGTCTTGCCCCGGTCGTCGAAGCCGAGAAGCTTGACCTTCACGGACTGGCCTTCCTGCAGGACGTCCGAGACCTTGTTGACCCGATCGCTGGAAATCTGGCTCACGTGGACCAGGCCATCCTTGGCGCCGAAGAAGTTCACGAAGGCGCCGAAGTCGACGATCTTCACGACCTTGCCGGTGTAGATGGCGCCCAGTTCGGGCTCCGAGGCGATCGACTTGATCCAGTCGCGGGCCGCGTCGATCTTGGCCTGGTCGGGCGCGGCGATGCGGATGGTGCCATCTTCGCCGATATCGACCTTGGCACCGGTTTCGGCGGTGATCTCGCGGATCACCTTGCCGCCCGAGCCGATCACTTCGCGGATCTTGTCCACCGGGATCTTGATGGTCTCGATTTTGGGCGCGAATTCCCCGAGCTCAGCGCGCGGGGCCTCCATGGCCTTGGCCATTTCGCCCAGGATGTGCTGGCGGCCGTCCTTGGCCTGCTCCAGCGCCTTGCGCATGATCTCCTCGGTGATCCCGGCGATCTTGATGTCCATCTGGAGGGAGGTGATCCCATCCTCGGTCCCGGCCACCTTGAAGTCCATGTCGCCGAGGTGATCCTCGTCGCCCAAGATGTCGGAGAGGACCGCGAAGCCGTCCTTCTCGAGGATCAGGCCCATAGCGATGCCGCTCACCGGCTTCTTCAGGGGCACGCCGGCGTCCATCAGCGCCAGGGACGATCCGCACACCGACGCCATGGAGGACGACCCGTTGGACTCTAGGATCTCGGAGACCAGGCGGATGGTGTAGGGGAACTCGTCATGCGCAGGCAGCATGGGCCGGATGGCCCGCCAGGCCAGCTTGCCGTGACCCACTTCCCGCCGCCCGGGGGCGCCCATCCGGCCGGTCTCGCCGACGCTGAAGGGGGGGAAGTTGTAGTGCAGCAGGAAACGCTCGTAGTACTTGCCTTCGAGGACGTCCATCATCTGCTCATCGTCGCCGGTGCCCAGGGTGGCGACCACCACGGCCTGGGTTTCACCGCGGGTGAACAGGGCCGAGCCATGGGCCCGGGTCAGTACGCCGACCTCCGAGACGATGGGGCGGACCTTGTCCACCGTCCGTCCGTCGATGCGGATGCCCGTTTCGATGATATTGCGACGGACGACCTCGCCCTCGAGCTCCTTCAGCACGCCCGCCAGCTTCTGGCTGTCAGCGCCAGCCGGATTGGCGTCGGACTTGGCCAGGGCGGCCGAGGCCTTGGCCTTGGCCTGGCTGACGGCGTCCTGGCGCTGACCCTTGGCGACGATCTTGTAGGCGGCGGCCATGTCGGCACCCACCAGCTTCCGGGCCTGAGCCTTCAGGGCCTCGGTGTCGTCGGCGGTGAACTCGAAGGGCTCCTTGGCAGCATGCTCGGCCAGCTCGATGATCGCGTCGATCACCGGCTGCATGGACTTGTGGGCGAAGGTCACGCCGCCCAGGACCACTTCCTCGGAGAGCTCCTGGATCTCGGACTCCACCATCATGACCGCGTCGCTGGTTCCAGCGACGACCAGGTCCATGGCCGACTCCTTCATCTGGTCCAGGGTCGGGTTGAGGACGTACTCGCTGTTGACGTAGCCTACGCGAGCGGCGCCGATCGGCCCCATGAAGGGTGCCCCGGACAGCACGAGGGCGGCCGAGGCGGCCACCAGTGCGACGATGTCGGGATCATTCTCGAGGTCGTGGGCCAGGACAGTGGTGACCACCTGGACCTCGTTCTTGAAGCCCTCGACGAACAGCGGCCGGATCGGACGGTCGATCAGGCGCGACGTCAGGGTTTCCTTCTGGCTCGGCGCGGCTTCGCGGCGGGGGAAGGAGCCGGGGATCTTGCCCGCGGCATAGTACTTCTCCTGGTAGTTCACGGTCAGGGGGAAGAAGTCCTGCCCGGGCTTGGCGCTCTTGGCGAAGACAGCGGTGGCCAGCACCATGGTCTCGCCGTAGGTGGCCAGAACTGAACCGTCGGCCTGGCGGGCCATGCGGCCGGCTTCGAGGGTCAGTGTGCGACCGCCCCACTCGATGGTTTTTCTCTTGATATCGAACATTTTGGCTTCTTTCTTCTCCCGCGGGCGTATTCCCGGCGGGGACGGACAGGGCGTCGGACGACCGAAATCCTCTCCAGGAACGACAGGCGCGGTGAGGATTTCCTTTGAACCCCCGACGTAGGACGAAGGCCCCTGAATGGGCCCTCGCGCACCACCCCTTTTCCCCCGGCCTGTCGCGGGGGCGGCGGTGAAAAAACCGAAGCCCCCTGTCGGGGGCTCGGGAACTAGCGGCGCAGGCCGAGCTTCTCGATGATCGCTTGGTAGCGACCTGCGTCAGAGGCCTTCAGGTGATCCAGCAGACGACGGCGTTGAGACACCATCTTCAGCAGGCCCCGACGGGAATGGTTGTCTTTCTTGTGGCTCTTGAAGTGCTCTGTCAGGTTGGAAATCCGTTCAGAAAGGATGGCCACCTGGACTTCTGCGCTTCCGGTATCGCCTTCGGAGCGGCCGTGCGTCTTGATGAGATCGGCCTTGCGTTCCAGCGTAATCGACATCGTGCAGTCTCCGCTCTGGTCAGAGGTGAAAGACGCGTACGGGTTCGAGCCGTCCCATACGCATCTCGCAGAGCGCCACCAGCGAACCGCCCGCCAGGGCTGAAACCGTCCGGTCGCCGGCGGGAAGCCGGGCCTTCAGGTCTTCAACCTGTCGGGGAACGAGAACGATGGGCCGTCCCTGCTTGAGCCTGAAGGCGTCTTCAGCGGTCACGGCCAGCACCGGGATGTCGTCCAGGGCGGTCTCGACCGGAAGCAGGGCCTCCAAGAGGCGCGCCTTATGCCCCAGATCCTCAAGGTTTTCCAGCGCAATCGCCCGGGCCTCCGTGAAGGGGCCCACCCGGGTCCGCCTCAGGGCGCTGACGTGACCACAGGCGCCGAGGCGTTCGGCCAGATCCCGGACGATGGCGCGGACATAAACGCCCTTGCCGCAATCGATCTCGATGTCGACATGGTCAGCGTCCGGCGCGCCGGTCACCTCGGCCCTGTGGATCACCACCCGGCGGGAGGCCAACTCTACGGTCTCGCCGGCCCGGGCGAGGTCGTAGGCGCGTTCGCCAGCCACCTTAATGGCGGAAAAGGCGGGTGGAACCTGATCGATTTCACCGACGAAGGCTGGCAGGGCCGCTTCGGTCTCGGCCAGGCTGGGCCGCACGTCGGAGGCGGCCGAGGTCTCGCCCTCACGATCCAGGGTGGTTGTGGTCCGGCCCCAGGCGATGGTGAAACGGTAGGTCTTCCCGGCATCCATCATGAAGCTGACGGTCTTGGTCGCCTCGCCAAGCGCAATGGGTAGGATCCCGGTCGCGAGGGGATCCAGGGTCCCTGCGTGCCCCGCCTTCTGGGCATTGAAGGCCCGCCGGATCCGCCCCACGGCCTGGGTTGAGGTCAGGTCGTAGGGTTTGTCCAGGCAGAGCCATCCCGAGATCGCCTCTCCCGTCTTTCGCCGCCCCATCAGGCTTCGTCCTCACCTTCGGGGTCGCCCGGCCCCAGGTCCCGAGCCACCTTCGGGTCGCGGAAGAGGGCTTCCATGCGGGCCGCCTCGGTGAAGCTCTCGTCGTGGGCGAACTTGAGGTCGGGGGTGAACTTCATGTCGATCCCGCGACCCAGCCGGCCCCTCAGGAACTTCGCATGGCGGTTCAGCCCCGCCACCACCGGGCCGGCCTCCTGGCCTCCCAGGGGTTCGACGAAGCAGTGGGCGTGCCGCAGGTCAGGGCTCATCCGGACCTCGGTCAAGGTCACCGAGACGCCGGCTAGGTCCGGATCGGCGAAATCCTCTTCGCGCAGGATCTCCACCAGGGCGTGGCGGATCAGCTCCCCCGCCCTCAGCTGACGCTGCGACGGCCCGGCCGGGGCGCCGCGTCCGGCGCCGGAATGCTTTTTCATGGGGAATGTCCCGA
The DNA here is from genome assembly GCA_945874825.1 of Phenylobacterium deserti. GTDB lineage: Bacteria > Pseudomonadota > Alphaproteobacteria > Caulobacterales > Caulobacteraceae > Phenylobacterium > Phenylobacterium deserti_D. Next base: position 75,236 of record CAMCIK010000002.1, on the reverse strand, counting down.
ATGGCTGTCCCGGACCGCGGATCGGACGCGGACGCGGGGGAGGCGGCGGGTTCTAGTCGCGACGGGCCCGGCTGTCCAGCCGACGGGGGCTCAGGCGCCCGTCCTGTGCCGGAAGAAATCGATCACCTTCTGCTCGGCCGCCCGGGTGGGACCGTCTTCCCGAAGGTGCAGGGTCAGGACCGAATGCGGCGGCATGTCGGCGGGGGCGGCGTCGGCATCCTCCAGCTCGACGGCGTCAAAACGTTCTCCGAAGGTAGCCCTGAGCGTGTCGAATCTGGCATCGGGCACGAACCGGTCCGACCGGAAGCGCAGCCCCATCACGGTCAGGTCTTCGGCCTCAAGCCGGTCCTTCACGCAACGCAGGTCCTCGGGCGAGACATCGATATCCGCCGCCCGGGAGCGGGAGCCGAAAGGCAGGGGAAGGGAAGGCTGGGACAGGACCGGCGCCACCACGGCAGGTTCGGTCATCATGGCCAGGGCAAAACCGCCCGAGAAGCACATGCCCACGGCCCCTACGCCCGCCCCGCCGCACTCAGCGTGGGCCTTGCGGGCCAGGGCCCGGAGCCAGTCGGCGATCGGGCTGGTCCGCCCGGTCCGCCAGACGTTGAACTCCCGCCGGACGCAGAAGGCCGTCGCCATGGACTTCAGGGCGTAGCCGCCGCTGACCGGCCGCCCCGGGTCTCCGATCAGGCTTGGCAGGAAGACGGTCATGCCCGCCTCGGCGACCCGGTCTGCAAAGCGGATCACCAGGGGATGCAGGCCAGGGATTTCGTGGATGATGATGACCGCGGGGCCCGTGCCGCGCCGCCAGACGGGCCGGGTCCAGGGACCATCCTGGAAGTCGAAGCGCCCGTAGGCGCAGAGAGCATCTTCCCAGGACATGGCGGGCGTCGTCAGCGGCGGATCTTGAGGGTGGACAGGTCGCCTTCGAAGCCGCTCAGGCGCCATCGGCCCTCGGGAGAGCGGGTGAAGACCAGGAGGCAGGGGCCATTCTTGTCCTGGGTGGCGCAGACCCGGCCGTCCGGCATGGCCTTAAGGCGGCTGGCGATGGCGACGGGCCCGGGCAGGGGCTTGTCGGGTGTGTAGCCATAGGCCTCGGCGACTTGGCGGAAGACCCGGGGCTGGATCAGGGCGTCGCCGGCGAGGTTGGCGATGTTCGGGGCGATGACGGCGCTCAGTTGGCCGAGGTCGAGGCCTTCCACCTTCAGCCGGCCGGCCTCACGGGAGAGCCGGGTGGACATCTCGGCCTTGAGGGCGTCGCGGTCGACCCTGGCGTCGAAGGCGGCCCGGTCATCATCGCGGATCGCCGTCAGGAGAGCGTGGATGTCATTGGCCGCACCCACGCGGTTGGCGGTCGCACAGGCGGCCAGGAGGCAGACCAGGGAGAGCAGGGCGAGTTGTCTGAGCATGAAACCCCCCGGCGCACGCGCCACCCTAGAGGCTGCGCTTGACCTCTTCGATGGTGAAGCACTCGATGATGTCGCCTTCCTGGATGTCCTGGAAGCCTTGGAAGGCCATGCCGCACTCGACGCCGTTGCCGACCTCGGCCACCTCGTCCTTGAACCGCTTGAGGGTCTGCAGGACCCCCAGTTCCAGGACGACGATGTCGTTGCGGACGATCCGGACCCGGGCGCCGCGCCGGACCACCCCTTCGGTGACGCGGCAGCCAGCCACCTTGCCCACTCGGGTGATGTCGAACGCCTGCAGGACGCGGGCGTTGCCGAGGAAGGTTTCCCTCTGCTCCGGCGCCAGCAGGCCCGACATGACGCCCTTAACGTCGTCAAGCAGGTCGTAGATAATGGCGTAGTAGCGGATCTCGACGCCCTCGCGCTCGGCGAGTTGGCGGGCCTGGGTGGTGGCCCGGACATTGAAGCCCAGGATAGGCGCGCCCGACCCCTTGGCCAGCATGACGTCGCTCTCGCTGATGGCACCGGCACCGGACAGGATGATGCGCGCACGCACCTCGTCCGTGGCAAGCTTCTCCAGGGAGCCAATGATGGCCTCCGCTGACCCCTGGACGTCGGCCTTGATGATGACCGGCATCTCCGAGATCTTCTTGTCCTGCATCTTGGCCATGAAGTCGGCCATGGACACGCCGCCCGCCACGGGGGCTCCTGCCTTCTCGCGCTTCACACGAATGCGGTAACCCGTCAGCTCGCGGGCGCGGGCCTCGGTTTCGACGACGGCGAAGGCCTCGCCCGGGGAGGGCGCGCCGTCGAGGCCGAGGACCTCCACCGGCTCGGAAGGTCCCGCCGAGAGAACCTGTTCGTCGCGCTCGTTCAGCAGGGCACGGACCCGGCCGAAGCTGGCGCCCGCCACGATGATATCGCCGCGCTTCAGGGTGCCCCGCTTGACCAGGACCGTGGACACGGCACCCCGGCCGCGGTCGATCTTGGACTCGATCACCACGCCTTCTGCAGTCCGGTCCGGATTGGCCTTCAGTTCCAGGACCTCGGCCTGCAGCAGGATGGCCTCGATCAGGTTATCAAGGCCGGTCTTCTTGAGGGCCGAGACCTCGATGATCTGGGTCTCGCCGCCCAGGCTCTCCGCCACGATCTCGTGCTGGAGCAGCTCGTTGATGACCCGGGTCGGGTTGGCGTCGGGCTTGTCCATCTTGTTGACGGCCACGATGATTGGCGTCCCCGCCGCCTTGGCGTGCTGGATGGCCTCGATGGTCTGGGGCATGACCCCGTCGTCCGCAGCCACGACCAGCACAACCAAGTCGGTGACCTCGGCGCCGCGGGCCCGCATGGCCGTAAAGGCGGCGTGGCCAGGCGTGTCCAGGAAGGTCACGCGACTGCCTTCGGCCAGCTTCACCTGGTAGGCACCGATGTGCTGGGTGATGCCGCCGTGCTCTCCGCCGGCGACATCCGCCTGGCGCAGGGCGTCGAGGAGGGAGGTCTTGCCGTGGTCAACGTGGCCCATGACCGCTACAACCGGGGCGCGGGTCTCCAGGGTCTCATCACCGTCGTCGGCCCCGAGGAAGCCTTCCTCCACGTCGGAGTCAGACACACGCTTGACCGTGTGACCGAACTCGGCGGCGATCAGCTCGGCAGTGTCGCTGTCGATCACGTCGTTGATTTTCAGCATCATGCCCTGGCGCATCAGGAACTTGATGACGTCCACGCCGCGCGTCGCCATCCGGTTCGACAGCTCGGAAACGGTGATCACGTCCGGGATCACCACCTCGCGGGAGGACCGGGCTTGCTCCTGGGCACCGCCCTTGCGCTTTTCCCGCTCGCGCTCCCGAGCCCGGCGGACCGAGGCCAGCGAGCGCATCCGCTCAACGGCACCTTCGTCGTCACCGGCGACGGCCTGGATGGTCAGTCGACCCTCGCGGCGTTGGGTGGCCCCCTTCGCCCGGCTGATGGGCTTGCCGGCGGCATTGGCCGCCTTGCGGCGGGTGTCTTCATCCTCGTCCGGGCGCCGGTCGAGGTTCAGCGAGCCGGGGCGAGGAGCCTGGCGGGCTGCGCGCTGGATTTCAGGCTCGGCCGGGGCGACGGCAGGCGCAATCCTCGGGGTCCGGGGCCCGCCCGGACGGGAGTCGTCGCGTGCGCCAGGTGCCGGGCGCGGGGCCAGGGCGGAGTAGCGGACGGGTTCGCCGCCGGGGGCGAAGGCGCGCCCGGTCGGGGCGGCGCGGTCGCCGTCGCGGGGACGGTCCTGGCCCGGACGATCCCGGGGCGGACCGTCCGTTCGCGGGGCGCGCTGGCCGAAATTGGTATTCTCGAACCGGCCGGCCGGCCGCTCGGGACGGTAGGTGGTCGTCGTCGGACGATCGTCCCGGCGTTCCCGGGAGGGCTCGTAGGTCCGTGTCTGGCTTGGCGACCCGGGCGACCCGGCGCGAGCGGCCTCAGCGGACGGTCGCGGCGGAGCTGCGGCCTGGGCCTGCGGAGCCGGGGCCTGCGGAGCTGCGGCTTGAGGCGCTGAGATCTGGACGGACGGCTCCTGGGCCACAGGAGCCGACATCTGCGAGGCCTCCGGGGTCGCCGATGGCGGGGTCACAGCTTCGGCGGCCTTGCTGGCCGCTTCCGCGCGAGCCGCCCTCTCGGCCTGGGCCTGGGCCTCGACGGCCTGGCGCGCCTGGTGTTCGCGAGCCAGCTCGATCGCCCTCTGGCGGGCCTTGAGCTCGTCGGCAGAAAGATTGCCGTCGACAGGGGCGGAGGACGCAGCCGGCCGGGGCACGGGCGCTGCGGGCGGCGTCGTGCGGCGTTCGGCGGGCGAGGGGCCCGCCAGGTTTCCCGGGGCGGATCCAAGGGTTCGCGCGCGCTTGGTCTCGACCACCACCGTCTTGGAGCGACCGTGGCTGAAGCTCTGCTTGACCGTGCCGGCGCTGACCGATCCGGCACCGAGACGGGGCTTCAGGGTCAGGGGCTGGCGTCCGCCAGGGGCGGTGGGACGGCCGTTGTCTTTTTCGTCGCTCATGCGCTCGCTTTACATCCGGCCGGACAGGTCCGGCCCACTTCGAAATTCACACGTCCTGGGCCGGGTCCGAAGACCTGGGGGCGGACGCAGGCGCCTCGCTCCAGGATTCCGGAACCAGGGGCCGGAAGCCTGAAAGCCGCTGGACATCGAATGTCCAACGGTCGGCACCCCGTCCCACAAGGAAGGCGGTGTGTATCACATTCTCGCCCCCCAAGGCCAAACTCAATTCTTCCCCCGTCCAGAGCCCGACGAGGCCCGGAGACGGGGAGGCCCGCCGGAGGGCGGAAAGCACCTTGCGGCGGCCATCGGGCGCCCCGTCGGTCGCCTCGACCAGCCAGGCGGCCCGGCCCTCACCCACCGTGGAGATGACCTTCTCAAAACCGGTGACCAGATCCCCTGCCCGTCGGGCGAGGCCCAGTCCGTCCAGCAGTCGCTTGAGCAACAGGGCCTCGACCTGGGCAGCAAGGTCCGGGCTGGCTTTCAGCTCTGTCCGGGCCGACCGGCTGAACAGGCCTTTCTTCGCCACGGTCTCGACGGAGGTGCGGTCAGCGGCCACCCACAGTCCCCGCCCAGGCAGCCGCCCGGCCAGATCCGGGACTACCCGGTTGTCGGGCCCTGCGACGAACCGGATCATGGTCTCGCGCGGACGCACCTCTCCAGACGCCAGGTCGCGGCTCTGGCGCGAAGCCTCGGCGTGGGTTCTGGGTCCGGCGAGGGTCACCCGAGCGTCAGGCTCCTGTGGCGCCCGGCTGACCGAAGACAATGTCCTCTTCGCTCAGCTCGGCCTCGATTTCCTCTTCGACCACTTCCGGTGCCGGCTCGATCCAGCCCATGGCGACACGGGCGCGCAGGATCAGGGCTTCCGCATCGGCGGCGTCCATCCCGAAGGCCTCGAGTATGCCCGACTCTCGCACGCGCTCCCCATTCCGGGACTCGTACCAGCCGCGCAGGTCGTCCGGCACGAGGCCGGCGAGGTCCTCGACGGACTTCACCTCACCCTGGCCAAGCGCCACGGCAATGGGAAGGGTCACGCCGTCGATCTCCAGGAGGCCATCCTCCACGCCGAGTTCACGGCGGCTGGTATCAAGCTCGGCAGCCTCACGCTCGAGGTGGTCGCGGGCCCGGGCCTGGATTTCCTCGGCGGTATCCTCGTCAAAACCCTCGATGGCGGCGATCTCGGAGGCGTCCACATAGGCAACGTCTTCTACCGTGGCGAAGCCTTCGGTCACGATGAGCTGGGCGATCACCTCGTCCACGTCCAGGGCTTCCTGGAACAGGGCGGTGCGCTCGGCGAACTCGCGCTGGCGGCGCTCGCTCTCCTGGCTCTCCGTCATGATGTCGATCTGCCAGCCCGTCAGCTGGGAAGCTAGGCGCACATTCTGTCCGCGGCGGCCGATGGCCAGGGACAGCTGCTCGTCCGGCACCACCACTTCGACCCGCTCGTCCTCCTCGTCCATCACCACCTTGGAGACCTCAGCAGGCGCCAGGGCGTTGACGATGAAGGTGGCCTCATCCGGGTTCCACTGGATGATGTCGATCTTCTCGCCCTGGAGTTCGGCGACGACCGCCTGAACCCGGCTACCGCGCATGCCGACGCAGGCCCCCACTGGGTCGATGGAGCCGTCGTTGGAGACCACCGCCATTTTGGCGCGGCTGCCGGGATCCCGCGCAACGGCGCGGATCTCGATGACGCCGTCATAGACCTCGGGCACTTCCTGGGCGAACAGCTTGGCCATGAAGCCGCCGTGGGCCCGGCTGAGCAGGATCTGCGGGCCCTTGGCCTCGCGCCGCACGTCATAGATGTAGCAGCGGATGCGATCGCCGATGTTGAAGTTCTCCCGGGGGATGGACTGGTCGCGGCGCATGATCCCTTCGCCGCGGCCCAGGTCGACGACCGTGTTGCCGTACTCCACCCGCTTGACCACGCCGTTGACGATCTCTCCGACCCTGTCCTTGTACTCTTCGTACTGGCGCTCCCGCTCGGCCTCGCGGACCTTTCCGGTCACAACCTGGCGGGCCATCTGGGTCTGCACCCGGCCGAACTCGAAGGGCGGCAGGACTTCCTCGTAGGTCTTGCCGACAACCGCCTCGGGGTCGTCGCGCAGGGCCTCGGAGAGGCGGCGGACGCCAATCGGCTCGATGGGCAGCCCGTCTTCGTCCGTGAAGGTCTCGTCATCCGGAATAACCCGGACCACGCGCTTCAGCGAGGTCTCGCCGGTCTTGGGATCAATGCGGACGCGGATGTCGTGCTCGGCACCATAACGCGCGCGGGCACCCTTCTGGATGGCCTCTTCGATGGCCGAGATGACCACCTCGCGGTCGATGGATTTCTCTCGCGCCACCGCCTCCGCGATCTGCAGAAGCTCAAGCCGGTTCGCGGCGATCCCTGTCGGGCTCATGGGACGTCCTCCTGGTCGGAATCGGGGTTGGGGCCGGCGGCCAGGCGGCGGGCGCGCTCTTGGGCGCCCCGGTCCATCAGCCGGTCGGTCAGGATCAGTTTCGCCTCTAGGATCCAGGCGAAGGGAATGAGCGCCGTCTCGGCCTCATCCTCGAGGTTGACGGCCACCTGGTCGCCCTCGACGCCGGCGAGTTCGCCGCGAAAGCGTTTCCGGCCTTCGGCCAGGCGGTCCAGCTCGATCCGCGCTTCGAAGCCTTCGTAGGTCTCGAAGTCCTTCAGCCGAGTGAGGGGCCGGTCGACCCCCGGAGTCGAGACTTCCAGTGTATACACGCCCGCCACCGGATCGGCGGCGTCCAGGACTTCGGACAGGGCCCGGGACAGGCGGGCGCAGCCCTCGACGTTCATTTCCCCTTCCGGGGTCTCTGCCATGATCTGCAGGCGGCGCGCGTGTTCGCTACCCATCAGCCTGAGGCGCACGATTTCGTATCCCGCAGCCTCTGCCACCGGGTCGAGCAGCTCCAGGAGTCGGGCGTCCTCCGCCGTCCTGCCGCGCATTCGGTCTCTCCGAGCCCTGCCGGGCGGACCCCTTCCGGGCGCCCCTTGATCCAACAAAAAAGCGGCCGGGCCGCAGCCCGCCGCTCGCATACGTCATCCAACGCCACAAACGATGTTGCGGGCTCTATAGAACAGACATCGGTGCCTGTCAGCCCCTTCCGCCCCCGTCGCCGTTGGGCCATAGCAGAAGCCTGCCCGGCATCGCGCCGCCAAGGAGACCGACATGGACATTTCCCGAATCCCGGTCGGGGTGAATCCGCCCTACGACATCAACGCCCTGATCGAGATCCCACAGGGCGGCGCGCCCGTGAAGTACGAGCTCGACAAGGCCTCCGGCGCCATGTTCGTCGACCGCTTTCTGCACACGGCCATGTTCTATCCGGGAAACTACGGCTTCATTCCCCACACCTTGTCGGGGGACGGGGACCCTCTGGACATACTGGTGGTTGGCCCCACACCGGTGGCGACGGGCGCCATCATTCGCTGCCGGCCGATCGGCTGCCTGATCATGGCTGACGAGGCGGGGGAGGATGAGAAGGTCCTGGCCGTGCCGGTGGACAAGCTCCACCCTTACTATGCCGGGATCGATTCCTGGCGGGCCCTGCCCTCCATCCTGACCGAGCAGGTCGCGCACTTCTTCTCCCACTACAAGGACCTGGAGAAGGGCAAGATGTCGGAGGTCGGCCGGTGGGTCGATCCTGCAGAGACCGGCGAGATCATTCGCCAGTCGATCGAGCGGGCGCGTCAGGCGGGGGACTGATCCCCCTCCCCGCCGTCCCGCCGCCGGCGGGCCTCTCGGCCTGCGACCATCAGGGTCAGCACCACCCCCGCCGCCCCGAGGATGGCCGAGTAGACGAAGAAGACCACGTAGCCGGTTCCCAGGCCCGCAGCGGTCACCCCGGACTTCGCCACCGCCTCGCCGAAGGCCCCCGGCGCTGCCGGCAGGAGGATCCCGCCCGGAGTATCCGCCAGCCGGGCCGCCCCCTCGACGATGCGCCCGGACTGCGAGGCTATCAACTTGCCGAGCAGGGCATAGAGGGACGAGAAGAGGGCGTACTGCGAGGCAGTGAAGCCCCGGCTGGTCAGGCTGGACATGTAGGCGATCAGGCAGGTGCCGGCGAAGCCTGAGGCCAGGTTGTCGATGCCAATTGCCGTCGCGAGAGCCCAGAGCTGGGGTCCCTGGAGGGTTAGCCAGGCGAAGACGAGGTTGGAAACCGGGCCTGCGAAGGCACCGATCACCAGGGCCCGCATCAGGCCCAGGCGCGCCACCGCCCAGCCGCCCAGTCCGACGCCGGCGACCGACATCACAACGCCGAACACCTTGCGCATCTCTGCGATCTCGAGCTTCGAGAACCCGAGGTCGAGATAGAAGGGGTTCATGATGTTCAGCACGAAGTCGGGCAGGCGATAGACGCAGATCAGGGCCAGGATGAGGGCCGCTGTCCCCTGGTGCCGCCGGACGAAGTCCGCCAGGGGCTCGCCCAGGGCCTGGAAAAGGAAACGGCCGGGCCGGGTCGGCGCGCCGGGCAGGGGCAGGACCGCTGAGGCCAGCAGGGCAAGCCCGCCCAGGGCGGAGACCACCTGGGCGACGGCGCCCGTCGGCTTCGCCGCCCAGAGATCTGCGAGGGAACCTGCAAGTCCCTCCAGGCCAAGGGCGGAAAGGGGTGCGCGCAGCAGGAACGGATTCCCCGAGAGGCCCGATCCCAGAAAGGCCGCCGCCGCCAGGACCAGGCCTCCGCGGCCTGCCCATTCCAGGGCGTCCCTTCCCGGCCTTGCGGCGACGGGCTCGGGGTCCTTCGGGCGCGCGACGAGGTCCGCCTCCCGGGGGGCGGCGAGGACGCCCGCGGTTCCCGCCAGCATCAGAACCGCCATCAGGGCATAGGAGCCGCCCCAGCCGATGACATCGCTCAGGACCAGGGGCAGGATCCCGGCCAGGATCATGGCGATCCGGAATCCCCACTGGTAGGCGGCGGCCATGGCGCCGGCCCGCTCGGGCCCGGCCGCCTCGATCCGCCAGGCGTCGATGACAATGTCCTGAGTGGCCGAGACCACGCCCACCAGGACTGCCAGGGCGGCCATGGCACCCAGGCTTTGCGCGGGGTCCACCCCCGAGATGGCGAGGAGCGCCAGGATGATTATCGCCTGGCAGGCCAGCATCCAGGCCCGCCTCTGGCCCAGGGCCCGGGTCAGGCCGGGGATGGGGGCCCGGTCGACCAGGGGCGCCCAGAGGAACTTCACCGAATAGGCCAGGGTGGCGAGGCTGAAGACCCCGATGACCTCCAGGGATAGGCCGGCGTCTCTCAGCCAGGCCGAGAGGGTGTCGAAAATCAGCAGGTTGGGCAGGCCCGAGGCAAAGCCGAGGGCCATCATGACCAGGGACCGCCGCTCGCCGTAGACGGCCAGGGCCTTCAGGCCGGTCAGCCGGGCCTCGACCTGCCCTTCGTCTCCCCTGGGGTTCATCGCCGCATCCGTCTCGCCGCCAGACCGCGGCGGTGGGAAGATTGGCGTGCGCCGCCCCTGCCGTCCAGCTGCCGGCTCCCAAGACTCGGAACAGGATCAGCGCATATAATTGGATCCTGTTTCGATCCGATAACCGGTTCCCACTTATCGGAACAGGATCAGCGCCGCCGCCCGGCGGGCTCGTTCCAGCCCCGGGCCACCCGGGACAGGATCCGTCTCAGGGCATCGGCGGTGAGGGGCTTGACCAGGAAATCGTCCATGCCGGCCGCGAGGCAGATCTGGCGGTCATCCTCGAAGGTGTTGGCGGTCAGGGCCACGATCGGGGTCTTCACACCTTGGCTGCGCATTTCCTGGGCCGTCTCGGGGCCGGTCATCCCCGGCATGCGCATGTCCATCAGGATCAGGTCGTAGGCACCCACGGCGACCGCGGCCAGGGCATCGGGTCCCCCCGCGGCGGGGTCCACCAGGCAGCCCTCCCGTTTGAGCATGGCGGTGGCCAGCAGGGCGTTGATGGCGTGGTCTTCCACGAGCAGGACCTGCAGGCCTGGCGCTGCGGCCGGGGCGATCCGGTCGTCGAGGCGCCCGGTCCGGCCCCGGCCCTGCGCCGCCGCGACCACCCGCTCCGCCAGGGAGGCCGGCCGCAGGGGCTTGATCAGGTAGCCGGCGAAACCGCGGGCCCGGTAGTCCTCGATCAGGCCGCGATCCTCAGGCGAGAGCAGGATGATGGCGGGCCGGTCGTCGGGCGGTCCGGCCGGTCGCAGGGCATGGTCCACAAGCACGAACTCGGCGTCGTCGGTCAGGTCTGCGAGGCGGGTGGCGACGATGCCCTCGCCCCCGCGGGAGGCGACCTGGCGGATGGCAGCCTCGGCAACGACCGGATTGGGGCTCACCACCGCAATGCGTCGCCGGGACAGGGTGCGGCCGGGATTTCCGCCCGCCCGGGTGGCCGGCAGCTCAAGGAAGAATTCTGCCCCACCCCCGGGGGCGGGATCAACGCCTGCCCGGCCCTCCATGGCGGTCGCCAGGGACCGGACGATGGCCAGGCCAAGACCCGCCCCTCCAAGGCTGACGCCGTCGACCCTGGGATCGGTCTGGACGAAGGGCTCGAAGATGCGCTCCCGCTCGGCCTCGGCCACGCCGGGTCCGGTGTCGCCAACGCTCAGCCGGATGCGGCCAGGGCCCGCTCCGACCGCCGAGACCAGGACGCCGCCTTCGCCCGTGAACTTGATGGCGTTGGCCACATAGTTCAGCAGGATCTGCCTCAGCCGGCCCTCATCGCCGCGGATGCGTCCGAGCCCCGGGGCGATCCACCATCCGATTTCCAGGCCCTTTTCCGTGGCCCGGGGCGCGGTCAGCTCGCAGACCCCCCGCAGGAGATCCTCCAGGCTGACATCGCCCGTCTGGATCTCGACGGTGGAGGCGCCGAGCCGGGCGAAGTCCAGCAGCTGGTTGACCAGGCCCAGCAGGTGCTCGCCCGACTCCCGCAGGGCGTCCACATAGCTGCGTTGCTCGCCCGTCAGGGGTGTGGACTCCAGCAGGCGGGCCAGGCCCAGGACACCGTTGAGCGGCGTCCGGAACTCGTGGCTCAGGCTGGCCAGTTCCTCGATGCTGACCGGGGTCGCCGGCGCGGGAGCAGCCTGCGGGCTGTCCGCAAGAGCGGGCGAAGCGCCAAAGGATGGGACGACGGGTCGGGTCATGGCCTCATCCTTTCTCGCCTTGCGGGATGGAGGGTCAAGTCCGGCGATTAAGATGAGGTCAACAGGGGGTCAGGCCCCTGCGCCAACCCCCCGGTAGGCCAGGGCCTCGGCCACGTGCCGGCGGGCGACGGCGGTTGCGGCGTCGGGCTCCAGGTCCGCAAGGGTCCGGGCCAGGCGCAGGACCCGGCTCCAGCCCCGGGCCGTGAGGCCGGCGGCGTCGGCGGCGCGGGTCAGGAGGGCGCGGGCTTCGGGCTCGGGGTCGGCGATCGCCTGTAGCCAGTCGCCGGAGGCCCGGGCGTTGGCCGCTTCGGTCTCGGGCCGTCCGGCTGCCACAGCCCGACGCACCTGGATCTCCCGGGCCGCGGCCACCCGTGCGGCCACCTCTGCCGAACCTTCGGCGGCGGCGGGCAGGGCGAGGTCGGCGGCGCGCACGGCGGGGACATCCACCTGCAGGTCGATCCGGTCCAGGAAGGGTCCCGAGACCCGACCCCGGTAGTCGACTTGGCAGCGCGGCGCCCGGCCGCAGGCGCCCCGGCCCTCGCCCCCCTTGCCGCACTTGCAGGGGTTCTGGGCCGCCACCAGCTGGAACCGCGCCGGATAGCGCACGTGTCCCGCCGCCCGGGCGACGGTGATCTCGCCGGTCTCCAGGGGCTGGCGCAGGGAGTCCAGGGCCTGGGCGCTGAACTCGGGCAGCTCGTCCAGGAACAGGACCCCGTTATGCGCCAGGGAGGCCTCGCCGGGGCGGATACGCGCACCGCCGCCGGTCAGGGCCGCCATGGTCGCCGAGTGGTGCGGGGCGCGGAAGGGTCGGGCCCGGGTCAGTTCGCCCCGGGCGATCAGTCCGGCCACGGAATGGACCATGGAGGTCTCCAGCAGCTCAGCGGCAGACAGTGGCGGCAACAGCCCCGGCAGGCGGGCAGCCATCATCGACTTGCCCGCCCCGGGGGGCCCGGTGAGGAGCAGGTTGTGGCCCCCGGCAGCAGCGATCTCCAGGGCCCGGCGGGCGGTCTCCTGGCCGCGCACCTCGCGCAGGTCGGGAGCCGGTGCGCCCTCTGTGATTGCCCCCGGCTCCGGCGGCGACAGGGCCTGGGTCCCGCGGAAGTGGTTGACCAGGGCCACCAGGCTGGGCGGCGCCAGCACCGGGGTTGATCCCGCCCAGGCCGCCTCGGGCCCGCTGGCCTCGGGGCAGATCAGGCCCAGGCCCAGGGCGCCCGCCGCCACCGCCGCCGGCAGGGCGCCGGCCGAGGCGGTGATCCGTCCGTCGAGGGACAATTCGCCCATGGCCGCCCAGCCCTCGAGGGCATCCGGCGGGATCACCCCCATGGCCGCCATCACCGCAAGGGCGATGGGCAGGTCATAGTGGCTGCCCTCCTTGGGCAGGTCGGCGGGGGCCAGGTTGCAGATGATCCGGCGGCCCGGCATGGCCAGGCCCAGTCCGGCGAAGGCGGCCCGCACCCGCTCGCGGCTCTCGGCCACGGCCTTGTCGCCCAGGCCCACCAGGACGAACTTCTGTTCGCCGGCGGTCAGCTGGACCTCGACCTCCACCGGTCGGGCCTCGACGCCCTGGAAGGCCAGGGTGGTAACGCGGGCGGCCATGCGCGCTCCTTAGGCTCCGCCCCGTTCCCCACCGCCAGACAAGCATGCCGCCTGCGGGTCGGCAAGAACAAAAACAGAACTGAAGGTCGCCCCCTCAGCTCCCGGCGCGCTTCTTCTCGATCACGTCCCAGAGGGCCGTGATGGCGTCGATGCCCGACAGGTGCTTCAGGGCGCGGGCCCCGGTGGGGGAGGTGACGTTGATCTCGGTCAGGTAGTCGCCGATCACGTCGACGCCGACGAACAGCAGACCCCGGGCCCGCAGTTGCGGGCCGATGATGGCGCAGAGCTCCAGGTCCCGGGGGGTCAGGTCCACGGCGTCGGCCCGGCCGCCCACGGCCAGGTTCGAGCGGATCTGCCCGGGTGCCGGCACGCGGTTGATGGCGCCGACGGGCTCGCCGTCCACCAGCAAGATGCGCTTGTCCCCCTTGGTCACCGCCGGGATGAACTTCTGGGCGATCACCGGCTCGCGGCCGATCATCCGGTGCAGGTCGAGGAGGGCGTCGAGGTTGGGATCATCGGCCAGCAGGCGGGCCACGCCCGAGCCACCGCCGCCGTAGAGGGGCTTGAGCACGATGTCCCCGTGCCGGGCGCGGAAGTCGTAGAGGGCCTCCGTGTCCGAGGTGATCAGGGTCGGCGGCTGCACGCCTTCGAAGGTGGTGACGTAGAGCTTTTCGGGGGCGTTGCGCACCTCGGTCGGGTTGTTCACCACCAGGGTCTTGGGGTGGATGGCGTCCAGGAAGTGGGTGGTGGTGATGTAGGCCATGTCGAAGGGCGGGTCCTGGCGCAGCAGCACCACGTCGGCCTCCGACAGGTCGCGCTGTTCCCAGGGGCCGAAGGCGGCGTGCTCGTCCTGGACGTCCTTCACCCGCACGGACCGACCGCGGGCCTGCAGGCGTCCGTTCTCCAGGGCCAGCCGGTCCGGGGTGTAGACGAAGAGGTCATGGCCCCGGGCCTGGGCCTCCAGCATCATGGCGAAGGTGGAATCCCCCTGGATGCGGATGTGCTCCAGCGGATCCATCTGGACGGCGACGTTCAGCTTCATGGCGGGCTCCCTCTTGATGGGCCTTCTAGCACGGGGCACCGGCGCGCCGTCAAAGCCCCGCCTATCAAAGCCCCGGCCAGGCGTCGGGCAGATGCCGGGGCCTGCGGCCCGGGGCGAGGGCGACGAGGTCGAGCCGCACCGAACGCCCGGCAAGGTCCGGCCGTCGGGCCGCCAGGGTCTGGCCCGCACGCCTCAGCCTCTCCCTCTGGTCTGCACTGACCGCCTCGAGGGCCGCCTCCAGGCTGGCCCGGGACTTGACCTCCACCACCGCCAGGACCTGTCCACGCAGGGCCAGGATGTCGATCTCGGCCTGAGGGGTCTTCAGGCGAAAGCCCAGGATCCGCCAGCCCTTCAGCATGAGCCAGGCCAGGGCGATCCATTCGGCGCGGCGGCCGTCGGTCCGCGCCCGGGCGCCCAGCCGGCGCCGCCAGGGCCGCGGCGCCGCCCTCATCCGGCACCCTTCAGGTCCAGGGCCCGGCGATAGAGCTCGCGCCGGGGCAGGCCCAGGGCCCGGGCGACCTCCGAGGCCGCCTCGCCGGGGGACAGCCGGGTCAGGGCCTCGGCCAGGGCGGCGTCGGCGTCGTCCGCCGTGGCGGCCTCTTCCCGGCCCGGCGCCACCACGATGACCACCTCGCCCCGGGGATGGTCCAGGGTCGGGTCGGCGGCCAGGACGTCCAGGGGGCCGCGCACCAGGGTCTCGTGCAGCTTGGTCAACTCCCGGGCCACGGCTGCTGGCCGCGGGCCCAGAACCTGGGCCATGTCCTCCAGGCTGGCCTTCAGACGGCTGCCCCCCTCGAACAGGATCAGGGTGGCGCGGATTCCGGCCAGTTCGGCCAGCTCCCCCCGGCGGGCGGCCGACCTGGGCGACAGGAAGCCGGCGAAGAGGAAGCGTTCGGCGGGCAGTCCCGAGACGGTCAGGGCCGCCAGGGCCGCCGAGGGCCCGGGTGCGGCGAAGACGGGCAGGCCCCGGGCTATGGCTTCCCGTACCAGGGGAAAGCCGGGGTCCGAGACCAGGGGGGTGCCGGCGTCCGAGGCCAGGGCCACGCGTCCGCCCTGCTCCAGCAGGGCCAGGGCCCGGGGTGCCGTACGCCCGCCAGCGTGTTCGTCGTAGCGGGCGAGGGTCTTGGACAGGCCATAGGCGGCCAGGAGCTTGCCGGTCACCCGGGTGTCCTCGGCCAGGACCAGGTCGGCCGCCGACAGGATGTCCAGGGCCCGCAGGGTGATGTCGCGCAGGTTTCCGATGGGGGTGGCCACCAGGTAGAGGCCGGGCGCCAGGTCGGCGTCGGACAGGGGCGGCGGCGGAGGTCGGCGGCTCATGGCAAAGCCTTCGCGGCTTTGTGCGGCCATTGCAAGGCAGGCGGCGTCAGCGCGCCAGCAGACGTTCCAGCACGGCGTCCAGCAGGCGGCGGCCGTCAGCGGTGACCCTCAGTCGTTCCGGGTCGGCGGCCAGGAGGCCCCGGGCCACCAGGTCGCGGACTTCGGGGTGGTCTGGCGACAGGTCCAGGGGCGACAGTTCGGAGAAGGGGACGCCTTCCGCCAGCCGGAGCCCTGAGAGCGCCCGCTCGATCGCGCTCTCCCGCAGGTCGAGCGCCTCGGTCTCCCCCTCGCCGGCCCCGCGCGCGACGGCGGCGATGTAGTCGGCGGGGCGGGCGGCGCAGACCTGGCCCGTCCGCGTCCCATCCAGGGTCAGGCGGCCGTGGGCGCCGGGGCCGACGCCCAGCCAGTCGCCACCCCGCCAATAGGTCAGGTTGTGGCGGGATCGGTCCGCTGGCGTGCGGGCGTGGTTGGAGACCTCGTAGGCCTCGAAGCCGGCGCGCTCCAGCCTCGCCTGGGTCACGTCCCAAAGGTCCGCCGCCTGCGGGTCGGCGGGGGGCGAGAGGCGCCCGCGACGCACCGCCCGCTCGAAGGCCGTCCCCGGCTCGATGGTCAGCTGGTAGGGCGAGATGTGACCCACCCCGAGGTCGAGGGCGGCGTCTAGTTCCGCCGCCCAGGCCTCAGGGGACTGGCCGGGCCGGGCGTAGATCAGGTCGATGGAGACCCGGGGAAATACCGCCACCGCCGCCTCGGCCGCCCGTCGGCCCGCCGCCGCATCGTGGTTGCGCCCCAAGCGGGCGAGGGCCTCGTCGTCCAGGGACTGCAGGCCGAGGGACAGACGGTTGACCCCCGCGGCGGCGAGGGCGGCGAACCGGCCGGCCTCGGCGTCGGTGGGATTGGCCTCCAGGCTGACCTCGAGGGCCGGGGCGGCCTCCCAGAGGCTGCGGCACGCCGCGATCACCGCCGCCACCGCCTCGGGGTCCATGAGTGACGGCGTGCCCCCACCGAAGAAGACCGAGGTCAGCCGTCGGGGTCCGGCGGTCGCGGACCGCCGGGCCAGGTCCTCGACGATCGCCCGGGCCAGTTCGGCCGCCTCCCCGGGTCGCCGGTCAAGGTGCACGTTGAAGTCACAGTAGGGGCAGATCCGGGCGCAGTAGGGCCAGTGGACATAGACCCCGAAGCCCGCCGCGTCGGGTCCAGGGTTCAAGCCAGGGCCGCCTTCAGGCGCGAAAAGGCCCGGGCCCGGTGGCTCATGGCGTCCTTGGCTAGGGGATCCATTTCTCCGAAGGTCAGGACATGGCCGTCCGGCTGGAAGATCGGGTCATAGCCGAAGCCGCGCTCGCCCCGGGGCGGGAAGACCAGGTCGCCATCGATCCGTCCCTCGGTCACCACCGCCAGGTCATCGGGCCAGGCCAGGGCCAGGGCGCAGGTGAAGAAGGCCCGGCGATCGGCCTCGCCCCGTTCGGCCAACTCCCGTTCGATCCGCGCCATTGCCGGGACAAAGTCCTTGCCCGGACCCGCCCAGCGAGCTGAAAGAACGCCCGGCGCGCCGCCCAGGCCCGTCACGGACAGGCCGGAATCATCCGCCAGGGCCGGCAGGCCGCTGGCCGAGGCCGCCGCCCTCGCCTTAAGGAGGGCATTGCCCGTGAAGGTGGCCTCGGTCTCCTCGGGCTCGGCGAGGCCCAGCTCACCGGCTGTGACGATGCGGTAGCGGCCCTCCAGGATCTCGGCCAGCTCCCGGGCCTTGCCGGGATTGTGTGTTGCCACCACCAGCCGGGACCCGGCTTCAAGTCTGATCGCCATGACGCGCTCCGGGCCCGGATGGCCATTACGACATTTTAACGCGAAAACCGCCGGGTTCGCGACATAAGGGTGGGGATGGCGCAGCGGAACCGGGGGGCGACGACATGCCGACCATGCGAGCCCTCGGCCCGGGCTCCCTTTCCAGCTTCCTGAAGTCGGTCCTCGACGTCGTCTGGTTCCTGCTGCTGCTGGCGCTGGCCATACTTGCCGCCAGCCTGTTCTACGGCGTCCTGGCCGCCTTCAATCCCGAAATGCCCTTCGCCGACAAGGTCCGCTTCGAGGGCCTGGATCGACTTCAGGGTTGGGCTGTAGTCCTGGTCAGGATCTTGACCGCCGTCCTTTTTGTCGGCGGCGTCCTGGTCATCGTCAGCCGTCTGAGGGAGATCTTCGCCACCCTCAAGGCTGGGGATCCCTTTCATCCGGAAAATGTCACCCGACTAAGAGTCGTGGCCGGAGGCCTCGTCTGGATGGAGGGCGTCCGCTACACCGTCTGGACCCTCGGGGCCCTGTTACCGCCCCAGGCGGCGCCGGACCGTCCCAACCTGTCCCTCACAGCCTGGTTCTCGATCCTTGTTGTCGTGGTCCTGGCTGAGGTCTTCCGGGAAGGCGCCCGTCTGAGGCGCGAGGCGGAGCTGACCATTTGATGCCTGTCCGCCTGCACCTGGACCGTCTCCTTCACGAAAGGCGGATGTCCCTGGCCGAACTGGCCGACCGGACCGGCGTCTCGGCCTCGGACCTTACCATCCTCAAGTCTGGGGACGCCCGGGCCCTGAGGTTCACGACCCTGGAGGCCCTGTGCCGGGAACTCGGCTGCCAGCCCGGCGATCTCCTGACCTACCCCCCGGATGCGCCGGGCTGAGTCCGGGTGTCGCTGCATCGCAACATGAGCGGCTCTTGAGGCTTCCGGACCTTGCGCCGCCTTGGTTTGAGGTCTATGTGCGCCGCAACAAATGCTGCATTGCACAAGGACCCGGCCATGACTCATGTTCTGGAAATCCGCGACTACCCCCTGTTCGAAGGCCTTCTGCGCCGTCTTGAGGCCTTCCTCGACAGCGTCATGTCGCCGTTTGGCGAGGAACTCGGCCGCATGTCGCCGACCGCCTTCCGTCATCTTCTGAACGCCGGGCTCTGATTCCGGACCGCGCTGTCCGCCGCTGTCTCTCCCGACGGCGGATCGGCGCCTGAAGCGGGCGGTTCCTGAAGGAGCCGCCCGTTTCCATTTCAGTCGGCCGGGACCGCCGCCCTCTGCAGGGCGAACCATTCCCCGATCCCCTTCTCGGCCAGGCCGAACAGGGCCTCGAATTCGCTCCGGGTAAAGCCCCGCTTCTCGCCGGTCGCCTGGATCTCGACAATGTCGCCATTGCCGGTGAGGACGAAGTTGGCGTCCGCCTCGGCATTGGAATCCTCCTCGTACTCCAGGTCGAGGACCGGAACCCCCTTGCAGACCCCGCAGGATACCGCCGCCACCTGGTCGATCAGGGGGGAGCGGGGGATCACACCCTCACGCACCAGAAGGTCGGTTGACTGCTTCAGTGCCACCCAGGCCCCTGTGATGGCGGCTGTCCGCGTGCCGCCGTCGGCCTGGATGACGTCGCAGTCGAGCGAGATCTGGCGTTCGCCCAGGGCCGCCATATCAACCACGGCCCGAAGGGAGCGACCGATCAGCCTCTGGATTTCCTGGGTGCGGCCGGACTGCTTGCCCTCCGAAGCTTCCCGACGGCCCCGGGTGTGGGTCGCCCGGGGCAGCATGCCGTACTCTGCGGTGACCCAGCCCTGTCCGCGGCCGCGCAGGAAGGGCGGCACCCGCTCTTCGACGCTGGCGGTCACCAGGACCCGGGTGTGACCGAAGGCGACCAGGCACGATCCTTCCGCATAGCGGTTCACGCCCGTCTCGAGGGTCACGGTGCGGAGGCTGTCGATGGGCCGGTCAAAGGGGCGGCTTGCGGTCATGGAGAGGGTCTCGGCTTGTCGGCGGAAGGGGGCCCCCGGCACCTTGCGCCGGCGGGGTGGGTGCTTATCCTGTAACTCAGGGCCTGCGTCCATGCCCGACCGGAAGCGGGGACCTCAAGAGCGTGACCGGCCAGTTTCTCCCGGGGGGTCCGACCCTAGCCGAACTCGACAGCCGCGCCCGCGACATCTTCCGCCGGGTGGTCGAGAGCTATCTTCGGACCGGAGAGCCTGTCGGTTCCCGTACCCTCTCCCGGGGCGGCATCCAGCTCTCGCCGGCCTCCATCCGCAATACCATGCAGGACCTGACCGAACTCGGCCTGCTGGGCGCCCCCCACATCAGCGCTGGGCGGCTTCCCACCCATGCCGGCCTGAGGCTCTTTGTCGACGGTCTGATGGAATTGGGCGACGTGGCCGATGCAGATCGCCGGGAGATCGAGACGCGGCTGGCGGGACGCGGGCGCTCCTTCGAGGACATGCTCAACGAGGCCTCTGTTCTCCTGTCCGGCCTGGCGGGGGGCGCAGGTATCGTCGTCACGCCTGTTCGGGAGGCTGGGGTCAAGCACGTGGAGTTCGTCTCCCTGGGCGTCGGCCAGGCCCTCGCCGTGATGGTGTTCGAGGATGGGGCGGTGGAGAACCGGCTCATGCAGCTGCCCCCGGGAGTGACGCCCTCGGCCCTCCAGGAGGCCGGGAACTTCCTTAATGCCCGGCTGAGGGGCAAGACCCTGGCCGAGGCGGGGCAGGACATCCGCCTCGAACTGGACCACGCCCGCCGGGAACTGGACGTCGCCGCCGCCCGTCTTGTCGAGGAGGGCCTGGCGGTCTGGGGCGGCGGTGAGGGGCGCGACCGCTCACTGATCGTCCGTGGCCGCGCCAACCTCCTGGCCGACAGTGACACCCTGGAGGATCTCGAGCGCGTGCGCATGCTGTTCGACGACCTGGAGCAGAAGGAGCAGCTGATCGGCCTGCTGGATGGCGTGAGCGAGGCTCAGGGCGTGAGAATTTTCATCGGCGCGGAGACCCGCCTGTTCTCGCTTTCGGGTTCCGCCGTCATCGCGGCGCCCTATATGTCGGGCCAGAAGAAGCTCCTGGGCGCCATCGGCGTCATCGGCCCGACGCGACTGAACTATGCCCGGGTCATCCCGCTGGTGGACTATACGGCCCGGGTGCTGTCTCAGATGGCCGGGGTCTGAAGCCTGAGGCGGCCGCCGCCCGCGGGGAAAGCGCATGAAAGGATGAGTGAAATGTCCGACGATCCCACGCCCACCGAGGCCGGTCCCGACGACGCGGACATGGCCGAGGACGCCGCTTTCGACGCCTTCGACACCCTTTCTGCGGAAAACGCCGCCCTGAAGGAACAGATCCTCCGTTACGCCGCCGATGCGGAGAATACCCGCCGCCGGGCCGAGCGCGAGGCGAACGACGCGCGCGCCTACGCCATCCAGAAGTTCGCCCGGGACCTGCTGGCGGTGGCGGACACCCTGGGTCGGGCCCTGGCCACGCCCCCCGCCGGCGAGGACGCGGGGGTCCGCAACTTCGTCGTCGGAGTCGAGATGACCCAGAAGGCCTTGCTATCGGCCTTCGAGTCCAATGGACTCAAGTCCGTCACGCCCGCCGCGGGTGACAGGTTCGATCCGCACCATCACCAGGCCATGATGGAACAGGAGAGCCCCGATCTCGCCCCCGGCGCGGTGATCCAGTGCCTGCAGCCCGGCTACGAGCTCCTGGGCCGCCTGGTCCGCCCCGCCATGGTCGTGGTCGCCGCCCGCAGCTCCGGCGGCGGGTCTTCCGAAGGCGACGGCCGGGGTGCCAACCTGGACACCCGGGCCTGACTGCGGACCCCTTTCCCAAGCCCGACAAATGATTAAAGTCGGTAGTCCACCTCGTGGGGCGGATTCGGCCTCGCCGTTCCCGTCCCCGGCTCACACCGGACCCAACTGATGAAGCTGACGATCGAGCGCGCCGCCCTCTTGAAAGCCCTGGGCCACGTCCAAAGCGCGGTGGAGCGCCGGAATACAATCCCGATCCTGTCCAACGTCCTGCTCTCTGCCGAGCGGGGCCGGCTCAGCTTCTCGGCCACTGACCTCGACATGGAGATCATCGACGATGCCGAGGCCCGGGTCGAGCAGGCGGGCCAGGTCACCGCGCCTGCCCACACCCTCTACGAGATCGTGCGCAAGCTGCCCGAAGGCGCCGAGGTCACCCTGGCCTGGACGGGCGAGGACCCGCGCCTGTCGGTGTCGGCCGGGCGTTCGCGCTTCAGCCTGCCGGTCCTGCCGGCCGGTGACTTCCCGGTGATGTCCGCCGATGGCCTGTCCGGCCGGGTGGCCGTGGACGTGAATGACCTGATCCGGCTGATCGACCGGACCCGGTTCGCCATCTCCACCGAGGAGACCCGCTACTACCTTAACGGCCTCTACCTCCACACGGTCACGGAGGGGGGCGTTGCCCGGCTCCGCGCCGTCGCGACGGACGGCCATCGCCTGGCCCTGGCCGAGATGCCCGCCCCGGAAGGGTCCGCCGGATCCCCCGGCGTGATCGTGCCCCGCAAGACCATTGGCGAGGCCCGCCGACTTCTCGATGACGCCGGCGAGACCGTCGACCTGGCGGTCAGCCCGCAGAAGGTGCGCTTCGATTTCGGCGGCGCCGCCCTGACCTCCAAGGTCATCGACGGCAGCTTTCCCGACTACGCCCGGGTGATCCCCCGGGACAACAACCGGGTCATGATGGTGGACAACCGCCTCTTCGCCCAGGCCGTGGACCGGGTTGCGACCATCTCCGCCGAGAAAAGCCGTTCGGTCCGCATGTCCATCGAGGCCGGCCGGCTGACCCTGACCGTCCGGAACATGGAGGCGGGCCAGGCGGTCGAGGAGCTTGAGATCGACTATGACGGCGAGGCCTTCGAGCTGTCCTTCAACGCCCGCTACCTTTTGGACGTGACCGACCAGATCAGCGCCGAACAGGCCGAGTTCCGGTTCGGCGGACCCAACGACCCGGCCCTGGTGCTCGATCCGACCGATCCCGACGTCCGCTACGTCCTGATGCCCCTGCGGGTCTGATCCCGGTCATCGGCCCTCACCCCGCCGGCGCGAACCGTCTATAGACTGGCGGCCGTGCGCTCGGTCCTGACACGCCTGTCCCTTACCGACTTCCGGTCCTACGACCGGGCGGAGCTGGAGATCGACGGCCGCTCGGTCGTGCTCACCGGACCCAACGGGGCTGGCAAGACCAACATACTGGAGGCCGTCTCCCTCCTGTCCCCGGGCCGCGGGCTCCGCAACGCCGCCCTTCCCGAGATCGGCCGCCGGGCGCCGGAGGAGACGACCGGGCGCGCCTGGGCCGTCGCGGCCTGGCTCGAGGTGGGCGGCGAGGCGGTCCGCCTGGGCGTGGGCGCGGAGTCCCCCGGGGCGGGCCGCCGCACCGTGCGCCTTGAGGGCGAGCCCGCCGCCCCGGCGCGCCTTACCGACCATGTCCGCCCGGCCTGGCTGACCCCTGCCCAGGACCGGCTCTTCCTCGAGGCGGCGGGCGAGCGTCGCAGGTTCCTGGACCGGCTGGTCTTCGCCGCCGAACCCGCCCACGCCGGCTTCGCCCAGGCCTATGAAAAGGCCCTGCGCGAGCGACTTCGCCTGCTGACCGACGGGCCCGCTGACCCGGTCTGGCTCGATGCCCTGGAGCGGCGTCTCGCCATCAGCGGCGCGCGCCTGGCCGAAGCCAGGGCCCTCACCCTGGCGGCCCTCCAGTCCGAGATCGACGCCCGTGGCGACAGGCCCTTTCCCCAGGCCAGAATCACCCCCCTCGGGGAGTGGGAGCGCCGGGCCGCAGAGGGCGAGATCGGCCCTGTCCTGGAGCAGGCCCTGGCCTCGGCCCTGGCCGGGTCCCGGGGCCGGGATGCCGCCGCCGGACGGTCCCTGACCGGTCCGCACCGGGGCGACATGTCCGTGATCCACGCCGAAAGGGGCCGCCCCGCCGCGGAGTGTTCCACCGGCGAGCAGAAGGCCCTGGTCCTGAACCTGGTGCTTGCCCAGGCGGCGCGTCTTTCCCGTGCCGAATCAGCGCCGGCGCCTGTATTGTTACTGGATGAAGTCGCTGCGCACCTGGACCGCCGCCGGCGGGCCGCGCTGTTCGACGAAATCGAGGCGCTCGGGCTTCAGGCCTTCCTGACCGGCACGGACGACCCTCTCTTCGAGGACCTTGCGGGCCGTGCCCTCAGGATCCGGGTTGAGGGCTCCAGGCTGGCTGTTGCGGACACTCCATGACCGACGAAACCCAGACCCCTGCCGAAATCCCCGCCGAGACCCCGGAAGAGGCTGCGGCCGCCTATGGCGCGGAGTCCATCCGGGTCCTCAAGGGGCTCGATGCCGTGCGCAAGCGGCCGGGCATGTACATTGGTGACACCGATGACGGCTCCGGCCTTCACCATATGGTCTACGAGGTGGTGGACAACGCCATCGATGAGGCCCTGGCCGGTCATGCAACGCGGGTCGAGGTGATCCTCAACGCCGACGGCTCTTGCACCGTCACCGACGATGGCCGGGGGATTCCCACCGACATCCACGAGGGCGAAGGCGTGTCGGCGGCCGAGGTCATCATGACCCAGCTGCATGCCGGCGGGAAGTTCGACCAGAACGCCTACAAGGTCTCGGGCGGTCTGCACGGCGTGGGCGTTTCGGTGGTCAACGCCCTGTCCGACTGGCTCAAGCTCAAGGTCCACCGGGGCGGGCGCGCCCATGAGATGATGTTCCGGCGGGGCGACGCCGTCTCGCCCCTGGTGCAGACCGGTCCCTCCCCCCTGCGGGAGTCAGGCGAGGCCCTGACCGGCACAGAGGTCACATTCCTGCCCTCGCTGGAGACCTTCGCCTTCATCGAGTTCGATCGCCGCACCCTCGAGCATCGCCTGCGCGAGCTCGCCTTCCTCAATTCCGGGGTCTACATCCGTCTGAGCGACAACCGCGAGGCCGAGCCCTGGGAAGAGATCTTGCACTATGACGGGGGTGTGGAGGCCTTCGTCCGCCACCTCGACAAGGCCAAGGCGCCCCTGATGAAGGCACCGATCGTGGTGCGGGGACGCCGGGACAACGTGGAGATCGACCTCGCCCTGTGGTGGAACGAAAGCTACCACGAGAACGTTCTCTGCTTCACCAACAATATCCCCCAGAGGGAGGGCGGCACCCACCTCGCCGCCTTCCGCTCGGCTCTCACCCGGATCATCACCGGCTATGCCGACTCCAGCGGGATGGCCAAGCGCGAGAAGGTCAGCCTCTCCGGCGAGGACGCCCGCGAGGGCCTGACCTGCGTCCTGTCGGTCAAGGTTCCGGACCCCAAGTTCTCGTCCCAGACCAAGGACAAGCTGGTGTCCTCGGAGGTGCGTCCCGCCGTCGAGGGCCTGGTGGGGGAGGGCCTCACCAACTGGTTCGAGGAGCATCCCGCCGAGGGGCGGATGATCATCCAAAAGATCGCCGAGGCCGCCGCTGCCCGCGAGGCCGCCCGCAAGGCCCGCGAACTGACCCGGCGCAAGTCCGCCTTGGACATCTCCTCCCTGCCCGGCAAGCTGGCCGACTGCCAGGAGAAGGATCCGGCCAAGTCCGAGGTCTTCCTCGTCGAGGGCGATTCCGCCGGCGGCTCCGCCAAGCAGGCGCGCAATCGCGAGAACCAGGCGGTCCTTCCCCTCCGCGGCAAGATCCTGAACGTCGAGCGGGCCCGTTTCGACCGGATGCTGGGCTCGGATCAGATCGGGACCCTGATCACCGCCCTCGGCGCGGGGATCGGGCGCGACGACTTCAACATCGAGAAGATCCGCTACCACAAGATCGTCATCATGACGGACGCCGACGTCGACGGCGCTCACATCCGGACCCTGCTGCTGACCTTCTTCTATCGGCAGATGCCCGAGGTGATCGAGCGCGGCTACCTCTACATCGCCCAGCCGCCCCTCTACAAAGCCTCCAAGGGCCGGGCGTTCCGCTATCTGAAGGATGACGCCGAGCTCGAGATCTACCTCACCGAGGAGGGTGTCGACGGTGCCTCCCTCGACCTGCCCTCGGGCGAGCGCCTGACGGGTAAGGACCTTCTCGCCCTGGTCCAGACCTCCCGGGGCGCCCGGGCCAATATCGAGCGGCTCACAGCGCGCGCTCCGGCCTTCGCCATCGAGCAGGCGGCCCTGGCCGGACTGCTTGGCGAGGAGGGCGACCCCGCCGCAGCCGCCCGCCGCCTGGACCTCTACGCCGAAGAGGGCGACGGGCCCTGGACCGGCGAGACCTCGGCTGCTGGGGGTTATGCCTTCTCCCGCCGTCGCCGGGGCGTCACCGAGCGGGTGGTCCTCGACGACCTGCTGATCGGTGCCGCCGACGCCCGCCGACTGGCGGAGCGTTCCTTGTCCCTCGCCGAGGTCTTCTCCGGCCCGGCGGTCTTCAGCCGGCGCGACCGCACCACGACCGTGCGCGGCCCCCTCGACCTGACTGCTGCCGTCATGGAAGCGGGCCGCCGGGGCCTGACGATCCAGCGCTACAAGGGCCTGGGCGAGATGAATCCCGACCAGCTTTGGGACACCACCCTCGATGCCAACGCCCGCACCCTCCTCCAGGTCCGGGTCGCCCACGCCGACGACGCCGACGATATGTTCACCCGCCTGATGGGCGACCTCGTCGAGCCGCGCCGGGAGTTCATCCAGGAAAACGCCCTCGACGCCGAGGTCGACGTCTGATCAGCCGCCGGGCGTCGTCTCCCCGGCTACCAGGGCCAGTACTGCGGGGCCATAGCGGGCAAGCTTGGTCTCGCCCACCCCGCTGACCCTGGAAAGCGCCGCGGCGTCGGCCGGGCGGGCGGTCGCGATCTCCGCCAGGGTGCGGTCGCTGAAGATCACGTATGGAGGCGCCTTCTGACGCACGGCTTCGGCCCGACGCCAGGCGCGCAGGGTGGCGAAGATCTGGGGATCCCCCTCGAGCTCCGCCCCGGGGCCGTCCCGGCGCCGTCGCCCGGGGCTCGTGGCAGCGTCTGCCCCTGCGCCCGGGTGACGCTGGACCAGGCGGCCTTCCACCCGTCGCTCGCCACGGTAGACCGCACGCACCGCATCCGCATCGCCCAGGCCGATGAGGGGCCGGCCCTCGTTCGGGTCCTCGCGCAGGAGGCCGTCGAAGATCAGCTGGTCGACCAGGCCCCGCCAGGCCCCGGCCGGAAGCTCTGCGCCCACCCCGAAGGTGCTCAGGCCGGCCTCGAAGGCCGAGGGATCGCGGGTCTTGCCGAGGAGGTGCTCCACCAGCCGGCCGCGGCCAAACCGCCCGTTCAGGCGGTGGGCAGCGGACAGCACCTTCTGGGCCTGGAGGGTCAGGTCCTCGGCCTTCGGGGGGTCCAGGCAGTTGTCGCAGCGCCCACAGTCGGCGACCGCCTGCTCACCGAAATAGCGACGCACCGCCGCCGTGCGGCAAGTGCCTCCGTCCAGCAGGGCGTAGAGCTGGCGCACCTTGCGCACCTGCACCGCGCGCACCTCGTCTGAGAGGGCCTGGCCGTCGAGCCGCCGCAGGGCCCAGGCCATGTCTGGAGCGCCGTAGAGGGTGATGCCTTCGGCGGGTTCGCCATCCCGCCCGGCCCGGCCCACCTCCTGCCAGTAGGCCTCGATGGAGGCGGGGGGATCGGCGTGGATCACATAGCGGACGTCCGGCTTGTCCACCCCCATGCCGAAGGCGATGGTGGCCACCATGACGGCGGCGTCGGAAGCCAGGAACTCGGTGAGGCGCCGTTCGCGCAGGTCGCGGTCGAGGCCGGCGTGGTAGGCCATGGCTGGCAGGCCGGCGGCGCAGAGCTCGGCGGCCAGGGCCTCGGTCCCGTCCCGGGAGCCGGCGTAGATCACTCCTGGCCGGTCCCGGCGGGCCGAAGCCAGCTCGAGCACCCGCTTACGCCCCGTCCCGACCTTGCGCTCGGCGGAAAGGGCCAACTCGGGCCGGTCGAAGGAGGCGACGAACTCCCGGGCCTCGCCCAGATGCAGGCCCTCGCGGATATCCTGCCGGGTCCGGGCATCGGCGGTGGCGGTCACCGCCAGGCGCGGGACCCCGGGGAAGACCTCGGCCAGCCGGCCCAGCAGGCGGTACTCGGGACGGAAGTCATGCCCCCACTGGCTGACGCAGTGCGCCTCGTCGATGGCGATGACGGAGAGGGGAATGCGCGACAGCCGCTCCAGCATCCAGGGCTGGAGCAGGCCCTCGGGCGAGACGTAGAGCAGGTCCAGGGTCCCGGCCTCGATCCGCGCCCAGGTGGCGGCGCGGTCCTCGGGGGTGGTCAGGGAGTCCAGCCTGGCGGCAGCGACCCCGGCCTGGACCAGGCCCGCCACCTGGTCCGCCATCAGGGCGATCAGGGGGCTGACCACCAGGCCAAGGCCGGGCCGCAGCAGGGCAGGGATCTGGTAGCAGACGCTCTTGCCCCCGCCCGTCGGCAGGACGGCCAGGGCCGGGCGCCCGGCCATCACTTCGGCGATCACCGGCGCCTGCAGGCCCCGGAAGCCGGCGTGTCCGAAGACACGGCGCAGGACCTCCTGCGCCTCCTGTTGCGAATCGTCGGACATCCCCCTCTATCGCCCGCCCCGCCCTGACTGCGAAGGGGTGGCTGCGAAGCGGCAGACGGTACGGGCCCCGCCCTATTCGGCGGCCAGGGCTACGGGGGCGTCCTGGGCACCGCGGACCAGCCTTCCGGGCAGGGCACCGGTGGGCTCGCCGTCCCGATAGGTGACCTGGCCAGCCACCAGGGTGGCGACATAGCCCCGGGCCCTCTGCAGCAGCCGCCGCCCTCCCCCGGGCAGGTCATAGCCTACGGTGGGCGGCTCCACGGCCAGCTGGTCGAAGTCAATGACGTTGAGGTCGGCCCTCAGGCCCGGCGCGACCAGGCCCCTGTCGAGCAGTCCCACGGCCTCTGCGGTGGCCCGGGTCTGCAGGCGGACCATGTGCTCCAGGGGCAGGTGCGGCCCCCGGGTCCGGTCCCGGGCCCAGAGGGTCAGGTTGGTGGTGGGGAAGCTGCCGTCGCAGATCATGCCCACATGGGCGCCGCCGTCCGACAGGCCCGCCACGCAGTCGGGATGGCGCAGCATGTCGTAGGCCGGGTCCAGCCCGCCGTCGGCATAGTTGAGGAAGGGCAGGTAGAGCATGCCCCGCCCGCCCCGGGCCATCATGTGCTCCAGGGCCACTTCTTCGGGGGCCACGCCCCGGGCCTGGGCCAGGGCGGAGACGGTGTCCTGCCGGGCGGGCTCATAGTCCGGCGTCTCGGCCATCAGGAACATGTTGCTCCAGTCCCGGGTCAGGCGCGAGGCGATGGCGGCGCTGCCAGGCGTCGCGGCATCGTCCAGCAGGGCGGCCCGGAAGGAAGCATCCGCCAGACGCGCCACCCTCTGCGCGAAGGGCACGGTCGCCACGGACTTCCAGGCCTCGGTGTGGCTGAAGGGGTTGAGGGTCAGCTCGAAACCCAGCAGGACGCCCACCCCCCGGCCAGCCACCTGGGCCCGCATGGGCAGGCCGTCGGCGGTGGCGGCGGAGAGGGCGGCCAGGAGGTCGCGCCAGGCGTTGGGTGCCTTCGGTCCCTGCAGCAGGCTGAAGGACAGGGGCCGGCCCGAGGCTTCCACCAGCCGGCGCATCAGGCCGAACTCGGCCTGGGGATCGGCGAAGTCGGAGACGAATTGCAGCACGCCGCGCCCGGCGGCCTTCAGCCCCAGGGCTATACCCATCAGCTCGTCCTCGGCAGCGGTTAGGGTCGGCGTCGGCTGTCCGTCGGAGGTGCGGTGGTTGAGGGTGCGCGAGGTGGAGAAGCCCAGGGCGCCGGCCTCCATGGCGCGCTTCGCCAGGGCCGACATGGCGGCGATGTCGGCGGGGCTGGCCGGCTCGCGGTTGGCCCCCCGCTCGCCCATGACGAAGACCCGCAGGGCCGCGTGCGGCAGCTGGGTGCCGACATCGAGGTCATAGGCCCGGCCGGACAGGGACTGAAGATAGTCGGGAAAGCTCTCCCAGTTCCAGGGCAGGCCTGCGGCCAGGACCGGATGGGGAATGTCCTCCACCCCCTCCATCAGCCGGATCAGCCGGTCGTGGTCCTCGGGCCGGCAGGGGGCGAAGCCGACCCCGCAATTGCCCATGACGGCGGTGGTGACCCCGTGCCAGGCAGAGGGGGTGAGGTGGTGGTCCCAGGTGACTTGGCCGTCATAGTGGGTGTGGATGTCGACAAAGCCGGGGGTGACGATTTTCCCGCGGGCGTCGATCTCTTCCGCGCCCGAGCCGGCGATGACGCCCACGGCGGCGATCTGTCCGTCCTTCACCGCCACGTCGGCTTCGAAGCCCGGCACCCCGGATCCATCGATCACGGTCCCGCCGCGGATCACCAGGTCGTAGGCGCGTTCCCGCCCGGCCATGACATCCCCTCCGTCGCGGTTCTTGCCGCGACGGAGAGTTGAGGGCCTGTTAGGCTCCTAGGTCAAGACGAAGCCGCGTTTCCCGACACTGGCCGCTGCCGGTGGGACCAACCTATCCGCCCGAGAACTAAAACCCGAACCATCCGTCAAGCCAGCCTGGCTTGGTGGTGGTGACAGGTATCCCAAGGTTGGCGCAGTAACCCATCTGTTCATTGTAGAGGAAGTACTCATAGGCCCTGCAGGAGGGCTGGGCCCACCATGGTTGATTGTTGCAGGCCTGTACGCCTGCGTTGTACGCCCCGAGGGCATAAGCCTCGCACTGAGCCCGGGTAATGCCTTGTGCACGCGCCTCGAAACCAACGCTCGCCACAGCCAACGCGGCTGCGATAACGACTGCCATTTGTACAGACTTCATACTGCGCTCCCTTCAGCCTGATGATCCAAGGTTCCCATCCAGATCGAAGTCGTGCGACGGCCCAATGACAGTTGAACCCCCGGCCTTACAATTTTCGATCCTCAAGCCCATCTCAGGGGCAAACTAACTGATCAGGAGACCCTCCCCATGCTGACGTCCACAACCCCCACGATCGCTGGCCGCGAGATCACCGAGACCCTTGGCGTGGTGACTGGCGAGGCCATCGTCGGGGCAAACATCTTTCGCGACCTTCTGGCCGGGATCACCGACATCGTCGGTGGTCGCTCGCGGGCCTATGAATCGGCCCTCAGGGACGCCCGGGAGATCGCCCTGAAAGAGATGGGCGAGGAGGCTCACGCCATGGGCGGCAATGCCGTGGTGGGTGTCGACCTGGACTATGAGACCCTGGGCTCGGGCAGCATGCTGATGGTCACGGCCACCGGTACGGCGGTACGGCTGGCTTAGGGGCTTCCCCCCGTCGCCACCCCCTCGCCCGGCGCCTATGCTGGGCGGATGAGTCGGGGGTCAGATGGGATCGAGGTTCCTGGAGTTCTTTGCGGGCGGGGGGATGGCGCGGCTCGGGCTGGGGCCGGCATGGTCCTGCCTGTTCGCCAACGACTTCGATCCGGTGAAGGGGGCGGCCTATCGGGCCAACTTCCCCGACGCGGACGCCCACTTCTGTGGCGAAGATGTCTGGAACCTCTCAGCACCGGCCCTGCCGGGACCGGCGGACCTGGCCTGGGCCTCCTCGCCCTGCCAGGACTTCAGCCTGGCCGGTGGCCGGGCGGGGCTGTCGGGCGGACGGTCCTCGGCCTTTTTCGGCTTCTGGCGACTCATGGAGGCCCTGGATGACGCGGGCCGGGCGCCGCGCCTGATCGTGGTGGAGAATGTGGTCGGCCTTCTGACCTCACGGGGCGGGGCGGACTTCGCGGCCCTCTGTGGGGCCCTGGCGGGACGTGGCTATCGGGTGGGCGCCCTGGAGTCCGACGCCGCGGACTTCACCCCCCAGTCCCGCCCGCGCCTGTTCGTCGTCGCCTTCCGGGGCGAGCCGCCCGCGCACCTCTCCGGCGGCGGGGCCTTCGTGACCCCGGCGGTGGGTCGGGCCCGGGACCGCCTTGAGGGAGCGGCGCGCACCGCCTGGACAGACTGGTCCCCCCGGGCGCCGGCCGGGCGAAACACCCGCCTAGCGGACCTGCTCGAGCCCGATGACCAGGTTCCCTGGAACCCGCCGGACCTGACCCGCCGTCTGGTTGCCATGATGTCCCCCGTGCAGGCGGCGCGGCTGGAGGTCCTGAAGGCGTCCGGCGGGCGGCATGTCGGCGCCTTCTTCCGCCGCACCCGGCGGGAGGGTGGCCGCAGCGTCCAGAGGGCCGAGGCCCGGTTCGACGGCCTGGCCGGATGCCTGCGCACCCCGCGGGGTGGATCTTCCCGCCAGTCGGTGATCGTCGTCGAGGATGGCGTTGTGCGAACCCGCCTGCTGGCGCCCCGGGAGGCGGCCCGGCTGATGGGCCTGCCCGAGGCCTATGTCCTGCCGCGCGGCGTGTCGGCGGCCCTGCACGTGGCCGGAGACGGGGTCTGCGTTCCCACCGTCCGCTGGCTGGCCGATACCCTGCTGGAGCCTCTGCTGGAGGCCCTTCCACCCTCCCGGGTTTAGAATTCCTGAGCCGCCACCCCGAAAACCCACCTTCCCAAAGCCGCCCGGGCGCCTGAAGGTCGCTAATCAACTTCCCGGAGACTTGGCCATGGTTGAATCCGCTTACGACGCCGCCCGCTATCGTCGCGCCGGCCGCGGCAAGGTCTACGGGTCCATCCTCGACACCATCGGCGATACGCCCCTGGTGGCCCTTCCCAACCTGACCCGGGCCCTGAAGCCAAAGGCGCGGGTCCTGGCCAAGCTGGAGTTCTTCAACCCCATCGCCTCGGTGAAGGACCGGATCGGTGTCTCGCTGATCGAGAACCTGGAGGCCCAGGGCCTGATCGCGCCGGGTGCCACCCTGGTCGAGCCCACTAGCGGAAACACCGGCATTTCCCTGGCCTTCGTGGCCGCCGCAAAGGGCTACAAGCTGATCCTCTGCATGCCTGAGAGCATGTCCATCGAGCGCCGCAAGATGCTGCTCCTTCTGGGTGCCCAGTTGGAGCTGACCCCAGCCGAGCGCGGCATGGCCGGAGCGATTGCCCGCGCCAGGGAGATCGTCGAGGCCACACCTGGGGCGGTCATGCCCCAGCAATTCGAAAGTGCCGCCAACCCCCTGATCCACCGGGTCTCCACCGCTGAGGAGATCTGGAACGACACGGACGGGGCGGTGGACGCCGTCGTCTCCGGCGTCGGTACGGGAGGCACCATCAGCGGCGTCGGGCAGGTCCTGAAGGCGCGCAAGCCCGCCCTGAAGATGGTGGCGGTGGAGCCGGCGTCCTCGCCGGTCCTGTCGGGCGGCAGCCCTGCCCCGCACAAGATCCAGGGCATCGGTGCCGGATTCGTGCCCGCGATCCTGGACCGGGGCGTAATCGACGAGATCATCCAGGTCTCGAACGAGGACAGCTTCGCCATGGCCCGGCGCGTGGCGCGAGAAGAGGGGATTCCGGTGGGCATCTCCTCGGGCGCGGCCCTGACGGTGGCCTTCAGCCTGGCGGAACGGGACGACTACACCGGCAAGACCATTGTCGCCATCATCCCCTCCTTCGCCGAGCGCTATCTCTCCACGGCCCTGTTCGACGGCCTCTGAAGGCCTGCGTGCCGGCCCCGAGCTGAAGATACGGCTCAGCGGACTTCTGCAGGCTCCGGCGCCTCGATCCTGACCTCGCATCGCACCGAGTTGGCGATGAAGCATTCGGCGTGGCTGGCCGCGTGCAGGGCCTCCAGGGCCTCCGGGGCCGGGGCGGCACCCACCCAGGAGATGTCCGGCTGCAGGACCACCTCGACCAGGCCCTTGCGGCCCGGGGCGACCTCGCCCATCCGGCCCCTGGCGGCGTCGGCATAGCGGTCGATGATGAAGCCAGCCCGCCGGGCCTTGTCCAGGAAGGTCAGCATGTGACAGCTCGACAAGGCCGCCACCAGCATCTCTTCGGGGTCGATCCCCGCGGGATCTGCCCAGCGGCCGACCACCGAGGCGGCCGCGGAGGCCAGGACCTCGGCACCCCCGTCAAAGGTGATCCTGTGTGCGCGGCTGTAGCGCCCCTTGGGGAAGTCGGCGTCGGGCTGGACGGTCCAGGTGACGAAGGCGTCGTGATCGGACACTTAGGTTCTCCCCGTCTTCAGAAAGCCTCGGCTGGCAGGGCCATGACCGTCTCGGCGCCGGACTTCAGGCGGGCCAGGTGGACCTGGGTCTCCGGCAGGACCCGGGCCAGGAAGAAGCGCCCCACGGCCAGCTTTGACGCCCAGAAGGGATCGGTGCCGCCGGCGGCGATCTTCGCCTGGGCGACCAGGGCCATGCGGGCCCACATCCAGGACAGGGCGGTCAGGCCCACCAGGTGCAGGAAGTCATGCGAGCCGGCGGCGGTGTTGTCGGGATGGGCGAGGCCGTTCTGCATGAGCCAGCCCACGCCCTCCTGCAGCTGGGCGCGGGCGCCGTCGAGGCCGTCGAGGAAGGGGTCGGTCGCCGCATCGCCCCGGGCGCCATTGGAGAAGGCCTCCAGCTCGGCCAGCCAGGTCAGCATGGCCCGGCCGCCGTTGGCGGGCAGCTTGCGCCCCACCAGGTCCAGGGCCTGGACCCCGTTGGTCCCCTCGTAGATCAGGGCGATGCGGATATCGCGCATGTACTGGCTGGCGGGGAAGTGCTCGGTGAAGCCGGACCCGCCGTGTACCTGCAGGGCGTCGGAGCAGACCTTCAGGCCCCGGTCGGTGAGGTAGGCCTTGACCACCGGCGTCATCAGGGCCGCGTAGTCCGAGGCCTTCTGGCGCACCGCCTCGTCGGGATGGCCGTGGGCGAGGTCGCCCTGGAGGGCGGACCAGAAGAGGAAGGCCCGGCCGCCCTCGACCAGGGCCTTGCCCTCCATCAGCTGGCGGCGCACGTCCGGGTGGACGATGATGGGGTCTGCGGGTCCGCCGGGGTTCTTCGGCCCGGTCAGGGCCCGGCCCTGGAGCCGGTCGCGGGCGAAATCGGCCGCCGCCTGCAGCGCCGCCTCGGCCTGGGCGATCCCCTGCAGGCCGACGCCGATGCGGGCCTCGTTCATCATCACGAACATGAGGGCCAGGCCCCGGTTCTCCTCGCCCACCAGCCAGCCCACGGCCTCCTCGTGGCGCATGACGCAGGTGGCCGAACCGTGGATGCCCATCTTGTCTTCGAGGCCGTCGCACCAGACACCGTTGCGGGCACCCGGCTTGCCCTCGGCGTCGGGGATGAACTTGGGCACGATGAAGAGGGAGATGCCGCGTACGCCCTCGGGCGCGCCCTCCACCCGGGCGAGGACGAGGTGGACGATGTTCTCCGCCATGTCGTGCTCGCCGCCGGAGATCCAGATCTTCGTCCCGGAGATGCGGTAGCTGCCATCAGCCTTGGGGACGGCGCGGGTGCGCAGGAGCCCCAGGTCGGTGCCGCAGTGCGACTCCGTCAGGTTCATGGTCCCGCACCACTCGCCCGAGGCGAGCTTGGGCAGGTAGAGGGCCTTCTGGGCGTCGGACCCGCCGTTCAGTATGGCCGAATAGGCCCCGTGGGTCAGGCCAGGATACATGGAGAAGGCCATGTTGGCCGAGGAGCTCATCTCGGAGAAGGACAGGTTGATCACATGCGGCAGGCCCTGGCCGCCGAAGGCGGTATCGGCGCCGATGGCCGCCCAGCCGCCCTCCACCAGCTGGCGGTAGGCGTCCGCAAAGCCCGCAGGCGTGCGGACCGAATGGTCCTGGGACCAGGTGCAGCCCTCCTTGTCGCCTACCGGGTTGAGGGGGGCCAGAACCGCTGAGGTGAACCGTCCGGCCTCTTCCAGGATCTGGGCCACCACCTCCGGTCCGGCCTCTGCGAAGCCCGGCAGGTCGGCGTAGGCGCCGATTTCCAGGAGATCGTTCAGGAGGAAGGCGTGTTCGCGGACGGGCGGGCTGTAGGGCATGCGGGAACTCCAGGGAAGCTCGAGTGTATACGGTCAGAGGTCTTCAGCCCGCCCGGCGCATCTCCCCGGGGCGGGGCCGTCGGGGGCGGATGGCCTCGACCGGCTGCTCCAGGAGCTCCGGCCGCGTACTGCGCAGATGGTCCTCGAGGCGCGAGCAGGCCTCCTTCAGCACGCCGACGGCCAGGTCGATGTCGAGGCGCTGGGATTCCAGGGCCTGAATCCGGTCGCGGAACTTGGCCAGGGATATGGCGTTCTGGGTCGCCCCACCATCGCCCAGTTCGTAGAGGTCCAGGATCTCGCCGATCTCGGAAAGGGCGAGGCCGACCCGCTTGCCGCGCAGGATGAGCTGGAGGCGGGCCCGGTCCTTATAGGAATAGACCCGGTTCATGCCGTCGCGTTCGGGCGAGATCAGGCCCTTGTCTTCATAAAACCGCAGGGCGCGGGCCGTGCAGTCGAACTCCTGGCAGAGCTGGCGGATGGTGAAGGTGCGGGCGGGACTGCGAAGTTCCATGGGCATGTCCGGTGACTTCCTCTTTGGCGTGTGCGTCTAGCTTACGTGCACGTAAGATCACCTTACGCACAGGTCAAGGCCGGGAGGGCTGCGGAGGTGGGCGCCCCGCGGGGGTCAGCCCTCGGCCCGCCCGCGCCGAGCAGGGCGGGGGCCGGCGGCGGGTAGCTGGACCTCGAACACCGTACCGGCGGGACCCGTGGCCGTGAGGGCAAGGTCGCCGCCGTGCCCCTGGACAAGCTCGCGGGCGATGGCAAGGCCCAGCCCCGCCCC
This sequence comes from Phenylobacterium deserti, assembly GCA_945874825.1. GTDB lineage: Bacteria > Pseudomonadota > Alphaproteobacteria > Caulobacterales > Caulobacteraceae > Phenylobacterium > Phenylobacterium deserti_D. Next base: position 39,391 of record CAMCIK010000002.1, on the reverse strand, counting down.
GTCGGGACGCCCTGAGCCCGAGAAGGGCTGGAAGATCCGGTCCCGGGCGCGCTCGGACAGTCCTGGCCCATTGTCAGCCAGGGTGATGACATCGCTCTCGCCCTCGCGCCGCCAACCCGCGCGGACCACGCCAGACCTGGCCGGGGTCACCGCCTCGATGGCCTCGCGGGCATTGCGCATCAGGTTGACCAGGATGCGGTGCAGCTGGTCGGGGTCGGCCTGGACCTGGACCCCGGGCTGGACCTCGCAGACGAAAAGGATGCCCTCCGGCCGATCTGTGAGCCGGCTTTCCTCGGCGGCGGCGGCCAGGGCCTCGGACAGGACGACGGGAGAAAGGCTCGGCGGCGCCTCCTGGGTCTTGCCGTAGGCAAGGACGTCGCTGGCCAGGCGCACGGCGCGATCGAGGGCCCGCTCGAGGCGAGGCAGGGCCTGGGCGACCCGGGGATCGGGCACGGAGGCCAGCCGCTCCGAGGCCATCTGGGCGCTGGTCAGCATGTTGCGGAGGTCGTGGTTGATCTTGGCCACCGCCTCCCCCAGGGCGGCCAGGCGGGCCCGGGAAGCCAGGGCCACGCGCAGGTCGGCCTGCATCCGATCGAGCTCAATCTCGGCGCGGCCGATCTCGTCCCGCCGCCCTGAAGGCTCGAGATGTGCGGCCGGGTCGTCAGGGTCCGCCCGGAACCGCTCCATGGCCCGGGTGATCCTCTGCATGGGCCGCACCAGGAAGAAGTTCAGCGACAGGAAGACCAGGGCGCCTGCGAGGCCGGCGACGAACAGGGTGGTGAAGACCATCTGCCAGAGATAGGCCTTGAGCTCGTCCTTCAGGGGGGCGTGGGGTGCCACCACCTCGATGAACTCGGCCTCTTCCCGGAAGCGGGGCTCGGCGATCACCCGGACGGCCCGGTCGTCTCCGGCGCTGAGAGTCAGGAAGGGGGCGATCAGCCAGGAGCTGACCGCCTGCTGTCGAAGATCCACGAAATAGGGTGCCTCGTCGCGCCGGGGGCCCTGCAACACCAGGCGACGAAGACCCCGGGACTGGATGGCCACCGTCTCCACCCCGGCACCGGCCAGGAGCTGTGAGGAGAGCTTCTCGGAGACGACCCGGTCTGGCGCGATTTCGGTGGCCAGGGAGGCCAGTTCGGCGGCCCGGACCCGGTCCAGCAGCCAGTTGCGCTCGAAGGCGGCCAGGGCAGGGGGCAGGATGAAGGCCCCGGCCAGGGCCACGAAGAGGGCGGTGAGCAGGAGAAGGCGTGCGGACAGGCCGCCCGGCCAGAGCAGTCTTCGGCCGGTTCGACCCCATCCGGCCCTTGCGGCGGTGGGTTCTGGCGCCTGGACCTCGGCCATGGCCACTCCAGTAGGGGAAAGCTGGCCTGCGGGCAACGCGCCCCGCGCGACCCTGCCGTCGTTCAAGTGGCGCCGACGGCCTCGGCGAGGGTGCGGAACCCATCGGCACGAAGGCGGGCGGCCAGGTCCCGGGAGAGGCGGACGGCCAGGCCGGGCCCCTCAAAGACCAGGGCTGAGTACAGCTGGACTGCGGAGGCCCCGGCGCGGATACGGGCATAGGCGTCGGCACCCGAGGCGATCCCGCCTGCGCCGACCAGGGGCAGACGTCCGGCGGCGACGGCGCTGAACCGGCCGAGGACGGACTGGGCAAGCTCGCGCAGGGGCACCCCCGAAAGGCCGCCGGCCTCGCCCCCGTCGGGTGAAGCCAGGGCCGGTCGGCTGAGGGTGGTGTTGGCGACGATGATCCCGGACAGGCCGAAGGCCAGAACGGTCTCGACGATGGCCTCGATCTCCGGGTCGTCGAGGTCCGGGGCGACCTTCAGGAAGAGGGGGACGCGGCCGCTGGCGGGCAGGGCGTCCCGGGCCTCGGCTGTACGGCCGAGCAACTCCTCGAGGGCGGCCCGGGTCTGCAGGGCGCGCAGGCCGGGGGTATTGGGCGAGGAGATGTTCAGGGTGAACCAGTCCGCCAGACCCCAGAGGCGCTTCAGGCCCGTCACATAGTCGCCGATGCGGTCGGCGGAGTTCTTGTTGGCCCCGATGTTGGCACCCACGGGACCCGGACGGCCAGGCCGGGCGAGCCGGGCGGCGAAGGCCTCCAGTCCGGCATTGTTGAAGCCCATGCGGTTGATCACCGCCCTGTCGTCCGTGAGGCGGAACAGGCGCGGCCGGGGATTGCCCGCCTGGGCCAGGGGCGTGACCGTGCCGCACTCGACGAAGCCGAAGCCCGCCGCCAGCATGGGTCCGAAGACTTCGGCGTTCTTGTCGAAACCTGCGGCGAGACCCAGGGCACTGGAGAGGGAAAGGCCGGCGATCGTGGTGGCGAGGATCGGGTCCGGCGCTGGTGCCCCCGGGCCGAGGCCCAGGGCCAGGGCCTGGACGGTCAGGCGATGGGCGTCCTCCGGATCCAGGGTCCGCAGGGCGCTAGCGGCGAGGTCGTGCAGGCGGCTCAAGGCACCAGCCTCAGCCGGGGTGTGCCGTCCCCGTCGAGGGGGGCCGGCAGGACCCGCAGCACGGCGTCAACCTGGAGGTCGCCATAGAGGTGGGGGAACAGGTCTCCCCCCCGGGAAGGCTCCCACCGCAGGGCTGCGCCCAGGGCATCGCCGTCGACCTCCAGGACCAGGAGGCCCACCTTGCCGGCGAAGTGGCGGGCCGCTGTCTCCTGCGCCTGGGCTGCGGTGGAGAAGTGGATGTAGCCGTCCGCCAGGTCCACCGCCGACCCCTGGAACCTTCCCGCGGCCCGGGCGTCTTCCCATTCGGACCGGGGCAGGATCTTGTAGATCAGGGTCATCCAAGGGCGTCCGGCTGGAAGAAGCCGTCGAAGGTTGCGCGGCCGTTGGCGTCAAAGGCGAAGGCGACGGCGGCAGAGGTGGGAAAGCCGGCCCGGATCCGCGAAAGCGTGCTGGGGGGCCCCGAGGCCTCGGTCATCAGGTCCTCGGCGAGTTCCTGCAGTCCGGGGTTGTGGCCGATCAGCAGGATCAGGCCTGCATCCCGCCCCGCCTCCAGGAGGATTCGCCGCATCTCCGAGGCCTCCGCCAGGTAGAGGGCGTCCTCGAAGTGGACCTCGCAGCCCGGCAGGAGGGCACTGATGGCCGTCCAGGTCTCGCGGGTGCGTACGGCAGCGGAGACCAGGGCCAGGTCGGGGATCAGGCCGATGTCGGCCAGGGACGAGGCGACGGCGGCGCAGGCCTCCTGGCCGCGCGCCGTCAGCCGCCGCCCGAAGTCGCCGCCCGTCTCCGAACCCGCCTCGGCCTCCCCGTGGCGAAGGAGAATCAGCCTGTCCATGCCTGCTCCAAATCTCGTTCGGGACGTTCATAGCCGCACCCGTGCCGTGTGCGAAGCGGTTGACAGCGAAACGGACAGGCGGTCCAAGCGGGCCGATGAAGGCCCTCTCTCCCGCTCAAGACGGATCTGAGTCCGGTGGCGGCGTCTGGCGGTTTCCCGCCGACCGTCCGCTGAGGCTGGACTCGGGTGCCGCCCTGTCGCCCCTGGAGGTGGCCTACAGGACCTATGGCCGGCTGAACGCAGACCGCTCCAACGCGGTCCTGGTGCTGCACGCCCTGACCGGGGACCAATACCTGGCCTCGACCCATCCCGTCACGGGCAAGCCCGGCTGGTGGACACGGGTGGTTGGCCGCGGCCTGCCCCTGGACCCCGATCGCTACTTCATCATCTGCGCCAATGTCCTGGGCGGCTGCATGGGCACGACGGGCCCCGGCTCCACCGACCCGGCCACAGGCGCGCCCTATGGCCTGGCCTTCCCGGTGATCACCATCCCCGACATGGTGCGCGCCCAGGCCATGCTGGTGGAGGCCCTGGGGATCGAGACCCTGTTCGCCGTGGTCGGCACCTCCCTGGGCGGCATGCAGGTGCTGCAGTGGGCGGCGGACTATCCCGAGCGGATCTTCTCGGCCATCTGCATCGCCGGGGCGGCCCGGCACTCGGCCCAGAACATCGCCTTCCACGAGGTTGGACGGGCAGCGATCATGGCCGACCCGGACTGGCGCGGCGGAGCCTATGAGGCCGCAGGCGTGAGGCCCGAGAAGGGCCTGGCGGTGGCGCGCATGGCGGCCCATATCACCTACCTGTCCGAGGCCGCCCTGCAGCGGAAGTTCGGCCGCGAACTGCAGAGCGACGGCCTGTCCTGGGGCTTCGACACAGACTTTCAGGTCGAGAGCTACCTGCGGCACCAGGGGGCGAGCTTCGTCGACCGGTTTGACGCCAACTCCTACCTCTACATCACCCGGGCCCTGGACTATTTCGATCTGGCTGCAGCCTATGGCGGCCAGCTGGCGGGCGCCTTCGGCCAGGCCCGTGACGTGCGTTTCTGCGTCCTGTCCTTCTCGTCGGACTGGCTCTACTCCACCGCTGAAAGCCGGCACGTGGTGCGCGCCCTCAACGCCGCCGGCTGCCGGGCCAGCTTCGTCGAGATCAAGACCGACAAGGGGCACGACGCCATCTTCCTGGAGGAGCCGGCCCTGGACTCGGCCCTGCGGGGCTTCCTGGCCTCCGCCGCCGAGAAGCGGGGACTGACGTGAACGGGCCAATGCGCGAGGACTTCCGCGAGATCCTGCGCCTGACCCCTGTCGGGGCGCGGGTACTGGACGTCGGCTGCGGCGAGGGTGACCTTCTGGACCTCCTGACCCGGGAGCGGGGCGTCGACGGCCAGGGACTGGAGATTTCCGCCGACGGGGTCTCGGCCTGCCTGGCCCGGGGCCTCGCCGTGGTGCAGGGCGACGCCGACCACGATCTCGACAGCTTCCCGACCCGGGCCTTCGACGTGGCCATACTGTCCAAGACCCTGCAGCAGATGCGCGACCCCCGGCACGTGGTCTCGGAGCTCCTGCGGATCGCCGACCGGGCAGTGGTGAGCTTTCCGAACTTTGGTCACTGGCGGGTGCGCTGGGCCCTGCTGGCGCGCGGCCGCATGCCGGAGACCCGGGCCCTGCCCAATCCCTGGTGGTCCACGCCCAACATCCATCTGTGCACCCTGCACGACTTCCTGGCCCTGACCGATGACTTGGGCCTGAGGATCGAGGCTTGTGCAGCCCTGTCAGGGGGGCGTCCGGCGCGGCCCATCCCCCCGCGCTCGGTTCTGGAGAACTGGCGGGCCGAGGCGGCCGTCTTCGTGCTGAGGCGGGACTAGCCCGAGATCGCTGCGGCGTCGGCTTCGCCGGTACGGATGCGCAGGGCGGTCTCGAGGTCCATGACAAAGATCTTGCCGTCGCCGATCTTGCCGGTGTTGGCGCTGCGGGTGATGGCCTCGATGACGGCGTCGGCGATGTCCGTGGGGACGGCGATCTCCAGCTTGACCTTGGGCAGGAGCTTCACCTCGTACTCAGCCCCCCGGTAGACCTCGGTCTTGCCCCTCTGGCGACCATAGCCGCGGACCTCCGTGACGGTGAGACCGGAGGCGCCGGCCTCGGTGACGGCATCAAGGACGGCGTCCAGGCGGCTGGGCTTGATCACGGCGACGATCATCTTCATGGGCAGGCTCCCGAGTGCGCCCGGCGACACTAACGCCGAACCGGCCCGCTGGCCAAGGCTCACCGCGCCTCAGCGTCCGGCGAGGTCCAGGAGGTACTGGCCATAGGCGGTCTTCGAAAGGGCCTCGCCGGCCCGCCGGACCTGGGCGGCGTCGATGAAGCCATTGGTGAGGGCGATCTCCTCCAGGCAGGCGATCTGCAGGCCCTGGCGTTTCTGGAGGGTCCGGACGAGCTCGCTGGCCTCGAGCAGGCTGTCGTGCGTGCCGGTGTCCAGCCAGGTGAATCCGCGATCCATCTTCTGAACGAAGAGGTCCCCCCGCTCCAGGTAGAGGCGGTTCAGGTCGGTGATTTCCAGCTCGCCCCGGGCCGAGGGGCGCACCTGCCGGGCCAGGTCAACCACGTCCCGGTCGTAGAAGTAGAGGCCGGTCACTGCCTGGCGGGAGCGCGGGCGCTCGGGCTTCTCCTCCAGGCTCAGGGCCCGGCCGGTAGCGTCCAGCTCGACCACGCCGTAGGCCTCGGGGCGTTCGACCTCGTAGGCGAAGATGGTGGCGCCGGTCGTGCGCGCTGCGGCGGCTTCCAGAAGTCCGGTCATGCCGGCGCCGAGGAAGATGTTGTCCCCCAGGACGAGGGCGGCCGGTTCGCCGGCCAGGAAGTCCTCGCCGATCAGGAAGGCCTGGGCCAGGCCGTCGGGGCTGGGCTGGACGGCGTAGGCCATGCGCACGCCAAACTGGGAGCCGTCGCCGAACAGGCGCTGGTAGTTGCCCAGGTACTCCGGCGAGGAGATGATCAGTATGTCCTGGATCCGCGCCTGCATGAGGATGGACAGGGGATAGTAGATCATCGGCTTGTCGTAGATCGGCAGGAGCTGCTTGTTCACCGCCAGGGTCGCGGGGTGGAGGCGCGTACCGGCACCCCCCGCCAGGATAATGCCCTTCATGCTCCGCCCCCCTGTCGCCCGCCCGCACCGGTGAGCCGGTCGACCACCTCGTCCGTCGCCTCCATCCACGGACGGGGCGCAAGCCCGAATGTGCGGGTGAACTGCGTCGTGTCCAGCCGGGAATTCGCTGGCCGGCGAACCGGGGTCGGCCAGTCGGCCGAGGGAATGGGGGTCAGGGCCGGGACCTTGACGCCTGCCTGGGCGGCGCGCTCGAAGATCCGGGCGGCGAAGCCATACCAGGTGGTCTCACCGGCGCCGGCGAAGTGAAAGACCCCGGCCGGCTGTGGCGCGGCGTCGCCGAGCCGCTGGCAGACGGCCCCGATCGCCCCGGCGATGTCCAGGGCCGAGGTGGGGCAGCCCGCCTGGTCATCAATGACGGAGAGGGCGTCGCGGGTCTCGGCCAGACGCAGCATGGTCCGCAGGAAGTTGGTCCCCCAGGGGCTGTAGACCCAGGCGGTCCTGAGGATCACATGGCGGGGATTGAGGGCGGCCACCGCCATCTCACCCGCAGCCTTGGAGGCGCCGTAGACGCTGACGGGTCCGACCGGATCGTCCTCGCGGTAGGGCCGGTCAAGCCCGCCATCGAAGACATAGTCCGTCGAGATCTGGACAAGGGGAAGGCCGCGCTCTGCGGTGGCGCGGGCCAGTATGGCCGGCCCGTGGGCGTTGGCCGCCCAGGCCTCGGCGGCGTGGGTTTCAGCAGCGTCTACCGCAGTCCAGGCCCCGGCGTTGACCACCGCGGCCCAGGGCCGGTCTCCCACCCAGCGGCGCACCGACCCGGCGTCTGCCAGGTCCAGTTCGCTGCGCGGAGGGGCCACGACCTCAAAGCCAGCCGGCGGAGCCTCGCGCAGGGCGAGTCCCACCTGGCCTGAGCCTCCGGTCAGGAGAAGGGCAGGAAGGCTGGAGCCGGACATGACGTTCCGTCGGGACGACCGGCTGGAAGCCGGTCGTGCACGCCGGTCAGCCCTCGGTGCTGTCGCTGGAGGTGCCGGCGCGCTCGGCGGCGGCAAGGGCCCGCTCGGCGGGGGTCATCTGGCGCTCGGCGATCCGGGCCGACTTCCCGCGGCGATCGCGCAGGTAGTAGAGCTTGGCCCGGCGCACGACGCCGCGGCGCTTGACCTCGATGCTCTCGATGTTCGGCGAATGGATCGGGAAGATCCGCTCGACGCCCTCGCCGAAGGAGATCTTGCGGACCGAGAAGCTCTCGTTGATGCCCTGGCCCTGGCGGGCGATGCACACACCCTCATAGGCCTGGACGCGCTCGCGCTCGCCTTCCTTGATGCGGACGTTGACGCGGAGGGTGTCGCCGGGCCGGAAGACCGGAATGGCGCGGGTGGCGACCAGACGGTCGGCCTCTTCCTTTTCCAGTTCCTGGATCAGGTTCATGGTTCAGTCCTTTCGTACCGGGCTTTAATCGCCCTTTGCCTGTTGATTGGCGAGCCAGGCAGTCCAGAGATCCGGACGCCGTTCCCGCGTAGCCTGTTCCCGCTCGGTCCGGCGCCAGGCCGCCACCTGTGCGTGGTGGCCGCTGAGCAGAACCTGCGGAATTTCCAGACCCTCGAACGTCCGCGGTCGCGTGAACTGCGGATGCTCCAGGAGCCCGTCCTCGAAACTCTCTTCACTGAGGCTCTCCGCCTGGCCGAGGACGCCGGGCACGAGCCGTACGCAGGCCTCTATGGTCACCAGGGCCGCCGCCTCGCCACCGGCGAGGACCGCGTCTCCGACCGAGACCTCCTCGAACCCCCGGGCGTCGATCACCCGCTGGTCCACCCCCTCGAACCGACCTGCCAGGACGATGAGTCCCGGCCCGCCGGCCCAGTCCTTCACACGCGCCTGGGTCAGGGGCCGACCCCGGGCGCTCATATAGAGAAGCGGGCGCCCGCGCCGTTCGACGCTGTCGAGCGCCGAGGCGATCACGTCCGCCCGCATCACCTGCCCCGGTCCGCCCCCTGCGGGGGTGTCGTCGAGGAAGCCGCGCTTATCCTTGGAAAAGCCCCGGATGTCCAGCGTTTCCAGGGACCACAGACCCGCCTCGCGCCAGGCCGTCCCGACCAGCGAAACCCCCAGCGGCCCGGGAAAGGCCTCGGGGAACATGGTCAGGACAGTGACCTCGAAGGGCGGCGGTTCGGACATGCGGGGCTTGTGGACGAAGACGGCGTGTTTTTCGAGTCCCGGCGTCGCTTCCGGCTCGCCTTGCCCCGCCGGTCGACTGGCTCTATGCCCTGCCCTTTCGCATTTGCAGCATTGGTCCCCGAGCCATGTCCCAGCCCGAAAACCTTGTCGACACCCTGGCCCTCGAACGCTTGGAGGTGAACCTCTTCCGCGGCTTGTCGCCGAACGAGGGACCCGGCCGGATTTTCGGCGGGCAGGTCATCGCCCAGTCCCTGCTGGCCGCCTATGGCACGGTCGAGGACAGGGTCTGCCATTCCCTGCACTGCTATTTCATCCGCCCGGGTGACCCGACCACACCGATCCTCTTTGACGTTGACCGGTCCCGCGACGGGGGCAGCTTTACCACCCGCCGGGTGATCGCCGTCCAGAACGGCAAGCAGATCTTCAACCTCGCCGCCTCCTTCCAGGCGCCGGAGGAGGGCTTCGAACACCAGGCCGCCATGCCGGCCGTGGCCGGACCCGACGAACTTCCCGCAGAAGCCGAGGCTCTCAAGGCGGCCCTTGAGAAGATGCCGGAGGAGGCGCGCAAGTGGGCGATGCGTCCGCGGCCCATCGAGATGCGTCCCGTGGACGGCTCCAGCCACTTCGACCGTGAACGTCCCGAGGCACGGGAGCCGAAGAGCGAGGTCTGGTTCCGCGCCCGGGCGCCGATCGGCGAGGATCCCGTCCTGCACCAGGTGCTCCTGTCCTACGCCTCGGACATGAACCTGTTGTCCACCGCCATGCGGCCGCACCGGGTTCACTGGCAGACGCGCAACTTCCAGTCCGCCAGCCTCGACCACGCCATGTGGTTCCACAAGCCGATGAACTTCAACGACTGGCACCTCTATACCCAGGACAGCCCCAGTGCCGCCGGTGGCCGGGGCTTTATCCGCGGATCGATCTATTCCCGCGAAGGGGTCCTGGTGGCGAGCGTGGCCCAGGAAGGCCTGCTGCGGATGCGCAAGGACTGATCTCGTCTATTCGGTCTCGGCAGGGGGTTGGGCGAGGATCCGACCTCCGGCGAGGTCGACCTCCGGGACGGCCTCCCGGGTGAAGGGCAGCCAGAAGGAGGGTGCCCCCTCGGGCTTGATCTCGAGGAGGTCGCCCGCGCCGAAGTCCTGCACCCCACGTACCGTCCCGAGGACCTGGCCATCCGGGGTCTCGACCCGCATTCCGACCAGGTCGGTGAGGTAGAACTCGTCTTCGTCGGGAGCCGGCAGGGCCTCCCGCAGGACATGCAGTTTCAGGCCCCTCAGGGCCTCGGCCTGCTCGCGGGTCTCGACCCCGGCGGCCCGGGCGACCAGGCCGCCCTTGACGGGCCGCGCGCTGGAGAGTGCCGGTGCCGGGGTACCGTCCGCTCGTCGCAGGTCACGGTATCCGGCGAGGGTCATGGGATCGGCGGTGAAGCTGGTCACGCGCACATGGCCGCGAACGCCGAAGGCGCCAGCGATATGTCCGACAAGGATCAGCCGATCCGCCATTTCAGACCCCGGATCGGCCCGACGCAGGACGCCGGGCCGTCAGGTTCAGTCTTTCGTGGCGGTCTCTTCGGCGACGGCTTCCTCAGCCGGAGCCTCAGCAGCGACCTCAGCAGCGACCTCAGCAGGAGCCTCAGTGGCGACTTCAACCGGGGCCTCAACGGCGACATCCGCCGGAGCGGCCTCGGCGACTGCTTCGTCAGCAGGCGCTTCGGCGACGGGTGCCGCCTCGACCGGAACTTCGGGCTCGGGCTCGGGCGCAGGCGGCGGCGCAGCGGCGGCGGCCTCAGCGGCGGCGGCGAGGTCAGCGGCCTTCTGGGCCTTTTCCCCGGCGCGCTCCTTGGCCTTTCGGCCGGGTTCGCCCTTCTTCAGGTTGCTGCCGGCCTGCCAGGTGACCAGGCCTTCGCTGGCCAGGAAGCGGGCGACGCGGTCAGAGGGCTGGGCACCCTTGGCGATCCACTCGCGGATGCGCTCGACCTTGAGGGTCACGCGGGTGGGGTCGTCCTTTTTCAGGAGGGGGTTGTAGGTGCCCACCTTCTCGATGAAGCGGCCATCGCGGGGCGAATGGCTGTCGGCGACGACGATGGAGTAATAGGGGCGCTTCTTTGCGCCGCCACGGGCGAGACGAATCCTGAGCATGGGGTGTCCTTGAGTTTCGAGTGTCTGATTAGGATTTCTTGAAGGGGTTGAAGCCCGGCGGCAGGCCGCCGCCGAGTCCGGGGAGTTTCAGGCCGCCGGGAAGTCCGCCGGGCAGCTTGTCGGTCATTTTCGCCAGCGCCTCGAGCTGGGCCGCGTCCGGAGTGGGGACCTTACCACCACCGAGGGCCTTCAGGCGGTCGAGTCCACCGGCCCCCCCGCCACCGCCCCCGAGCATGCCGGCCATGCGTGCGAAGCCCTTGCCGCCGTCCCGGCTCATCATCTTGAAGGTGTCGGCCATCTGTCGGTGCTGCTTCAGAAGGCGGTTGACCTCGGCCACGTCGACCCCGGCCCCGGCCGCGATCCGCCGTTTGCGTGAGGCCTGAAGGATGTCGGGCTTGCGGCGCTCGGCCTTGGTCATGGACGAGATGATCGCTAACTGACGGTCGAGGGCCTTGTCCGAGACGTTGGCCTCGGCGATCTGCTTCTTGATCTTCTGGACCCCGGGGAGGAGGCCCATCAGGCCCTCCATGCCGCCCATCCGCTTCATCTGGGCCAGTTGGTCGGCCATCATGTCGAGGTCGAACTGGCCCTTGGCCAGGCGACGGGCCATGGCCTCGGCCTTGGCGGTGTCGAGATCCTGGCTGGCCTTCTCCACAAGGGCGACGATGTCCCCCTGTCCGAGGATACGACCGGCTACCCGGGCGGCGTCAAAGACGTCGAGGCCGTCGATCTTCTCGGAGACGCCAAGGAACTTGATGGGCAGGCCGGTGACCGCCCGCATGGAAAGGGCCGCGCCGCCCCGGCCGTCGCCGTCCGCCCGGGTCAGGACAAGGCCGGTCAGGGGCAGGCGTTCGTGGAAGGCGCGGGCTGTGCGGACGGCGTCCTGGCCGGTCAGGCTGTCGGCGACCAGCAGGGTCTCGGTCGGCGAGGCGATCTGCGCGATCTGCGCAGCCTCGGTCATCATCTGCTCGTCCAGCGTGGTGCGGCCGGCAGTGTCGAGGATCAGGACGTCATAGCCGCTGAGCTTGGCCGCCTGGATCGCGCGCCTGGCGATGTCGGTCGCCGTCTGGCCTGCGATGATCGGCAGGGTGTCGACCCCGACCTGGGTCCCCAGCAGCGCCAGCTGTTCCATGGCGGCGGGACGGCGCGTGTCCAGCGAGGCCATAAGGACCTTCTTGCGGTCCATCTTTGTCAGGCGCAGCGCCAGCTTGGCCGAGGTGGTCGTCTTGCCCGAGCCCTGCAGGCCGGCCATCAGGATCACCGATGGCGGGTTCAGGGCCAGCTGGAGCCCGACCGGCTCCTCGCCGCCGAGCATCTCTACCAGGCCGTCGTAGACGATCTTGACCACCTGGTCGGCCGGCCGGATCGAGCGGATCACCGCCTCGCCCAGCGCGTCCTCGCGGGCCTTGCTGATGAACTCCTTGACCACCGGAAGGGCAACGTCAGCCTCGATCAGGGCGACGCGAACCTCGCGCAGCGCGTCGTCGATGTCCTTTTCACCCAGAACGCCCCGACCGGAGAGCCGGTCGAAGACGCTGCCAAGTCGTTCTGTAAGGCTGTCGAACATGCCGTTCCGAACCGTCAATCCAAGTCGAGAGGCCAAACGCAATTCGCCCCCGTGGACGATCACGTCAACGGGGGGCCTCGCCGCCCTCGTCCCACCCTGAAGTCCGGTTGGGGGTCGTGACGGTAGAGGGCGCTGAACTGCATCTGCGCCGGAAGGCGGACCTTATGAGTGGAAAAGGCCGCGAAATCAAGCTCGGCTCGCGGGGACACGCACGGACGTACGTGTCCCCACTTGGCGTCAGGAGACGGGGAAGCCCCGAACCTTCAGGAGCGCGGTCACGTCCGGGTCGCGACCCCGGAAGCGACGGTAGGCCTCGGCCCGGTCGGTGGTGTTGCCCTCGGCCAGGATGATCGCCTTGTAGCGGCGGGCGATGTCCGGATTGAACACGTCGCCCGACTCCTCGAAGTAGGCCCATGTGTCGGCGTCCATCACTTCCGACCAGAGGTAGGAATAGTAGCCGGCCGAGTAGGCGTCGGAGGTGAACAGGTGATTGAACTGCGGCAGACGATGCCGCATCACGATCTGCTTCGGCATGCCCAGCCGCGCCAGGCTCTCCCGCTCGAAGGCGTCGATGTTGGTCGGCGGTGTGGCCCGGGTGTGCAGGTCCATGTCGACCAGGGCCGAGGACAGGTAGCTGACCGTCGCATAGCCCTGGTTGAAGGTCTGCGAGGCCTCGATCTTGTCGACCAGCGCCTGCGGCATGGGCTGGCCGGTTTCGACGTGCTTCATGAAGCCATCGAGGATCGGCCGGCTCAGCACCCAGTGCTCGTGGACCTGCGAGGGATACTCCACATAATCCCGCGGCGTGTTGCCCAGCGCCGGATAGGTCACCGTCGACGACAGGTAGTGCAGGGCGTGGCCGAACTCGTGGAACAGGGTCTCGGCGTCGTCCAGCGAGATCAGCAGCGGCTGGCCGGGCTCGGCCTTGGTGAAGTTGTTGTTGTTGGACGCCAGCACGTTCTGCGGCCCGTCGAACGTCGAGTACGCCCGGTAGGTGGTCATCCAGGCGCCTGACCGCTTGCCGGGGCGGGCAAAATCGTCGGAGTAGAACAGGCCGATGTGACGCCCGCTGGCCTTGTCCTTGACCTCAAAGACCTCGACGTCGGGGTGGAAGCCGGGAACCGTCCCGGCGGGCAGCCGGACGAAGTCGAAGCCGTACAGGCGCTCGGCCATGTAGAAGGCACCGCGCTTGACGTTGTTCAGTTCGAAGTACGGTTTGATCTCGTTGGTATCGAGGTCGTACTTCACCTTACGGACCTTCTCGGCGAAGTAGAGGTAGTCCCAGGGTTCGATGTCATGGCCGGCGATCTTGCGCATGTCGGCCACTTCCTCGGCGACGCGCGCCTTGGCCGGCACCCAGACGCGGTTCATCAGGTCCATCGCCTTGGCCGGGGTCTTGGCCATCGTGTCCTGCATCCGCCAGTCGGCGTGGTGGGCAAAGCCCAGCAGCTTCGCGCGCTCGGCCCGCAGTTTCACGATCTCGGCGATGGTCGCGTTCGTGTCGTTGGCGTCGCCGTTGTCGCCACGGCCGACGAACTTGCGCCAGACCTTCTCGCGCAGACCGCGATCATCGGCGAAGGTCAGGAAGGGATCGACGCTCGAGCGGGTGTTGACGATCGCCCAGCCCTGGATCCCGCGGGACCGTGCAGCGGCGGCGGCAGCCGCCTTGTTGGATGCGGGCATGCCGGCCGTGCCGGCTTCGCTCGAGATCACGGTCCAGGTCTTTTCGTCGGCGACGACCTTCTGGCCAAAGCTTGTGAAGACGTTGGACAGGGCGGTGTTGATGCGGCCCAGTTCGGCCTTGCCGGCCGCGTCGAGCGCTGCGCCGTTGCGCACGAAGCTGTCGCGGCTGCGGGTTGCCACGCGGGTCTGCTCGGCCGTCAGGCCGGCGGCGGCGGCACCGTCAGCGACCGCCTTGACGCGCTTGAACAGGGCTTCGTTGAAGGTGATCTCGTCACTGGCGGCCGACAGCAGCGGCGACACCTCGGTGTCCACGGTATTGTAGTCGTCCGAGCCGATGTTCTGGGTCATCACGCCGAACAGTGACAGGGCGCGGTCCAGCGGCTCGCCGGCCATCTGCATCGGCACCAGGGTATTGGCGAAGGTCGCAGGCTCGGGGTTGTTTGCGATCGCCAGGATCTCGGCGCGCTGCAGGTCGATGCCCTCCAGGATGGCTTGGCGCAGCTTGGGGGCGCTCACCTTGTCCCAGGGTGGCACGCCGCCGTAGGGGCCGGTCCACTTCTGCAGCAGTTCGGCCTTCGGGGTCTGGCTCGGCAGGACCGCGCGGGCGACCGCGGCGTCCCCGGCGAGGGTGGTGGCGGAAGCTCCGCCTCCGACTAGGCTGCCTGTCGAGGCGCAGCCGGTGACGGCGAAGAGGCTCGCGCCCCCGATAAGGACATGGCGTCGATGCATGATCGCTCCGTGGTCAGAAAAACGTCATAATGAGGCATCTTGGGCGCATTCCCGACGATCGTCACATGAACGGACTGTAATGCGCCGCATGGACGCCTCGCGGGTGGGGCGCTAAAGCCAGTTCATGTCCATTGGCGTCTTCGATTCCGGTGTTGGCGGCCTGTCCGTGCACCGTGCGCTCGTCGAGCGGTTTCCGGCCGCCGACTTCGTCTATCTCGCCGATCAGGCCAATGCGCCCTACGGCGGCCGCCCCGGCGAGGAGATTGTCGACCTCACCCGGGCCGGCTGTATCCGGCTGTTCGATGAGGGTGCCAGCCTTGTCGTGCTGGCCTGCAACACCGCTTCGGCCATCGCCCTGCGCCGGCTGCAGCAGACCTGGCTACCGGGATATCGCCGCGAGACGGGCCGCACCCTGAATGTGCTGGGGATCATTGTCCCGACCATCGAGGCGGCCACCGGCTTGCCCTGGGAGCATGAGGCCGAACGCCGCGGCGAACAGGTGACCAAGGTGGATGTTCTCGGCGTCTTTTCCACCCCCGGCACGGCCAGCAGTCGCGTTTTCGAGATCGAGATCGACAAGCGCAAGCAGGACCTCGCCGTCTTCTCCGAGCCCTGTCCGAACCTGGCGCGGATGATCGAGGATGGTGCTGGTCAGGCGGTTCTGGCGACGGAGATCGCGGGCCATGTCGATGCCCTGCGCCGCCGTATCGGTCGGCATCCTGACCGGGCCGTGCTCGGCTGCACCCACTATGAGATCGTCGCCGACCTGTTTCGCGCCGCCCTGCCGCCCGGCACGCCGCTGATCCACCAGCCGGATGCCACCGCCGAGGCGCTGGGTCGCTATCTGGAGCGGCACCCGGAATACATGGCCGGCGGAACCGGCCAGCGCCGCTTCCTCACCACCGGATCGCCCGGCCCGCAGAACGGCCTCGTCGCCACCTTCTGGGGTGGGCCCCTGCGCTTCGACCCGGCATGAGGCCAGGGACCGTCTTTTGCCGCTACCCTAAGCCCGGCAGGCGCGGCAAGATGGCCCCATGAAGCTCCTGCTCTCCCCCGCCTCGCCCTATGCCCGGAAGGTCTGGCTGGCCGCTGCAGAGCTCGGCCTCGAAGGCCAGATCGAGGCGGCGAACGCGTCCGCCTCGCCGGTCGCCGACACGCCCGAGCTCTCGGCCCTGAACCCCCTCGGCAAGATCCCGGTCCTGATCACGGATGACGCTGACGCCCTTTTCGACAGCCGGGTGATCGCCGACTACCTCGACAGCCTCACTCCCCGGCGGTTGTGCCCTGCCGATGGCGAGGCCCGCTGGCGGGTGCAGACCCTCCACGCCGCCGCAGACGGCCTGCTCGATGCGGCCCTGCTTGCCCGGTACGAGGAGGCGCTGCGGCCCGAGCCCCTGCGCTGGGCCGACTGGCGAAGGGGGCAGGGCGAAAAGATCCGGCGGGTCCTCGACATGCTGGAGGGTGCAGAACTCCGCCCCGGCGACGACACCCGGATCTGTGACATCGCCGTCGCCTGCGCCCTCGGCTACCTCGATTTCCGTTTCTCCAGCGAGCCCTGGCGCCCTGGCCGGCCAAGGCTGACCGCCTTCTTCGAGGCCTTCACCCGCCGCCCGGCCTGGGCCCAGAGCGATCCGGCGCGCGCCACGTGACCGGAACGACGCCTCCTCCCTCCGGGCGGGACGCCCTGGCCGCCCGCTTCCTCAGCGCCGAGGGCCGGCTGGGCCGCCGGGACTTCCTGGTCTCGGCCCTGGTCCTCCTGGCCATCGCCGTCGTCTACGACGCCGTGTCCGCGGGGCCCCTGCAGTGGATCACCGGCTGGCTGGTCTGGCCGCTCCTGGTCTGGGTCGCGGCCTGCCTTCTAGCCCGGCGCCTGCATGACCGAGGACGAAACGGCTGGTTTGCCGCCCTGGTCCTGGCCGCCCTGGTTGCCGTCTGGCCCCAGCCCGCGGGGTTCCTCGACTTTCCCTTCGTCCTAGTGCTGATCTGGGCAGTGGTGGAGCTGGGCGTACTCTCCGGCGAGACCGGGGTGAACCGCTACGGGCCACCGCCAGCCGGAGGTTCGGCCCTCGCCTAGACCTCGCCTAGACTGGCGGTTCCGCTGGCGTCACTGGCCCGAACACCCCGTTGAAGGCAGAGCGCAGGGCTTCGTCTGCATCCTCGAGGCTGCAGGTCAGGCCTAGGTCTGCAAGGCTGGTCACCCCATGGGCCGTCTGGCCGCAGGGCACGATGCCGCTGAAGTGTGAGAGGTCCGGATCGACGTTCAGCGAAATCCCGTGGAACGAGACCCAGCGTCGGACCTTGACGCCGATGGCGGCGATCTTGTCCTCCCGGACCGGCACCCCGGGGCTGCGCCGCTCGACCCAGACGCCCACCCGGCCCTCGCGGACCAGGCCGTCGACAGCGAACCGGGCCAGGGCCGCGAGGATCCAGGCTTCGAGGGCCTGCACATAGGCGCGGATGTCTTTCTGGCGGGCTGACAGATCGAGCAGGACGTAGACCACCCTCTGGCCGGGGCCATGGTAGGTGTACTGCCCGCCCCGGGGACTGCGGAAGACCGGGAACCGATCGGCATCAAGGAGGTCGGCGTCCCGCGCCGAGACCCCGGCGGTATAGAGGGGCGGGTGCTCGAGTAGCCAGACCAGTTCGGCGGCCTCGCCGCAGGCGATGGCCTCGGCCCGGGCCTCCATGGCCGCCGCCGCCTCGGGATAGGGCGTCAACCCTGGTGAGACGGCCCAGCCGCAGGTTCCGCCGTCGGTGCGCCGGAAGTCCGGCTTGTTTAACGTCCGATCAATCATGTTGCGCGCAATCTGATTGCGGATGAGTCGCCGCGCAAGCTGTGCGCGGCCCCGGCTTGCGTTCTTGGAAGGTGACCCGCCTTGGGCCAGATCAACGCCGTCAACGTCGAAATCTCGGTCCTACTTGGCCGGTCGATCCTTCCCATGGCCCAACTGCTCCGGATGGGCCGGGGTGCTGTCATCCCCCTGGACGCCACGGTCAATGACGAGGTCTGGATCCTCGCCAACAACCACCCGGTGGCCCGTGGCGAGATCCAGGTAAATGACGACCGCATCGCCATCATGGTGACGCGGGCGGCGGACGTCTACGACTTCATGGCGGGCTCCAGTTCCTGATCGCGCTTCACAAAGCCGTCCGGCTTTGGTAGGCCCCCCGCTCACCACGCGCGGTCGTGGCGGAATTGGTAGACGCGCAGCGTTGAGGTCGCTGTGGGGCAACCCGTGGAAGTTCGAGTCTTCTCGACCGCACCAGTGAGACAAAGGGTCCGGGGACAAGGTCCAGTCTGAAACGCATAGGGGGGGCAGGTCCGCATGAGCCGCGACACTGAACATTCCCTGCGTGATGACGTGATGTCGGGCGGTCCAGTCGTCGAGGATCTCGAGGACCTGGCCCTCGGCGACGACTATGCCCTCAATCCCGACTTCGTGGCCCTTGTGGTCGACGCCGCCGACCGGGGCGACGCCGAGCGCCTGCGCGAACTCCTGGCCGCCCTCCATCCCGCCGACGTCGCCGACCTGATGGGCTTCCTGTCCGCGGGGGATCGCGAGGAGGTGATGGCCCACCTCGACCCCGAGGCCCTGGCCGAGATCCTGTCCGAGATCGAGCCCGAGATCCGCGAGGAACTGCTTGATCGCATGTCCTCGGCCACCCTGGTCCGGGCCCTCGGCGAGCTGGACTCCGACGACGTCGTGGATCTGGTCGAGGACCTGGAGGACGACAAGCGGGCCCAGGTCCTGGCTGCCCTGCCCGACGTCGACCGGGCCGCCATCGAGACCTCCCTGGCCTACGAGGAAGAGTCCGCTGGCCGCCTGATGCAGCGCGAGGTGGCCTCAGCGCCCCAGTTCTGGACCGTCGGCCAGGCCCTCGATCACTTCCTTGCGGCCGACGATGAGATGCCGGAGCTGTTCTTCGATGTCTACGTAGTCGATCCCTCCCACCGGCCCCTGGGCGGGGTTCCTGTCAGCCGCCTGTTGCGGCATGACCGCGACACGCCCCTGGCCCGGATCATGGAGCCCCTCACCGAGATTCCGGTGGGCATGGACCAGGAAGAGGCGGCCTACATCTTCGATAAGTACCACCTGATCTCCGCCCCGGTGGTCGAGCCGGGCGGCCGGCTGGTGGGCCAGCTGACTGTCGACGACATCGTCGGCGTCATCCGCGAGGCGGGCGAGGAGGACATCCTGGCCCTGGCCGGCGTGTCCGATGTCGGACGTGACGCCAGCCTGGCCGGTGCCATCCGCTCGCGCCTGCCCTGGCTGGTCCTCAACCTGGGCACGGCGGCCCTGGCCTCCAGCGTGATCGGCGCCTTCCAGGGGGTGATCGCCCAGGTCCTGACCCTGGCCATCCTCATGCCCATCGTCTCCTCCCTCGGCGGGAACGCCGGCACCCAGACCCTCGCCGTGGCGGTTCGCGCCCTGTCGAGCCGGGAGCTGAACGCCGCCAACTCGGCCCGCATCATCGGCCGCGAGGTGGCGACGGGCCTCCTGAACGGCTCCATCCTGGCCGTGCTCCTGGCCGCCGCCGTCTGGGTCCTGTTCCAGGATCCGCGACTTGCCCTCACCGTGGGGCTGGCCATCGTGGCCAACTTCTTCGTCGCCGCCCTGGCCGGGATCCTGGCCCCGATCATTCTGGACCGTCTCGGCCGGGATCCGGCGGTCTCGTCCTCCGTTCTGGTGACCTTCGCGACCGACTTCATGGGCTTCCTGGCCCTCCTCGGCATCGCCCGGCTGATCATGTTCTAGGCGTCCCGCCGGGCTCCGCCACCTCGCCCCCGGGGCTATCCCGTGCTAACGCAGGGGCCATGAGCCAGCCTGAATTCGACTTCGCCCTGGGCGAGACCACCGACGCCCTGCGGGCCTCCGTCGCCCGCTTTGCCGCTGACCACATCGCCCCGCGCGCGGCGGCCATCGACCGGGACAACGCCTTCCCCCGCGACCTCTGGCCACAGATGGGCGCCCTGGGCCTCCTGGGCCTCACGGTGGAGGCCGAGGATGGCGGTGCCGGCCTGGGCTATCTCGAGCACGTGGTCGCCATGGAGGAGATCTCCAGGGCCTCGGCCTCGGTGGGCCTGTCCTACGGTGCCCATTCCAACCTCTGCGTGAACCAGATCCGCCGCTGGGGAACCGAGTCCCAGAAGGCGCGCCATCTGCCCCGGCTGATCTCGGGTGAGCATGTCGGCGCCCTGGCCATGAGCGAGGCGGGGTCGGGCTCGGACGTCGTCTCCATGCGCCTGCGCGCCGAGCGGCGCGGCGACCGCTATGTCCTCAACGGAACCAAGTTCTGGATCACCAACGGCCCCCACGCTGACGTCCTGGTGGTCTATGCCCGCACAGATCCAGACGCCGGCCCCCGGGGCATCACCGCCTTCCTGATCGAGCGCGGTTTCGCCGGCTTCTCCACCAGTCCGAAACTCGACAAGATGGGCATGCGGGGCTCCGACACGGCAGAGCTGGTCTTCCAGGACTGCGAGGTTCCCGAGGAGAGCGTCATGGGGCCGGTGAACAGCGGCGTCGGCGTCCTGATGAGCGGGCTGGACTACGAGCGGGCGGTGCTGGCGGGGGGTCCACTGGGCATCATGCAGGCCTGCCTGGACCTGGTCGTGCCCTATGTCCGCGAGCGCCGCCAGTTTGGCCAGGCCATCGGCGCCTTCCAGCTCATCCAGGCCAAGGTGGCGGACATGTACGTCGCCCTGAACTCGGCCCGGGCCTATGTCTATGCCGTGGCGCGGGCCTGCGACGCGGGCCAGGCGACCCGCCACGATGCCGCCGGCGCCATCCTCCTGGCCTCGGAAAACGCCGTGAAGGTCGCGCTGGAGGCGATCCAGGCCCTGGGCGGCGCGGGCTACACCCGCGACTTCCCCGCCGAGCGCCTGCTGCGCGACGCCAAGCTCTACGACATCGGCGCGGGCACCAACGAGATCCGCCGCTACCTGATCGGCCGGGAGCTGATCGGCGCCTGAGGCGACTCTGAGCGCGGGTCTATGTCTCGACGAAGGACAGGGTCATGCCGTCCCATCCCTTTTCACCGACGGTCTGCAGGGCGGTTGAGAACAGGCGCGGTTCGCGTCCGAGACGCTCGGTGAAGGTCCGGACGCCCCGGACTCGATCATCTTCGGAGTCGGACTCCAGAACGGCGCCGCCGCGAACCACATTGTCGCCGATGATAAGGCCGCCAGGCCGTGTCAGCTTCAGCGCCCAATCCAGATAGGCGGGATTGTTCGGCTTGTCGGCATCGATGAAGACGAGGTCAAACGCCGGGCCGGCGTCCGCGGCGAGGCGGGCCAGGGACTCCAGGGCTGGACCGACAAGGATCTGAACCCGGTCGCCGATCCCCGCGCGGTCCAGGCTCTGACGGGCCAGGGCAGCGTAATCCGGGGACACCTCCAGGGAGATCAGCTGGCCCCCGGCCGGCAGGGCTTGCGCCATCCAGGTCGCCGAGACCCCGCCCAGGGTCCCGATCTCCAGGATGCGACGGGCACCCGTGGCCTTGACCAGAAGGGACAGGAACCGGCCTTGCAGGGGTGAGACGTCGTGGGGAGGAAGGCCTTGGGCGGCGTTCGTCTCCAGGATTTCGGACCGCAAGGGGTCCTTTCCGATGAGCCTCTCAGCGAAGTAGGCATCCACCGCGGTCCAGGCTTGGTCCTCGTCCTGCATTCCTTGTCCTCCGCTCTACCCGCCGGCTACAGCCGCACCCAGGCCCCAAAACGAAACGGGCGGCCCGGTTTCCCGAGCCGCCCGACACCGATCGTGGAAGTCACAGCTTCGCACAAGGACGATGGGAGAATGCTACCGCGCGAGCGCGGAGGTCATAAATCCAGCAGCGACTTCCGAGAGATAACGGTGAGACACTGGATCACCTCCTTTCAAGGGTTGGACAAGGACACCAGCGTGTGCCTGCTTCGCCGGGTCTGACAAGCTGGCTTTTTTGTCCTGTCAGGGGGATGCGGGGACCGGCTGGGGCGTGCGCCTGCGCAGGTCTTCCAGCGGGCGGTCCAGGTGGTCGAGCGCGGCGATGGCGGCGGCGTAGCCAGCAGCCACGGCAGGGTCATAGGCGCTCCAGTCCCGGATCTCGACCCCGGCCAGCTCGGGCACAATGAGGACGTCCGCCGCCTCCCGATCCGCGGCCAGGTCGCGGCCAGAGGATACGGTGGCGGCCCGGATCAGAAGGGAGACGATGGGCGGTCCCTTGCGCCACTGGCCCGAGAGGATCCAGCGCAGCATGGAGCGCGGCCGGACAATGTCGGCGGCGGTGATGGACAGGCCACGACTGACGTCGACCCCGATGATAGGCCCGGAAAGGCTGCTGCGCATGACGTCCACGGGCAGGTTCTTCAGGACGGCACCGTCCACCAGGACATTCTGGCCCTGGGTGGCGGGAGGCAGGAGGCCGGGTAGGGAGATCGAGGCGCGCAGGGCCGCCCGGACAAGGCCCCGCCTGTGCACCTGCGGTACGCCCGTGGTCAGGTTGGACGAGACGCAGAAGCAGGGCCGCCAGAGGTCGGCGAACTGCACGTCGCCGAAGTTCTCCTCGAGCCTGCGGGCGACCTTTCCACCCCGGATCATGGCGAGCATGGGGAAGGCGATGTCATCCACAGGACTGGAGTCCACGAAGGCGAGGCGGATCCGACGGTCCATTTCGTCCAGGTCCCAGCCGAGGGCCAGGCCAGCGGCGATGACCGCGCCCATGGACGCGCCGCCGACAAAGTCGATGGGCACCCCCCGCTCCCTGAAGGCGCGGATGACCCCGACGTGGGCGTAGGCCCGGGCGCCGCCGCCCGACAGGACCAGGCCCACGGCCCTGCCGGTCAGCCGCCGGACCAGCCGTTCGAGGTCCCCGGGGTCGCCCCGGCGGATATGGGTCAGCCCCGCCGCCGCGGTCGCCGTCATCCAGGCCTCGCTGCCCCTTGGCCTGCGGATACCCGCCGGCTGGACGAGGACCAGTTCAGCACCAAGGCCAAGCGCCGCCGGCGTCGCGGCGGCGGATCCGGGCGGTGGCGGGTAATCGCCTCGCCCGACGCGGAAGAGCCGGTCAACCTGGCGGGCGATCTTGGCCGCCCAGGCCTGTTCCTCCAGATTTGCCATGTAGAGGACGTAGTCGACCCCGTGCTCGAGGTTCGAGAACCAGGAGGACTCTTCGTCCTGGGCCTCGACCCCGGCGACAGCGACGGAATAGCCGGTCGCCCGTATGCGCGCGGCGAGGGACTCCACCAGATCCCGCAGGCCGTCCATCGGCCCGGCGGCGACAAAGCCGAAAACCGCGGGCTCGACCAGGGCAGTGGGCCGCCCGGCGTTCCGGGCGCGGCCAACCATCTGCCGCGCCACGTCCACCATGATGTCCGGATCGGCGTCGCAGGCCTCGAAGAAGGCGTCCCGGTCAACGGAGACGATTTCGGAATCCCTGAGGGCGGTCAGCTGGCCCGAGTGCAGGCTTCCGGCGATCAGGCTCATTTCGCCGGCTGGCTCGCCAGGACGGACGACGCCCAGGAAGCGCGGCTCTTCATGGTCCTCGATGCGGAAGGCGCCCAGCCTCCCGGCCCTCAGGAAATGCAGTTCATCCGCCGGTTCGCCGGGACGAAAAAGGTCGCTTCCGCCCGGCAGGCACCACCACCGTCCCGAGCCGGTCTGGCGGGCGGTCTCGAAGAGCTGGGTAAGGGCGGGTCCGGTCGGTGAGGGCACGTCCGGAAGACTATCCCGCTTCTGCGACAATGAGAAACGCGCCCGCGCCTGCGGTCAGCACGGACTAGCCGCCGGGCCGGGCCCCGGCTATGCCTTGTGCATGCCCGTCCTGAAGTCCGCCCTCGACCCGGCCTCGGCGGCCTTCCGCGCCAATGCGGAGGTCAACCTCGGCCTCGCCGCCCGCCTGCGGGAGCGCACTGCCCTGGCGGCGGCGGGAGGGCCCGAGGACAGCCGTCGTCGGCACGCGGCCCGCGGCAAGCTCCTGCCCCGGGACCGGGTTGAGGGGCTGCTGGACCCCGGCGCGCCCTTCCTGGAGATCGGTGCCCTGACGGCCTTCGGCCTCTACGATGACGAGGCTCCCGCCGCCGGTCTGATCGCCGGGATCGGCCGCGTCAGCGGGCGCGAGGTGATGATCCTCGCCAACGATGCCACGGTGAAGGGTGGCGCCTACTTCCCCCTGACCGTGAAGAAACACCTGCGGGCACAGGAGATCGCCGAGCAGAACAACCTGCCCTGCGTCTACCTGGTGGACTCCGGCGGGGCCAACCTGCCGCACCAGGCCGAGGTCTTCCCCGACCGGGATCACTTCGGGCGCATCTTCTTCAACCAGGCCCGCATGAGTGCCCGCGGGATCGCCCAGATCGCCTGCGTCATGGGCTCGTGCACGGCGGGGGGCGCCTACGTCCCGGCCATGTCCGACGAGACCGTCATCGTTCGCGGGACCGGGCCGGAGAGCCAGGGCACCATCTTCCTGGGCGGCCCGCCCCTGGTGAAGGCGGCCACGGGCGAGATCATCTCCGCTTCGGACCTCGGTGGCGCTGACGTCCACGGCCGCCGCTCGGGTGTTGTGGATCACGTGGCCGAGGACGACCTGCACGCCCTGGCCATCGTCCGCCGCATCGTAGCCGGCCTGAACACCCGCCGGCCCGAAGGCCCGGTCCTGGCCGATCCCCGCCCGCCCCTGTTCGACCCCGAGGAGATCCATGGGGTCATCCCCCAGGATGTCCGCGCGCCCTACGACGTGCGCGAGCTGATCGCCCGGATCGTCGACGGCTCGGTCTTCGAGGAATTCAAGGCCCTCTACGGCCAGACCCTGGTCTGCGGCTTTGCCCGCATCTGGGGCTATCCCGTGGCCATCCTCGCCAATAACGGCATCCTGTTCTCGGAGAGCGCTCTCAAGGGTGCCCACTTCATCGAGCTGGCCTGCCAGAGGGGCATCCCCCTCCTCTTCCTCCAGAACATCTCGGGCTTCATGGTCGGCGGCCGCTATGAGGCCGGCGGTATCGCCCGGGACGGCGCCAAGCTGGTCACCGCCGTGGCCTGCGCCGAGGTGCCCAAGCTGACCGTCCTGATCGGCGGCTCATTCGGGGCGGGCAACTACGGCATGTGCGGCCGGGCCTATTCTCCGCGCTTCCTCTGGAGCTGGCCCAACGCCCGAATCTCGGTCATGGGCGGCGAGCAGGCTGCCAGCGTCCTGGCAACGATCCGCCGGGACGGGATCGAGGCCCGGGGGGGCGACTGGCCCGCCGATGAGGAAGAGGCCTTCAAGGCGCCGGTCCGCGAGCGCTACGAGGCCGAAGGCGATCCCTACTTCGCCACCGCCCGCCTCTGGGACGACGGGATCATCGACCCCGCCCAGACCCGCGACGTGCTGGGCCTGTCCCTGTCCGCCGCCCTGAACGCCCCCGTCGCGCCGACGCGCTTCGGCGTCTTCCGAATGTGACCGACCCCCAACCCGGAGCCCCTTAATGACCAACCCGATCGCAGATCCCCTGGTCGAGGGCGTCGACAGCGACGCCAGCTCCGACCTGGTGCGCCTGGATACCACACAGGAAGGGGTGGCCGTGGTCACCCTGAACCGTCCGGAGGCGCGCAACAGTTTCAACGCCGAGCTGATCGGCGCCCTGCGCGAGACCTTCGAGACCCTGCAGGCCGCCGAGGGCGTGCGGGTGGTCTTCCTGCGCGGTGCTGGCACGGTCTTCTCCGCCGGGGCCGATCTGAACTGGATGCGCGACGCCGCCCATTGGACCGAGGCCGAGAACCGCGAGGATGCCATGGGCCTGGCGCGCATGCTCAAGGCCCTCTGGGACATCCCGGCCCTGACGGTGGCCCTGGTACAGGGCGGTGCCTGGGGCGGGGGCTGCGGCCTTGCCGCCGCCTGCGACCAGGCCGTGGCCGAACGGTCTGCGAAGTTCGGTTTCTCCGAGGCCAGGCTGGGACTGATCGCCGCCACCATCAGCCCCTACATCGTGGCCGCCATCGGCCCCCGGGCCTCCCGGGGCCTGTTCGCCTCGGCCCGAGCCTTCGACGCCGACGAGGCCCTGCGCCTGGGCCTGGTTTCCGAGCTGGTCGAGGACGCCGCAGACCTTGCCACCGCTGCCGACCGTATCGCTGGTGAGGCCATGGCCTGCGCCCCGGGCGCCATCGCCGCCTCCAAGGCCCTGGTGGACGCCGTCGCCTGGCGCCAGATCGACCAGGCCCTCATGGAGGACACCGCCCGCCGGATCGCCCAGGCCCGGGTCAGCGAAGAGGGCCGCGAGGGCGTGGCCGCCTTCCTCGCCCGCCAGCGGCCCTCCTGGGCTGGGCAGGGCTGACCCAACCCGTGTTCCGCTCCGTCCTTGTCGCCAACCGGGGCGAGATCGCCCGCCGGATCTTCCGTACCGCCCGCCAGCTTGGAATCGAGACGGTGGCCGTTTGCTCGGATGCCGACCTCGACTCTGCCCACGTGCGGGATGCTGACCGGGCCGTGCGCATCGGCCCGGCCCCGGCGACGGAGAGCTACCTGTCCATTCCCGACCTGGTCGCCGCAGCGCTGGAGAGCGGGGCCGAGGCCGTGCATCCGGGCTACGGCTTCCTGTCCGAGACCGCGGCCTTCGCGGAGGCGGTGCAGGCGGCGGGCCTGATCTGGATCGGGCCCTCGCCCGGGGCCATCCGGGCCATGGGACTGAAGGACTCCGCCCGGGAACGGATGATCGCCGCCGGCGTTCCGGTGACACCCGGCTGGCAGGGGGATGACGGTCGCGAGGCGACCCTCTTCGCCGCCGCCCGGGACCTAGGCTGGCCGGTCCTGATCAAGGCGGCGGCGGGGGGCGGTGGTCGCGGCATCCGACGGGTCGACGATGGTGCCGGCTTTGCCGCCGCCCTGGCCGCCTGCCGACGGGAGGCCCTGGCCGCCTTCGGGGACGACAGGGTCCTGCTGGAACGCTGCATCGAGGCCCCCCGCCACATCGAGGTGCAGGTGTTCGGCGACGCCCATGGCGGCCTCGTCCACCTGTTCGAACGCGACTGCTCCCTGCAACGCCGCCGCCAGAAGGTGATCGAGGAGGCGCCCGCCCCGGGCATGACCGATGAGGTGCGCGCCGCGGTTTGCGCTGCGGCCCTCGCCGCTGCGCGGGCGGTGGACTATGTCGGCGCGGGTACGGTGGAGTTCATCGCCGATGCCCGCGACGGTCTGCGCGCCGATCGCATCTGGTTCATGGAGATGAACACGCGGCTGCAGGTCGAGCATCCTGTGACCGAGGCTGTCACCGGGGTGGACCTGGTGGAATGGCAGTTCCGGGTCGCCGCCGGCGAGCCCCTGCCCCTGTCCCAGGACCAAATCGCCCTGGACGGCTGGGCCGTGGAGGCGCGGCTCTGCGCAGAGGTTCCCGAGCGGGGCTTCATCCCGTCTATTGGCCGGCTGGATCACCTGCGCCTGCCCGAGGACGTGCGGATTGATTCCGGCGTCGAGGCCGGCGACGAGGTGGGGCCGCACTACGATTCCCTCATCGCCAAGCTGATCGCCTGGGCGCCGACCCGGGAGGGGGCGACGGAGGTCCTGGCCGAGGCCTGCGCCGGGGTCGAGACCTGGCCCCTGCAGACCAACGCGGCCTTCCTGGCGAAGTGCCTGGACGACCCCGACTTCCTGACCGGGCGGATCGACACCGACTTCATCGAAGCCCGGATAGACCGACTGGCGACCCCCGCCGGACCCTCGCCCAACCTCGCCAGGGCCGCCGCCGAGGCCCTGGGAGCCCTGGCCGCGGAAGGCGCCAGCGCCCCGTCGGCGGGACTGGTGGGCTTCCGCCTCAACGCGCCGCCCCGGGCGACCGTTGGCCTCTGGTGCGACGGTCAGCCCCTGGTCGTCCACCTCGACGGGGAGGACGTGGAGGCGGACCTTCTCGATACCGGCGAAGGCCTGGTGCTCTTCGAGTCGGGGACCGCATTCCGCTTCACCGCCGATCCTCCGGACCCTGAAGTGGGCGCAGGTGCGGGCGGTGACGGATCCGTCGTCGCCCCCCTGCCGGGCCGGGTCGTCGCCGTTCCGGTCGCCGAAGGCGCCCGGGTCGCCCGGGGCGACGTCCTGGTGGTCATCGAGGCGATGAAGATGGAGCACGGCCTGATCGCGCCCTTCGATGGCGTGGTCGAGGGCCTGTCGGCCGCCGTGGGCGACCAGGTCCGGGAGGGCGAGGCCCTGGCGTGGGTGCGGAGCGAGGCGCCGTGACCCTGCACATGATCCGGCTCTGCGTCGGCTGCGACACCATCGAGGACCTGGTGGCCTGGCACGGGAACAGCCCCGATCCCTGGCCACTGCATACCCGGATGGCGCCCAAGCGTGTGGACGAACTGCTGGACGGCGGGTCGCTCTACCGGATCTTCCGGGGCCTGATTCTCTGCCGCCAACGCATACTGTCCATCGCCCGGGTGGAGGCAGGCGGGGAGAGTCACTGCCGAATCGACCTGGAGCCGCGGATCCTGCGCGTGGCGCCGACGCCCCGTCGGGCCTTCCAGGGCTGGCGCTACCTCAATCCAGACGACGCGCCTCCGGATCTCGACGAGGCCGGCGGAGAGGGGATTCCGGACGACCTCGCCCGTCGCCTGCGCGAGGCAGGCGCCTGGTAGGACGGATCAGATCACGAGGTGGTCGATGCGCCGCGTCCATCCATCCACAGGCGATCTGACCCTCCGCGTTGACGCCGCCGGGGGTGGATGACCACGTTGTGGCCGTCGGGAATCGGTCCCGCCAGATCCTGTTCCGATAAGTGGGAACAGGCTATCGGATCCAAACAGGATCTGGCTTTTTGGACTTAGAGCCTGCTTTGCCCCTTCAGACGTTCCATCTGAAGGAAACAGGCTCCAGCGGAGAGATCTGATGGCTGACGTCATCGTCGTGGGAAACGAGAAGGGCGGCGCGGGAAAGTCCACCCTCGCCATCCACCTCATGACCGCTTTGCTGCACCAAGGTGTCCGTGTCGGCGTCCTCGACCTGGACGTGCGCCAGCAGTCCCTGGCCCACTTCGTCGACAACCGCAGGGCCTGGCTCGCTGCCAATGCCGCTGAGGCCCCTATGCCGGACATCGCGCCGATCGAATCCAATATCTCCATAGCCTCAGAGGATGAGGGTCGCGCCCGGCTGGCGGTGGCTTTCGAGGCCCTGTCCGGTTGCGACCTGATCGTGGTCGACACGCCCGGTGCCGACACCCTGCTGAGCCGCGAGGCCCACGCCCGGGCCGACCTGATTGTCACGCCGATGAACGACAGCTTTGTGGATTTTGACACCCTGGGCGTCGTCGATCCCGTGACCCTCGAGCTCAAGCGTCCGAGCCTCTATTCCGAGACCGTCTGGAACAGCCGCAAAGACCGGGCCGCCGCCTCGGGCCGCTCCATTGACTGGGTCGTTCTGCGCAACCGCCTGGCCCCCGCCGACGCCCGCAACCGCCGCAGGGTGGACGAGCGCGTCCAGGCCCTGTCCCGCCGGGTGGGTTTCCGCGTCGGTCCCGGCCTGCGCGACCGGGTTATCTACCGCGAACTCTTCCCTTTTGGCCTCACCATCGCTGACCTGTCCCCGTCCATCCGCCCGGTGTCCATGAGCCTCCAGCACGTGGCGGCCCGGCAGGAGCTGCGGGACCTTATGGGCTTCCTCGGCCTGTCCGGCGAAGGCGCCCAGCTGGCCGCCCAATAGTGATCTGGATCCTCATGGGACTGGCGGTCCTGGCCCTCCTGGCCTGGGCCGGAACGACAGGCTCGCCGGCCGGCCGCCGCGCCTGGCGCCTCTTGGTCCCTGCCATCGCCCTGTCGGCCGTGGTCGCCGGCGTCTTCAGCCTGCTGAGGGGCACCTGGCCAGCCGGTCTTCTCCTTGTGGCCGCCGGCTTGGCCATGGCCGCCGTTGCCCGCACCCCGCCGCTCCGAGGGCCCGCCCCGCCGCCTCGGGCGACCCCGGACACCGGGACCCTCGCCGCCGCCCGGTCGGTGCTTGGGGTGGGCCCGGAGGCCAGCCGGGAGGAGATTCTCGCCGCCCACGCCCGGCTGATCCGCCGGATCCATCCCGACGCCGGGGGTACGGACGGCCTGGCCGCCCACCTGAACGCGGCCAGGGACCGGCTACTGGAGGGCTGAGGCCCGGCGGCATCCCGCAGGCTTCCCCGACATTCACGAGACAGGTTTGGAGCTTCCGGTGTAGGGTCAGGACTGTCGGGCCTGGCCCCGGCCAACCGAAACTAATGCGAGCGTGTCGTGAAGCCCCCGGCAGACCCCGAACAGGAGCCCGTCTCCGCCCGAATCCGCGCCCGTATCAAGAAGGCCCGGAAACGGTTTTTCGCCAATGACAACATCTCGGCCTACATCCGTGAGGGGGAGATGAACGACCTGCTCGCCGAGGTGGAGGGCAAGTTCCGTGAGGTGCTGAAGAGCCTGGTGATCGACACAGAGGCTGACCACAACACCCAGGACACCGCCAAGCGCGTCGCCAAGATGTACGTCACGGAGGTCTTCCGCGGTCGCTACACCGAGGCGCCGCCGGTGACGGAATTCCCCAACGCCTCCTCCCTGAACGAGCTGATGATCGTTGGCCCGATCACCGTGCGGAGCGCCTGCAGCCACCACTTCTGCCCGATCATGGGGCGGCTCTGGATCGGGCTCATGCCGAACGAGCACTCCAACCTCATTGGGCTTTCCAAGTACTCCCGCCTGGCGGAGTGGATCATGTCCCGGCCCCAGATCCAGGAAGAGGCCATATCCCAATTGGCGGCCCTGCTGGTGGAGAAGGTCCGCCCCGATGGTCTGGCGGTGGTGATGGAGGCCGATCACTTCTGCATGCACTGGCGCGGGGTGAAGGACACCGAGACGAAGATGATCAACTCGGTCATGCGCGGCTCCTTCCTCAAGGACCATACCCTGCGGGCCGAATTCCTCTCCCTCATCAAGAACAGGACCTGACCCCCATGCTCGTGCGCTGCCTCTATGCCAGCCGCCCCGTCGATCCCATGAACGGCGCTCTGCTCGACGGCATCCTCGAACAGTCTCGGCGGAACAATCCGCGGCAGGGGATCACCGGCATCCTGTGCGTGGCCGATGACCTCTACATCCAGCTTCTGGAAGGCGGTCGCGACGAGGTCTGCGAGATCTTCAACGCCATCGTCCGGGACGACCGGCACCGACAGGTCCGGCTGTTGGCTTACGAGGAGATTTCCGAGCGGCGCTTCGGCAATTGGAGCATGGGGCATGTTTCCATCCCAAGGGTGAACCCCTCCCTCCTGTTGAAGTACTTCAAGCGGGCCGACCTTGATCCCTTCGAGGGTCCCGGCC
Source organism: Phenylobacterium deserti (assembly GCA_945874825.1). Classification (GTDB taxonomy): domain Bacteria; phylum Pseudomonadota; class Alphaproteobacteria; order Caulobacterales; family Caulobacteraceae; genus Phenylobacterium; species Phenylobacterium deserti_D. The sequence goes on along the minus strand of CAMCIK010000002.1, from coordinate 8,468 downwards.
AGGCCACCCTGTCCCTGCTGGGCGAACTGGTCGCCACGGCGGCGATCGTCACCAGGGGCGAATAGGGACTTCGCGATTTTCGTTCGCCCTCAGGCAGACGGGGGCAGGACCATGCAGGGCTCGCCGCGGCTCTTCAGGGCCTTGCAGGCCGCCCGGGCGGAGGTCTCGGAATACCCCGTGAACCGGGTCCGCCAGTTCGAGCCGGACCGCTCTGCGCGTCCACCCGAGGCGAAGTGGGCTGGCGCGAGCTTGCGCACCCGCGAGGCCTGTTCCCGAGCCAAATCCTGGGTCTTGAAGGCGCCGACCTGCACCGACCACCGGCCTGGTTCTGCGCGGGGTTTCTGGCGCAGGCCGGCCGCCTGCGGATCGACGATCTCGAACTGGGAGAGGTTCCGGGGCGTCGGGGCGCTGGTCAGGACCACACGATCCGGGCCTGTACCCTGAGGGCTAGCCGGGTAAGAATCGGTCGGCCGCGCCTGGGCGTAGAGCACGACCGGCGCGGGTTCTGCCTCGAAGCTGGACTGTGCGAACTGGACCCGCTCGCCGCGGTCGCGGCGGGCCGCCAACTCGAAACCGGTCAGCATCAGATTCTGCACCTTGGCGTTGCGGCGCGCGTTCGAGGGGCCGCCCAGGACAACGGCGATCAGGCGGCGGTCGCCGCGCACGGCCGAGCCGGCGAGGTTGTAGCCCGAAGCGCTCGTGAAGCCGGTCTTGAGGCCATCGACCCCCGGCATGGCCCAGAGGAGGCCATTGTGATTGTTCATCTTCTGTCCCCGGAAGGTGAAGGACTGCTGGCTGAACAGGGCGTAATTCTGCGGGAAGTCGCGAAGCACGGCGCGTGACAGGATGGCGAGGTCCCGGGCGGTGCTGACCTGCCGGCTGTCAGGCAGGCCAGAAGCGTTCACGAAATGGGTATTGACCATGCCCAGTTCGCGGGCCCTGAGGGTCATCATGGCGGCGAACCGGCGCTCGCTTCCCTCGCCCAGCTTTTCAGCCAGGGCGACCGAAACGTCATTCGCAGACTTGATCGCAAGGGCCTGGATCGCCTCGGAGACCGTCAGGCTGGCACCCGCCGGAAGGCCCAGCTTGGTCGGGCTCTGGGCTGCCGCCCGCGCTGAGATGTACACCGGATCATTCAGGGATACCCGGCCCGAGGCCAGGGCCTCGAAGGTTAGGTAAAGGGTCATCACCTTGGTCACCGAGGCCGGGTACCTCAGGCTGTCCGCCCGCCGCGAGAACAGGACCTCCCCGGTCTGGGCGTCGACGACGACAGCGGCGTAGCGCATTTCCGCGAAGGGCGTCGTGGGCGCCGCTGCGGCCGGATTCGCCGGGCCCAGGGCCGAGATCCCGGCGAGGATCGCCAGGGCTAGTCCAAGGAAATGGCGGGCGAATTGACGGGCGGGGCGACGTCTGGCGGCTGTCGGCAAGGCGGGCGTCCCTGGCGTCTCCGGCGCGGCCGGCGGGTTCAGGATGAAGGTGCATACTAACCGCCGCTGCGTTGCGGGAAAGTAAATTCCGTCTGAAGGCCCTTCACAGCCTGTTTATGTTGCGGTGCACAATCCGCTTGACTGCTGCAGTGCAACATGAGAAATTCCACTGCATATCGAACTGCACGTGTGCAGATTCACACCCACAGGAGCGCCAAAATGGCTGTTGCCAAGACCCCCGCCGACAAGATCGTCAACGTCGGCAACGAAGCCCTCCACGACGCCATGGAGAAGGGCATGTCCGGCCTCAACGACATGACCGCCCACTCCCGCAAGAACCTCGAGGCCGTAATTGCCTCGGTTACCGCCGCCGCCAAGGGCGCGGAAGCCCTGGGCTCCGACACCCTGGCCTTCTCGAAGGCCGCCATGGAGCGCCAGACCGCCGCCGTCCAGTCCCTGGCGAGTGTTCGTAGCCTCCAGGACCTGATGGAGGTCCAGACCGACCTCGCCAAGACCCACGCCGAGGCCTACGTCGCCCAGATGGGCAAGACCACGGAGCTAATGACTTCCCTGTTCCGTGATGCCTTCAAGCCCTACAGCGCCCGCATGACGGCCGCCGTCGAGAGCGTTCAGTCGGCCCGCTGATTCGGGGGCCTTCCGGCCTTCCGAAACCAATTGCGGCGCGGTTCCCTCCCGGGAGCCGCGCCGCTTTCGTTTGACTTGCTGCCGCACCCTGTGGAAGTCCGGACGCCATGCTTCCGACCCTCCGGCAACTCCAGTATCTGAAGCTCCTCGTGGATCATGGCGGCTTCGGAAAGGCCGCTGCCGCCGCCCATGTCACCCAACCGACCCTGTCGGCCGGGATCCAGGAGCTGGAGAAGATCCTTGGTGCCCCCGTGGTCGACCGGGCGAGGTCAGGCCTGATCCTCACCGCCGTCGGGGAGGCGGCCCTGGGCAAGGCCCGGATCATCCTCAACGAGGCCGAGGAACTGGTCCAGGCCGCCCGCAGCTCCGGGCAGCCCCTGACCGGCCGATTCCGGTTGGGGGTTATCCCCACCGTCGCGCCATTCCTCCTGCCCAGGGCCCTCCCGCTTCTCAAGGCCCGGTTTCCCCAGTTGCGCCTCTATCTGCGCGAGGACCTGACCCAGCGGCTGATCGCGGCGCTGAAGGCCGGTGCCCTCGACGCCGCCCTGATCGCCCTGCCTTTCGACATGACCGGCCTGGACTCCGCCCATGTGGCCGATGACGAGATTCTCGCCGCCCTGCCGGCGGGGCACCGCCTGACCGGCGACGCCCGGACGCGGCCATCTGAGCTCGAGGATGAGGACCTGATCCTGTTGGAGGACGGCCATTGCCTGAGGGACCACGCCCTCGCAGCCTGTGGTCTGCGTCCGCCGCGGACCAGCGAGGCCAACGCCAGCTTCGCCGCCACCTCCCTGCCCACCCTGGTCCAGATGGTGGGGTCCGGCCTCGGGGTCACCTTCCTGCCTTCCATGGCGGTGGAGGCGGGCCTGACAGAGGGGACGACCATCGAGATCCGCCCCCTCCAGGCCGATCACCCGACCCGCGAGATCGTTATCGCCTGGCGGTCGGGATCTATCCGTGGGGCTGAGGGTCGCCTCCTCGCCGAGACCTTGCGCGAGGCCTGATCAGTCCATGAGGCGGCGGGCGAGGTAGACGTAGTGGCGCGCCCAGCGCCGGGCATTCAGCTCCGGGTCCGAGTCGTTGGAGTGCCCGCCCAGGGTCTGCTCATAGTAGAGGTAAGGAACTCCCAGGGCCTCGAGCCGCGCCGCGAACTTCCGGGCGTGCCCCGGATGCACCCGGTCATCCCGCGTGTTGGTGGTGATGTAGGCCTCTGGATAGGCGACTCCGGGCCGCAGGTTCTGGTAGCCCGAATACCGGGCGATGAAGGCGGCGTCGGTCGGGACCTCGGGGTCGCCATACTCGCCCACCCAGGAGGCTCCCGCCGACAGCTTGTGATAGCGCAGCATGTCGACGAGGGGGCTCTCGACCACGACGGCGTTCCAGAGCTCGGGGTGCTGGGTCATGGAAACGGTCGTCAGGACCCCGCCGTTCGAGCGTCCGTAAATGCCCAGCCGGCGGGGCGAGGTCAGGCCCCTGGCGGTCATGTCGCGGGCGACGGCGGCGAAGTCATCGAACGCCAGCTGACGCTTCTCGCGCATCACCGACTGGTGCCAGGCGGGGCCGAACTCGCCGCCGCCGCGGATGTTGGCGATGACGTAGGCGCCGCCACGCGCCAGCCACAGCCTGCCCATTTCAGGAAGGTAGATCGGCGGCTTGGCGATCTCGAAGCCACCATATCCGTACATCAGGGTCGGTGTTGAGCCATCCTTGCGGGCGCCCTTCGGCGAGACCACGAAATAGGGAATCCGGGTGCCGTCGCTCGATGTCGCCCAATACTGGGTGACCTCAGCGCCTTCCGCCGCGAACCGGGGCGGAAGCGAGGCGATCCGTGCCGTCTCCCCGGTCGCCGCATCGACGCGCCAGAGGGAAGGCGGGTCCAGGAACCCCTCGGCCGAGATCATCAGGACATCATCGATGTCGCTCGCCGAGACGATCTGGAAGGTCGCGTCTCTGGGCAGGGACAGGCGCTCGCCGGTCCAGCGGCCGCGGGTCATGTCGAACACCTCAACGGCGCCCTTGACCTCATCCAGGAGATTGATGGCCACCAGTCCCGCGGTGACCGAGACGTCCTGGACCGCCTGCGTCGGCCCGGGGGTGAAGACCCGTTCGGGCGTCCCGGCAGGATCGTCCCGGCGCAGGGCAATGACCGATCCTGAGGACAGACCCTTCCAGTCCTCCTTGAGGATGAAGATCATCCGGCCCTGGGCGGAGCCCTGGTAGGTTGCTTGCAGAGGCAGGGGAAGGCGGATGAGCTTTCCATCCCGCCAGAGGCTGAATTCCGATCGGAAGAAGTCCACCGACCGGTTGATCACCAGTCCCTGGCTGCGCCCGGCCTCGTCGCGAAGGACGCTGGCCGCAACGGACACGTCCGTGGGCTGCCCCCGGAAGATCTCCCGGCTCTCTCCCCGGCGGTTCACCGTGCGAAGTATGTAGGGGTACCCGGAGGCCGTGGCCTCGCCGTCGGCGGCGACCCGGGCGACCGCCAGGGTATCGGCGTCCAGCCAGTTGATGGTGAGCTTGGAAGCGGGAAACCGGAAACCGCCCTCCACGAAGGCGCGCCGGGCGACGTCGAACTCCCGGATCTCCACGGCGTCGCCGCCCCCATCGGACAGCCTGACCAGGCAGAGCCTGGCCTCCGGCGGCAGGCAGGTCGCGCCCTTGAAGATCCAGTTGCGGCCCTCAGCCTTCGAAAGGGCGTCGAGGTCGAGAAGGGTCGTCCAGTCCGGCCGTCCTGACCGGTAGCTGGCGGCGCTGGCGGTGCGCCAGACGCCCTGCACATGGCTGGCATCCTGCCAGACATTGTCGACCTCGGACCCGCGAAGGGACGGCCATGCGATACGGTCCGAGGCGGTGAAGAGGGTCCGGGCCTCGGCCAGGAAGGGTGCATACCGCCTGTCGGACTCCAGGACGGCCGAGGTCCTGGCGTTCTGGCGTGCGACCCACTCCAAGGCGCGGGGCGACTCGATGTCCTCAAGCCAGAGGAAGGGGTCCTCCCCCGCAGGGGCGGCCCGGGGGGCCGGGCCGAGGTTCAGGGCCAGGACGGCGGCGACGAGGCTCAGGGCCCGGGCGAGGGGCCGGAAACGGGTCTTCATGACGCTGTTTAAGCGCGAATTCTCGCGAATGTCGCCAGAAACCCGCCGGGACGTCGCCCTCCGGAGCTCCCGGGTCTATATAGCGCCCCATGGATCGCCCCTTCATCAAGATGAACGGCCTCGGCAACGACTTCATCATCGTCGATGCCCGCCAGGATGGATTCGAACCCGACCCCGGGACGATCCGGCGCCTGGCTGCGCGGTCGGGCGGGATCGGCTGCGACCAGTTCGTGATCATCGGCAAGGCCGACGAAGCCGAAGCCTCCATCCGGTTCTGGAATCCTGACGGGGGCGAGGCCGGCGCCTGCGGCAACGCCACCCGCTGCGTGGCCTGGCGCCTGATGGAAGAGTCCGGTGTCGGAGAGGTGCGACTGGAGACCGCGGGTGGCCGGCTACGAGCCTGGCGCCGGGGCCCCCTTCGCGTCGCAGTGGACATGGGCCGACCGCGGCTTAACTGGCGGGCCGTTCCCCTGGCGAGTCCTGCCGACACCCTCGCCGTACCCGTACCCGAGGCCGGCGACCTGGGGGCAGCGACCTGCCTGTCCATGGGCAATCCCCATGCTGTCTTTCTCGTCGCCTCCGCAGAGGCGGTGGACGCCGGGCGCCTCGGGCCCCGGATCGAGGCCAGTCCCGTCTTCCCGGAGCGTGTGAACGTGGGCTTCGCTGAAGTCCGTGACCGGTCCCATCTCCGCGTCAGGGTCTGGGAGCGCGCCGCGGGCCTGACCCGCGCCTGCGGCTCCGGCGCCTGTGCCGCTCTGGTCGCCGCCGTGCGGTGGGGCCTGGCCGATCCACAGGCCGTGGTCGCCCTCGATGGCGGCGACCTGGAGATCGCCTGGCGCGTCGACGGCCACGTCCACATGACCGGCGACGTCGAGGTCGAGTTCGAGGGGCGGCTGTCATGACCGGCTCCGAAGTCCGGGTCGTCACCTTCGGATGCCGCCTCAACGCCTATGAGAGCGAGGTGATCCGCGCCCGCGCCGCCGAGGACGGGGTGAGGGACGCCGTGGTCTTCAACACCTGCGCCGTAACCGGAGAGGCTGTGCGCCAGGCCCGCCAGGCCATCCGCAAGGCGCGGCGGGAGACCCCGGGCGCGCGGCTCATCGTCACCGGCTGTGCCGCCCAGATCGAGCCGGAAACCTTCGCGGCCATGCCCGAGGTCGACCTTGTCCTGGGCAATGCCGACAAGGCCCGCCCGGGTGCCCTCTCGCCCCTGGCCGAGGGGCCCCGGGTGCGGGTCAACGACATCATGAGCGTTCGCGAGACCGCCGGACACCTGATCGCCGGCGTGCGCGACCGGGCCCGGGCCTATGTCGAGGTGCAGAATGGCTGCGACCACCGCTGCACCTTCTGCGTCATTCCCTTCGGCCGCGGAAACTCCAGGTCGGTTCCCGCAGGCGAGGTGGTAGAGCAGGTCCGCCGCCTGGCGGCCGAGGGCTGCCGGGAGGTGGTGCTGACCGGGGTCGACGTCACCAGCTGGGGGGCGGACCTGCCCGGCGCCCCAACCCTGGGCCAGCTGGCGGGCCGGATCCTGCGCCTCGTCCCCGATCTGCCGCGCCTGCGCCTGTCCTCCATCGATGCCGCCGAGATCGACCCCGACCTCATGGCCCTGCTGGGGAATGAGCCCCGTTTCATGCCGCACCTGCACCTGTCCCTGCAGGCCGGGGACGACATGATCCTCAAGCGGATGAAGCGCCGCCACACCCGGGCCGACGCCCTGAGACTCGTCGATGACGTGCGGGCCGTGCGCCCGGACGTCGCCTTCGGTGCTGACCTGATCGCCGGCTTCCCTACCGAGACCGAGGCCATGTTCCGCAACACCCTCGACCTGGTGGAGACGACCGGCCTCGCCTTCCTGCACGTCTTTCCCTACAGCCCCCGCCCGGGGACGCCAGCGGCGCGGATGCCGCCGGTCCCGAAGGCGGAGGTTCGCGAGCGCGCAGCCCGGCTACGGGCGGCGGGTGAGGCGGCCCTGGCCCGGCACCTCGCGTCCTGGGTCGGGCGCGAAGTCCAGGGCCTGGTCGAGCGGCCGGGGCTGGCGCGGGCCGAAGACTTCTCGGAGATCGCGTTCTCCGGCTCCGCCCCTGCCGGGGAGATCCGGACCTTCAGAATCACTGGCCAGGACGGACGTCGGCTTCTGGCTGAACCCCAACCCAGGATCGCTGGCAGTCAGGCGCTAGATCCTGTTCCGATAAGTGGGAACCGGTTCTCGGATCCAAACAGGATCTAACTTCATGGGCTTGGAGCCTGTTTTGCCCCTTCAGACGTTCCATCTGAAGGGAACAGGCTCTAGAAACCCTGCATGACTGAACCGAAGACAGGCTGGTTCCAGAGGCTCACGGGCGGCCTTGCCCGGACTTCCCGCGCCCTGACCGAGCAGGTGGCGTCGACCTTGACGCGCCAGCCCCTCGACCAGGCCCGGCTGGACGCCCTGGAAGAGATGCTGATCGAGGCCGACCTGGGCTCGAAGTCTGCGGCGCGGATCACCGAAGCCTTTGCCGCGACCCGGTTCGGCAAGGCGGTGGACGAGGCCGAGGTCCTGGAGGCCCTGTCCGAGGCCATCGCCGACGAACTGGCGGGGCATGAGGGCCGGTTCGATCCCCTGTCTGGTCCGCGGCCCTATGTGGTCCTGTTCATCGGGGTCAATGGTTCGGGCAAGACGACCACCCTCGGCAAGATCGCCGCCGACCTGAAGGGCCGGGGTGCCCGGGTCCTCGTGGTGGCCGGCGACACCTTCCGCGCTGCGGCTGTCGAGCAGCTCAAGGTCTGGGCGGAACGGGCCGGTGCCGATTTCATGAGTCGTCCGACGGGGTCTGACGCCGCCGGGCTGGCCTACGATGCCATCGAACGGGCCCGCGCCGAGGGCCATGACGTGGTGCTGATCGACACGGCGGGCCGTCTGCAGAACAAGCAGGGGCTCATGGACGAGCTCCTCAAGGTGATCCGGGTGATCAAGAAGGTCGATCCCGACGCACCGCACGAGACCCTTCTGGTTCTGGATGCCACGGTGGGTCGCAACGCCCTGGCGCAGGAGAATATCTTCGGCAACCAGATCGGGGTCAGCGGCATCGTCATGACCAAGCTGGACGGCACGGCCCGGGGCGGCGTCCTGGTGCCTGTGGCCCAGGCTTCGGACTCACCGATCAAGCTGATCGGCGTCGGCGAGGGAATCGAGGACCTGCAACCCTTTGACGCCCGCGCCTTCGCGCGGACCGTCGTCGGCCTCGGGGAGGGCTGAGCCATGCCAGAAGGCAGAGGCGGCGCGCGCCGCTGGATCTCCAGCCTCGTGGACTTCGGCTGGCCCCTG
>CAMCIK010000001.1 GCA_945874825.1 Phenylobacterium deserti | reverse complement strand
CGGGCTACAGGCGCCGCCGAACCGGTCGCCCAGAACGAAGTCCACGCCCGGTGCCGCAGACTGGGGCATGGAGTGCCAGTCGATCAGGACCGCGAATCCGTGGGCCGCCCGCGCCCGGGCCAGCAGGCGCCCAAGGGCGTCGTGATAGGGCCCGTGCAACCGGGCGATCCGTGAAAGGCCTTCGTCCAGGCTGAGCCGACGGTCGTAGATCTCCGCTCCGCCGGAGGCGACCCGGGCCACCACGCCCAGGCCGGCCGCCACCCGGGGTGACAGGGCATAGGCCTCGGCGGGCAGGGCCCCGGCGAACAATTGCGGGTCCAGTTCGGCCGGGTCGCGGTTCACATCGAGGTAGGCCCTGGCGGTCATGGCGCAGATTAACGGTGCCCCGAGGGTGGGCGCCTGGCTGATGAGGTCGTCGACCCGGGCGTCCTCGCTGCGGCGGATGCGCAGGGAGTCCAGGGCGGGGTTCATGTCTTCCGGATAGAGCCGCCCGGAATGGGGCGAGGCGAAGACCAGCGGTGTCGCCGGTGCCCCTGCGCCGCCCTCGGGCCAGCGGATGTCGAAGGCTGTGGACATCTGTGGATTGGCTGCGGACAGGCTCATGGGCCTATATGAGCCCCTCTTGCATCCCCGGGTCAAACCGGCTTGAGGTGTGCCCGCCCGGCGGCTGCCCAAGGACGATCCATGCCCCGAATCCTCTTTGCCGAAGACGACGACTCCCTGCGGGGCTTCCTGGCCCGCGCCCTCGAGCGCGCCGGCCATGAAGTCGAGGCCTGCGCCGACGGGGAGGAAGCCGCCGAGCACATCGACCGGGACTGGGACCTCCTGCTCACCGACATTGTCATGCCCGGGATGGATGGGATTGAGCTGGCCCGCCTGGCCGCCGACCGGCATCCGGGCCTGCGGATCATGTTCATCACCGGTTTCGCCGCCGTGGCCCTCAAGGCCGAGGAGACCGCCCCGCCCGGCGCCCGGGTCCTGGAAAAGCCGGTCCACCTGCGCGAACTGGTGGTGGAGGTCGAACGTATGCTGGCGGCCTGAGCCGGGGCGGCCCCCGTCGACTGCCCGCTTGCGCAGGCCCCGCCCCGCCGGTATATCCCCGCCTCCGCTTCCCGACCGGGAAGCCGACCCCGGACGTGTAGCTCAGCGGTAGAGCACCTCGTTGACATCGAGGGGGTCACAGGTTCGATCCCTGTCACGTCCACCATTTTTTCCACCCCCCGCAGCCGTCGCCGCCTGGCGCAGGGCCTGGAGCTGGCCTCACCACCACGTCCGGTCCGCGAACAGGGCTTCGAAGTTGCGGTGGTAGAAGTTCGCCTTCAAGGGCTCTTCTACCCCGCCCAGGGTGCGCTCGTAGCGGCCGATCGGATCGTCCGTGCCTTCGTGGTGCGGATAGTCCGAGGCGAACATCAGCATGTCCGCCGCGCCGCTGGACAGAAGCCAGCCGATGTCCTCGCCAGCGAAGGGCGTCACCTTGACCTGGCGCTGCATGTATTCGGACGGCAGGCAGGTCAGGGCGGAGAAATCCTGCCGGCGCCGGAAGGCGCGGAAGGACTGGTCCAGGTGCTTCAGGAAGGAGACCACCCAGGAGGCGCCCAGCTCCACCACGGCGATGCGCAGGCAGGGAAAGCGCTCGAGTACGCCGTCGAAGATCATCGCCGACAGGAAGACCTGGGCCTCGAAGGGCATGCCCATGTAGCTGACGGCGTCGGCGGGGGCGTCGCCATTGCGGTGAACCGGCGTCTTGCGGCCGTTGTTGAAGACAGCCTTGGGCACCGGCTCATAGGGCGCGCCGCGGGCCCCGATGTGCAGGGTGACGGCCAGGCCCAGGTCCTGGAGCCGCGTCCAGACCGGATCATAGGCCGGATGGGAGAAACCCATGCCCCCGGGTGGCGGCAGGGTGTCGACCAGCACGGCGGGCAGGCCCAGGGCAGCGATGGTTTCGACCTGGGCGAGGGCGGAGTCCGGGCCGTCGGCCAGGCGGAGATAGCCCACCCCGCCCATCCGCTTGTCCTCGGAACAGAAGTCCGCCAGGCCCCGGTTCAAGGCCCGGATCCCGCCGGCCAGCACCTCGGGGTCCTGCGCGGCGATCACCTGGTTGAAGGCCTCGGTGGGGAAGACCAGGTAGGCGCCAAAGCCCATCAGGTCGTTGGCCCGCTTGCGCTCCGCGCCGTCAAAGGCGCCCAGGCCATGCCAGCCCTTGAACTTCATGGACATGAAGTCCGCCTCGGCCTCGGCCCGCAGGGTCGCGTCGTCGCGGCGGGCCGCCGCCCGAGCGACGGCGTCCGAGGCCAGGGCCCGGACCTGGGCGTCCTTACCGGCGAAAGGGACCAGGCGGGGCCGGATGTCCGGATCTGCGAAGGCCGGGAGCCAGTCCGCGTGCTCCATCATGTGGGTGTCGGCGTCGAGGATGAGCGGCCGATGAGCGTAGGGCATGGGGTCTCCTCCAACCCGGCCGCCTTCAATGGCGCCTGGGCTGGGACAGTGTTCCCTGAAATCCGGCGGCTTGAAAAGCCGGCGTTCAGGATTTCCGGACCCAGCCCGCCACCGCCTCGGCTGCCCGGTCGAGGTCCGGGCCGGTGACGGTGGTGAGATCGATGCGGCCGAGCTCCGGGCGCTCGTGTTGGCGGGAAGATCGGCGGTAGGCGGGGTCGTAGTGGGTCTCGACGAGGCCGAGGGCCACGGGCTCCAGGTCACCAGCCTCCAGGAGGGCCCTCCATTCGGATAGTCGCTTGGCGCCGGGCTTGCTGGGTAGGCGGGAGAGGAGGGTCATGAGGGACTCCACGTCCCCGGCGGTCTCAGCGTAGACCCCGGCGAGGTAGGCGGCGCGGGCCTCGGGGGCGGCTTCCAGGCGGATCGAGGGGGCCTGTGACATGGCGGACCAGACGGCGGGGGGCACCATGCGCTCGCCCACCTTGCTGGACTCCGCCTCGATCACCACCGGACGGGCGGGGTCGAGGGCTTCCAGGGCGCCGAGGAGGCGGCTCTCGAACATCTTCTGGGCGGGCTGGGGCTGGCCGGGCAGGGCGCCCAGCAGGGAGCCCCTGTGCTCGGCCAGGCCCTCCAGGTCCAGGACCTGGACCCCCAGGCCGGGCAGTCGCTTCAGCACCTCGGTCTTGCCCGATCCCGTGGGTCCGTCGAGCACGACGGCGCGGAAGCCGGGAGGTGAGTCGTAGAGCCGGGTCGTCACCTCCCGCCGATAGGTGCGGTAGCCCCCGGCCAGCACGCCGACCCTCCATCCCACCTGGGAGAGGATGTGGGCCATGGCGCCCGAGCGCATGCCGCCGCGCCAGCAGTAGACGAGGGGCCGGAAGCCGCCGGGCTGGTCCGCCAGGGCACCGAGGAGGTGGCCGGCGATGTTCCGGGCCACATAGGCGCCGCCGACCTTGCGGGCCAGGAAGCGCGACTTCTGGACGTAGAGGGTCCCGACCTCCGCGCGCTCGGCATTTTCGAGGACCGGTAGGTTGACCGCACCGGGCACGTGGTCCTCGGCGAACTCACCGGGGCTGCGGACGTCGATGACCATGTCGAAGCGCGCCCGCGTCGCGGCGTCGGCGGCGACGACGGTCTCGGGGCCGCTCATTGGGCGGGCCTCTTCCGGCCAGAGGGGAAATGGCGGTCGCGGGTCATGGGGCGCTGGTATACACCCGCCCCGGGACAGTCTGAACAGGAGGCTCGGGGCATGGCGGAATCCGCGACAGGGACGCAGGGGCCGGTGCGGCTGACCAGCCTGGCCCATGGCGGTGGATGCGGGTGCAAGATCGCGCCCGGCGTCCTGCAGCAGATCCTGGCCGGTGCCCCCCAGGCCGCGCCCTTTGCCAGCCTGATGGTCGGGACCGAGACCTCGGACGACGCGGCCGTCTGGCGGCTGAACGATGAGCAGGCCCTGATCGCCACCACCGACTTCTTCATGCCCATGGTGGACGATCCCCGGCACTTCGGCCGCATCGCCGCCGCCAACGCCCTGTCCGACGTCTATGCCATGGGCGGCAGGCCCATCCTGGCCCTGGCGATGGTGGGCATGCCCATCAACGTCCTGCCGGTAGACACTATCCGCGGCATACTGGCGGGGGGATCGGAGATCTGCGCCGAGGCGGGCATCCCCATTGCCGGCGGCCACTCCATCGACAGCCTTGAGCCCATCTACGGCCTGGTGGCCCTGGGCTTGGTCCATCCCGACCGGGTCATGACCAATCGCGCCGCCCAGGCGGGGGACGAACTCATCCTCGGCAAGGCCCTGGGTGTGGGCGTGCTGTCTGCGGCCTTCAAGCAGGGCCGGCTGGACGCCGAGGGCTATGCCGCCCTGTTGGGCTCGGCCACCCGGCTCAATACGCCGGGACCGGACCTTGCGGCCATGGATGGCGTCCACGCCATGACCGATGTCACCGGCTTCGGCCTCCTGGGGCACGGGCTGGAAATGGCCCGGGGGGCGGGCCTGACCCTTGAGATCGACCCCCTGGCCCCCCGGCTCCTGCCCGGCGCGGAGGCCCTGGCCCGGGAGGGCGTACGGACCGGCGCCAGCGTGCGCAACTGGGACAGCTATGGCCCTGACGTCCGGGGCGCCGACGACCTGGACCCCTGGCGGCGGGACCTGCTCAGCGATCCCCAGACCAGCGGTGGCCTGCTGATTGCCGCCGCGCCGGAGGCGGCCGGAGCGGTCCTGGCGCATCTCAAGGCCGCAGGATTCGACGCCGCCCGGGTGGGCCGCTTTGGCGAGGGGCCGGCGCAGATCCGGCTGGTGCCCGGCGCCTGAGGCATCAGCCGAGGTCGAGGACTTCGGCTACCTTTGGATCGGCCAGGACCTCCGCCGGCGGACCGCACGCCAGGATTTGCCCGGCGTCCATCACCGCCAGGCGATCGGCCAGGCCAGCAGCCTCTTCCAGGTCGTGGGTGACGAGCAGGATGGGCGGGCCCTTGTCCTGCCGCAGGGCGGATAGCTGGTCACGCACCCTTCGCCGGGAGCGGCGGTCCACCGCCGACAGGGGCTCGTCGAGGAGCAGGACCGAGGGCCTGCGCGCCAGGGCCCGGGCCATGGCCACCCTCTGCTGCTGACCGCCGGAGAGGTTGGCCGGCTTGCGGTCCTCCAGGCCGGAAAGGTCCAGATCCGCCATCAGGCGGCGGGCCGCCTGTGTTGCCTCGTCCCGGGGCAGGTCGCCCATGGCCATCCGGATGTTCGCCATGGCCGTCAGATGCGGCAGCAGGGCGTAGGCCTGGAACACCAGGCCCGTGCGGCGGCGGAAGGGAGGGACGAAGATCCCGGCCTTCGTGTCCAGCCAGACCTCGCCCGCGCAGGCGATGTGCCCTTCACCCGGACGGACCAGGCCGGCGACAATCCGCAGGAGGGTGGTCTTGCCCGCACCGGACGGCCCGGTCAGGGCCAGGATCTCGCCGGGCAAAAGCTGCAGGTCTGCGGCGACCCCGGCGGGCCCGCCGCGGGAGAAGGACAGGCTGAGCGCGGGTTCAGCGGTCATGCCGAGCCAGTCGGGAGCCGAGGGCCTGGACCACGATGATGGCCGCCACTGAGACGACGACCAGGGCCGCCGCCAGGACGCCGGCCCCGGCGTCGTCGAAGGCCTGGACCCGGTCGTAGATGGCCAGGGCCGCCGTTCGGGTCTCGCCGGGAATGGAGCCGCCGATCATCAGGACGACGCCGAACTCGCCCATGGTGTGGGCGAAGACCAGGACGAAGCCGGTCAGGACGCCGGGCCAGGCCAGGGGCGCCTCGACGGTCCAGAAGGTCCGCCAGGGACTGAGTCCGCTGACCCAGGCGGCCTCTCTCAGCTCGGGCCGGATGGCCTCGAAGGCCCGCAGGGCCGGCTGGACCGCGAAGGGCAGATTGGCGACCAGGGAAGCGGCCACCAGGCCCTCGAAGCTGAAGGCGAGGCCCTTGCCGAAGACCCCTGTCCAGAGGGCTCCGAAGGGGGAGGCCTCGCCCAGGGCGGCCAGCAGGTAGAAGCCGAGGACGGTGGGCGGCAGGACCAGGGGCAGGGCGATGAGCCCCTCCAGGACCGCCCGGCCCCGCCGCACCTGATAGGCCAGGGTGCGGGCGACCAGCACCCCGACCGGCAACAGCAGGCAGGCGGTCCAGAGGCTGAGCTTGAAGGACAGGGCGAAGGCGACGGCGTCCATGGCTCAGGCGTCACCTTCTGGAGCCAGACCGAAATCCCGAAAGACGCCCCGGGCCTGGGGAGTGGCGAGGAAATCGAAGAAGGCCCGCGCCGGGCGCCGGGCACCGCGCAGGACCACCGCGGTCTGCACCAGGGGCGCGTGGAGGGCCGTGTCGATCCGGGCGTGGGTACCGGCCCGGGCCAGCTCGGGCCCGAGGGCGAGGGACAGGGGCAGGAGGCCAGCATCGGCGCCCCCGGTCAGGGCGAAGCGCGCGGCCTGGGCGGCGGAGTCCCCCAGGACGAGGCGGGGCTTGGCCAGCGGCCAGACCCCGAGGGCCGTCAGGGCCTCCCGGGCCGCCCGGCCATAGGGCGCATGGTCCGGATTGGCGATAGCCAGCCGCAGGAGGCGACCATCCCGCAGGGCCTGGACGAGTTCGGCCGCCCCACCGGCGGGGCGGACCCGGGATCCG
Source organism: Phenylobacterium deserti (assembly GCA_945874825.1). Classification (GTDB taxonomy): domain Bacteria; phylum Pseudomonadota; class Alphaproteobacteria; order Caulobacterales; family Caulobacteraceae; genus Phenylobacterium; species Phenylobacterium deserti_D. The sequence goes on along the minus strand of CAMCIK010000001.1, from coordinate 222,856 downwards.
TTCCGGGCGAAAAGAACGAGGCGGCCCTGGCCATAGACGCGTCCGGGCCCCTCTGCGCGGCCCCCCGCTGCCAGGCGCTGGACCAGGCTCGCCTCGGCACACAGGAAGACCTCGAAGGGGGCACCGGCTTCGATCTGCCGGGTCAGGGCGCCTGAGGACCCGAAGGTCAGCCGCACGGGCCCGCCGCCGGCGCGCCGGAACCGCTCGGCGATGAGGGGCAGGGCACCGGTCAGGTCCGAGGCCGCAGCGATCAGGGGCCCGTCCTGCGCCCAGGCCTGTCCAGGCGCGAGGGCGATCAGGCCGGCCAGGGTCCGCCGGGTGAGGGACACGCAAGAACTCCGAAGTCAGGGCGGCAACCGCAGGTGAGGGTAGTCGTCTTCACCGCCGGGCGAAAGCGCGCTCGGCCCGCTGCCCGCCCCGCCAGAATAAGGCACCCGCCCAGGACGCCACGACTTTACATCGTAGAGTCGCTTCCGGCAGGGGGAGCGATCTAGATGCTCTCCAGGCTCTCCGACCGTTTGAACGGGGACTGGCCCAGCGGGGGCTGAGGATCAGGGCCGGGACTTCCGGGGCAGGGCCTCGACTTCCTCGGGGGTCAGGCGGGTGATCGCCGAGACCGGACAGCGGGAGACTCCGATGGGCCCCTGAACCCGCACATTGAGGTCGATCGGCGAACAGATGGAGCTGGAACCGCGGGAATCCAGTCCGATACGGGACTCCCAGTCCAGATCAGGGCAGTGGCCCTTCAGGTCCAGGCGGTAGACGTCCTTGCTGCGCACCCGGAGGTACAGGGTCTTGTCGTCCGGGGCTGCGAAGCCCCGCACGTCGCGGTTGAAGAAGCAGGTGCGCTCCGGCTTGGCGGCGTCTGGACCCGGCTCGGTCCCGGCCGGACCCGGCGGATCCTGGGCAACGGCGGCGCCGGCGAGGGTAAAGGCGGCGACCGCCGCCAGGCTCAGTCTGGAGATCATGGCAAAATGCTCCGTAGGTTTCCGGGACCGAGGATAACAGTCGGGTTGCGGCAGGATAATGGCCTGCAGAGACCCCTCCCTCTTACCCTGCGCTATAGCGTCCTGGGGCCACCAGCCCGGCGAGGTCTTCCGGAAGGGGCGATGGCGCGCGCGTGGCCAGGGCCGCCAGGTGCTCGCCCAGCAGGGGCGCCCAGGTCAGGCCCCGGGAACCGAGCCCGCCCAGGACGAAGAGCCCCGGGGCGCCGGGAACAGCCCCCGCCAGGGGCAGGTGGTCGCGCGTGGTCGCCCGCACCCGGGCCCGGCCCTCCAGGGCACGTCCGGAGAGGTCCGCGGCCAGGGCGGGCCGAGCCCGGGCCAGCGCCTCGAGGTTGGCCTGGTGGTCGGCCTCGGTCACCTCGGTGGAGGTCTCACCCCGCCGGAAGGTCGCCCCGAACAGGAAGCCCCCGGCCAGGGGGGCGAGATACCCGCCCCAGCCCGCAGCGCGCGGCGCCTCCCGGTCCGGGGTAGAGACCCAACTCGCCTGTCCGCGGACGGGCAGGATGGGCGCCTCCGGCCAGAGGCGATCCAGGCCAGCACCCGACGCCAGGATGACGGTGCGGAAGACGGAGGTCTCGCCCGCCTCCGTCGTCAGCCGCCAGCCGCCTTCGGTCCGCTCAAGGGTCTGCACCCGACCAGCGAGGGCCACGGCGCACCAGGCCTCCAGGACCTGCCGGGGGTCGAGGCTCAGGGCGTCCGGCTGGTCCAGTCCGGCCCGGTCGGCCGGCTCGCCCAGGTGCGCCGAGGCCCCTGCCGGGTCGAGAAGCCGCAGGGTGCCCTCCGGAAAGAGGTCGGAGCCGGCGATCCGGGCGAACCTCGACGGGTCCCTGTCGGTGGCTGCGAGTTGGAGGACCCCGCGTGCCAGCACCGCCCCGGGGACTTCCGGATAGACGTCCAGGGCCCGCAAATAGGCCTGGGCGGCCAGCCGGGCGATGGGGCCGAGGCCGGCGTCCAGGCGCGGCGTCACCAGGCCTGCAGGGTTTCCCGAAGCGCCAGCGCCCGGTGCCTCGGCCTCGAAGTGGACCGGCTCGACGCCCAGGCGGCGCAGGGCCCGCACCACCGACGCCCCGGCGATTCCGGCACCTACCACGGCCACTCCGTCGGGACCAGCAGGGTCCCGACCTTTCCCGGGGAAGATGGCCTCCAGGCGCTCGCGCTTTCGCCCGTGGCCGGGTGCCCGACGTACCTCGAAGCCGGCCGCAGACAGGCTCCGGCGCACCTGGCCGGCGACGGTGAAGGTCGCCGCCCGGGCGCCCGGCGCCGACCGCGCGGCGACGCCCTGCAGCACCTCATCGCGCCAGATCTCGGGGTTGAGGGCGGGGGCAAAGCCGTCGAGGAACCAGGCGTCCGCCCGGCCGTTCCAGACCGACAGGGCCTCGCCGGCTTCCAGGAGGGCCAGGTCCAGGCAGGCCCTAAACTCGGGAAACGCGATCCGGTGGAAATCGCGTCGTCGCGCCGGCCAGCGGGACAGGAGGGCCGAGGCGATTTCCGAAAGTTCAGGCCAGGCAGCGAGGGCCCGGGCGGCGTCTTCCCGGGTCATGAGGTGGGCCTCGACGCTGAAGAGGTGCAGGTGCCCCTCGGCAGGGCCCTCCTGTCGCCAGAGGTCCAGGAGGGCCAGCATGTTGAGCCCGGTCCCGAAACCCAGTTCCCCGACGGTGAAGGATCGGCGTCCGGCCCAGGCCCCGGGCAGGTCGCAGCCCTCCAGGAAGACGGCCCGGGATTCAGAAAGGCCGTCGTCTGCGCCGAAGTAGGCGTCTCCGTAGAGGACGGAGCGGGGACGTCCGTCCTCGGTCCACTCGATGGGCGGCGGGTCCGCAGTCATGCCGCGACCTAGGCCCTGCGGCGGAGTGTTCGCAAGGGTGATCCTTCCGGGTGCGCGTCGGTCGGGGAGGCGCTAGAACAGGCCAAGGGGAGACTGTCCGTCCATGTCCAGCACTGTTCCGGTTTTCGAATTCCGCCGCCTGCGCTTCGATCTTCCGTCTGTCGGCGGCCATGGGACCGCCATAGAGATGGGCCCGCAGGACCGCCCGGTCGACATCGTCTTCTCCCACGCCAATGGATTCAACGCTCTGACCTACCGGTCGATCCTGGGGCCCCTGTCCGACCGGCTGAGGATCCTCGCCATCGATCAGCGGGGCCATGGCCTGTCGGGCCTGCCGCCCCGGCTCGAGGACTCCAACCGCAACTGGTACGACCTGGTGCCCGACCTCAAGGCCGTGCTCGAGGCGCTCGACATCCGCAGTGCGGTCCTGGGCGGACATTCCATGGGCGGCACAATCAGCCTGATGGCCGCCGCCGAGGCCCCCGGGCGGGTGCGCGGGATCGCCCTCTTCGACCCGGTGATCATGGCGCCGGGCTTCGCCGCCCAGAACGGGAACCAGCCCCTGACCGGCGACAATCCCCTGCTCCAGGGCGCCCTCCGCCGCCGGCCGGTCTTCCCCAGCCGTGACGCCGTGATCACTTCCTACAGCGGCAAGGGCGCCTTCCGCGCCTGGACCCTCGATATGCTGGCGGACTATGTGGAGGACGGCTTCCACGAGACGCCATCCGGCGAGGTTGAGCTGAACTGTCCGCCCGCCTGGGAGGCCTCGAACTTCGCCAGTCACGGCCACGATCCCTGGCCATCCTTCCAGAGCGCGGGCGTCCCGATCCGGATCCTCAAGGCCGAGACCGGCTCGACCTGCCGTTCCGATGGCCACGAGGCCGGACTGACTGCGGATGGGCGGATCCGGCTGGAGGTGATACCGGGCACTACACACTTCCTGCCGATGGAACGGCCGGATCTGGTCCGCCAGACCCTGACTGACCTGGTCGCGGGGTGAGATCTCCGGCTAGGGTGGCTGCGACTCCGTTGACCCCCCTCCGTGGCGCTTCGCGCGCCACCTCCCCCTGGGGGGAGGAATTAGAGATCAATGGCTCCCCCAAGGGGGAGCTTCGGGCGGCACCCGGTGAGGGGGTCAAGGGGCGCGCAGGGGTCCTTAGAGCCCGATCCCGGCAATGGCCCGGCTGCGGAACTCCGCCTGGGCCGCCTCCGAGATGTCGACCACCTTGCGCGCGTCGAGGTCGAAGCTGATGACGACCGCCTCGGCGCTGGCCCAGGGCCGGCCGGTGACAGGATCCACCATCCAGTGGAACACCCTGCGGGTCCGGGACGTGCAGTCGGCAAAGCCCGAGCGGACCTCGACATGGTCACCGACCGAGGGCCAGGCATGATGGACCACCCGGTACTCCAGGACGGCACCACCGATGCGCAGGGGCGGGTCCCCGGCGGCGGCGTCCGGTCCAGGTCGGGTCGGGCCGAACAGGCGGGCCACACCGTCGGAAACGCGGCCGATGAACATTTCCGGCCGCATCCGCCCGAAGACGTCGAGTTCATCCGCCCGCACGACGCCCAGGCCGATCCGGGTCATGCCGGTTCGCTCGGCGAAGGCGAGGCCCGCGCGGGTCTGGACCAGGGGCGCGAGGTCAATGCTGCGGGGACCGGCAAAGGCAGGAACCTCGCAGGCCAGGCCCGCGCAGGCCCTGCGAATGCGGTCTGGCCAGGGAAAGGGCAGGAGGTCCCCCGCCGTGGCATGGTCCACCTTGATCCGGAAGGTGGCGGCGGGCTCTCCATCGGCGTGTCGCAGGACCACCAGAAGGCCGGCATCGGACTCGCCCAAGGCGATCACGCCGCCCGAGGCCCAGAGGCAGGCACCCGCCCGAGCCTCACGCAGGAACCGCATATGCAGGTCGCGGACGGCCAGGGTGGCGCCGCCGCCGCTCGCAAAGGCGTCGGGCATGCCCATCAGGCGCGACAGGCCGGCAAGGGCCTCCATGGCCTTGGCCACCCAGAACCGGACGTTCAGGTGACCCATCTCGTCACATTCCCAGGTGTTGACGCCGCCGCTCCAAACCTCCACAGACTCGCCCAAGACCGGCTCCCTTCGCCGCGATCACCCGAATCTGCAGAGGTTAGGCCCTGAAGTCCCAGGCGGCCAGTTCCCAAACCCGCCGAAACCAGGCCCTGGTCCCTGGCGCTTTCGTGCGCCTGGCCCACGTCCTGATCGCTGCCGCGGTCCTGCTGCTGCTGCCCAGCGGCCTGCAGATCTTTAACGCCCATCCCACCCTCTATACCGGCGAGACCTCGGCCCGGGAGCGGGCCTGGCTGCAGATCGGGTCGCGGGAGCGGGGTGAGTCCCTGACGGGCTACCTCAGGCTGGGCGGACGCGAGATCGAGACCACCGGGGTGTTGGGATGGTCGGGGCCTGCGGGTGAGCGCGAGAAGCGGGCCTTTCCCGCCTGGGCGACCCTGCCCGGCTACCAGTCCCTTGCCACGGGGCGAAACTGGCACCTGGCCGCCGCCTGGCTCCTGAGCCTGGGCCTGGGCGTCTACCTTGCGGTGGGCCTGGCGTCGGGCCGCCTCGCCGCGGTCCTGGTACCGACCCGGGAAATGCTCAGGCCCAGGGCGGCCCTGGCGGACCTGGTCGGGCACCTGACCCTCAGGTTTCCGCCAGCGGAGCAGGGCTACAACCTCCTGCAGCGCCTGACCTACCTTGCCGTCGTCGCCGTCGCCCTGCCTCTCGTGATCATCTCGGGCCTCGCCATGTCGCCTGCCGTCCATGCCGCCGCGCCCTGGACCGGAGACCTTTTCGGAGGGCGGCAGTCAGCCCGCTCAGCTCATTTCCTGGGTGCCGTCGCCCTCGCCCTCTTCTTCCTCCTCCACATGGTCATGCTCGTGCTTCACCAGCCCCTCCGTCGCGTGCGACTGATGACCTTCGGCCGTGGAAAGGACCGGTCATGACGGCCTCGCGGCGTTCCTGGCTGACCGGTCTTTCGGCGGCGGCCGCCGCCGCCCTTGTCTCGGCCTGCGACCGGATCGCGGGCGACCCCGGGGTGCGCGCAGGCCTGAGGAGCGCCGAGCGCCTGAACCTCGGCCTGCACCGGGTGTTGTTCGACCGCAGGACCCTGGCCCGGGAGTATCCCGAGGCCGCCATCTCCGCCGACTTCCCGGCCAACGGCTCGACCAATCCCTCGGACCTCGACTACCGGGCCCTAGCCGAAGGCGGTTTCGCGGCTTACCGGCTTGTGGTGGACGGCCTGGTCGACAGGCCCCTGTCCCTCGACCTCGCCGCTCTCCGGGCGCTTCCGGCCCGCAGCCAGGTGACCCGACATGACTGCGTGGAGGGCTGGTCGGCCATCGCCCGCTGGTCAGGCGCGCGCCTTGCGCCCCTGCTGGCGCAGGCGGGACTGAAGCCCGAGGCCCGCTACCTGGTCTTTCACTGCTTCGATACCCTGGACCCGGAGGCGGGCGAGCAGGGGCGCTATTACGAGAGCATCGACCTGGTGGACGCCCTGCATCCCCAGACCCTGCTGGCCTACGCGATGAACGGCGCGCCCCTGGGGATCGCCCATGGCGCGCCCGTCCGTCTGAGGGTCGAGCGCCAGCTGGGCTACAAGCACGCCAAGTATGTGCGGCGCATCGAGGTCGTGGCGGACTTCAGCCACATCTCGGGTGGCCGGGGCGGCTTCTGGGAGGATCGCGGCTACGAGTGGTACGCGGGGATCTGAATCGACCCCCGCGCCCGGTTCCGGCCTAGCCTGCCTTGGCGAAGAGGTCTGCCCAGCGCCGCTTGCGACGGGTCTTCCAGGACCCGCGATGCCAGGCATCGGAGGCGATCAGGGGAATGACCGTGGTGGCCTCGGCGAAGACCATCTGTTCCCAGGTCACGTCCACCTTGCCCCAGGAGCAGGCCTCCTTGAGAGTCGAGGACGAGCAGGCGCCGTCGCGGACGTCGGCCACGGTGATCTGGACCGCGTACTTGTGCATCTCGGCTTCGTGGCCAAGGATTTCTGCGCAGACCACGGTGTCCTGGGCGAAGTTCTTCGGCACGCCACCGCCCACCATGAGGAGGCCGGTGGTCCCCGCCGCCAGCTTGATGTCGGTCAGTTCGCGGAAGTCGGCGATGGCGTCGATGGTCAGGTAGGGCTTGCCTGCCTTCATGCGCTCGACCTGGTGCTTCACCAGGCCGAAGCCGGCCGAGGAATCGGTGAAGGCCGGGCAGAAGATCGGCGCCCCCTCGTGGAAGGCGGTCTCGATGAGGGAGCCGGGCTTGCGGGCGTTGCCGGTCGCCAGCCAGCGGCCCATCTCGTGGATGAACTCGCGGCTCGAATAGGGCCTGGGCTCCAGCATGTTGGCGATCTCATAGATAATCGCATCGCACTTCTGGAGCTCTTCCTCGTCGATGTAGGTGTCGTAGATGCGGTCGATGTAGAGGTCCCGCAGGTCGCGGTCGTCAACATTCGACTGGGCCTGGTAATGGCGGAAGCCCAAGGCCTCGAAGAAGTCCATGTCGATGATCGAGGCCCCCGTCGCGACGATGGCGTCGATCATCCCGTACTTCACCATGTCCCGGTAGATGTGCATGCAGCCGCCGGCGCTGGTGGAACCCGCCAGGGTCAGCCAGGTCGAGCAGTCCGGGTCCTCAAGGGACATGGACCAGATATCCGCCGCGCGGGCGGTATCGCGGCTTGTGAAGCTCATGGCCCGCATGGCGTCGATCACCGGGCGGGCGTCATACTGGTCGATGGCTACGTGTTCGACCTTGGCCGACAGCAGCTCTTCCTTGCGATTGGGTTTCGAGGATTCAGCGTTCATTCTCTTCAGGTCTCCGGAGAGGTGAGCGCCCGTCGCAATGGGAGGGGCGCGGCCGGGACGGAGCGACCGACCGCGCTGTTGGGGAATTGGGCAGTCCGGCGAGCACTACTTCCGCCGCCGCTTGCGTCCGCGGGCCTTGTTCAGGCGCACCACGTTCTGGGTCTCGCTGCGGGGCACCGGTATGGACCTACTGGCGAGGCCGAACATGGAGGCGGCCGGTGCGTCCTCGCAGGCGACGGTCTCGATGTCGCCGAAGCCGTTGAACCGGGTGGCCATGGTCACGCCATAGGCACCCAGCATGCCGATCTCGATGAAATCGCCTTCTGCGACGTCCTCGGGCAGCCAGAACGGGCCGGGCATGTAATCGATGGCGTCGCAGGTCGGACCGAAGAACCGGAACGGACGCAGGGGGCCGTCCATCACCTGTACGTCTTGCTCCGTCCGCCGCATGGCCTTGACCGGGAAGGGCCAGCGGGCATGGGCGGCGTCGAACAGGCCACCATAGGCGCCGTCGTTCAGGTAGAGGGCGTCGTTCTTGCGCAGCTCCACGCAGGTGACGATGGACGAGGCCTCCGCCACGAGGGCCCGGCCAGGCTCGCACCAGAGCTCGGTGTTCTCATGGACCATCATTTCGGCGAAGCCGCGCTGGATGGCGTCGAAATAGTCGTCCAGGGCGGGAGGGGTCATGCCCGGATAGATTGACGGGAAGCCGCCGCCCACATCGACCACGTCGGCCAGCACGCCGGCCCGCACGAGGGCGCGGGAGGCCTGGGCCATGGCCGCGCTATAGGCGGTCGGCCGCATGCACTGGCTGCCGACATGGAAGGAGACACCCATCAGGTCCTGGGTCGCCCGGCGGGCGGCCAACAAGAGGGACGGGGCCTGGTTGAGATCGACGCCGAACTTGCCGGCCAGGGAATAGGCGGCTCCTTCGGTCTGGACGGCCAGGCGAACGATCAGGTTGAGGTCCTTGGCACCCTCGGTCGTCTCGAGGATCTTCTCGAGCTCCTCATGGGTGTCGAGGGCGAAGGTCCTTACTCCATGATCGAAGTAGGCCGCGCGGATGGCAGCACGGCTCTTGACCGGGTGCATGAAGGCCAGACGGGCGTCGGGCGCATGGGCGCGAACGAGCGCGATCTCAGGAACCGAGGCGACATCGAATGCCGAGACGCCGTTCTCTGCCAGGGCCTGGATGACCCACGGAGATGGATTTGCCTTCACCGCGTAGAAGACGTCGCCTTTGAAATTGTCCTGGAACCAGCGGGCCGCTAGAGACGCCGCAGCCGGTCGCGCAATGGCGACGGGATGCTCGGGCGACCGCTCGCGGACCAGGTCCAGGGACGTTTGGTACGTTTGCACCTCACGTAACCCCCAATAAATTGTTGAACCCAATCCGGCGTTAGCAGCGCTTTTGAGGACATCGGGTCCGCCGGAGCGCGGTGCAATAGGGCCAGACGCCCCCCGTGTAAAGTGCAATTTGAGGATCCTTGCCCCCCTGAGGCGGAGCAGGCTGGACCGGGGACGTCGCGCCGTGCGAATAAGCCGGTCGGGTCGCCGCCCTGCGCGGGCCCTGGAGCTATCAGGGGACATCGCCGGCATGGCTGAAGAAGCGGTTCTGTCGATCCGGAACGTGTCGCGGACCTTCGGCACCCGCCGGGCCCTCGACGGCGTGTCTCTGGACGTCCGCCGCGGCGAGATGATTGCCCTGATCGGCCCCTCGGGATCCGGCAAGTCCACTCTTCTCCGGTCCATTTCCGGCCTGCAGGTGATCGATCCGGGAGCCGGCGTCATCGAGGCCTTCGGTGTGCCGGTCCAGTCGGGGGGACGCATCTCCTCCGGTGTACGCGATGCGCGTATCCGGATCGGCTTCATCTTCCAGCAGTTCAACCTGGTGGGGCGCCTGTCCCTGTTCAGCAATGTCGCCCTGGGTTCGCTGGGTCGGATTTCCTTCCTCCGGGGCCTTCTCGGGCGCTGGCCGACGGAGATCGTCTCTGCGACCATGGCGGCGCTCGCCAGGGTCGGCGTGGCCGAGTACGCCGGCCAGCGCGCCAACACCCTGTCCGGTGGCCAGCAGCAACGCGGCGCCATCGCCCGGGCCCTGGTCCAGCGGGCCAAGATCATCCTCGCCGACGAGCCCGTGGCCTCCCTCGACCCGGTGTCGGCCCGCAAGGTGATGGAGATCCTCCGGGATCTGAACCGCACCGACGGCCTGACCTTGGTGATCACCCTGCACCAGGTGGACTACGCCATGCGGTATTGCGACCGGGTGGTCGCCCTCAAGGCCGGCCAGATTGTCTATGATGGCCCCGCCTCGGGTCTGGACAAGGACCGTCTGATCGACATCTACGGCCCCGAGTTCGAGGACGTCTTCTGGGAAGGAGCCCCGAAATGATCGATGCCACGCTAAGCCGCCGCGGCCTGATCGCCGCCGCAGGCCTGGGTGCAGCCGCCCTCTTGGGGTGCAGCCGCCAGCCGACCCCGCCCTCCAACGGGTCATCGGGTGTCCTGAAATTCTCGATCGTCGCCCCGGAGAGCGCTTCCAGCTTGGAGTCGTACTGGCGCCCGATCATCGCCGACATGGAGAAGGCGACCGGGCTGAAGATCGAGCCCTACATCGGGGCCAACTACACCGCCCTGGTCGAGGCCATGCGCTTCAAGCAGACCCATTTCGGCTGGTTCACCAACCTGTCGGGCCTCGAGGCCATCCGCCGGGCCGACGGCGAGGTCTTCGCCCGCACCTTCGATCCCACCGGCGACGACGGCTACAACTCGGTGATCCTGGTCCCCGCCTCCAGCAAGACCACCCTCGAGGACATCCTGCGTTGTGACCGGACGCTCAACTTCGGGATCGGCGACGCCAAGTCCACCTCGGGGACCCTGGCACCCAAGACCTACCTGTTCTCGCCCAAGGGCATCGACGTCCAGACCTGTTTCAAGACCCTGAAGTCGGCCAATCACAACACCAACCTGGTGGGCGTAGCGAACGGTGTCCTGGACGCGGGGACGGGCAACAGCACCAGCCTGCGGCTTCAGCGCGAGCGCGACGTGGAGCGTGCGGCCAAGGGCGAGCCGACCCTGGGCGACAAGGTACGTGTGGTCTGGACCTCCCCCCGCCTGCCCGAAGACCCGATCGTCTGGCGCAAGGACCTGGACCCCGCGGTCAAGGAAAAGCTCCGCCAGTTCTTCCTGACCTACGCCCAGGGCGAGGGGGCCGAGGCCGAGCGCCAGCGGGGCCTGCTGGCCAAGCTCTCGATCGGCGGCTTCAAGCCCGCCGATGACAACCACCTCCTGCGGGTGCGCGAGATGGAGGCCACAGAGAACGTCCTTGAGGCCCAGCGCAGCGGGGATCCGAAGCGGATCGCCGACGCCCGAAAGGCGCTGGACGGGGTGAAGGCTGAGGAGGCCGCCCTCCAGGCCCGCACCGGCCAGCCCGTCGACGTGAACTGATCCATGACCCAGACCGCCCCCGCCGTCCTTGAGCCGCCGTCCCGGCCTTTCGGGCAGAGGGTGTTCGACTTCGTCCTGTGGGGCGGGATCATCGTCCTGCTGATCGCTTCCTTCGGCCCGGCCGAGATCTCCAAGTTCCCCCTGTTGTTCTCCAACTCGGAAAACATGCGGCAGTTCGCCTCTGGCTTCCTGAATCCGGATTTCTCTAATTGGCGGGACCTGATCGAGAAGATGTGGCTCACCATCCAGATGGCCATATGGGGTACGGCCCTGGCCATACTGATCGCTGTGCCCATGGGGCTCCTCGGCGCGCGCAATGTAACGCCGGCTTTCATCCAGCTCCCGGTCCGCCGGTTGATGGACCTGATCCGGTCGGTGCCGGACCTGGTCATCGGCACGGCCTTCCTGGTGGCGGTGGGCCTAGGTCCCTTTGCCGGCGTCATGGCCCTGGCCCTCAACACCGGCGGTGTCCTCGCCAAGCTCTTCGCCGAGGCCGTCGAGGCCATCGACCGGGGTCCCGTCGAGGGCGTCCGGGCGACGGGTGCCGGGCGGCTCCAGGAGATCGTCTGGGGGGTGATCCCACAGGTTGCGCCCCTGTGGACCTCCTACGCCCTCTACCGGTTCGAATCGAACAGCCGCAGCGCCACCGTGCTCGGCCTGATCGGCGCCGGGGGTATCGGCCAAATCCTGTTCGACAGCATGAACAGCTTCAACTACCCCCTCACCGCTGCCATCTCGATCGTCATCGTCATCGCCGTGACCCTGATCGACCTGCTCAGCCAGACCATTCGCGCGCGGCTGCTCTGACCCCGCATCGAAGGCGCCGGGGTGCGCGCTCCAAGACCAGTGACCTACGACTGAAGGGGGGCACTCCCATCCTCCGGATTTCCGCCTATTGACGCCCATCCCCTTCCTTCGCGTCCTTGCCTGTCCTTTCCTGGCCATCGGCATGCTGGGCGCAGGCCCCGCGCAGGCGGCGGACCCCGGTGATGGCCCGCTGCGTCTCAAGGGGCGGCTACTTGTCGATTCCATCAATCTGGACATTTCGCGGCCCGGACTCCCCGATGAGCCTGCCGGCGGGATCCAGGTTCGTCAGGCCTATCTGGGTCTCGATGCGGACCTGACGGAGCGGCTGTCCCTGAGATTCGAAGGCGGCGCCGCGAACAACGACTCCCTGATCTGGGACGAGGTCGCCCTAGAATACCGTCCGGCCCCGGGCTTCGCCCTGATGGCGGGCAATATCAAGGCCGCTGGACTTGAGAACCTGACGTCGACAAAGTCTCTGTCCTTCCTTGAGCGCGGACCCTATGGCGACCTGATCACTGACGGTTTCACAAGCGCCGTCCAGGTGCGCGCCAACGTCCAGGACCTGACGGCGACCCTCGCCTTTCAAGGGGATAGTTTCAACAATCTCGGCCTCGACTTTGACGGTCCCGCCTCTCCCGGCGCCCTGGAACAGCGGGCCGTGACAGCCAGGGTCGCGGGGGGTGTTCCCCTCGGGGGGAACAAGCATCTTCATCTTGGCGCCTGGGTCCGGGGTCGATCCTTCGATGGCGATTTTCCTCACGGCTATTCCTTTCAACCCGCGGGGTCCCAGGGCGTTGAGGGCCCCTGGCTTGACACCGGGCCCCTTGCCCGGAGCGACGGCACCCTCGCTGTCGAGGCCGCCTGGTGGTCCGGAAGCTTCTGGGTGCAGGGTGAAGCCGCCCTCCTTCGCCCGGATCCCAGTTCGCAGGCCCGCGACCCGAGCCCGCCGGACCTGAAGGCGGGCTACATCCTTCTCGGCTGGAATCTCCAGGGCGAGGTCCGAGGCTATGACGCCCGACGCGCCCTTGTCGTCGCGCCAGGTCCGGGGTCCATCGACCTCCTCGCGCGATACGACTTCGCGGACGTGCCAGCCTTGCCAATGGTCACCACCGTTCCCTCGGACTCACCCGCCGTGGCGCGTGTCCGGGGCATGACCTTCTGCGCTGTCTGGAGGGTGCAAACGGGCTATCGGCTGCTCCTGAATCTTGGCGAAATGCGTTTCGACCCGGGCTGGCCCGGGACCAAGGCCCGGGTCCGGAGCTTACAGATCCGAGCCCAGTACGACTTTTGAGACCCATCCAAACGAAAGTGTCATGATAGGTCGCTAATCCCCAATGCGATCAGTGCCTCTCCGGGCGCGTCCGCAGACTGGGAAGTTCTGAGACAGGAGATCACACCGATGACATCCGCTTCCCCCCGGACCCAGATTCGCCAGACCTTCGCCATGTTGGCGCTGGCCGGCTGCGTCACGCTTCTCGCGGGTATCCAGCCAGCCCACGCCGCCCGGGATTATGTCTGGGCCGCCGGCTCCTCCACCACCTTTCCCTTCGCCACCCGGGTTTCCGAACAGTTCGCTCGCAAGACGGGCATGAAGGCGCCCAAGGTCGAGAGCCTCGGCACCGGCGGCGGCATCAAGCTGTTCTGCTCGGGGGTTGGCGACAGATTCCCCGACATCGCAACCGCCTCTCGCCGCATGAAGCGCTCTGAGTTTGACGCTTGCGCGGCCAAGGGGGTCAAGGACATCATTGAGCTGAAGATCGGCTTCGACGGCATTGTCGTTGCCGTGGACAAGGGTGGCCCCGATTACAACTTCTCGACCTCGGCACTCTACTTGGGCCTAGCGGCCAATGTGCTGCGCTACGGCCAATATCAGCCCAACCCTTACAAGACCTGGCCCGAGGTGGGCGCTGGCCTGCCGCGTGGTCGTATCCAAGTCTACGGGCCGCCGCCGTCCTCCGGCACCCGCGATGCTTTCGTTGAAATGGCCATTGAGGCCGGGGCCCTCAAATACCCCGGCAACCAGGCCCTCAAGAAGGCGGACGAGCAGCAGTTCAAGGAGAAGGTCAACCCCCTCCGCAAGGATGGCTGGATCGATGCCGGCGAGAACGATAACGCCATCATCCAGACCCTTACCAAGACCCCCGGGGCCCTCGGTGTCTTCGGTTGGTCGTTCCTCGAGGAGAATATGGACCAGGTGAAGGGCGCTTCGGTCAACGGCGTGAAGCCCTCCGTCGCCACCATCTCGGACGGGTCCTACCCCCTTTCGCGGTCCCTCTACATCTATGTGAAGAAGGCCCATGTAGGCGTGACCAAGGGCCTGCGCGAGTTCGTGACCGAGTTCGTTTCCGACGCCGCCACCGGCCGTGCCGGCTACCTCAAGGACCGCGGCCTGATCCCGCTGCCCGCCGCCCAGCACGTCGCCAACAAGGCGACGATGGGCGCTCTGACCCCCATGGCACGGCCCGCAGCCTGACCCGCCGCACCCAGCCATAGGCGCCTGCGCCGCAGATCTCCGGATCTGCGGCGCCTTTCGTTCAGGGCCTGGAACAGGGGTGGGGGCTAGACGTCTTCGCGACTTTTCCTGAGGCGGGTCATTCTCCGCAGACGCCGCCAGAAGCGGTTCTTTTCAGGCTCCGGCCAGGGTTGGAGGTTGCGGACGAAGTCCTCGGCGCAGGCCCGCCAGGAGAATCCCTCCGCGAACCGACGCACGGCGGTCCGGTCCAGCTTTGCGGCCTCCAGGCAGGCCTCCCGCAGGCCCTCCGTGGCCGTCAGGGCCAGGACGCCAGCGCCGGATCCGGGGATGATGTCGATCGGCCCGGGGGCTGGATAGGCCGCTACGGGGGTTCCCGTGGCCATGGCCTCCAGGATCACCAGGCCGAAGGTATCGGTCAGGGAGGGAAAGACGAAGACATCGGCACCCGCGAAATGGGCAGTCAGGTCGTCATCGAACCGGGCCCCCCGGAAGATGGCTCCGGGGTAACGAGCCTCCAGCTCCTCGCGCTGCGGACCGTCTCCCACCACCACCTTCGTGCCTGGCAGGTCAAGGGCCAGGAAGGCCTCGATATTCTTCTCAACCGCCACCCGCCCGACAGACAGGAAGATGGGCCGGGGCAGGCCTGCATAGACGTCCGGGTCTCCCTTCCCCAGGGGGCGGAACTGCTCGGTGTCGACGCCCCGGGACCAGGCGGTGATGTTGCGAAAGCCGTGCTGGGCCAACTCGTCCCGCATGGTCGGCGTGGCCACCATCAGACGCCCGGAAGGCTTGTGGAACCACTTCATGTAGGCGTAGCCCGCGGACAGGGGCAGGGGCAGGCGGGCCGAGACGTACTCGGGAAAGCGCGTGTGGTAGCTGGTGGTGAAGGGCAGCTTCCATTCCACGCAGATCCGACGGGCGGCCAGGCCGATAGGCCCCTCGGTCGCGATGTGGATGGCCTCGGGCTCGAAGGCCTTGAACCGCTCGCGGACCGGCTCGTAGGCCCCCACGGCGACCTTGATCTCGGGATAGGTGGGCAGGGGGAAGCTGCGGAACTGGTCCGGTGAGATCACTTCGACCGTGTGACCCATGGCACGTACTTCGGCGATCACCCGGGTCACGGTGCGCACCACGCCGTTGACCTGGGGCTCCCAGGCGTCGGTGGCGATGAGGATGCGCATGGGCCGGCGGCCGTCGATCTCTGTCCGGACGCCCTCCCGGACCCGGCGCATGGAGGGTCGGCTTGGTGGCAGGCCCTCGGTCTGGAGCCGCGCCCAGAATGCGCCCATCAGGGCGTCACGGGTGGGGAAGTAGCGATACACAGTCCGCTCGCCGACGCCCGCCATGCGGGCGATCTCGGAGAAGGCGGCCTCTTCAAGCCGACCCTCCTCGAGCAGCCGGCTAACGACGTCGAGGATCCGCGCTTCGGTCTGGGCCTTCTGCTGGCCTCTAGAGAGACTCTCCGGCATGTCGCCCACGGCCTTCATGACAGGTGTACTGCCACCAAATGACGGCGCAGGTCAATGCGTTGGATTCAGGCCGCGAGGCTGGACTCGGGCGCCATTGTGACCAAGCCCTGGCGGGCAGGACGCAGGAGCCGCTTCTGCTCCTGGCTCCAGTCCAGCAGGATCAGTTCGCCGTCTTCCCGCTCGGCAATCGCCGTGCAGCTTTCGACCCAGTCGCCGTCATTGACGTAAAGGATGTCGTCGAACTGGCGAATCTCGGCCTTGTGGATGTGTCCGCAGATCACCCCGTCGACGCCCCTGCGGCGCGCCTCCTCGGCGACTGCCACCTCGTAGTTCTCGATGAACTGGACGGCGTTCTTCACCTTAAGCTTCAGGTAGGCGGACAGCGACCAGTAGCCAAAGCCGAAGCGACGGCGAAAACGGTTGAAGACGGTGTTCAGGGTCAGAAGCGTCCGGTAGGCCCAGTCACCGACAAAGGCCAGCCAGCGGGCGTGCTGCAGGACGCCGTCGAATTCATCGCCATGGGTGACCAGGAAACGCCGGCCATCGGCGGTCTCGTGGATCGCGTCCCGCATGACCAAGACGTCCCCGAACCTATGGCCGACGAAGTCCCGCGCCGCCTCGTCATGATTGCCGGGCACGTAGATGACCTTCACACCCTTGCGGGCCAGCCTGAGGATCTTCTGCACCACATCGTTGTGGGCCTGGGGCCAGTACCAGCCGTTCCGGAGCTTCCAGCCGTCGATGATGTCGCCCACCAGGTAGAGGGTGTCGAACTCCGCGGTCTTTATGAAGTCGAGCAGGAGCTCCGCCTGGCACCCCTTGGTGCCGAGGTGGACGTCCGAAATGAAGACCGTCCGGTATCGGTGTTCATTGTGCATCATCATCGAATCCCCCCGCTGATGACCCCATGTCGGTGACGGGACCTAGTTTGATTGCGTGTCAGATCAATGACGTGCGCCAGGGCGGGGCCACGGTGGACCGTGGAGTCTGGCGCTTGGGCGCAAGGGGCGCATCCGGACGTCGGCGTCATCACGGCTATTGCCATGCCGCACCCGAGCAGGGACAAGGCCCGACATGTCCGGGACGGAACAGGGACGCCGCTCGACGCGGTCGGAACGCACGCGGCGCGCCTTGATGGAGGCCGCGGTTAACCTGATCGCGACCGGCGGTGTCTCGGCGGCGACGCCGGCGGCAGTGGCATCCGGAACCGGGGTCGCCCGCACGGCTCTTCTCTACCACTTTCCCGACCGCCCGGGATTCCTGCAGGCCCTTGCCAACCACCTGGCCGGAGAGATGGCCGCGCTGTTCGACGCTTCGGGACAGCTCCCGCAAGGCGTCGACGCCTCAGACCATGCCATCGACACCTACTGGGCGCTTCTCCAGGAGCCGGTATTCAGAGCCTTCGTGGAACTTCGCGCCGCCGCCCGGGGCGACGCCGAAGTCGCCGCCGCTATCTCCGGGTTGTTGGCCGATTTCGACTCGGGCCGCCTGGGCGGCCGGTTCGGCGCGGTATCCCAGGCCGGGGAGGATCCGCGGTCCCAGACCAGCCGGGACCTCGGGCGGTTCCTCCTCGAAGGCCTGGCCCTTGGTGGCCTGACCTACGACTCCGACGACCGACGCCAGCGTCTGATCGCTGTGGTGAAGCGCGCCGTCCGTGGCCTTAACCGGAAGGGCGCGACCCAGGACCTCTGGCCCGGCTAGATCCTGTTCCGATAAGTGGGAACCGGTTATCGGACCGAAACAGGATCTTACTTTTTACCTAGGGCCGGCGCGCCGCCTCCGCCTTAGTCCAGGCCTGGATCCGGGTCTCCAGCATGTCCAGGGGCAGGGGACCCGCCAGCAGGACCGCATCGTGGAACCGCCGGATGTCGAACCGCTCGCCCAGCCGCTGGCGAGCCGCCTCGCGCAGGGCGACGATGCGCATCTCTCCGGTCTTGTAGGCCAGGGCCTGGCCGGGCCAGGACACATAGCGGGCCAGCTCGACCTCTATGTTCAGCGGCGACAGGGCGCTGTTCTCGATGAAACAGGCCCGCGCCTGGTCCAGGGTCCAGCCCTTCCAGTGGATGCCCGTGTCGGCCACCAGCCGGCAGGCTCGCCACACCTCGTAGGACAGGCGGCCGAACCTCTCGAAGGGGTCGCGGTAGATCCCCATCTCGCCTCCCAGTTTCTCGGCGTAGAGGCCCCAGCCCTCGGTGAAGGCCGTCACGTCCGCCGAGCGGCGGAAGCGGGGAACCCCCGCCGCCTCCTCGGCCAGCGCGATCTGCAGGTGATGGCCCGGCACCGCCTCATGCAGGGTCAGGGCGGGCAGTTCGTAGAGCGGGCGCTGGTCCAGTCGGGAGGTGTTGACCATGTAGCCGCCCGCAACGCCCCGGGCCGCAGAGCCGCCGAAATAGCGACCCGTGGTGTAGGTTTCCTCGATCTCGGCGGGCACCGGGCGGACGCCGTAGGGCAGCCGGGGCAGGGTGGCGAACCAGGCGGGCAGTTCATCGTCGATCCGCTTGGCGATCCGCGACGCCTTCTCCAGCAGGGCCTCACGGCTGTCCGAATAGAACCGGGGATCGGACCGGAGCATGGTCAGGAAGGCCGGGAAGTCGCCCTTGAAGCCGGTCTCGCCGATCACCCCCTCCATCTCGCGCCGAATGCGCGCGACCTCGGCCAGGCCGATGGCGTGGATCTCGTCGGGTGTCATCCGGGTCGTGGTGTGGTCGGCCACCAGCCAGCGGTAATAGGCCTCCCCGCCGGGTAGGGACCGGACGCCCAGCGACTTGCGGGCGGCGGGCAGGTACTCGGTCTCGAGGAACTGGACGAAGCGTTGGCGGGCCGGCTGAAGTCCATCGCGAATGGCGGCCTCCGCCTCGGCCCTCAGGGCGGCGCGCGTGTCAGCCGGCATATCCGCTGGCAGGCGTGAGAGGGGCGAGAGCAGGGGATCCGAGGCCGGCGGCGTCGCCGCGGCCGCCCGGGCCCGGGCCAGGACCTGTTCCACGGTCATGCGGGGCTGGGTGAAGCCTGAGGCTACTCCCCTCCGGGCATTGGCGATTTGGGCATCGAAATAGGCGGGCGCCGCCTTCAGGCGGGCGATCCAGGCGCGGGCGTCCGCCGCTGTCCGCATGGGGGTTCCGCCGGCGATGTAGGACAGGGTCTGGTCGAAGCCCCCGTCGGAATTGAAGGGCATGCGCGCCTCGTCGAAGTCGAGGCTGGCGATCCGGCGGTCCAGGGTCCAGCCCAGGAAGTCCCGGTTCAGGCGGTCCATAGCGTTGCCCCCGCTGGCCGGCAGGGCCTGAAGCCGTGCGCGGAAGGTGACCAGGGCTGCACGCCGCCGGGCGTCGGCGGCGGGACTGGGGTCTGGGAGGCGCTCCAGGGCTGCCCGGTCGCCCTCCCGGCTTGCATCGAAGGGATCGTCCGAAAGACTCCAGGCCTCGTAGTCCGAGATCAGCCGCGTCAGGGCCGGGGAGTCCGCCTGTGCGGTACCCGCAAGGGCCAGGACAGCCGCCGCCGCCAGGCCCGCAAGCTTTCTGAATCCCGGCATGTGCAGCCTCCCTTACCGTCTTGAATGAACTGGGCTTCCTACCCCTCTTGCCCGTCTGCGCCAATGCGGGCCAAGGTCGGGTCCACGGAGGGTCCCTTTCAGGGGCCGGGGGACGACGACCATGAGCTTCATCACCCGGCGAAGGGCCGTGGACCAGCGGCCCGCCACCCAGGGCACGCATTCGCTTCGCGCCACCCTGCGATGGCCCCACCTCATGGCCCTGGGGGTCGGTGCCATCGTCGGTACCGGCATCTATACCCTGACAGGCGTAGGGGCCGGCCTGGCGGGGCCGGGGGTCATCCTGTCCTTCGCCATTGCCGGCCTTGTCTGCATGCTGGCCGCCCTCTGCTACGCCGAGATGGCCACACTCATGCCCCATGCGGGCAGTGCCTATTCCTATTCCTACGCCGGCATGGGCGAGATGGTCGCCTGGATCATCGGCTGGAGCCTGATCCTGGAGTACACCGTGGTCTGCTCGGCGGTAGCGGTGGGCTGGTCAGGCTACGCACAGGGCTTCCTGGAGGCCCGGGGCCTGGTCCTCCCTCCCGCCCTGGCCAGCGGCCTCCTGACCGGGCACGCGGGTGGGCTCGTCAACCTGCCGGCCGTCCTCATCACCCTGGCGGTCGCCGGCGTGCTGCTGGTGGGCGTCCGCGAGAGCGCCACGGCCAACATCGCCCTGGTGGTCCTGAAGCTCGCCGCCCTCGCGGCCTTCGTGGCCCTGGCCTTGCCGGCCTTCGACCCGGACCGGTTCAGTCCCTTCCTGCCCTTCGGATTCGCCGCTCACACGGGTCCGGATGGGGCGCCGCAGGGGGTCATGGCGGCCGCTGCGCTGATCTTTTTCGCCTTTTACGGCTTCGACGCCATCTCCACCGCCGCCGAGGAGGCGAAGGACCCGGGCCGGGACCTGACCCTCGGCATCATCGGCTCCATGGTCGCCTGCGCAGTCATCTACATGGCCGTGGCCGCCGCTGCCCTCGGTGCCTCGCCCTGGCAGGCCTTCTCGAAGAGTGACGAGCCCCTGGCCTTCATCCTCCGCTCAGGTGGGCATGACCTCGCCGCCGTCCTGATCGCAGCTGCCGCCGTTATCGCCCTGCCCACCGTCATCATGGCCTTCATGTTCGGGCAGAGCCGGGTCTTCTTCGCCATGGCCCGGGACGGACTCCTGCCCCGCGGCCTCGCCCGGGTGAGCCCCCGGGGCGCGCCGTTACGGGTGACCCTGTTCACCGCGGTTCTCGCCTCGGTCATCGCCGGGGCCGCGCCGCTGAAGTTGATCGCCGAGCTGGCCAACGCCGGTACCCTGGCCGCCTTCGTCGCCACCGCCCTGTCCATGATGATCCTGCGGATGCAGCGCCCCGACCTTCCCCGGCCCTTCCGGACGCCCCTCTGGTGGATCGTCGGGCCCCTAGCGATCGCCGGATGCCTCTACCTCTTCTGGAGCCTGCCAGCCCTGACCCGCTGGCTCTTCCTGGGCTGGAACCTGGTGGGTCTCGCCGTCTACCTACTCTGGAGCCGCCGGCACAGCGTACTGGCGGGAAGCTAGGGCTGCCGAACAAGGGCGTTGCCGCAGGAGCAGGACGCGGATGTCGTCGGACCCGAGTTTCGAACTGAACTCTGAAGGGCTGTTTAGGGCCCTGGAGTTGCTTGAAGGGCGGGGCGCTTCAGGGGGTGCCTCCACCAGCTTGCCGACGTCATTGCCCGATGTGGGACTCGGCGAAATGGAAGCCCTGGAGCGGCTTGCCCCGGGGGTTCTCGGCCGTGCGACCTATCTCGACGCTGGCGAGGCGATGGCGCACATGGACCCGCCGACCCCATGGATTACCTGGGCCGTGGCGCTCTGGAACGCCCGTCTCAACCAGAACCTGCTGCATCCTGCGACCGCCCCGTTTGCCCGCGAAGCGGAAGCCTGCGTCGTCGAATGGTTGGCACCATTCTTTGGAATGAACGGCGGCCACATGACGGCCGGATCGAGCCTCGCCAATCTGACGGCCCTATGGGCGGCGCGGGACCTTCGGGGCGTCACGAAGGTGATTGCCTCCTCGGCTTCCCACCTCAGCGTCCGCAAGGCTGCCCGGATCCTGGGCCTCGAATACGTTGAAGCGGGTACTGATCCGCGTCACCGACTGGACCCGGCCACCCTGCCGGGTGACCTGTCGGACGCCTGCCTGGTCCTTACCGCCGGGACCACAAGCGTGGGGGCCGTGGATCCCCTGAACGTTTGCGGCCGGGCCGGCTGGACGCATGTCGATGCGGCCTGGGCGGGCCCGCTGGCCCTGTCCGGTCGATACCGGAACCTTCTGTCCGGCATCGACCAGGCCGACTCCGTCGCCGTGTCCGCGCACAAGTGGCTGTTTCAGCCGAAGGAGTCGGCGCTCGTCCTGTTCCGCGACACGGAAGCAGCCCACAGCACCCTGGGTTTCGGCGGCGTCTACCTCGCGGCACCGAACATAGGCGTCCAGGGGTCGCATGGCGCCGCGGGAACCCTGCTTCTGGCGACTCTTCTGGCGTGGGGACGCGAGGGCATGGCCGCGCGGATCGAACACTGCATGGACAAGGCGAAGCAGTTGCAGGCCTTCATCGCGGACCACCCAGGCCTTGAAGGCTTTCCGGATGGCGGAACGGGCGTGATCGTCTTCCGGCCCGCGTCCCGGAATGTCGAGGCCTTCTCCGCCGCGCTTCCCCAAGGCCTTGCATCCCAGGCGAACCTGAACGGCGAGGCCTGGCTGAGATGCGTTTCCGCCAACCCCAACGCCGACATGGAAAGGATCCTGGCGGCGATCGACGAAGCGGGCCGGCGCGCCGGCGCCTGACCCCGGGAGGCCCTGCCGGCGAAGCCGACTGAGGGGGTCAATGGCCTCTCCCTAGGCCCGCCCGAGGACGTCCACAGACAGGCCTTCGGGTCCCTGCCGCAGGGCCGTGCGGACGCCGAAGACGCGGGCCAGGACGTCCGGGGCGAGGGCGGTCTCTGGTGCCCCGTCGGCGATGAGGGTGCCGTCGCCCAGGACCAGGACCCGGTCGGCGATGCGGGCGGCCAGGGTCAGGTCGTGCAGGGTCAGGACCACGCCCTTTCCGGACCCCCGGGCCAGGCCCGACAGGGTCGCCGCCGTGTCGATCTGGTAGCCGGGGTCCAGCCCGGCGAGGGGTTCGTCCGCCAGCAGCCATTCAGGCTCCCCGGCCAGGACCCTGGCGATCATGACCCGCGCCCGCTCGCCGCCGGAGAGGGTGGAGGCGTCCCGTCCTGCAAGGTCCGCGGCGCCGGCCCCGGCCAGGGCTGTGTCGATGACCCGGGCGTCCTCGGCCGACAGGCCCCGGGTACCGATGTGCGGGATCCGTCCCAGTCCGACCAGGATCCGGACCTCGAGGGGCCAGGCGATCTCATGGGTCTGGGGCAGGAGGCCGATCCGCCGGGCCCGCGCGGCGGGCGGCAGGGCGCCGAGGTCGCCGCCGTCCAGCAGGACCTGTCCGGAGGTGGGTCGCAGCAGGCCACAGAGGGCCTCGAGCAAGGTGGACTTCCCCGCGCCATTGGGACCCAGGAGGACGGTGACCTCCCCGGCGCGGAGGGACAGGTCGATGTCGCGGACCACCGGGCGGCCGCCCCGCGTGAGGGTCAGGCCCCGGGCTTCGAGCCGGCTCATCCCAGTCTCCGTCGAAGCATCAGCAGCAATGCCAGGAAGAAGGGGCCGCCCAGGCAGGCCATGGCCACACCCAGCCTCACCTCGGCCTCCGAGGGGATGAGGCGGACCGCCAGGTCGCCGGCAAGGACCAGGGCGGCGCCTCCCAGGGCCGAGGGCCAAAGGAGCCCGCCGGGCCGCGCGCCGATCAGCGGCCGGAGCAGATGGGGCGTCACAAGGCCCGCAAAACCGATCACGCCCGCCACAGCGACCCCGGCGCCCACCGACAGGGCGGTTCCCGCCGCCAGGACGATCCGCGTCCGGTCGAGGTCGACCCCCAGGCTCCGGGCCCCGGTCTCGCCCAGGGTCAGGGCGTCCAGGGCCCTGCCCGTACTGGACAGGAGGAGCAGGCCGGCAAGGATGAAGGGCGCTGCAAACAGGGTTTCCGGCAGGCTGCGGTCGACGAGGGAGCCCATCAGCCAGTCGATGATCCCGTTCACCGCCCAGGGCGTGGGAGCCAGGGACAGGGCGAGGGCCACGCCGGCACCGGCGATCGTGTTGAGGACCACCCCGGCCAGCAGGAAGACGGTCATGGAGCTTCCCCCGGCGGCCAGGGCCAGAAGGAGGCCGGTCCCGGCCAGGGCACCTACCATGGCCGCTGCGGGCTGGACCCAACCTGCGGCAGCGGGGATCCAGAGGGTGAGGACGGCCCCGAGGGCGGCGGCGGACGAGACGCCGAGGACTCCCGGGTCGGCAAGCGGATTTCGCGTAAAGCCCTGCAGGGCCGCGCCGGAAAGGCCCAGGCCTGCGCCGATCAGCACGGCCAGCAAGGTCCTGGGCAGGCGAAGCTGGACCAGCACGGCCCAACGGGGGTCCGAGGGATCGGTCGCCATCTCGGCCAGGGGCAGGGGGATCCGGCCAGTTACCAGGCTGGCGGCGATGAGAACCGCCAGCAGCAGGGCCAGCAGGCACAGGACGATCAGGCGTCGGCGGCTCATGGACGCATCTCCAGGGCGGAGTTGCGGATCCGCGCCAGTTCGCCCGCGGCCTCGATGAGGATCGCTCCGCCGCAGAACAGCAGGCGTTCGGGAAGATCGCGCTTCAGGACCCGGGCGTCCAGCCCCGCAAGGGCCGGGTGCCTTACGGTCCGGTCGGCGCGGCCGGCCCGGCCTCCGTCGTCCGCCAGGACCAGCACTTCCGGCGGCGCGGCGAGCAGGGCCTCGAGGCGCACGAGCCCCCACCCCCGGACACCCAGGCGTCCCGCTGCATTCTCAAGGCCAAGCCGGGAAAGGAGGTCGTCGGTCAGGGTGCCGGCACCCGGGCTGACGCCTCCGGACATGCGGATCAGGACCTCGGGTCGCCGGCTCCCCGGCCGCGGTGCCGCCTGGTTCAGGGCGGCGCGGATACGCCCCTCCAGGGACTCGCCGCGCTCGGGCCGGTGCGTCAGGGCCGCAATGCGGCGCACCTGGTCCAGGCTTGCGGCGAGGCTGGCCGGGGTCTCGAAGACTGCGACCGGTGCCCCCAGCCGCTCGAGGGCTCGCCGGGTGGCAGGTGAGGTGTGGGCGCTGGCCAGGACCAGGTCGGGCCGCATCAGTATGACCGCTTCGGCGGTTTCCCCCACCGAGGGCAGGGTGGCGGCTAGGTCGGCCAGGGTCGAGGTCGCCGGATCCCGTGACAGGCGGCTGAGGCCGGCGATCTGGCGACGATCGGCGATGTGGACCAGCTGGGCGTCCAGGCAGGGGTTGAGCGAGACAATCCGGTGGGGACCCACAGACGCTGCGCCCAGCCCCGCCGCCGCCGCAAGCCCTCCGGCCGCGACCCTTCGGCTGATCGGCCTCTGGAAACCCACCGCCATGGTCAGAACCGCCCTCTCAGCCCGAGGGTCGCCACCCTGCCGGGCGTGCCATAGCCGCGCACAGTCTGGGGCGCCTCGTCCGTCAGATCGTCAATCCGTCCGTATACAGAGAACAAGCGTCCCAAGGGCACCTCGGCCCGCAGGCTGGTGGTCAGGTGGGCCTTCAGGGGCGGGCCACCCCAGAGGTCACTGAGGCTTTCGCCCACAGAGTTGAGGCTCAGCCCCAGGCGAAGGCCCCCGGTAAGCGTCCGGCTGACGTCGAAGGCGGCCATGTCCCTGGGCCGGCGTGCCAGGTCCTGGTCGGGCGCGCCGTCCTGGCCCTCGAGCCGGGCCTGCGTCCGGGTATAGCTGGCGTCGAGGTCGAACCCGGCCAGCCTTCCGGAGGCCGCCGCCTCCAGGCCGAAAGCCGTCGTCCGGTCGAGGTTGGCGTAGTAGCCGTAGCGACCGCCGGTGCAGTTCGGGTCGCTTCCGCCCGTGCAGACGGCGAAGTTGACCTGGTCCTTGGTGCGTCGCCCGAAGAGGGTCAGGGAAAGGCGGACATCGCCGGCCTTCTGCTCGACGCCCAGGTCCCCGGCAACGGCGGTCTCGGGCTGCAGGGCGGCGTTCCCGTACTCGCTGTAGAGCTGATAGAGGCTGGGTGCCCGGAAGCCTTGTCCCAGGCTCCCCCGCAGGAGGGTTCCGCCGCCGCCGGGGCGCCAGGCCAGGGCCGCCTGCCCGGAGCCATGGCTCCCGAAGGCATCATGCCGGTCGAGGCGGGCTGCCAGGGTCAGGGTGAGGTCCTCCGCCGGGGTTCCCAGGGCTTGGACCCAGGCGGAGTCCACACCGGTCGACCGGGTCAGGGCCTCAGGTTCCGGATCCCAGGGCGAGGGCGAGGCGATCCGCATGCGGCTGCTCTCGCTCTCGGCGCCGAAGGTCAGCCGCCAGGCCGGATTGAGGTTCGCCTCGCCCTGGTACTCCAGGCGGCGCACCTGCCCTTCGGCGCGGAAGGTCAGGTCGGTCACCGCCTGGTCGGGGTCGTAGGTCCGGCGCCGGGTGTCGGTGAGGGCGAGGCCCAGCCGGTTCTTCAGCCGGCCGCCTGCGACCGGGAAGGTCAGGCCGGCATAGCCGAGGGCCTCCCGGGTGCGACCTCGCTCGCGGGTATCGGCGAAGACGTAGGCGGGGGCGGGATAGCCGTCGAAGGCGTTGCGGGCGTCCGACCAGACGGCCCGGAGGTCCAGGCGGATGTCGGGGGCGAGGTCCGCAGTGAGTCGCCCCGAGGCACCCGTCCGCCGGTAGCCGTCGCGCTCGGTCCCGCTGCGCGCCGCCGAGACCCCGTCGGTGGCATAGGTGTCCGCCGCCAGCCGCCAGGCCAGGGCACCGCCCGCACCGCCGACGCCGCCGCGCAGGTAGGTGGTTCCCAGGCCGCCGGCCTCGGCTGCGCCCTCGCCGGTGAGCGTGCCCCTCGGCGGAAGACGGGTCTCCAGGCTGACCACGCCCCCCATGGCCTGGCCGCCCCAGACGGCCGACTGGACGCCTCGCAGGATCTCGATCCTCGAAATATCGCCCACCAACAGGTTGGCGGCGTCGTAGGCCCCGCCGATGACGGACGGGTCATTCAGTCGCACGCCGTCGATGACGAACAGGGTCTGCTCGGCCTCCGCGCCCCGGATCCGCACCGCAGTGACCCCGCCCGGGCCACCGTTTCGGCTGACGCCGACCCCCGGGGTCGAGGCGAGGAGGTCCGGAATCACCAGGGCCTGCCGGTCGCGGATCACCGCCTCGGGGATGACGGTCACGCTGCGTCCGCTTTCGGAGGCGGCTACAGGGATCCGGTTGGCCACCACAACCACGGGCTCCACCGGCGTAACCGGGGTAGCGGCGGCCAGGGCCGCGGCTCCGGCCAGGCTCACAAGACTCATCGCGCCCTCCTCCGGACGACATGCGGCCGCGAACTGCAGCCGAACAGGCTTCCCCGGCCCGCAAATGCGGACCGGTTGTGTCTGTCGCCGGTCGGGAGAGACCCGTCCTCCAGGCGCACCCCGGCCTGTCGGATGACGACGGCGTCAGGCAGGTCTCCTGGCTCGCGGGTCAATGTCCCTTGCGCGTCGCCTTCCCGGCTGGGTACCCGAAGGTTCCTGGCCAGTGGCTTCGTGACACGCGGACTCGCCGCTTACAGTTGCGGGGGCAGCCCGGGCCTTGCACCCGAGTTCCCTTTTCATCTCCCTCTCGGGAGAACCTGACGCAGGTACAGGCCTAGGCCTCCGTCCGGCGAGGGTCAACCGGCGTCAAAAGGGTTGCGCCGGCGAGGCGCCCTGCGCCATCAAGCCTGCAGCCTTCGCCCCGGAGCTTTCCCATGTCCTTCCGCGCCCCCTTGCAGAGCCTGGACCTCGCCCTTGCGGCGGCGGGTCTGCCCGCCCTCCTGGCGGACGGCTATCCCGATCTCGACGCCGAGACGGTGACGGCGGTCCTGGCCTCGGCCGCCGCCTTCGTGGAAGCCGAGCTTGCCCCCCTCAACTCCGACGGCGACCGCATCGGGGCCCGGTTCGAGAACGGCGTGGTCTCGGCCGCCCCGGGTTTCGCCGAAGCCTACCGGGCCTTCGCGGCCCAGGGCTGGAATTCCCTGGCGGCGGACCCGGAGTTCGGCGGCCAGGGCCTGCCCAAGGTCCTTGAGCTGGCCGTCTTCGAGATGGTTCATGCCGCCAACATGGCCTTTGGCCTCTGCCCCATGCTGACCCAGGGCGCCATCGAGGCCCTGACCCTGCACGGCACCGAGCGCCAGAAGCGGTTGGTCCTGCCCCGCCTGGTCTCGGGCGAATGGACCGGAACCATGAACCTCACCGAGCCCCAGGCCGGCACGGACCTGTCCGGCGTCACCGCCCGGGCCGAGCCGGATGGCGAGGGCGGTTACCGGCTCACCGGCCAGAAGATCTACATCACCTGGGGCGACCACGACGCCGCCGAGAACATCTGCCACCTGGTGCTGGCGCGCCTCCCGGACGCCCCACCCGGGGTCAAGGGCATCAGCCTCTTCCTCGCCTCCAAGCGCCTGATCGACGACGAGGGCCGCCTGGGCGCGGCCAATGCCCTGCGTCCGGCTTCGATCGAGAAGAAGTTGGGCATCCATGGGTCGCCCACCTGCGTCATGCTGTTCGAGGGTGCCCGCGCCGAGTTGGTGGGAGAGGCGAACAACGGCCTGTCCCACATGTTCGTCATGATGAACGCCGCCCGGTTACAGGTGGGCGTGCAAGGGGTGGCCATCGCCGAGCGCGCTCTGCAGCAGGCCCTGGCCTATGCCCAGGACCGGGTTCAGGGCCGGCCGGCACTTGGGGGTGAATCGATCTTCGGCCATCCCGACGTCCGCCGGAGCCTCGCCCTCATGCGCGCCAAGGTCGAGGCGGCCCGGGCCATCTGCCTCCTGACCGGGGTCCTGGCCGACCAGGCCCGCCTCGCCCCGGAGGCTTCGAGCCGGGACCTGGCCCGGGGCCGCCAGGAGCTGCTGACGCCCATCGCCAAGGCCTGGTCCACGGATGTCGGAGTCGAGGTCGCCTCCATGGGCGTCCAGGTCCACGGCGGCATGGGTTTCATCGAGGATACGGGTGCCGCCCAGCATTATCGCGATGCCCGGATCGCCCCGATCTACGAGGGCACCAACGGCGTCCAGGCCGTCGACCTTGCGGGCCGCAAGCTGTCCATGATGGACGGCGTCCTGATGCCGGGCCTCTGCGCCGAGATGGCCACCGATGCAGCGGCCCTCGAGGCCGAGGCGGGGCTGGAGGGCGTGGGCCGACGCCTGGCCGTTGGGGTCGCGGCCCTCTCCGCCGCCACGGCCTGGATGCAGGCGAACCGGGGCCCCGACGCCCTGGCCGGCGCCACGGCCTATCTGCGCCTGTCCGGCGATGTCATCGGCGGCTGGATGCTGGCCCGCCAGGCGGTCCTGGCTCGCAGCCACGCGCCGGCCCTGGCGGAGTCCCGGGCCGCCCTGGCCCGCATCTTCGCCGACCAGGTCCTGGCCCAGGCACCCGGCGTCGCCGAGGGGGTCATGGCCGGCGGCGGGGACCTGGCCGTCCTGGACGCAGACTCCCTGACCGGCTGAGGGTTCAGCGGAGAGGCCCTTGACCCCCTCCGGCCCGGGGCGCTGCCCCGGTCCACCTCCCCCTGGGGGGAGGAATGAGGGAGTCGGTCGATGCGCGGCGCCTAAAGCCTTAGCGGCGCGGCGTAGCCGGTCAGTTCCAGGTAGCCCGAACCGCCGGGGACGCGGACGGCGCCTTCCCAGTAGACAGGTCCTCCCGAGGGGCGGCTGTCCAGTTCCTGGTCGTCGAACAGGGGCGTCAGGGTCCAGCGCCTCTCCCCCTGGGGCGTTTGCATGCGCACCGTCGGCGCCACCGGATAGACCGCGCCCGTACGCGGAGACTTCCAGGTGCGGCCCGGATCGAAGGCCACGGCGCCATTGGGCGCACTCCAGGACCGACCCTCCGCCGTGCGCAGGGAGCCGCCGGTCCAGAGGGAGCGCCCCCGGGCGTCGCGCACCCGGAAGGCGGTCAGGGCGCCGCCGTCATCGAGGTTTACTCCCGTCCAGTCCCAGCCGACCGCCGAGGGATCGAGCAGGGTCGAGGACCATTCCCGGTCCAGCCAGGCCTGGCCGCGGACCTGCCGGCGCCGCCCCTGGCGCCCGAGGACGCCGGTGACCTTCAGGTGTGGCAGGCTGTAGTAATAGCTGGCCTGCCCGGGACGGGGCCCCTTGCGGCTGAAGCCCTCCTGTCCTTGCAACAGGAGGGGCTGGGTGGGCGTCAGGGTCAGGTCGAGGCTGAAGCCCTCGCCCGTGGCCTGGGTCTTCAGCACGCCTGCGGGCGTGCGGACCAGGCGCCAGTCGTCCAGCACGACGTCCATGTCCCGGGTCGAGGCTTCCGCCAGTCCAAACCCCTCGCGGGCGATCCTCTGGCCGTGGAGCAGGCGACCGGTCCGGGAGTCAGAAAGGGCCGTGTGAGCGAACAGGACCTGGCGAGGCGCGAAGCGACTGGGGTTGTCTTCACCCAGACCCGTCCGTGTACGGAAAAATGTGACCTGGAAGCCCAGGGGCGCGCCGTTCTCTTCAAGCCATCCGGTGATGTACCACCACTCGGTCCGGAATTCAGGGTGGGCACCGTGGTCCCTTGGAAAGACCAGTTGGCGGCCCGGAACCACCGGGGCGAAGGCGGGTGCGGCCGCGACGGCGGGTGCAGCCGCAAGGGGAACCGCCGCGGTGAGGAGGGTCCTGCGCGTGAGGTCCGCCATCCTACCAGTCCTCCCGTACGGCCCGCACCGCATCCGCCGAAAGGGCGCTACGGCCTGCGAGGAGGGCGGTGAGGGCCGAGGCCAGGGTCAGGGCGAGGGTCAGCCCGCCCAGCAGGCCCCAGGGCCAGCGGGTGTCCATGGTCCAGTTGAAGGACTGAGGGTTCACCACCTGGATCAGAACCTGGCCCATGGCCGCCCCAAGGGCGAGGCCGGCGACCGCGCCCACGGCGCCCAGGAAGGCGCCCTCAAGGGCCAGCATGGCGAGGATCTGGCCGCGCCCCGCCCCAACGTGCCTCAGCATGCCGAACTCCCTTCGCCGGGCCAGGGTCTGGGCCGAGACCGTCGCGGCGACCCCGGCGACCCCCACAAGCACCGCGACGGCCTCCAAGGCGTAGGTCACCGCAAAGCTCCGGTCGAAGATCTTCAGGGCGGCCTGGCGGATCTCGCCAGCGGGCGCGATCTCGGTCTGGGCGGCGAGATCCAGGGGCAGGGCCCCGCGCACCCGCGCCAGGACCTCTGCCCGATCGGCGTCCGGAGACAGGGTCAGCGCCGCCTCGTTGGCCCCGGTGTCGCCGGTCAGGCGGACATAGTCCGAACGCTGCACGGCCAGGGCGCCGAACTGCCGGCCATAGTCCCGCCAGACCCCCGCCACCCGCAGGCGCACGGACCGGCCCGCCAGGGGAAGATCAAGTTTGTCTCCCGGCGCCAGGTGGTAGAGGCGCGACAGGGGCTCGGAGATCCAGACCGGAGTCTCTCCCGGCCCGACGGTCGTCGGCGCGCGCCGCCAGGGCAGGTCGGGGACGCTGGTGCCTGGGGGTACGGGGATCGCCAGCAGGGTGACCGCAGGACGCTCGGGCGCGAGCTTCAGGGTCAGGGACCGGCGGGACTCCATGCCGGTAACGCCAGGAAGGGCGGCCAGGGCGGCCTGAAGGCCGGGATCCAGGCCCGAGGTCTCGGCCGCTGCGACCCTGAGGTAGATGTCCGCAGGCAGGATGGCGACCAGCCATTCGTCCACGGACCCCCGGAAGCTCGAGACCATCAGGCCCATGGCAGCCATCAGGCCGGCGCTGGCCACAAGTCCGCAGAGCGCGACAGCCGCCTGGTCAGGCGCACCCGCCAGACGCGCGGCCGCCAGCCGGACGGGAACCGGCGCCTTCATCCTGGCCAAGGGGGCGATCATCACCCGCGCCAGCCAGGGCATGGCGGCGACCCCTGCCGCGAGGATGAGGGCGATGGCGGCATAGCCGAACAGGGGCAGGCCGGCGACCGGGGGGGCGAAGGCCGCTGCAAGGCCGACGGACCCGAGGACGAGGGCGGGGACCAGGGGCGGACGGCGCTCGGGGTCCCCGGACCGTCCCGCCGCCTTCAGGGCCTCGGCCGGGGGGGCTCCGGCGGCCTCGAGGGCGGGAAACAGGCTTCCGGCAATTGCCACCGCCAGCCCCAGGCCGGCGTGAAAGGCCGCCCAGGCCGGCGAGATCTCGAGAACAGGCTGGCTGCCGCTGAAATAGCCACCCCCGAGATCGCCGCCAAGGAGGCCCAGGACGCCCCAGGCCAGGCCCGCCCCGGCTGCAAGCCCCAGGGCCGCGCCGAGGACTCCCAGGCTGGCGCCCTCTGCCAGGACCTGCAGGAACAGGCCCCGTCTCTGGAGCCCCAGCACCCGAAGCAGGGCGAAGGCCGGTCGCCGCCGTGCGATCGACAGGGACTGGGCCGAGAAGACCAGGAAGCCCCCCGTCAGCAGGGCGACCATGGCCAGCATGCCCAGGTTGACGCGATAGGCGCGGGACAGGTCGCTGGTGCGGCGGGTCTCCGCCTCCGGCGTCACCAGGCGCGCATCCGGAGGCAGGACGGCCAGGATCTCCTGGGCCGCGGCATCTGGCCCTAACCCGGGTGCAAGCATGACATCGAGCCGCGTCAGTCGGCCGACCCTGTCGAACTTCTGCTGGACGGCAGCGATATCGGCGACGGCGATCCGCCGGCCGGCCTCCACCCCGGGCAGGCCGCCCGCCACGGGAAAGACGAGTCGTCGCCCGCCTTCCCGGATCTCGAAGGTGGCGGACCCCGCGCCAGGTTCAGCCCGCCATCCCGTGGCCGGGGACAGCCAGACGGCGTCCTCCACGCCCCTCCCGGACCCTGAACCGAACCCCATGCCGGATCCCGGTCCCGAGGCGGCGGCCAGGGCTGGCGTCACCCGAGATGCCCTCAGCGGATCCAATCCGATGACGGTCAGGGGATCGCCGGCTGTCGTCCGGGCGGCGATCTCGATCACGGGGCTGACCGCCACAAGTCCGGGCAGGCGAGCGATGCGCGGGTACAGGGCCTCGTCGAACCCCGCCGGTGTCACCGCCTCGATCCGGATGTCCGCTGAACCGCTGACGCTGCGCACGGCGGAGTCGAACTCGGCGAGGGCCGAGCGGTTGACGAGGTGAACGGCGAAGCCGAGCGCCACGCCGACGGCGATGGCGAGCACAGCCACCAGTGTACGGACCGGGTTGGCCCTCCACTCGCCGCGGACCATCCAGCCCAGGAGGGTCGGTGGAAGCGCCGGATCAGCCGGCATGCGGGTTCCTGAGTCCGCTGCGACCGAGGACCAGGGTCCGGTCAGCCGCCTCGGCTGCGCGGACCGAGTGGGTGACGAGGAGGACAGAGGCCCCCCGGGACCGCGCTGCATCCAGCAGCAGGGCGAGGCTGCGGTCGGCGGTCTCCGGATCCAGGTTGCCTGTGGGCTCATCCGCCAGGATCAGGCCGGGCTGATGCACCAGGGCCCGGGCGATGGCCGTGCGTTGCAGCTCGCCCCCCGATAGGCGCGACGGGAAGTCAGCCTCCCGGCCGCCGAGGCCGACGGCGACCAGAAGCTCTGCGGCCCGGGCGAGGGCGGTGTCGCCCTCGACCCCGGCCAGCACCAGGGGCAGGGCGGTATTCTGCGCTAGGGTCAGGTGGGGGAGGATGTGGAAGGCCTGGAAGACGAAGCCCAGCTGCTCCCGCCGCAGCCGGGTCCGTTCCGCCTCATTCAGTCCGGAGAGGGCCCGGCCACCGATCCAGATTTCGCCGCCGTCGGGGGCGTCGAGGCCAGCGACCAGGTTCAGGAGGGAGGACTTGCCAGCACCGGACTCCCCGGTGATCGCCACCACCTCGCCGGCGGAGAGGTCAAGGTCGAGACCCTCGAACAGCA
Organism: Phenylobacterium deserti; assembly: GCA_945874825.1. Taxonomy (GTDB): domain Bacteria; phylum Pseudomonadota; class Alphaproteobacteria; order Caulobacterales; family Caulobacteraceae; genus Phenylobacterium; species Phenylobacterium deserti_D. Next base: position 189,614 of record CAMCIK010000001.1, on the reverse strand, counting down.
CCCGGCCGCCGGGCACTGTCTTGGAGAGGTCGCGAATCCTGAGGGGTGCCGGGAGAGACATGGACCCTATCTAGGGCCGCTGGGACGCCGGGGGAATATCCGCCCTGGAAAGGGCGTCTTCTGGGTGCGTCGCGACGGCGGGCGGTGTATGGGGCGACACAAGGAGACCGTCCATGCACCTGGCCCGCTTCCCCCGCGCCCGCTTTGCCCTCCTGCCGACGCCCCTGGAGCCCATGCCGCGTCTCTCCGCTGCGCTTGGCGGCCCGACCCTGTGGGTCAAGCGCGACGACTGCACCGGCCTGGCCGGCGGCGGCAACAAGACGCGCAAGCTCGAGTTCCTGGTCGGCGAGGCCCTGGAGGCCGGGGCCGATACCCTGGTGACCCAGGGGGCGGTCCAGTCCAACCACGTCCGGCAGGCCGCCGCCGCCGCGGCCCGGTTCGGGCTCGCCTGCGAGATCATCCTGGAGACCCGGGTTTCGACGGAGGCCGAGGACTACAACCTGTCGGGCAATGTCCTTCTCGATCGGTTGCTGGGCGGGCGGCTGCGCCGGGTCCCGGCCGGGAGCGACATGAATGCGGCCCTTGTGGAGGTGGCGGACGAGGTCCGTGCCCGTGGCGGTCGGCCCTACATCATCCCGGGCGGCGGCTCGAATGCGGTCGGGGCCCTGGGCTACGCCGACTGCGCCCGCGAACTCCTGGTCCAGGCTGACGCCCAGGGCCTGAAGATCGACCGGATCGTCACCGCCACTGGCAGTGCGGGCACGCACGCCGGCCTCGTTGCCGGCCTGGCCGCGATCGGCGCGGACATCCCCGTCCACGGCTTCGGCGTTCGCGCGCCCAGGGACCGCCAGGAGGCCAATGTCCACGCCCTTGCCGTCGAGACCGCCGCCCTGCTGGGCTCGGCGGACCGGGTGCATCGGGAAATGACCGTCGCGGACTGTGACTATGTTGGCGCCGGCTACGGCATCGCCGACGAGGGGGTCTTCGAGGCCCTGCGCCTCGCGGCCCGCACCGAGGGCCTGCTGCTGGACCCGGTCTATACCGGCAAGGCCGTGAAAGGGCTCATCGACTATGCCCGCAAGGGTCGCTGGGCCGGCGAAACCGTGGTCTTCCTGCACACCGGCGGCGCACAGGGTCTGTCGGGCTATGCATCCGTTCTGGAGGGACATCTCGAATGAGCCAGATTCTCGGCGTCCTTGGCGGCATGGGGCCGGCCGCAACACTGGACTTCCTGGGCAAGCTCCAGGCCCTGACGCCTGCGAACAGGGACCAGGACCACATCCGTGTCATCGTGGACATCAATCCCCAGGTGCCCGACCGTAACGATCCCTTCGCCCAGCCGGGGCCGGTCCTGGCGGAGATGGCCGGCGGCCTCCAGGGCGCGGGCGCCCAGGTCCTGGCAATTGCCTGCAACACCGCCCACGTCCACGCGGACCTGATCAGCCGGGCCTCGGGCCTTCCCCTGGTGGACATGATCGAGACGGCCTGCCGTGCCGCCCGCGACACGGGTGCCCGCAGGGCGGGCGTACTGGGAACCCGCGATGCCGTCCGGCTCTACCACGAGTACATCGCCGCCCAGGGCATGGGGCTGGTCACCCTGTCCCGTGACGACCAGGCCCGCTTCATGGACCTGCTGGCACGTATCAAGGGTGGCGACCTGGGACCCGAGGTCCGGGAGAGCATGGCCGCCCTCGCCGAGGCCCTGGTCACCGAAGGCGCAGAGGCGGTCATTGCCGGATGCACCGAAGCGCCCCTCGTGCTCGACCCGGCGGATGTCCGCGTGCCCATGGTCGACGCCGGCGAGGAGCTGGCGCGGCGCTGCGTCTCGGTCTGCCTGGGACTCGAGCCCCTGCCCCAGGGCCGCTGAGGCCCGCGGAACTGAATCTAGGGCTTCAGCTTCTTGGGCAGGGCTTCGGCCTGTTCCGGGGTCAACCGCTCGATCGACTTGATGATGCACCGACGGGACATGGGTCCGCCCACACCGAGGTTCAGGTCCATGGGCTTGCAGATCTGGCTGGAAGCGCCGAGGGGCTCCAGGACCAGGGGGTCCGAGTTGGTCACGCCGGCGAGGCAGGATCCGCTGAAGGTGAACTTGTAGACTTCCTTTCGGCGCACCGAATAGTAGAGGCTGTCGGACGAGGCGATCTTGTGTCCGCCAAGGTCGCTCAGGCGAAAGCAGGGGGTTGAGGCGCGGGCGGGATCTGTCTGCGCTGCGGAGACGGTGGGCACGGCGGCCAGGGTGGCCAGGGCCAGAACGGCGGCTCGGAACATCATTTTCTGGTATCTACTCCGGTCAGGTCAGCGGCGATCCCCAGCCGGTCCCTAAAATCGCCCCTCACCTGCCATCCCGTCAAGTCGAAGGTGCCGTTTCCCTGTCAGCCCAGGGCTGGCGGCGGCGGGGAGCCGTGGGTTAGGTTCGGGACATGACCGCTCATGTTTCCCCCGACACCCTGCCCGTCTGGCGTCTTGACGACCTCTACGCCGGCCGGGAGGACCCCCGCATCGACGCCGACCTTGGCGCGGCTGCAAGCACCAACGCTGAACTGGTCACCCTCAAGGGACGCCTGGTGAGTTCGCGGTCCGACCCGGCCGCCCTGGGCGGGCTCCTGGACAAGGGGATCCGGCTCAACGAGGCGGCTTCCAACGCGCTCTGGCGCGTTGGGGCCTTCGCGGGTCTGGCGGCGTCCACGGCCCGGGATGACCCCGACTGGGCGCGCTTCGAGTCGGACATCCGGACACGGTCGGCTGCAATCGGTGCCGAGAGCCTGTTCTTCACCCTCGAGATCAACCAGCTGGAGGACGCCGAGATCGAGGCCGCCCTCGCGGCCTTTCCCGACGCCGGGCGCTGGCGTCCCTGGCTGCGCCGGGTGCGGGCCTTCCGGCCGCACGAACTCTCGGCGGACCTGGAGAGGATTCTGGTCGACCGGGGCCCGGCGGTGGCCAACTGGACCCGGCTCTATGACGAGACCCTCGCCCGGATGAAGGTGCGTGCGGGCCGGCGCCGGCTGACGCTGCCGGAGGCGCTGAACGCCCTTTCCGACCCGAACCCCGAAGCGCGCCGGAGTGTGGCCTCGGGCCTGTCCTCCGCCCTCGCCGAGTCGGGACCCACCCTGGCCCTGGCCCTCAACACCCTGGCCTTCGAGAAGCAGGTCGAGGATCGCTGGCGGCGGTATCCGGATCCGGCAGCAGGACGCCACCTTGGCAATGAGGTCGACCCCGAGGCCGTCCACGCCCTCGAGACCGCAGTTTCATCCGGCTATGCGCGGGTCAGTCATCGCTATTACCGCCTGAAGGCGAAGGTGATGGGGCGGACCGCCCTGGATCACTGGGACCGCAATGCGCCTTTGGACTCCGGCACGCCGCGGACCTGGACCTGGCCCGAGGCGCGCGCGATCGTCGAGGCCAGCTTCCGGGACCTGGCGCCCCGGTTCGCGGACGGCGCCCGCGACCTCTTCGAACAACCCTGGATCGACGCCCGGCCCCGCCCGGGCAAGCAGTCAGGAGCCTATTCCCACCCGGTGATCGCGCCGCACCATCCCTATGTCTTCCTGAACTACATGGGCGAGCGCCGGGATGTCCTGACCCTGGCCCACGAGCTGGGCCACGCTGTCCACCAGCGCCTCTGCGCCCCGCTGGGCACCTTGCTGGCCGACACGCCCCTGACCCTGGCGGAGACCGCCTCCATCTTCGGCGAGGGGCTGGTCTTCGAGCGACTCCTGGCGGAGGCAGGACCGGCGGAAAGGCTCGGCCTGCTGGCCGGACAGATCGAGGATGGCCTGAACACTGTCGTCCGGCAAATGGCCTTCCACCGGTTCGAGACCCGGTTCCACGCCGCCCGACGCGATGGCGAGCTATCCCCCGAGGCGATCGGCGCACTTTGGCTGGAGGTGATGGGCGACAGCCTGGGCCCGGCGGTGCGGCTAAACGCCGGCTACGAGCACTATTGGGGCTATATCAGCCACTTCGTGCACTCGCCCTTCTATGTCTACGCCTACGCCTTCGGCGACCTGCTGGTCCGGGCCTTGATGGAAAGGCGCCGGGAGGACCCCCTGGCCTTCGTGCCCCTCTACGAGGACCTGCTGGCGTCCGGGGGGACCCGGACCTGCGCCGAGGCCCTGGCGCGCTTTGGCCTCGACCCCAGGGACCCTGGCTTCTGGGCGGCGGGCGTGCGCCAACTTGAGCGCCAGGTCGACGCCTTCGAGGCTCTGGTCGGCTGACGCGCCGGTCGGACGGCCCCTAGCGGTGTTTGTAGGCGGGCGGCAGGGGCCTTCCGAGATCCAGGTAGCGGTCCCTGAGCTCTGTCTGCCGGGTCGTCAGGGACTGGGCCTCGCCGCGGATGTAGACCGCCTTGGGCGTCGAGAGGGGTTCGAAGGGGTCGCCTGACCAGATAACCAGGTCGGCGTCCTTGCCCGGCTCCAGGCTTCCCGTGCGGTCGCCGACGCCGAACATCCGCGCTGGATTGATCGTCACCGCTGCAAGAGCGGCGTCCCAGGGCAGGCCCCAGGCCACCGCCGTCCCGGCGCCGTAGCGGGTCTCGCGGGCCCGGTGTGCGGCACCCTCCGGCCCTGTGAAGGCCAGGGTCACGCCGGCGGCGTGCAGCCGGGCGGCATTCTCCAGGGTCGCGCCCAGGATCTCGAAGCTGTCCGGACGGTTGGTGATCGGATTGATGATCACCGGGACGCCGGCGCGGGCGATCTCGGCGGCCGTCATCCAGCCTTCCTCGGCACCTTCGAGGATGAGCTTCAGCTTCTCCTCCCGGGCAAGCTTCAGGACGGCGCGGATGTCGGCCGCCCTGTGGACGCGGGCGATGAGGGGTGTGCGCCCCTGGACGAGCGGTACCAGGGCCTCGAGGTCTGCCTTGGACAGGCCAAGCTCGCGATAGCTTCCCTTTTCCCAAGCGCCCCGGTTCGCGGCGTAGGCGCGGACGTCGGCGAGCACCGCCTTCAGGGCCGCGGTCTGGGCGCCCCGCGCCCCACCGGCCGACCGCGCCCCGGCCTTGCCGAAGGCCACGACCACGCCGACGCCGCCGCGCACGACCATGTCCTCGCCACCGTTCAGGCGGATGACGGCGCCCTGACCGGCAAACAGGGTGTTGGGCCGTGGCCCACCGCCGCCGCCGGAGGTCAGTTGGTCGTCCGCGACGTCGCCATCGTCCTCGTGGTAGTCCCAGCCGCCGCCGGCAGGCTGGGGCAGGACGACCGCGCTGGTGAGCCCGCCCGTCCGCGCCACGGGGATCAGGGTCGAGGCCGGATCCAGGCCTTCCCGGATGTCAAAGGCGGCGCCGATCTGGGGATTGTCGACCGAAAGATCGTCGCCCAGGGCGCTGATCTCGACGGCGCCCAGCAGGCTCCCTGTCGCAAAGAGGCCGGGAGTCACCACGGCGCCCGAGGCGTCGATCACCCGGGCACCGGCGGGCGGCGCGCCCCGGCCAACCGAGACGATCTTGCCATCGCGGACGACCACCACACCCGGCTCCAGGGTCCCGGCCGGGCCAGCGGTGAGGATCCGCGCGCCGGTGATGGCGAGGGTCTCGGCTGCGGCCGGAAGTGCGGCGGCGACGGCCAAGGCGGCGGCGATGGGGGCAAGATGGCGGCGCATCAGCGGACTCCCTCGCCGGGTTGACCAAGGTCGAAGTCCGATCTCGGCTGGTATCTGGCGTCCCGGCGGTCCCAGGTCAGGGCACCGTCGATGAAGACCTTCTCGGTTCGCGCATAGACCGAGAAGGGATCACGGTCCCAGATCACGAGGTCCGCCCGCTTGCCGGCCTCGAGGGTGCCGGTCTGGTCGAGGATGCCAAGGGCCTTGGCCGGGTTGGCAGTGATCCAGGCCATGGCCTCGGCCTCGGTGATCTTCAGCCCGGCGGCGCGGCCAGCGGCCAGCGCGACCGCCGCCTCCTGGGTCAGCCTCTGGGTCAGGTCGGGATCGTCGGACTTGATGATCGCGCAGGCTCCGGCGGCCTGAAGCAGGGGAACGTTCGCCTCAACCGAGTCGTACATCTCCAGCTTGGCGCCCCACCAGCCGGCCCAGGTGGCCGTGCAGATGCCGTTCGCCGCCAGGATATCGGCAATCTTGTAGGACTCCACAGCGTGGTGGAAGCTGGTGATGCGATAGCCAAACTCCTTGGCGATATCGATCATGATGGCCATCTCGTCAGCCCGGTAGCAGTGGTTCTGGACCAGGATCTCGCCCCGCAGGACAGCGGACAGGGTATCCATGCCGAGGTCCCGGCGGGGTGGCTCGGCCTTCTCTCCGCGGCCGATCTTCGCCCGGTAGTCGTCCCACTTGCGCGTGTATTCCGCCGCCTCGATCCACGCGGCGCGGTAGCCGGCAACATTGCCCATCCGGGTGGAGGGTGCCCGGCCCCGGGACCCATAGACACGCTTGGGGTTCTCGCCGCAGGCCATCTTCAGGGTATAGGGCGCGCCCGGGAACTTCATGCCCTGGACGGTCCGGGAAGGCACGTTGCGCAGGGTCACCCCGCGGCCGCCGATCAGGTTGCCGGACCCGGGCAGGACCTGGACAGTGGTGACCCCGCCAATCCGGGCGCTGTTGAAGCCCGGGTCCTGGGGCCAGACCGAGTGCTCGGCCCAGACCTGGGGGGTGGTCGGATTGGTCAGTTCGTTGCCATCGGAGTGTGCGGCCACGGAGGGCGAAGCATAGACGCCGAGGTGGGAGTGGCTGTCGATCAGGCCAGGGGTGACCCACTTGCCGCGGGCGTCCACCACCTGAAGGCCCTGCGGCGCCTCAAGGCCCTCGCCGACCGAGGCGATCTTGCCACCCCGGACGATGACCGTGGCGTTCTCGAGGGCCTTTCCCGTCCCCGTGTAGGCGCGGGCGTAGACGATGGCGAAGTCCGCCGAGGGCAGGGGCCTGTAGGTCGAGGGAAAGGCGTCGGGCCGCGCACCCGGATCCAGTCCGGCGGGCAGCGGCTTGGCGGCGGTAGCCTTGGCCTCCGCTGTTGGGGTCGCGCCCTTCGTCGAGGCGCAGGCCGAAAGGGTCAAGGCGGCCAAGCCGACCGCCAGCACACCGGATCTCAACATTCCGCATACCCCCCGAAACTTGTGTAAGCTCTTATCAATCATGCGCCGGTGCCTCCGCCAAGCTGGAAGGCGCTTGCCATTTTCCGGGGCTCCTTTAGTCACCCGATCGCTATGTCCGATGACCTGACAGAAGGCCAGACGGCCGTTGTGCCCGAAGGCTTCGTGATCAATCTCTGGCAGCACGGCTTCGGCCGCACGGTCGGGCCCTTCTATTCGCGCCGTGATCCGGAGACGAACCTCGAGGTCATGGCCTTCCGGATCGAGGGCCATCACGCCAACGGCATGAACAACTGCCATGGCGGCATGCTGATGAGCTTCGCCGACATGGCCTGGGGGCGTGTGATCTCCAACCAGAGAGAGATGGGCTGGGTGACGGTCCGCCTGGTGACCGACTTCATGGGTCCGGGACTGATGGGCGACTGGGTCGAGGGGACCAGCGAAATCCTCGCCGAGGACGGCGATATCTTTACTGTTGCAGGGCGGATCTGGTCGGGAGACCGGGTTTTGATGACCGGCACGGGGGTTTACAAGGGCATCCGGTCTATCCGCCGAAAGGCGGGCTACCGGGAGGCGCAGGAGTAGGACATGCCGATCGATCCCGCGATCAAGGAAGGCGCGCCCGTCGGATACTACGACGACCGCCCAATACACACCGAACCGGGGGCCCTGCCGCCAGAGGTCCAGGCACCACTCGCCCCCTTCCGCGGCGGGGTGCCGGACGCGCCCGAATGGTTCCGCGACGCCCTGGCCCAGGTGCCGGAACGCAGTCATGTGGAGTCCCTCGGCGCCCGGATCGAGATGCTGGTCTGGGGAGAGCTGGGCAAGCCCGGCCTGCTCCTGGTGCATGGCAACTCCGCTCACGCCGACTGGTGGAGCTTCATCGCCCCGTTTCTCGCCCAGGACTTCCGCGTGGCTTCAATGTCCCTGGCGGGCATGGGCGATTCGGACTGGCGCGAGACCTACGCCTTCCAGGACTTCGCCGCCGACGCGGAGGCTGTGGCCCGGGCCGCAGGGCTCTATGAAGCGGGAAAGCCGATCTATATCGGCCATTCCTTCGGCGGGTCGCAGGTCTTCTTCGCCGCTGCCAGTCATCCCGAACGCATGCGCGCCGCAATCCTCGTGGACACGGGTTTCGGCGGGCCGCCCCCGGACTCCGCCGAGGGCAAGCGCATGGCCGAGCGCATGGCCGAGCAGGTCCGGAACATCCCAACGGGCGACCGGGCCCAGCGGGTCTATCCCAGCCTGGAAGAGGCCCTGTCCCGCTTCCGCCTCATGCCGCCTCAGGCGGCCGGCAACCTCTTCATCGCCGACTACATTGCTCGGCAGTCGCTGAAGACGGTGACGGGTCCGGATGGTGCGGAGGGCTGGAGCTGGCGTTTTGATCCCAACATGTGGGCTAAGCTGGATCGAAGCGTCATGAGCGGCCTTATGGGCGGCGGCCCTCCCCAGGTCACCATCCCCCTGGTCCACATCTACGGCGACCGCTCGGCCATCATCAGCCGTCGGAAGGAGGGCGGACCCTCGCCCCTGCCGCCCCAGACCCTGGAGATCGCCATTCCGGACTCCGCCCACCACATCATGATCGACCAACCCCTGGCGCTGATCTCGGCTCTACGCGGCCTGCTGGCGGTCTGGCCCGGCGCTTGAGCCCTGCCTGACCAGCGGACTTGAGCGGCGCGGCCGGAGCGTGTAACCCCCTTCAGACCCTGTGTCGGAACAAGAGAGTCCCGAATGGCTTCCGAATATCATCGTGGCGAGATGGACATCAGCGAGCAGACCGCCACGTACAATATCTTCATGCTCCTCACCAAGTGGGGGTCGCTGGCGATCGCCGCCCTGCTGGTCCTGCTGGTGCTCTGGTTCTGCACCCCCGCCGGCTTCCTGACGAGCCTGGGCGTGACCCTGGCCATGACTGTGATCGGTATTGTCGTTCTTCGGGATAAGCCCGACGCGGCGCACTAGGGCCGGGCTGAGCCCGTCCCATCATCGGGAGACCGGACCAAGCCATGGCCGTCATCGCCGTTATTCGCGAGTCCCATCCCGGAGAAACCCGGGTCGCCGCCACACCCGAGACCGTTCGCAAGCTGATCACCGCAGGCTTCACCGTGGCCGTCGAGGCTGGGGCCGGCCATGGGGCGGCCTGCCTTGACGCTGACTACGCCGCCGCAGGCGCGCGGCTGGCCAAATCCGCCGCCGACGCCGTAAAGGGTGCAGACATCCTCTTCGGTATCCGGGCGCCCTCCGCCGAGGCCCTTTCGGCCCTGAAGCCAGGCGCCATCGTCGCCGGCTCGCTCAACCCCTACCAGGACCGCGCCGGGCTTGAAGCCCTCGCCGCCAGCGGGGCGGACGCCTATGCCCTGGAGTTCATTCCTCGGATCACCCGCGCCCAGGTGATGGATGTCCTGTCCTCCCAGGCCAACCTCGCCGGCTACCGCGCCGTGATCGAGGCCAGCAGCGCCTATGGCCGCGCCCTGCCCATGATGATGACCGCCGCGGGCACCATCGCCGCGGCCAAGGTCTTCGTTATGGGGGTCGGCGTCGCCGGGCTCCAAGCGATCGCCACCGCTCGCCGACTGGGTGCCGTGGTGACTGCCACCGACGTCAGGCCGGCGACCAAGGAGCAGGTGGAGTCCCTCGGCGCCAAGTTCATCGCCGTCGAGGACGACGAATTCCGCAACGCCCAGACCGCCGGCGGCTACGCCAAGGAGATGAGCGCGGAGTACCAGGCCAAGCAGTCCGACTTGATCTCTGGCCACATTGGCAAGCAGGATATTGTCATCACCACCGCCCTGATCCCGGGCCGGCCGGCACCCCGCCTGGTCACGGCGGCCCAGGTCGCCTCCATGAAGGCCGGCTCGGTCCTCGTCGACCTCGCAGTTGAACAGGGCGGCAATGTCGAGGGCGCGAAGGTCGGCGAGACCGTCGAAACGGAAAACGGGGCAAAGATCCTCGGCATCGCCAACATGCCAGGTCGGGTGGCGGCGGACGCCTCGGCCCTGTTCGCCCGGAACCTGCTGGCCTTTTCAGGCCTTCTCCTCGACAAGGACGGGGCTCTTGCTCCCGACCGTGAAGATGAAATCCTCAAGGCTGCCCTGGTCGTCAGCGGCGGAAAGATCGTGCATCCGGCCCTCGCCGGATCCTGATGGAGGCGCACATGGACGTTGATCCCACGGTCTTTCGGCTGGCCATCTTCGTTCTGGCCATCTTCGTCGGCTATTACGTGGTCTGGAGCGTCACGCCAGCCCTGCATACGCCCCTGATGGCGGTAACCAACGCCGTCTCCTCGGTGATCATCGTGGGGGCCCTCCTGGCTGCCGCCGCACAGGGTGCGCCGGGCGCCGGCACAGGTGCGGCGATGATCTCAAAGGGCGCGGGTGCCCTTGCCGCCGGGCTGGCTGCGGTGAACATCTTCGGCGGCTTCCTGGTCACCCAAAGGATGCTGGCCATGTACAAGAAGAAAGAGCCGGCCAAGAAGGATGCCGCCAAGTGAGCGTCAACCTCGCCGCCATCCTCTACCTTGTCTCCGGGGTGCTCTTCATCCTGGCCCTGCGCGGGCTGTCCAGCCCGGTAACCAGCCAGGCGGGTAACCGCAACGGCATGATCGGCATGGCCCTCGCGGTGGGCGTGACCCTCGTCACCCTCTACAGCCAGGACAAGCTGGACGGCTTGACCGTCGGCCTGATCCTTGGTGGCGTTGGCGTCGGCGGCGGGATCGGCGCGGTGATCGCACGCCGGGTCGCCATGACCTCCATGCCCCAGTTGGTGGCCGCCTTCCACAGCCTGGTCGGCCTGGCCGCCTGCCTCGTGGCCGTGGCCGCCGTCTATACGCCGGGTGCCTATGGAATCGGTGCGCCGGGTGCCATCCACGCCGTTTCCCTCGTGGAGCTGTCCCTCGGCCTGGCCATTGGCGCGGTGACCTTCACCGGCTCGGTCATCGCCTTCGCCAAGCTGAACGGTAACATGTCGGGGGCCCCCATCCTGCTTCCCGCCCGGCATGTCCTGAACATACTGATCGGCTTGGCCCTGGTGGGCCTGATCGGCGTTCTGGTGGTCAGCGGGGGTTCGGCCCTCTGGGCCTTCTGGGCCATCTTCGCCCTGGCCCTCATCCTGGGGATCACCCTCATCATCCCCATCGGCGGCGCAGACATGCCCGTCGTGGTCTCCATGCTGAACAGCTATTCGGGCTGGGCGGCGGCGGCCCTGGGCTTCACCCTCGAGAACGTCACCCTGATCATCACCGGTGCCCTTGTGGGCTCATCGGGTGCGATCCTGTCCTACATCATGTGCAAGGCGATGAACCGCAGCTTTGTCTCGGTCATCCTCGGCGGCTTCGGCGCTGATGACAGCGCAGCGGCGGCCGGTGGCCGGATCGAGACCCGCCCGGTCAAGAAGGGCTCGGCGGAAGACGCAGCCTTCATCATGAAGAACGCCTCCAAGGTGATCATCGTTCCCGGTTACGGCATGGCCGTCAGCCAGGCCCAGCATGCCCTGCGCGAAATGGCCGACAAGCTGAAGGAGGAGGGCGTCGACGTGAAGTACGCCATCCACCCCGTTGCCGGCCGTATGCCCGGGCACATGAACGTCCTCCTAGCCGAGGCCAATGTGCCCTACGACGAGGTCTTCGAGCTCGAGGACATCAATGCCGAGTTTCCGACCGCAGACGTGGCCTTCGTCATTGGCGCCAATGACGTCACCAACCCGGCGGCCAAGACCGACCGCTCCAGCGCCATCTACGGCATGCCCATCCTGGACGTCGAAAAGGCCCGGACCGTGCTGTTCGTGAAGCGCGGCATGAGCTCGGGCTATGCGGGCGTCGAGAACGAGCTCTTCTTCCGCGACAACACCATGATGCTGTTCGGCGACGCCAAGAAGATGGTCGAGGGCATCCTCAAGTCTCTGTGACGCGCCGGGTTGGGGGATCTGCATCCGCTTGCCGCCCCCTTCCTGCAGGTACATTCTCCCGGTCATCATCAGGGAGGCAAACCATGCGCAGTCTCGTGGGCGGGCTGTTGCTCGCGTCGGTTGTCCTGCTTTCAGCCTGCTCAGGATCCAAGGCGCCGGAAGCGCCCGCGGCGCCCATCGTCTTTTCAATTCCCCTGGAGCCGAACACCAACGGGATGTTGGAGCCCCGGTCCGGGCGCATCACGGTGGGGACTGGCCCCACGGCCTATTCTGCGGACGTCGCCCTCAGTCCCAGCTGGTGGGTGACCGCCGACGGCTTCAAGATCGTCTGGTTCGCCGGCCTGAGCCAGACCACGCGCTATTTCCAGATCAGCGGCGAGACCCCCGGCGAAGCCGCCCGGCCCAAGCTGCTGAAGTCGCCCGAGGAAGCGGTCCGGGAGGTGCGGGTGGCCTTCGATGGCGCGCCGCCTGCGCGGGTCCTGCCAGAAGCCACGCGGGCCGTGTTCAAGCCGCCGGCGGGGGCGAAGGCCGTGACCTCGGTGGAGATCACCTTCGGCCCTGCGGACGCCCCGGTGGCCTACACGTGGAAATAGCGCCACCGCTAGCGACTTCCGGGGGGCCGTCTTGAGGGGCGAACGGGTCGATATCGGCGGCCGGTATCTGCGCGCGGTGCGGGCAGGGCCTCCGGAAGGCGGACCGCTGGTCGTGTTGGAATGCGGCGCCTTTGGCTGCGCGGCCGACTGGTTCGTCGTCCAGACCCTGCTGGCGGAGCAGGGGGTCCGGAGCCTGGCCTATGATCGGGCAGGTCTCGGGCATTCGGATCCAGGTCCGGAGCCTCGCGATGCCCGGGCCATCGCCGATGACCTTGAGGCTTTGGTTGCCCGGATCGATACCTCCTCGCGCCTGGTCCTGGGGGGACATTCAATGGCCGGGCTCTTCCTGCGCAGCCTCGCCCCCCGGATAGGCCATCGCCTGGACGGCCTGGTGCTGGCGGACGCCGTGACCCCAGAGTACAGCGCGCATCCGACCGCAGTCCGGATGATCGACGGCTTCCGCCTGGCCATGTTCGGGCTCGATCGGGTGGCCGACCTCGGCGTCATGCAGGCCTGGGCCCTGGTAGCCGGCGACCGGATCGGTCTTCCGGCTGAGGTCTCGCTTGAGAAGCGACGGATCTACGCCTCGGCCTCCCATGCGCGGACGGCAGCCCGGGAGGTGCAGCAGTGGCGGGCCTCCGCCGAGCAGGGTCGGATGCAGGGGCCCTTCGATCCGGACCTGCCCGTGGCTGTCGTGACGGCGGGTGCCGTGCCCCTGCCCGCCGACCTCCAGGCCCTCCAGAATGCCCCGGCTGTCGATTCCTGCGCCGGATGGGTGGACCGCGTTCCCGGGGCCCGGCACGCCAGCCTTCTGGGCCCCCAGTACGCCCACCGGGTCGTTCGTGGCTTCGAGCATGTCCTTTCGGTCAGTCGCGGCGGCTAGCCTCCAGGGCCGCCACCTCGGATTCGGTGGCGACGCCGCCGCAGGCCGCGACCAAGCGCGCCCGCGCCAGGGGGCGGAGCTGGACCCCCGAGCCCGGTGTCCCGGCGAGCCGAACGGCCCCCTCGGACACCACTGCGGGCAGGGCGCCCCTGCAGGGCGCAGGCGCTGCGGCCAGGGCCGCCCGGGCCAGGGGGGCCAGGCGCGACATCCTCCCAGACAGCAGGCTGACGCGGGCGGGCCGGTCCGCCAGGATCTCGAAGCGTCCGTCGAAGACCCCTGTCTCCCCCGATTCCAGCACCAGGTCGACGAGGCCTGACCGCCGCGCCTCCCCGGGCGAGCGGGTCCAGAGGATCCGTGCACCGTCGGCAAGGATCAGGGCCCCTGCCAGGGTGGCATGAACGGCTCCGTCGCCGGACAGCCGCTCGCAGAGCGCCCCGAGGGCGGCGGACCTGGGCGGCCTCGCGGATCCGGCGGCGGCCAGGCAGGCTGCACCCGCCACCTGGATCGCCGAACCCCTGTCCGCCGTCCGGAAACGACCCCGGTCCAGGACCAGTCCGAAGGGTGCCACCTGTACCTCGGCCGACAGGGCCGCAGCGGCTCCACCGGTGTCGCGGGAGACGGGATCCAACGCCTCCCTGTCGGGCTCGCCGGACAGGGCGAGCCGGGCGCGGCTGCGGGCGAACCTGACGTCGCTGTTGGCCGGATCCTCGATCCAGGATTCGCCCTTGGCGGCGAGCCATTCCCGCAGGTCTGCCCGGCGGATCCCGAGCAGGGGGCGCAGGAGAAAGATGCCCCGGCCTTCGGGCCAGACGGGCGAAGGGGTCCACTCCCGGGGAGAGGGGGTGGTCCCGCCCATCCTCCGCATGATTTCAGCCTCCGCCCGGTCGTCCGCCGTGTGCCCCATCAGGATCACGCGGGCACCTGCCGCGCGCGCGGCATTAGCCAGGAGCCGATGACGGGCCAGACGGGCGGCAGCGGGAAGTCCGGTCTGCGGATGGGGTCCCTCCCAGGTGAGGGCCCGGAACTCAGCGCCGATACGCTGGGCTGTCTGCGCACAGGCTCGGGTCCAGTCCGGGCTTGTGGGGCTCAGCCCGTGATCCACGGTGAAGACCAACAGGGGGCGAGCCTGGCGCCGGGCCCAATCTGCGGCGATGAGCGTCAGGGCCAGAGAGTCCCCGCCCCCCGACAGGGCGATGGCGAGGGGCGCGCCGGGTCCGGCGTCCAGCCTCGCGTCCAGGCGCCCTTCTGCCCGGGCTGCGGGGCCCGGCTCCGGGGTCAGGCGCCGCACCGCGACTGGGCTGAGACCGCCGCCGCACGGGTGCGCGCACCCTCCGAGGTTTCCGGATAGCGCGCCGTCAGCGTTTCCAGGGCCTGGCAGGACTCCGCTGTCTTGCCCAGTCGTCCCAGGGCACGGGCCAGTTCGACGACCGCGTCCGGCGCCCACCAGGTTGCGGGCCATCCCTTCAGGGCGGTGATATAGTCTGCCGCGGCGTCCGCCCAGGCCGACTGCTGGGACCGGGCCCGGCCGCGAAGATAAGCCCCTTCGCCGGCCTTCGGATCGCCGGGTGCAGACGCGAGCCAGGTCGTGAGGGTGGCCTCGGCCGCGCGGGCATCCCCGCCCTGGAGCTGCCGCCGCCCGAGGGTGAGGCCATCCTCCGCAAGTGTGGCGGGGGATCGAGTCGCCGCGGCCGCCGCCGCTGGACCTGCTGCGACCGGGACAGGGGCCGGGGAGGTCGGTTGGGGACCGGTCATCCGGTCCTGCAGGACCTTGACGTCGCCCCGGGCAAGGTCGGCGTTGCGCGCGGCGGATTCGACCTGGGCGTTGAGGTCCTTGATGGCTTTCTCGAGGTCGGACACCCGGTCGGAAAGCTCCCGGATGCGGACGTCCCTCGGGTCCTCGACGGGTGGCGCTGCGGCAGACATGGCCGGGACGGCAAGCGCCAGTCCAAGGCCGATGAGGGCGTTCCTCAGGCCGGCCATGGACTAGCGGACGCCGCCGATGAGCACCGTGCGGGCGTTACGGTTACGGCGGAAGGCCTCGTCGTCGGCACCCGGATCAACGGGCCGCTCCTTGCCGAAGGAGACGGTGGAGATCCGCGATGGCGAGACACCGCGGCTGACCAGGTCGTCCCGCACGGCGTTGGCCCGGCGAGACCCCAGGGCAATATTGTACTCCCGGGTGCCCCGTTCGTCGGCATTGCCCTCGATCCGGACCTGGACGGAGGGATAGCGGTTCAGCCAGGCCGCCTGCCGCTCAAGGATGACGGCGGCATCCTCCCGGACATCGTACTGGTCGATGTCGAACAGGACCCGGTCGGAGACATTGATGACAAAGTCCTGCTCGGTCCCCGGCAGGGGCGCACCGGTCACGGAGTCGGGACGGCGAACCGGCTGGATCGCGCCAGTGCCGGTAGCGGAACCCCCGGCGACAGCCGTCCCGGCCTCGGGCGGCTTGTCGGTCTCGGGCCCCGGCTTGGGTGTCGACTGGCAGGCCCCAAGGAGGGCGGCGGCGGCGAAGAGGGGCGTCCAGCGCAGGGCGGTATGGGTTTTCATTCGGGTGTCCTCACGTCGTCAGTTGATCAGGGGCGACCACGCCGGGTCCGAGGCCCCGCCGGTGTAGGGGGCCGGTTTCAGGATGCGGCCTGTGACATCTACGGTCCAGAGGCGAGGTTCGCCCCCGGCTTCCTGGCGGCTGAACAGCAGCACCCGGCCATTCGGGGCCCAGGTCGGGCCCTCGTCCATGTAGCTTGAAGTCAGGGTCCGCTCGTCCGAGCCTTCAGGCCGCATGACGCCGATGTGGAACTGCCCGCCGCCCTGCCGCGTGAAGGCGATGAAGTCGCCTGTAGGGCTCCAGACCGGCGAGGTGTAGCGCCCGTCTCCGAAGGAGATGCGCCGGGCCCCGCCGCCCGCGGCGTCCATGATGTAGAGCTGGGGCGAGCCGCCACGATCCGAATTGAAGACGATCCGGCTTCCGTCGGGAGAGAAGGCCGGAGAGGTATCGATGGCCGGGTCCGAGGTCAGGCGACGGCTTTGCCGGTTGACCAGGTTCATGACCCAGATGTCGGAGTTACCGTTCTTCTCCACGGCGAAGGCCACCTGGCTCCCGTCCGGCGAGAAGCGCGGGGCGAATACCATGCCGGGGAACTGGCCGAGACTCTCCCGGCGACCGGTCTCCAGGTTCAACAGGTAGACGGACGACCCCTCCGGCCGCAGGGCCATGTAGGTGATTTCCTGGCTGGAAGCGGAGAAACGCGGCGAGAGAACGATCTCCGAGCCATCGGTCAGATAGCTGGGATTGGCGCCGTCCTGGTCCATGACCGCCAGCCTGAGCGTCCGCTCCAGGCGACCGCCGGTTTCCGAGACGAACACGACCCGGGTGTCGAAATAGCCCTTCTCGCCCGTCAACCGCTCGTATACGGCGTCCGAGATCTTGTGCGCCACGCGGCGCCAGTTCTCGGGGGTTGAGGTGAACTGCAGGCCGAGCAGCTGCTGGCCAGCGGGAATGTCCCAAAGGCGGAAGTCCACCTGCAGGCGGCCGTCCACGAGCTGGACCTTACCATTGACCATGGCCTGGGCGCCGAGGGACTTCCAGACGGCGAAGTCCGGCTCTACCGCCACTTCCGATCGGCGGCCTCCGGAGTCGACCGGACCGAACAGCCCCGATCGGCTCAGGTTATCCATGATGACCCGGGCGATTTCGGCACCCCTTTGACCCTCGAAGTCCGGGGTGGCCAGGGGAAGCGGGCGGATATCGCCCCGGTTGACGTCCACCTCGATCTCGGCGCGCGCGTACGACGGCAACAGGCTGACCCCAGTCAGGGCCAGGCAGGCGACGAGAGCGGCTGCGAACATCTTCATGAACAGGCCTCCCGGGCGTTGAAGTTGACGGCGAACCGGCGACTGGTCGGACCCGCCAGGTCGGTGAAAGGCGCGGCCTGGTAAACGGCCCGGATGGCGCGCTCGGCAGCCGCCCTGACGGTCGGATTGTCAGAGCGCTCAAGCCCGCCGGCCTCCACCGGCCCTTCGAGTTCCCCGGAGGTGGCAAGCCCGAAACTCACCCGCACCCGGACATCGCGCCCGCCTTCCACCTCGCAATTGGGAGTCCAGCGCTGCTGCAACTGGTCCTGGAGTCCTGCAAGGGCGGCGGCGCTCGGCCCCGTGGCGGCTGCAGGACCCGGGCGTCCTCCGCCCATCCGGGCGACTTCGGTGGCGAGGGCCTCAAGGTCCAGCCCCCCACCCGTTTGTCGCGTCACGGGAGGCGCCGGGCGCGGAGGCCCTGGCCTTGCGGCGGGTTGGGCTGCCGGCTTCGTCGCTGCGGCTTTTTGAGGCGGCGGAGGGGGCGTCGCAGGCCTTGCGGCCGGGGCCGGGATCTGGGGTTCCGGGGTGGGCTGAGGCGCGGCCTCGACTATCGGTTCGGGTTCGGGTGCGGTCGCCTCGACCTCAAGGGCCTCCACCGCCGGGGCCAGGGGTCCGGCAGCTGCGGACTGGGCGGCGGAAAGGTCTGAGGGACTGGCCAACCGTACGGCGACCGGCCCGGGATCGGCGGGGGAGCCGGTTCCTACGGCGCTGGCCATGAGCAGGGCCGCGATCAGCGCCAGGTGGGCGACGGCGGAGACCGCGAGCCCGGGGCTGAAAGTCGGGGCTACCCTCATGGCGTCCCCGGGCGCGCGGCGGGCGCCGGTGGCGGAGACCCGGCCGCGGGCCCGCCTGCCTCCGTGATCAGATTCAAGTTCCGGTAGCCGCGGACCGATAGGGCGGCCATGACCCGGGCGACATCTGCATAGGCGGCGCGCCCGTCAGCACGGACGAAGACCTGCCTCTCGGGATCGTCCGAGGCGGCGGCAGCGAGGGCTGGCCCGAGGGCGTCGAAGGGCGTTGGCTGATCCTGGACGAAGACCGCACCGTCGGCGCGGATCGCGATGCTGACCGGGGCCTCGGCCTCGCGAATGGCGCCGGCTTCGGTCTTCGGGAGGTCAATGGGCACGCCGGCCGTGAGCAGGGGCGCGGAGATCATGAACACAATCAGGAGGACGAGCATGACATCCACAAGTGGCGTCACATTGATCTCAGACAGGGCCGAGCGCCTGTTGCGGCCATAGCGCCGCCGACGGCCTCCGCCGCCTGCCCCGGAAAACGCGTCGTTCGCGGACAGGGCCATGGGTCAGACCTTCGCGGCCAGACGCCGCTGGACGGCGGTGGACAGGTCGTCGGCGAAGGCCTCCAGCCGGGCGGAATAGCGGCCGACCGCGGAGGAGTAGTGGTTGAAGGCGACATAGGCGGGAATGGCGGCGATCAGACCCAGGGCCGTGGCGAACAGGGCTTCGGCGATGCTGGGTGCCACCACGGCCAGGCTGGTGTTCTTCTGGAGCGCTATGGCCTGGAAGCTGTGCATGATCCCCCACACCGTGCCGAACAGGCCGATGAAGGGCGAGGCGGTGGCGACGATGGCCAGGGCCGACAGTCCGGCCTCGATCCGTAGGGCCTCACGGGCGATGGCGGCGTCGAGGACCCGGTCGATCCGCTGGATCAGGAAGGCCGCCTGTCCCTCCGAGACCGGGCCGCGTCCGCGCGCTTCCTTCCATTCGAAGAGCGCCGCCTGGAGCATCCGGTGAAGGGTGTGGGGCGGATTGTCGCCGGCCTCCAGGGCGATGTCCTCGAGGCCGCGCCCTGACGATACCTCGGTCTCGAAGGCGTCCGCCGCCTGGTTCAGCCCGCGAAGGCGCATGCCCTTGTCGAGGATCACCGCCCAGGAGGCCAGGGACGCCAGGCCAAGGACGACCATCACGGACTTCACCACCCAGTCTGCCCGGGCGAACAGGGCGAGGAAGGAGAAGGTCTCCGGCGTGATGGCGGCGGGCTCCATGGTCTCTCCGGGTCTGCCCTGTTTCAGGTCCGATCAAGGGGGCTTCGCCAGACTGCAGTGGACCGTGGCGAAGATAGGGCGGACCCTAGCCGCGCAGGCACGACTTTTTGGTTAACGCGCAGGCTCTGACCGGGGGAATGCCAGGCCAGGCCGGGGGTCACCAGGGGTCGATATAGGGGTACTTCTTGCCCTCGCGCGGCCGCACCGGCGGCAGGGCCTGGAGCCCCCGGACGATCCAGCTGCGGGTATCCGTGGGGTCGATCACGTCGTCCAGGCCGCCGCCTGCGGCCGCGTTCACGGCCTTGGCGCTCTCGTAGGCCCGCTCGACGCGCTTGTCGAAATCGGCCCGCCGGGCCTCAGGGTCCTCGATGGCGGCAAGCTCCTTCCGGAAGCCCAGCTTGACCGACCCCTCGATGTTCATCCCGGCGAACTCGGCGGTTGGCCAGGCGACGGTGAAGTAGGGCATGCCCGAGCTGGCCCCGCACATGGCCTGGACGCCCAGTCCGTAGGCCTTGCGCACCACCACCCCGAACAGGGCTGTGGTGACATTGGCGCCGACGTTGAACATCCGCAGGGCGTGCCGGACCAGGGCAGTCCGCTCGACATCCGGCCCGACCATGATGCCCGGGCAGTCCATCAGGCTCAGGATGGGAATGTCGAAGGCGTCGCAGAGCTGGATGAAGCGGGCGCCCTTGTCGGCACCGGGCGAGTCGACGGCGCCGGCCAGATGGTGCGGGTTGTTGGCGATCACCCCCATGGGCCGGCCCTCGACCCGGATGAAGGCGGTGATGACACCCACCCCGAACTTCTTGCGGATCTCGAGGACGGATCCGATGTCAGCGATCGTCGAGATGATCTCCCGCATGTCGTAAAGTCGCAGGCGGTTCTCGGGGATGACGTGCCGGAGCGTCCTCTGGTCGGGCGCCTCCCAGTCCGCCACCGGGCCCTGGAAGTAGGACAGGTACTTCTTTGCGACCTCGACTGCCTCGGGCTCGTCGCGGACCAGGATGTCGACGACGCCGTTGGGGACCTGGAAGGACATGGGCCCCACTTCCTCGGGCGTGTAGATGCCCAGGCCGCCGCCCTCGATCATGGCGGGCCCGCCCATGCCGAGCGTCGTGCCCTCCGTGGCGATGATCACGTCGCTGGAGGCCACCAGGGCCGTGTTGCCAGCGAAGCAGCGGCCGTTGACGATGGCCACTAGGGGCACCAGGCCGCTGAGCTGGGCGTACTGCGTGAAGGTCGACGTATCGAAGGCCACGCCCGGCCCCGTGGAATCGTCGCCCGGACGCCCGCCGCCGCCCTCGCCGAACAGGATCACGGGTAGCCGCAGGCGCTTGGCCAGGTCGAACATCCGGTCCTGCTTGTAGTGATTGCGTCCGCCCTGGGTACCCGCGAGGACCGTGTAGTCGTAGGCCACCACCATGGCCCGGCTCTGCTCGGGCCCGAAATGGTCGCCGTTGATGGCGCCAATGCCGGCCACCACGCCGTCGCCGGGCGTGGTCCGGCGCAGGGTCTCGATGTCGGCGCGCCGGTGCTGGCGGGCGACGATCAGGGGCCAGTATTCCTTGAAGGAGCCGGCGTCCATCAGCTGGTCTATGCTCTCGCGGACCATGCGGTAGCCCCGGGCATGTCGCTTCGCCACCACCTCGGGACGGTTCTCGTCCAGGGTGTAGGCGTGCCGGTCGAGGTTCTCCTGCAGGTCGGGACGGATGAAGTCGGGGTCGATGCGCACGGCCCCCTCGATCCGGGCACCAGCGACCTCGGCCTCCTCGATGAAGACGATGGGATAGCCTTCCCGGACAACGTCGCCGACGGACATGGTCACTGCACGGACCACGCCGTCCCGGTCGGCGGTGATGACGTGCTCCATCTTCATCGCCTCGACGATGGCCACCTGCTGGCCCCTGCGGACCGGGTCGTCGACGGCGACGTCAATCGCTGTGATGGTCCCCTGGATCGGCGAGCCGACTCCCACTGACCCCTCCGGGCCCAGCGCTCCGGCCTCCAGGTCAGCCGGGGTTTCCACCGTCGCCGCCTGGGCTGACTTGACGTCTGCGTCATGCTTGAAGAGGGCGAGGGGGTCGCGGGTGTCCACCCGGGCCCCCGCGAATCCGCCCGTCGTATCCGGGGCGCCCTTTCGCGACAGGGCTGCGTAGCGGCTGACCGCCGTCTCGTCCGGCGCGGCCAGTTCCGCGACATTCTCGTCGAGCCAGCGCGTGTGCACCGCCCCGGCGACAAAGTCCGGATGCCGCAGGATGTTGCGAAGCAGGCCGATATTGGTGGCGACCCCCTCGAGCCGGAACTCCGACAGGGCGCGCAGGGACCGCGCGACTGCCGGCCCGGCTTCGGCGCCGTCGGCGCTGCAGATCACCTTGGCCAGAAGGGAATCGAAGGCGGTACTGGTCCGGTAACCCGCATAGCCGAAGCCGTCCGTGCGCACGCCCGGGCCGCTGGGGGCCTCGTAGGCGGTGAGGACCCCGCTGGTGGGACGCACTGATCCGTCGGGGGCCAGGGACTCCAGGTTCACCCGGGCCTGGATGGCGAAACGGGCCGGAGACGGGAGGCCGGGGTCGGGAAGTCGGAGATCGGCGAGGGTCGCGCCCTCCGCTAACCGGATCTGCGCCTGCACAAGGTCAACCCCGGTGATCGCTTCGGTGACCGTGTGCTCGACCTGCAGGCGGGCATTGGCCTCGATAAATACGAAGGGTGGGTCCGCAGGTGCGCCGGAGGCGTCCAGGAGGAACTCGAAGGTCCCCAGGCTCGTGTACCCGACACTGCGGGCGAGCCGGAGGGCAGCATCGAGAATCCGCTGGCGCAGGTCCGGATCGAGGCCCGGGGCCGGGGCGATCTCCACCACCTTCTGGAACCGGCGCTGGACGCTGCACTCGCGCTCGCCCAGGTGGGTCACCTGGCCGGCCTGGTCGCCCAAGACCTGGACCTCGATGTGCCGCGCCCGGGACAGGAAAGCCTCCACATAGACATCTGCAACGCCAAAGGCGGCCTGGGCCTCCGAGCGGCAGCGGGCGAAGGCGGCGTCGAGTTCGTCCACCCCGGCGACCACGCGCGAGCCCCGGCCCCCGCCCCCGGCCAGGGCCTTGATGATCATGGCCTGGCCCTTGGGCAGTCCAAGGAGGAACTCCCGGGCCTCCTCCAGGGTGACGCTTCGGTCCAGGCCACGGCTGACGGGCACATCCGCCGCCAGCGCCGCCTGCCGGGCCCGGGCCTTGTCGCCGAACAGTTCGAGGTGCTCGACGGACGGGCCGATGAAGGTCAGGCCCGCCTTGGCGCAGCGCCGGGCGAATTCTGCCCGCTCGGAGAGGAAGCCGTAGCCTGGGTGGACCGCGTCGCACCCGCTGTCGATCGCCGCCCGGATGACGGCGTCCATGTCGAGGTAGGCTGAGGGGCCCTTGCCAGCCAGGGGATGGGCCTCGTCCGCCATCCGCCGGTGCAGGCTGTCGGCGTCATCCTCGGACCACACCGCCACCGTGCGGCGTCCCAGGTCCGACGCCGCGCGGGCGATGCGGATGGCGATTTCGCCGCGATTGGCGATCAGGATTGACGCTATCGTCACCTATGTTTCCTCCAGCCCTTTGAGGGTCTCTGCGTTTCGCCTCTTCGGACGGTCACGCCGGATGTGAAAAGTCCAGCATACTCAGCCTCGGTCAACCCCAGTTCCCTGAAGCCCTTGCCGCCCGTTGGCGCAATGCGGGCGAACGCCGGCCCGGGCTAGTCAGACTGTTCCACTCAGGATCGGGGCCAGCCGCTCCAGGAGGCGGGGCGAGGGTCGGGCCGGGCGGCCGGACAGGTCGATGCACGCGGCCTCGACCTGGGCCTCGCAGATCACCTCCCCGCCGCGCAGGAGGCGCTGCTGGATGAACATGCGGGGACCCCGGATCCGGTCGTAGAGGGTGCGGACCTGCAGGGCGTCGTCGATCCGGGCCGGGCGGCGGAAGTCGATCTCCATCCGCACCACGGTGAAGGCCGTCGGGCGGTCCCCGCTGAGGAGGTCGGTGTGGGAGACCCCCGCCGCCCGCAGGGCGTCGCTGCGGCCGCGCTCGAAATACCGCAGGTAGTTGGCGTGGTAGACCACTCCCGTGAAGTCGGTGTCCTCGTAATAGATGCGTACCGGCAGGACATGCTCGCGGCCCTCGTACCGGCCGCTGGACGGAGCGTCCTGGTCCTCAGTCTGCATCGCCGTTTCCCTCGAAGAGGCCGCCCTGCCCGGCCGCAGGTGGCGAGGGCGGCGGGGTGAGACCCAGGTGCTCATAGGCCCGGGCGCAGGCCACCCGGCCCCGGGGCGTGCGCTGGATGAAGCCCTGCTGCAGGAGGTAGGGCTCGATGACGTCCTCGACGGCGTCCCGGGCCTCGGCGATGGCGTAGGCTAGGGTCTCCAGGCCGGCGGGGCCGCCGGCGTAGTTCTCGATCAGGGCGCGGAGGTAGCGGCGGTCGAGGCTGTCCAGGCCGGCAGGATCCACCTCCAGCCGGGCCAGGGCCCGGGCGGCGGCGGCCCGGTCGATGGCGCCGGCGCCCTCGGCTTCGGCGAAGTCCCGCACCCGCCGCAGCAGGCGCCCGGCTACCCGCGGCGTGCCCCGGGCCCGGGCGGCGATCTCACCCGCGCCGTCCGGGGTCAGGTTCAGTCCCAGCCGCCCGGCGGCGTGGGCCAGAACCTTGACCAGCTCGTCCGCCGAATAGAATTCCAGCCGGATGGGGATGCCGAACCGGTCCCGAAGGGGGGTGGCCAGCATGCCCGCCCGGGTGGTGGCCGCCACCAGGGTGAAGGGGGCGATGTCGATGCGGATCGACCGGGCCGCCGGCCCCTCGCCGATCATCAGGTCGAGGACGTGGTCCTCCATGGCCGGATAGAGGATTTCCTCCACCGGGGCGGCCAGGCGGTGGATTTCGTCGATGAAGAGGACGTCCCGGGGTTCCAGGTTGGTCAAGATGGCCGCCAGGTCGCCCGCCTTGGCCAGGACCGGCCCGGATGTGGTGCGGAAGTTCACCCCCAGCTCCCGGGCGATGATCTGGGCCAGGGTGGTCTTGCCCAGGCCCGGCGGGCCGAAGAGGAGGACATGGTCCATGGCCTCGCCCCGGCCCCGGGCGGCGTCGATGAAGATGGTGAGGTTCGACTTGGCGGCGGCCTGGCCGACGAACTCGGACAGGGTCTGGGGCCTCAGGGCCCGGTCGCCGGGCTCGGGCGGTCCGGGTTCCCCGGAGACCAGCCGGGTCACCGGCCCATCTCCCTCAGGCCCGCGCGGACAAGGTCGGAAACCGAGGCCTCAGGGCCCAGGGCGACGGCGGCCTGCTCCACCAGGCGGCGGGCCTGGGTCTCGGCCACGCCCAGGCCCATGAGGGCAGCCACGGCCTCGCCGGCGGCGGAGACCGGGGCGGGACCGGCCGGGGCAGCCGCCGTTCCAACGGCGCTGAAGCCCGCCGAACCGATCGGCTTGCCCTTCAGTTCCACCAGTATCCGCTGGGCGAGCTTTGGGCCCACCCCGATGGCGCGCCCGACCTGGACCTTGTCGTCCCGGGCCACGGCCTCGGCCAGGGCGGCGGGGGGCAGGACGTCCAGCACCGCAAGGGCGGCCTTGGGCCCGACCCCCTGCACGGACTGGAGAAGGACAAAGGCGGCGCGGTCGTCCGCGTCGAGGAAGCCATAGAGGCGCGGGCCCGCGCTCTCCGACCACTGGGTCTCGACCCGCAGGACCACGGCCTCGCCAGCGGCAGGAAGGCGCGACAGGGTCCGGGCGCCGCAGCGCACGACCCATCCGACCCCGCC
The DNA here is from genome assembly GCA_945874825.1 of Phenylobacterium deserti. Lineage (GTDB taxonomy): Bacteria > Pseudomonadota > Alphaproteobacteria > Caulobacterales > Caulobacteraceae > Phenylobacterium > Phenylobacterium deserti_D. Next base: position 164,554 of record CAMCIK010000001.1, on the reverse strand, counting down.
CACGTCGATGAGGGCTTCTTCCTCGGTGGTCTCAAGGATCCTGCCGGCCAGCCGCCCGATCATGCCGCCAACCCTCCCTGGATACGGGCCCGGGTCCGGGCGTGGGCGTGGGCGATGGCCACGGCCAGGGCGTCGGCGGCGTCGGCGGCCGCACCTCCGGCACCCGGCAGGATGCGGGCAATCATGAAGGCCACCTGGTCCTTGTCGGCCGCGCCGGTGCCGACCACGGACTTCTTGACCAGCCGTGCGGCGTATTCGGCTACCGGCAGGCCGGCCCTGGCCGGGGCCAGCATGGCCGCAGCCCGGGCGTGTCCCAACTTCAGAGCCGAGGCGGCGTTATTGTTCATGAAGGTCTCCTCGATGGCCGCCTCATCCGGCGACCAGTCGGCGACCACGGCGCTGATTCCCTCGAACAGGGCCAGGAGACGCTCGGAGAAGGGGGCCTTCTCGTCGGGCGCGATCACGCCATGGCCCAGGTGGGACAGCCGGTTGCCCTCAACCCGGATCACGCCCCAGCCCGTCCGGCGCAGGCCGGGGTCCAGGCCGAGAATTCGGAGGGGTGCGGGGCTCATGCGGTTCCACCGGCAGTTGTTCGTGATGTGTTCCTAGTCTGGTTCGCGGGCAGCGGGAAGGGGGCGAGGTCCTCGCCGGCGTCCTGGGTTCAGTTGGGGGGATCGTCGATCCCAGCGATCCCATGGTCCGCTCCCTTGCGCACCACTAGGTCCGCCACTGGCCGGGCGCGTGCGATGTGCTGGCGCAGGTTGGGCAGGTTGACCCCCGCCCAGACCCGGCGGGCGAGGTCGGCCACGGCCTTGCGGTCCATCCCCCGGAAGCGGGCATAGAAGGAGGCCAGGTCATGCTCGGCTGCCTCCCAGAAGCCCAGGAACCGCGCCACGTACCAGGCCTCCAGGTCGGCCTCTTCGGCGTCGAGGTAGAGGAGAAGGTCGAGGGGGTCGGCGGGCGCCGGGGTCTCGGCTCGGAAGTGCAGGTTCAGGCCCTCGGCGATCAGGATGTCGGGCCGGTCGATGCGCCGGGCCAGGGCCGGGTCGATGTCGTAGGTGACGTGGGAGTGGACCGGGACCTGCACGGGGCCTGAGGGGACGGCCGCGAGGGTCGAGAGCATGCCCGGGGTATCGAAGGTATGGGGCCAGCCCTTAAGGTCCAGGGTGCCCTCGGCGGCCAGGACGGCGTTGGGTTTCAAGAAGCCGTCGGTGGAGATCACCTCCACGGAAAGCCCCTGTTCGGATAGCCGGTCGGCCAGCTGGGCGGCTAGGGTGCTCTTGCCGGCGGAGACGGCGCCGGTCAGGCCGGTCACCAGGGTCCGGCCATGGGGGCGGGCGGCGACCAGCCGCCCGGCCAGGGCGTCGATGACCGGATCCGGCCTCATGCGCCCAGCCGGGTCCAGAAACGGAAGTCTTCAAGGCCCTGGAAGACCTGGGGGGGAGACAGGCCAACGGCCTGGGCGAGGCTGAGGGCCAGGCCGAAGATCACCGACGAGGCACCTGGCACCAGCAGCAGGACTGCGAGGGCGATGAGGGGGGCGACCGGCTCGATCCGCGCCGCCGCCGACCGGACCCCGGCGGGCAGGAAGGGACGCAGGACGCCAAATCCGTCAAAGCCAGGCACCGGCAGGAGGTTCAGCACCACCGCGGTCGCCTGGAGGAAGGCCAGGAAGGCCACGGCCGCAGCAAGGGTCTCGGACTCCGGGCTGACCGGCAGGAGGGCGAGGACCAGGACCAGGACCACCAGGACGAGGAAGGAGCCGGCAGGCCCGGCCAGGGAAGCCGCCGAGCGCCAGAGGGGGCCGCGCATCAGGTCCTCCCTCAGCCAGACGGCCCCGCCGGGGAAGCCGATGCCGCCGAGGGCCAGGGCGATCAGGGGCCAGATCAGGGTGGTCTGGAGGTCGGCGTATTTCCGGGGGTCAAAGGTCAGGTAGCCCTTGTCCTGCACCGTATGGTCGCCGCCCAGCCAGGCCACCCAGGCGTGGCCGAACTCATGCACGCCGACCGCCAGCACCCAGCCCAGCATGACGAATAGGAAGGTCAGGGGCGGCCAGGCCGTCAGGGTCATGGCCAGGGCCGTGGCCAGGCAGGCCAGGAGGATCAATCCGGCCGGGTTTCCCCGGTAAGTGGCGGTGCGGGCCATGGAGAACCGGACTCCGTCAGGCCCCGAAGGCTTCGAGGTCGGCGTCGGAGATGTCGTAATTGCCCCAGACGGTCTGGACGTCGTCGTCGTCCTCGAGGGCGTCGATGAGCTTGAGCAGGGTTCCGACGGCGTCGCCCTCCACCGGGGTCAGGCTCTTGGGTCGCCAGGCCAGGCCCGTGGACTTGGCCGGGCCGAGGGCCGCCTCCAGGGCTGCCGCGACTTCGTTCAGGGCCTCGAAGGCGGCGAACACCACGTGCTCCTCCTCGTCGGACTCCACGTCGTCGGCGCCGGCCTCGATGGCCGCCTCCATCATCGACTCCTCGCCCCCGGCCGACGCCGGATAGACGATGCGCCCCGCCCGGTCGAACATGAAGGAGACAGAGCCGGTCTCGCCCAGGTTGCCGCCGTGCTTGGAGAAGAGCGAGCGGACATTGGCCGCCGCCCGGTTGCGGTTGTCGGTCAGCACCTCAATGATGATGCCCACGCCGCCAGGGCCAAAGCCCTCATAGCGGATCTCCTCGTAGGCGGCGTCGGTGCCCGAAGCCTTCTTGATCGCTCGCTCGATGTTGTCCTTGGGCATGGACTCGGCCCGGGCGTTGGCCACGGCCAGGCGCAGGCGCGGGTTCATGGCCGGGTCGGGCATGCCGGACTTTGCGGCGACGGTGATCTCGCGCGAGAGCTTGGAGAACAGCTTGGACCGCTGGGCGTCGGCGCGACCCTTGCGGTGCATGATGTTCTTGAACTTGGAATGTCCGGCCATGGGTCCCTGCGGGCAAAAGGCGATGCGAGCCCGTTTCTAGACGGGTGCGCGCCGCCTGACCAGTCGCGGCCCGGCGCCTACCGGCGACGCACCACCGGATGCGACGAGGACAAGCCGCCATCGACGGCGATGGCCTGGCCGTTCACGTAGGACGCATCGTCCGAGGCCAGGAAGAGGCCGGCATGGGCGATCTCCGAGGGCACGCCATAGCGGGCCAGGGGGTTGAGTTGGCCGATCTTGCCCTCGTTCCCCCGGGCCCGGGCGCCGTCGAAGATGGGCTTGGTCATGCCGGTCTCGATCAGGCCGGGACAGATGGCGTTGACGCGCACGCCGGTGCCGTAGAGCTCATTGGCCGCCGTCTGGGCGAGGTTGATCACCCCGGCCTTGGAGGCCGAATAGGGCATGCCGCCAGCGCCCGAGCGGATACCGGCCACCGAGGCGGTCATCACGATGGAGCCCTGGCCCCGGGGGACCATGACCCGGCTGGCGTGCTTCACCGCCAGGAAGGGCCCGATCAGGTTGACCCGCAGGACCTCGGCCCAGTGGGCGGCGTCCTGGTCCTCCCGCGGCATAGCACCGCCCGAGATGCCGGCATTGGCCCAGATGGCGTCCAGGACGCCGTGCTCGGCCACCGCGCGGTCCACCAGGGCCGAGACGAAGGCCTCCTCGCCGGCGTCGCCGGTCAGGGCCAGGGCGGTCCCGCCCGCCTCGCGCACCTGGCGGGCGGTCTCCTCAACGGTGTCGAACTTATCGGCGATGACCAGCCTGGCGCCCTCGGCGGCGAAGAGCAGGGAGGCGGCCCGGCCGATTCCCGAGCCGGCGCCGGTGATGATGACGGTTTTTCCGGAAAGACGTCCCATGGTTCAGGCTCCTTGAAGGGGTCAGCCGGCGCGAGCGGCGGCGGCGAGGATGGCGTCGGCAACAATGCCGAACAGGGCGGGGGGCAGGTCGTGACCCATGCCCTCGATGATCCGGAGCTCTGCCCCGGGGATCTTGGCGGCGGTGTCCCGGCCGCCATCCGCCGGCAGCAGGGGGTCGTCCGCCCCGTGCAGGACAACGGTAGGGGCGGTGATCCGGGCCAGGCGCTCTGAGCGGTCGCCCGTGGCTCCAACGGCCCGCATCTGGCGGCCGGACCCGGTGGGGTTCCAGGCCCGCTCGGCCTCTGCCCGCGCCCGCACGGCCAGGTCGCCCTTGGGCCAGGGATAGGCGGGGCTGCCGATTACCAGGGCGTTTTCCACGGCGGCGGCGATATGGGCGTCCGGGTCCGTCCGGAAGTCCGGCGTCGGTTGGGTCAGCACCGCCATGGCCCGGGGGGTTGCCTGGGGCAGGCCCGGCGCCGAAGAGGTGGACATGATGGAGGTCAGGGACAGGGTCCGGTGCGCATGGTCGGCGGCGATGACCTGACTGATCATGCCCCCCATGGACACCCCTGCCACATGGGCGGCGGGGACCCCGGCGGCGTCCAGCACCGCCATGGCGTCGGCGGCCATGTCCTCGAGGGTATAGGCACCGGCGGCGTCGAACCAGGTCGACAGCCCCGTGTCGCGGTTGTCGAACCTCAGGGCCCGGTAACCCTTGCCGGTGAGGACCGCGCAGAAGGCCTCCGGCCAGCGTGTCATCTGCGAGCCGAGGCCATTGACCAGGAGGATGGCGGGGGCGGCGGGATCGCCGAAGCTTTCCCAGCAGATCTGGACGTCGCCGTTCGTTGCAAAGGGCATGGCCGGCCTCGCCTCAGGGGACCAGGACGACGCGGCCGACGGCGGCGCGGCTTTCGATGTAGGCGTGGGCGGCGGCGGCCTCGGACAGGGGGAAGGTCCGGTCGATCACCACCTCCAGCTGGCCCTGGGCAGCGTCGTCGATCAGGCCCTGGATCATGTCGTGGACCCGGTCGGTCATGATCTCGGCACCCAGGAAGACGCCGGAAAGACTGCGGTTGCCCCCCATCATGGAGCCGACGTCCACCACCATGGGCTCGCGCCCGGCGGCGCCGACCATGGAGACGCGGCCGCGATAGGCCAAGGCGTTGATCGAGCCCTGAAGGGTCGGGCCGCCGACGGAGTCCACCACCACGTCAGCGCCGTGGTTGTCGGTCAGGCGGCGGACCTCCCGGGGCACCTCGTGCTCGCGGTAGTTGATGCCGGCGTCCATCCCCAGGGGCTTCAGGCGCTCCAGGCGCGCGTCGGAACTGGCGGTGGCCAGGATCATCTTCGCGCCGCCCCGGCGGGCCAGCTGGATGGCGGCGACGCCGACGCCCGAGGCGCCAGCCTGGACCAGGACGATTTCGCCCGCCTTCATCCGCCCGTACTCGAACAGGCAGTCGTGGGCGGTGCCGAAGGTCACCGGGATGGCCGAGGCCTTGGCGATGTCGTAGCCCTCCGGCACGGGCCAGCAGTTGCGGGCCGGAACGCTGCGCAGGGCGGCGTGGCTGCCGAAATTGTTAACCGTGGCGACCTTCTGGCCGACCTTCAGGTGGGTGACCTCCGCCCCCACCTCGATGATCTCGCCGGCGGCCTGGTAGCCGACGATGTGGGGCTTGGTCACCAGGGGGCCGCCGAAGCGGTTCAGGGTGTCACCGCCTTCGATGGCGATGGCCTCGACCCGGAGGATCACGCCCTTGGGATGGCAGGCCGGATCGGGAACGTCCTCGTAGCGCAGGACCTCGGGTCCGCCGTTCTCGTAATAGACTGCCGCCTTCATGGGTCTGGCTCCTGGTTATCGTCTCCCTGGGCTTCCGACTTGTCACGGGGGCGGATCGCGGGCAAGCCCGGAGGCCGAGGCGCGAAGAGGGAGGCGATCATGGAACTGGCCAAGCCGCGCGTGGACATCGGCATGTCCACCAACGCCCTCGAGGCCGTGCTGGCCTTCTGGCAGCGCGAGGCGGGGGTTCCCTTCGACCATGTCCTGCCCATCCGGCGGGGCCAGAACCAGCACCGCCATGATGCCAATGGGTCTGTGCTCAAGATCAACGCCTATGCCGAGCCCGTACCCGTGGGCGAACCGACCGGCTACCGCGAGCTCTACCTGGCCCGGGAGGGTCTGGCCGCGCCCCGCGCCCTGGCCGACCCCGACGGCAACCGCGTGACCCTGGTCCCGCCCGGCTGGCGCGGCATCACCCAGGCCGGCATCCGCCTGGGCGTGCGCAGCCTCGACGCCCACCGGGCCTTCTACTCTGGCGCCCTGGGCCTGGCGGAAGAGGTCTGGGAGGGCGGCACGGCCTTCCGGGCCGGCGAGACCCTGCTCATCCTGGAGGAAGCCGCCGACGCCCCCTCCGACGCCACCATGCCGGGTACGGGCTGGCGCTACATCACCTTCCAGGTCTTCCGGGTGGACGCCGACCATGCCCGGGTCCTGGCCGCCGGCGGCCGCGAGGCCATGCCCCCGACCACCCTGGGGACGACGGCGCGCATCTCCATGGTCCGGGACCCCGACGGCAACTGGATCGAACTGTCCCAGCGCGCTTCCATCGTTGGGACGCTGGAGGTTGGCTAGGGCGGGGGGCAGACCCCAAATGCGAGTCATTCCGGCGTTCAATTGCTCCCCATCAGGGGGAGCTGTCGGCGAAGCCGACTGAGGGGGTCAACGGCCCCTCAGCTGACACCCTCCGGCCCGCTGCGCGGTCCACCTCCCCCTTGGGGGAGGAATTAGGGGGCTCTCAGGGGGTGCCCGGTGAGGGGGTCAACGGAGGCCGTGGTCCCCTAGCCCCCGAAGCTCCGCACCGCTGCGATCACCTGGTCCTGGATGTCGGGCTCCAGGTAGGGGTGCATGGGCAGGCTCAGCACCTGGCTGGCCAGGGCGTCGGTCACGGGCAGGCCGCCCGGCGCGGGATAGCCGCTGTAGACCGCCTGCTGATGGATAGGGATGGGATAGTAGACCGCCGTCGGGACCCCGGCAGCCTTCAGGTGGGCGGCCAGGCCGTCGCGGTCGGCGCACTTGACCGTGTACTGGGCCCAGACGCTGCGGCCGCCGGGGATGACCGCAGGGGTCTCCACCAGGCCCTTCAGGCCCTCGGCATAGCGATCGGCCACCCGGTTCCGGGCCTCGATCTCGTCGGCGAAAATGGTCAGCTTCTGCAGGAGGATGGCGGCCTGGAGGGTGTCCATCCGGCTGTTCATGCCCACCCGCATGTTCAGGTACTTGGGGTCGTGCTCGAAGGTCCGGCCCTCGATGTCGGACTTCACCGCCTGGCCGTGCACCCTCAGGCTGACCAGCAGGTCGTGGAGGCGCGCGTCCTTGCTCAGCACCGCCCCGCCGTCGCCATAGGCACCCAGGGGCTTGGCGGGGAAGAAGGAGGTGGTGGCGACGTCCGCCCAGTGGATGGGGTGATGGCCGTCCAGTGTGCAGCCAAAGCCCTGGGCCGAGTCGGCGATCAGCTTCACGCCGTGCCGGCGGGCGATGTCGGCCAGGGCCGGATAGTCCGCGGGCTGGCCGAACAGGCAGACCGCCATGATCGCGCGAGGGGTCAGGACGCCCTCGGCCTTCACGGCCTGGATGGCCGCCTCCAGGCGTTCCGGGTCGAGGGTGAAGGTGTCGGGGCGGACGTCGACGAAGACCGGCGAGGCGCCGACCAGGGGCATGACCTCAGCGGTCGCGGCGAAGCTGAAGGAGGGGCAGAAGACCGCGTCTCCCGGCCCGATCCCCCAGGCCATCAGGGGCAGCTGAAGGGCCTCCGTGCCCGAGCCGCAGGACAGGACGAAGGGCGCCTGGCCGAAGTCGCCCAGGGCCTTTTCCAGCTCGGCGATTTCGGGCCCCATGATCCAGGCGCCCGAGCGGACGACCTTGAGGATGGCGTCCTCGAGGGGCTGGCCAAGGCGCTGGCGCTGGGCCTGGAGGTCGATGAAGGGAATCGGCATGAGCACCCCGAATGGAAACCGGCGGCCGTTTCTTAAGGGCGCCCGCCCGCAATCTCCAGACACGCTTGTTTTCGCATCGTTTCGGCGGGGCAGGTCTGTCCGGGGCCGGATGATCATCAATTAGACCCAAGGCACTCCCTAAGTTGCGGGGGCCCTCCGCTCTGGCCTCATCGTCTGATTCCCATCACAACTCCGGGACGGGGCGGACAGTGGAAGGGTCGGGCGGTGGGATCATTTCTCAGATGGGTGTTTATCTACTTCGGGTTGGTCTTGGCCGTGGCCTTCGCGACCCTGGTCCTGCCCTCCGTCCTGGATCGGCTGGGGCAGGAGGGTCTGGCGAGGGAGTTGATGTCGCCGCAGGCTATGGCGGCGCAGTTTGCGAAGGACCGCGACGACGCCATTTCCAAGATGGCGGGGAAACAACGCGAATTCGCCTCCCGATCGGCTCAGGATGTGAAGAACCTGCTGAAGGAGGCCTACGAGAGGCGAGACAGTCTCGACAAGCAGTTACAGGACCCCCCGGGCCTCCTTGCCTCGGTCAGCCCCCGGGAGATCCTGGAACGAAAGCAGGCCGAACTGGAGCGCGCCGCCGTCGACGGCGAGATTGAACTGCTGGAGTCGGCGGCCCGCCGACATTTGCTGGAGACAGACCTGCGGGCCAAACAGGGCCTCGCCGCTCAACCGATCCGGGAGGTCGCGCGCGCCTGCCTTGACGCAAGTCAGAACCTTGCGGCCTTCAAGGCTCGGATCCCGCTGGAACAGTCGGCGCGCAACCTGCTGTTCAAGGATGAGGCTCGGCTCCAGGCCGAAATGAAGGAAACCTGCGACCGGTACGGCCGAGCCAAGGCCACGGTTGTCAACGCGCTCAATGAGCTGGAGCAGGCGAAGGCCAAACTGGGCCTGGCCGCCTCCGACTATGCCAGCGCCGGCGAACGGGCCGACGCCGCAGTCGCGGGTGTGATCCTCAAACCCACCCGAACCTACAGCAGCATACTGTTGACAGCCGGCCTCCTGCTTGTGGCTATCCTCGCCACGCCTCTCCTGATCCGCCTGTTTTTCTACTTCGTCCTGGCGCCGTTCGCCCAGCGGCGGCCTGCCATACGCCTTCGCCCGGAACTTGCATTCTCCCCACCAAGCCTCGCACAGGCCTCAGCGACTTCTGGGCCGATCACCTTGCAAGCCGGCGAGGCCCTGCTTGTGCGTCAGGGCTACCTGCAATCCACATCGACGCAGGGTGCCAAGCGCACCCGGGCCCTGCTGGACTGGCGCCACCCGTTCAGCAGTCTCGCCAGCGGCCTCTCCTTCCTCACCCAGATCGTCGGAGATGGGGAGACGACCACGATCTCGGCCGTCAGGGACCCCCACGCCGAGGTCGCTGTGCTCAGGCTCTCCGAGGCCAGTGCCTGCGTGCTGCATCCCCGCGCTCTTGTCGCGGTCGTCCAGCCTGCCGACCGACCGTTGCGGATCACCAGCCACTGGCGCCTGTTCTCGCTGCACGCCTGGCTGACCCTGCAGCTTCGGTACCTGGTGTTTCATGGTCCCTCTCAGCTCGTCCTCAAGGGTGGACGCGGAGTCCGGGTCGAGCGCGCAGAGTCCGGCCGGCTGTTCGGTCCGGACCAGCTGGTCGGTTTCAGTCCGGACCTGTCCTACACGGTGACGCGCACAGAGACCTTCTGGCCCTATTTCCTCGGCCACGAGGCCCTGTTCAAGGACCGCGTGGACGCCGGCAGTGGGATCCTGATCATTGAAGAGGCACCCATGGGCGGTGGCCGGAACGGCCCCCGAAAGGGCCTTGAGGGTGCCTTCGACGTGTTTCTCAAGGCCTTTGGGGTCTAGGTCCCGGGGGCGCGCCACCCCCCGGCTCAGATCTGCTTGGCGCGGCCTTCCCAGTAGGGCGCGCGGACCTTGTTGCGCTGGATCTTGCCCGCCGCCGACCGGGGCAGGTCGGTGACGAAGTCGAGGCTGCGGGGGACCTTGAACGAGGGCAGGCTGCGCCGGCCGAAGTCGAGGATCTCCTGGGCCAGGGCGTCAGAGGGCGCGTAGCCGGGCTTCAGCAGGATCACCGCCTTCACCTGTTCGCCCCACTCGTCATGGGGGATCCCCACCGTGGCGGAGTCGGCGACGGCGTCGTGCTTGATCAGCTCGTTGTCGACCTCCTGCGGGTAGATGTTCACCCCGCCGGAGATGATGGTCTCGGCGCTGCGGCCGGTGAGGAACAGGTAGTCGTCCTCGTCGAAATAGCCGACGTCGCCCATGGTGAAGAAGCCGTCCACCCGGCTGGCATTGGTCTTGGCCTCGTCCTTGTAATAGGTGAAGCCGCCGCCCGGGGGTAGCTGGTGGTAAATGCCGCCAGACTGGCCGTTCGGCATGTCCTTGCCGCTCTCATCGAGGATCCGGACCTGCAGGAGGGCCGGGCGCTTGCCGACGCTGCCCGGCTTCCTGAGCCACTCGTGGGAGTCGATGGTGAAGCCTGCGCCGCCTTCGGACCCCGCGTAGTACTCGGACAGGATCGGCCCGAACCACTCGATCATGGCGTGCTTGACCTCGGGCGGGCAGGGCGCCGCGCCATGGACAATGTACTGGACGTGGTCGACCGGGTACCGCGCCTTGACCTCTGCCGGCAGGGCGAGGAGGCGCTGGAACATGATCGGCACCAGGTGAAGGTGGGTCACCTTCAGGTCGTGGATCGACTTGAGGACATGCTCGGAGTCCCACTTGTCGATGAAGACGAGGGGCGCGCCCGCGCCCATGGCGGCGCGGACGTCAAAGGCCAGGGGGGCGGCATGGTAGGCGGGACCGGCGCAGAGCTGGACCGAGGTCTCGGTATCGTAGCCGCGCATCAGGTACATGGCCGGGGGGGTCACGACGGGAGCGGAGCGGTGCACGCCCTTGGGCCGTCCGGTGGTGCCTGAAGTGTACATCATGGCGTTGCCGAGGACGGGGTCGTCGATGTCGCTTCCGTCGAAGCCGTCCAGGGCGGCCTGATAGTCCTCGAAACCCTCGATCTTCCCGTCGACGGCCAGCTTCACAAGGAGGTCTGGGCACTCCGCTGAGGCTGGGCCGACGGCAGCGACCCGGGCGTCGCCCACCAGGGCCTTGGCCTCGCAGTCCTTGATGATGTAGGCGATCTCGTCGGCGGTCAGGTGCCAGTTGACCGGGGTGATGCGGATCCCCGAGCGCAGGGTGGCGGCCAGGGCCTCCACGAACTCCGCGCGATTCGAGCAGACCAGGGCCAGGGAATCGCCGGCCTTCAGACCGCGGGCGCGGAGCAGGCGGGCCAGCTTGTTGGCATTGGCGTTGACCTTGGCGAAGGTGTGGGGCGTCCCGTCCGGGTCGTAGATGGCGACCTTGTCGGGGTTACGGGCAGCCCAGCAGGCGGTGGTCATCCCCACCTGGCCGGCGGCCTCAAGGCGCGCCATGAACTCGGGACTGAGCAAATCGTTCATTCAAATTCCTCCCGGGACAGACGCATTCTCCGGCGTCCTGTCCGTGCCTGAAACCTAAACTCCGCGGCGCTTATTGGGCACCCGGGGCCGTAATTGACCCCGGACCGGGACACCCCGACCGACCGCTTCCACAATAGACGCCAGCCTGAGCCGCCGACAACAGGCTCGGACCTGTCCCCGCAGCGCCTCAGGCGGGCAGCCCCTCAGGCGGACTGGCGCGCCGACCGCGACCAGGCAAGGGCTCCCGCCGCCGACGCGGTCGCCGAGGCGAAGGTTCCCCAGGCGATATCGATCAGACTGACGTGGACCGGCCAGACCGCCAGGGTCGCCTGGTTGGTCAGGTCGTAGGTGGCGTAGGCAAAGGCACCGAGGCTCGCGCCCCTCAGTGCGGCCGCCTTCGGCCCGCCCCCCGCCAGGACGGCGGGCCGGACGGCCAGCAGGACCAGCCCGGTGACGTACATCAGGTAGAAGGCGACGGCGGCGTCGAGCCTCAGGCCGGGGGCGAGCAGGTCCCCCAGGGCGGGCTTGTAGAGCCGCTCGAACATCTGGGTCAGCCAGATTCCATCCAGGACCCCGAACGCCCCACCGACGCCAAGCCAGGTCAGAATCCATCGCATGTCGAACCCTCCGAAAGTTGAGGCGGACAGGCTGCACCAGACCGGACCTCTCGGCGAGTCCTCTCTTGGTGGGCGGCCCCTTGCATCCCTCCGGGCTCTGGGGTCAATGGAGCCTCCGAATCCTCCCCTCAGGTCCCCAGGAGTTTCCCTTGCCAGACGTCGCGCCTGACGCTTCTCCTGTCCGCCGGATTGTCGTGATCGGTGCCGGCGCCGCAGGACTGTCGGCTGCCTGGCGGCTGGGCGAGGTCGCGGAGGTCACGGTCCTGGAGGCGGAGGATCGGCTCGGCGGCCACGCCAACACCCTCGATGCGCCGGGACCGGGCGGCGATACGCCCGTCGACACTGGCTTCATCGTCTACAACGAGGACAACTACCCAAACTTCGTCGCCCTGCTTGCGCATCTCGGCGTGGCCAGCCAACCCGCCGACATGGGCTTGTCGGTGTCCCTGGACGACGGCAACCTCGAGTACTCCTCCAATGCCCTCCTGGCGCAGAAGCGGAACCTGCTGCGGCCACGTTTCTGGCGCATGATCGCTGACATCCTGCGCTTCTACAGACGGGCGCCGGTCGACCTCCGGCGGCTGGAGGGGTCCGGGACGAGCCTCGACACTTACCTGGAGACCGGTCGGTATGGGCCGGCCTTCCGGAACGATCACCTCCTGCCCATGGCGGCGGCCATCTGGTCGACCCCCCTGGACCGGATCGGCGACTATCCGGCTGCCTCCCTGATCCGCTTCTTCCTCAACCATGGAATGATGAGCGTCTCCGGGCGGGGACTCTGGCGGACCGTGACGCAGGGCAGCCGGTCCTATGTCCGCAGGCTGGCCGAGGTGGCGCGGGCCGACCTTCGGACCGGCGTCCGGGTGGCGGGTTTGTCCCGTACGGAGGGCGGCGTGCGCGTGCGCCTGGCCGACGGGTCAACCCTCGACTTCGACGAGGCGGTCCTGGCCGTGCATGGCGATACGGCCCTGGCCCTGATCGACGACCCGACCCCGGAGGAGAGCGCCCTGCTTGGCGCGTTCCGGTACGCGAAGAACCGGGTCATGCTGCACCGCGACCCGGCCCTTATGCCGCGCCGGCGGGCCGCCTGGACGGCCTGGAACCACATCGGCCGCAGTGACAGTCCCGGCGAGGGTCCGGTGACCTACTGGATGACCTACCTGCAAAGCCTGAAGGACGCCGGCGACCTCTTCGTCACCCTCAATCCGCCCGAGGACTTCCGCCCCGACAGCCTGATCGCCGAAATTCCCTACGCCCATCCCCTTTACGACGCCCCCGCCATGGAGGCGCAGACCCGGCTCTGGTCCCTGCAGGGTGTGCGCCGGACCTGGTTCTGCGGGTCCTATTTCGGACATGGCTTCCACGAGGATGCCCTCCAGTCGGGCCTGGCGGCCGCCGAGGCCATGGGCGCCCCGCGCCGGCCCTGGACCGTGGCCAACGAGTCCGGGCGAATCCACCTGCCCGTCGGCCAGGGGACGGGCTGAGCGCCGTGGTCGCCTCGGGACTCTATGCCGGGGTCGTCTCCCACGTCCGCCTGCGGCCGCGGCCGCATCGCCTGCGCTACCGAATCTTCATGCTGCTCCTGGACCTGGACGAGCTCGACGGGCTCGATGCCCGGCTCAGGCGCTTTGCGGTGGGGCGCTTGGCCCTGACGGGTTTCTCGCCCCGGGATCACCTCGACCACACCGGCCAGGACCTGCGCGGCCAGGTGGAGACGATCCTGGCGGAGGCGGGCCTGGAGGGCGGTGGGCCGATCCGGCTGCTCGCCATGCCCCGGATCCTGGGCGGGGTCTTCAATCCGCTCACCGTCTGGTTCCTGCACCGGGCGGACGGCGCGCTCTCGGCGGTGCTCTACGAGGTCCGCAACACCTTCGGCGAGAGCCACAGCTACCTGATCCCGGCTGCGCCCGGGACCCACGAGGTCCTGTCCCAGTCCATCGACAAGGGTTTCTATGTCTCGCCCTTCATGGACATGGACCTGACCTACGCCTTCCGGATCCGGCCCCCCGGCGAGCGCGTGGCGGTCTCGATCGAGGTTTCCGACGCCGAAGGGCCCGTCCTCACCGCTGCCTTCGCCGGCAAGCGGAGCGAGATGACCGACGCCAACCTGCTGTCCGCCTGGCTGCGGCATCCGATGACCAGCCTGGGGGTCCTGGCCGCCATCCACTGGGAGGCGCTCTGGATGTGGCTGAAGGGAGAGCCCATCCGCGAGCGTCCCCCGCCGCCTGCGACCCCGGTCACCCTCGCCCCGGCGGCTGTCCAGGAGGGGTGACCTGGGTCCAGGCGTGAACGTCCCGGCCATCCCCGCATTGAACCCGGGCCGATCCACCCCACCTGTGAGCGGGTTCCGGAAGGCGTGGAGGCGAAGGTGGTCGATTGGGTTCTCGCGGTCATCGCCGCCGGCGGCCTTGCGGGCGTGGCCGCCCTCATGTTTGCGGAGAACCTGTTCCCGCCCATTCCCTCGGAGGTCATCCTGCCCCTGGCCGGATACGCCGCGGCCCGGGGAGACCTGCCCCTGGCCGGGGTGATCCTCGCCGCCACCCTCGGTGCCGTCGCCGGGGCCTCGGTCTGGAAGGCCGCCGGCCGCCGGATTCCCGAGGCCGGACTGCGGTCCTGGGTCGACCGCCATGGACGCTGGCTGGCCCTGGAGGTCCGCGACCTCGACAGGGCGAAGGCCTTTTTCCAGCGCTGGGGCGGCCTGGCCGTCTTCCTGGGCAGGCTGGCACCGGGGATCCGGACCCTGATCTCCCTGCCGGCCGGGATCCTGCGCATGCCCTGGGGGCGCTTTCTGGCCTGGACCACCGCCGGGACCTTTCTCTGGACCCTCGCCCTGACCCTGGCCGGCGTCGCCCTCGCCTCCCGCCACGACCAGGTGGCGGCCTGGCTCGATCCCGTCACGGAGATCCTGCTGGGGCTGCTCCTCGCCGCCTACCTCTGGCGGGTGTTCCGGCGAAGCCGGCGCCGCGACGCGGCCTGACACCCCTTTCCACCCGCGCCTGCCCATGCTTTGCAGGGAGAAGCGAGAGGGAGTAAGGGCATGGCTTCGCGGAAGGGCGTCTGCCTTGTGGTCGGCACCGGTGACGGACTGGGATCTGCGGTCGCGCGGGCCTTTGCGGCCGAGGGCCTGACGATCTGCATCACCCGCCGCGCGCGCAACCTCGACCGGCTGGAGGCGCTTGCGGAGGAGATCCGGGCCGCCGGCGGGGAGGCCCATGCCTTCGGTTGCGACGCCCGTGAGGAAGCCGAGGTGGTCGCCCTTTTCGACCGGATCGAGGCGGACATCGGGCCCCTCGAGGTCGTGGTCTTCAACGTCGGAGCCAACGTACGCTTCCCCGTCGTCGAGACCACGGCCCGGGTCTTCACCAAGGTCTGGGAGATGGCCTGCTTCTCGGGCTTCCTGGCGGGGCGCGAGGCGGCCCGGATCATGGGCCCCCGGGGCCGGGGCACACTGATCTTCACCGGGGCCACCGCCTCCCTGCGCGGGCGCGAGGGTTTCTCCGCCTTCGCCGCCGCCAAGGCCGGCCTGAGGGCCCTGGCCCAGAGCCTGGCGCGGGAATTGGGACCGGAGGGCGTGCACGTTGCCCACGTCGTGATCGACGGTGCCGTGGACGGGACCTTCATCCGCTCCATCCGCGGGGAGGTCGATGACCTGCTGGCCCGCGATACCATCCTGAAGCCCGCCGACGTGGCGGCCACCTACGTGCACCTGCACCGCCAGCCGCGCTCGGCCTGGACCCATGAACTGGACCTCCGGCCCTGGTCGGAAACCTGGTAGGCAGGAAGGGAGACCGCCTCATGACCCGCACCGTCGACTTCATCTTCGACTTCGGAAGCCCCAACGGATACCTCTGCTGGAAGGTACTGCCGGGGATCGCCGCCAGGACAGGGGCTGGGGTGAACCTGATCCCCTGCCTGCTCGGGGGGATCTTCAAGGCCACGGGCAACCAGTCCCCGGCCCAGGCCTTCGGTCACATCAAGGGCAAGCTGGCCTACGAGACCCTGGAGACCCAGAGGTTCGTGGCCCGGCATGGACTTTCGGCCTACCGGTTCAACCCGCACTTCCCGGTCAACACCCTGCTCATCATGCGCGGCCTGGTCGCTGCCCGGCGCGCCGGGGTGGAGGACGCCTACCGCGAGGCGGTCCTGTCGGCCATGTGGGAGCAGGGGCTGAAGATGGACGAGCCCGAGATCGTCGCCGGGGTGCTGACGGCGGCCGGCCTGGACGCCGGGGCCCTGCTGGAGGCGACCCAGGATCCGGAGGTCAAGGCCGAGCTGGTCGCCAACACGGAGGCGGCGGTGGCCCGGGGTGCCTTCGGAGTTCCGACTTTCTTCGTCGGCGACGAAATGTACTTCGGCAAGGACCGCCTGGGTCAGGTCGAGGAAGAACTGGCGCGGTCCCCGGCCTGATCGCCTTGCCAGGCCGGGCGAAATCCGGAGACTGAAGGGCATGACCCTGCGCCTCCGCCCCAAACTGCTCCTGTCCGCCATCTTCTGCCTCTGCCTGGCTGCGCCTGCGGTGGCGCGGGACCGGACGGATCCCGGCCGGCTCTCTGACATCACCCGGGAGCTGGCCTCGGACCCCTATGCCGGCCGCGCGCCGGGTGGGCCTGGCGAGGCGAAGACCCTCGCCTACCTGGAGGCCGCCTTCCGGAAGCTGGGTCTGGAGCCAGCTGGCCCAGGGGGACGCTTCGTCCAGCCCGTTCCCATGATCCGGACCCAGCTGGCGGCGGACGGCCGCTTCGCGGTTTCCGGGCCCAAGGGCGAGACGGTCCTGGCTTCCGGGCGCGATATCTCGGTCATCAGCCTCCTGCCGGTAGACCGGGTAACCGTTCAGGACGCGCCCATGGTCTTCGTCGGATATGGCGTCACGGCGCCGGAGCGCCGCTGGGATGACTTCAAGGGCGTCGACCTGCGCGGCAAGGTCGCCGTCTTCCTGATCAACGATCCCGACTTCGAGGCGACGGCGGCAGATGCGGTGGCCGGCCAGTTCGGAGGCCGGGCCGCGACCTACTATGCGCGCTGGACCTACAAGTTCGAGGAAGCCGTACGAAGGGGCGCGATCGCCGCCCTGATCGTCCACCAGACCGAGGGCGCGGGATATGGCTGGTCCACGGTGATTGCCTCGGCCGGCGAGGGATATGACCTCGCCCGTCCGCGTCCCGAGGCCGAGCGGCTTCCTCTTCAGGGATGGCTGTCTGCGGGCGCTTCCGCCCGCCTCTTCTCGGCCGCAGGCCTGGATCTTGCGGCCCTGCGGCAAAAGGCCCGGTCTGCCGACTTCCGCCCCGTCGAGCTCAAGGGAATGCGTTTCCGCGCCGAAGTTGGCGTCGCCCACAGCCGGTTCGACAGCCACAATGTGATCGCCCGCCTGCCGGGCCGCAGCCGTCCTGACGAGACTGTGATGGTCGCCGCCCACTGGGACGGCTATGGCGAAGGCCCGCCGGACGCACAGGGCCGGCGCATCCGGCCAGGCGCAATTGACGACGCCCTGGGGGTGGCGGGGGTCCTGGAGGTGGCGCGGCTGCTGACCCAGGACCGACGGCCCGAACGCTCGGTGCTGTTCGCCCTGTGGACCGCGGAGGAGCGCGGCCTGCTGGGATCCGAGTACTTCGGCACCAATCCTACGGTCCCGCTCGAGCGGATGGCGGCCAACCTGACCCTCGACATCCTTCAGACCGCCGGACCCGCCCGCGACGTGGTGCTGGTGGGCGCGGGCCAGTCCGGGCTCGATGACCTTCTGGCCGAGGCGGCTCGTCGCCAGAAGCGGACGGTGACGCCTGACGCCCGCCCCGAACGCGCCCTGTTCTTCCGGGCCGACCACTTCAGCCTTGCCCGGCGGGGTGTGCCCGCCCTGCTGCTGATGGGCCTCGGCGGCGGCGCCGACCTGGTCCAGGGCGGCCGGGCTGCGGGCGACGCCTGGGTCACTGCGTATACGGACGAGTGCTACCACAAGGCCTGCGACGCCTGGAGCGCCGACTGGGACCTGCGCGGCGCTGCGGCCGATGTCGACCTGGTCGTCGACATGGCAGGCCGGCTCGCAAACAGCCGTCTATGGCCCGACTGGCGGCCGGACTCCGAGTTCCGGAATCTTCGCGAAAAGAGCGCCTCAGCCCGGCTTCGTTGAGCTCACTTGCAGGGTCTGCATTGCGAAACCGAGCCGGTCGGGCCATCTTGTAGCACTGGCCGCCTCAGAGCGGTGAGAGAATCGGAGCCTAAAACGTGATCAAGACCCGAAAGACACTCGTCCGCGCCCTGCTTGTTCTCGCCGCCCCCCTGTTCCTGGCGGCCTGCGGCGTGAACGCCATTCCCACAAAGGAGGAGGCGGCAAAGGCCCAGTGGGCCGAAGTGCAGAACCAGTTCCAGCGCCGTTCAGACCTGATCCCCAATCTCGTCGAGACCGTGAAGGGCTACGCCGCCCAGGAGCGCAATGTCCTGACTGAGGTGACCCAGGCCCGGGCCTCTGCCACCCAGGTGAAGGTGGATGCCGATACCCTGACCGACCCGGTGAAGTTCCAGGAGTACCAGGCCGCCCAGGACAAGCTCTCGGGCGTCCTTGGTCGACTGATGATGATCCAGGAGCGCTATCCGGACCTGAAGTCCAACCAGAACTTCCTGGCCCTCCAGTCCCAGCTTGAGGGGACGGAGAACCGCATCGCCATCGCCCGGCGCGATTACAACGAATCCGTCCGGAACTATAACCTTGAGTTCAAGACCTTCCCGAACTCGTTCTGGACGATGGTGCACCGCGGCTCCAAGCCGATGCAGATGTTCGCCGCGAACGAAGCTGCCCAGACGGCTCCGTCGGTGAGCTTCAGCCCGACGGGGCCTGCCCCGGCGGCACCTGTCCTGCAGGCACCTGCAGCCGCGCCTGCAACTGCCCAATGACGAGGAACCGGAGCGCAGGACCCATTGTCCTTGCGGTCCTGGCCTTCGTGGCCTTCGCCGGCGCCGCCCTGGCGGCGCCGGCCTTCCCGCCCCTGACCGGACGGGTGGTGGACGCCGCGAACCTGCTGTCGCCCGAGGCGGAACAGAGGCTCACCTCACGTCTGAAGGACCTCGAGGATAAGACTGGCCGGCAGATGGTGGTGGCCACCATCCCGGACCTCCAGGGCTATCCCATCGAGGACTACGGGTACCAGCTGGGCAGGTCCTGGGGCATCGGGGACGCCAAGCGCGACGACGGGGTGCTGCTGATCGTGGCCCCCAACGAGCGCAGGGTTCGCATTGAGGTCGGCTACGGTCTCGAACCGATCCTCACCGACAGTCTCAGCTCGGTAATCATCCAGTCCCAGATCGCCCCCGCCTTCCGCCGGGGTGACATGGAATCGGGAATACTGGCCGGTGCCGACACGGTGGCCGCCCAGCTCGCCCTTCCCGAGGGGGAGGCGCGCGCCAATGTCCGCAAGGCCGGTGAGGCTGCCCAGACGGGCGGCGGGTCGCCCCTGGTGACCCTCATCGTCCTCGTCCTGATTTTCTGGGTCCTCTCTTCGGTCATGCGAGGCGGCCGGCGTTCGTTACGGCGCTCCGGCTTCGGAGGTCCCGTGATCCTGCCGCCGATCGGCGGATGGGGCGGCGGTGGGGGTTTCGGCGGTGGCGGATTTGGCGGCGGCGGCGGCGGCTTCGGCGGCGGCGGATCTTCAGGGAGCTGGTGATGGTGCTGACCGAGGACGAACGCAGACAGGTCGCCGAGGCGGTCGCCAAGGCTGAACTCCACACCCGCGGCGAGATCTTCTGCATTGTCGCGCCCGATTGCGGCGATTACCGCGAGACGCCCCTGGCCGCTGCAGCCTTTGCGGCCCTCGCTGCACCGGCCCTCCTGTTGGCGGGAGGCGTCCAGGTGACGGTGCCGGGGCTGATCCAGGGCGGCTGGACCGCGGCGGCCGTCGGTGCCGCGGCCGGTGTCGCCGCCCGCGAGGCGGTGCTGGGAGTCATCCTGCTGCAGGTCTTCCTGTTCATCCTGGTCCTGATGCTGGCCTGGCTGCCGGCGGTTAGGCGTTTCCTGACCCCCCGCAGCCTGATGCGCGACCGGGTCCGGCGCCGGGCCTACGAACAGTTCCTGGCCAAGAACCTGCAGGCGACCCGCGAACGGACCGGCATACTGATCTTCGTCTCGGAGTGGGAGCATATGGCCGAGCTCGTCGCCGATGAGGGCATCGCCGCCCGCGTCGATGCCGGGGTCTGGGACGAGGCCATGGCCAGGCTGGTCAAGGGGCTCCGCACCGGTGACGCTGCCGGAGGCTTTGTGGCCGCGGTGGAGGTCTGCGGAGCGGTCCTTGCCGAGCACTTCCCGCCCGTCGAGGGCGACAACCCCAACGAACTGCCCGACCATGTGGTCGTGATCGGCTGACGGCCGGTCCTTTAGTCTTGAGTCCGAGACACCCGGTCCCGAGATGGGGAAAGAAACGGAGCGAGTTCATGGCCTTCACCCTGAGCGTCAACGGCCGCAACCGCCGTGTCGATGTCGACCCCGATACACCCCTGCTCTGGGTCCTGCGGGACTCCCTGGGCGTGCTGGGCCCGAAGTTCGGTTGCGGGATCGGCCAGTGCGGAGCCTGCACAGTCCACGTGGATGGGACTCCTGTCCGGTCCTGCGCCCTTCCGGTCGAGGCGGTGGGTAAGGGCAAGGTCACAACCATCGAGGGGATTGGCGAGACCGAGGTTGGCGCACGGGTCCAGAAGGCCTGGGCGGAGCTCGATGTCGCCCAGTGCGGATACTGCCAGCCTGGACAGATCATGTCGGCGACGGCGCTGCTGGCGTCGAACCCGAAGCCCAGCGCCGACGATATCGATGCGGCGATGAGTGGAAACCTTTGCCGCTGCGCCACTTACATCCGGATCCGGGCCGCGGTGCGGCGGGCGTCCGGCCAGACCGGGGAGGCTTGACCATGGCCGATGGAAATGGCGCGTCGCGCCGCGAAGTGATCCAGCTGGCCGCCGGCGGCAGCGGCGGCCTGGTACTGGGCTTCAGCCTGGTGGGAAAGGGCGAGGCGGCGTCCTCGGCCGCGCGTCTGAATACCTACGTCACGGTCCAGCCTGATGGCTGGGTCGAGGTGGTCAGCAAGAACCCCGAGATCGGCCAGGGGGTGAAGACCTCCATGCCCATGTTGATCGCCGAGGAGCTGGATGCGGACTGGTCGAAGGTGCGCACCGTCCAGGCGGACTCCGATCCCGGCCTCTATGGTCGCCAGTTCGCTGGTGGGTCCATGTCAACCCCCCTGCACTGGGATGAGCTGCGGCGGGTCGGCGCTACGGGGCGGGCCCTGCTGATCGCCGCAGCCGCGAAGTCCTGGGGCGTCGATCCCGCGACCTGCTCGACCGAGCCCGGGCGGGTGGTGCATGCGGCGTCGGGCCGGTCCGCAGGTTATGGATCCCTCGCCTCTGCCGCGGCGGCCCTGCCGGCCCCCGATCCGCGCAGCCTCAAGCTCAAGGACCCGAAGGACTTCCGGATCATCGGCCAGCCCATGGCCCAGGTGGACACGCCGTCCATTGTCACCGGCAAGCCCCTGTTCGGAATCGATGTCGTCGTGCCCGGCATGCTGTTCGCCACCTTCGAGAAGGCACCGGTCTTCGGAGCGGGTGTGGAGGCGGCCGACCTCGACGCCGCCCGTGCCGTGAAGGGTGTGCGCAAGGCCTTCAGGGTGGAGGGCGCTGGGGGGACGGAGGCCCTGTCCCCGGGAGTGGCCGTCGTCGCAGACACTTGGTGGCAGGCCCGCAAGGGGCGGGACCGCCTCAACATCCGATGGAAGGCACCCGAAGAGCCGGGCCTGTCCAGCCGCGACCTGGAGGCCCTGATGGCCTCGACCGCCCGGTCGAGCGTGGACCGGATCGAGCGGCATGACGGCGACGTCGACGCCGCCCTGAAGGGAGCCGCCAAGCGGATCGAGGCGACCTACCACTATCCCTACCTGGCCCATGCGGCCCTCGAGCCGCAGAACTGCACGGCGCATTACAGCAAAGGCCGCATGGAGATCTGGGCGCCGACCCAGAACCCCGAGTCTGGCCGGCAGCTGGTGGCCAAGACCCTGAGCATCCGGCCCGAGGACATCACGATTCACATGGTCCGGTGCGGCGGGGGATTCGGTCGCCGCCTGACGAATGAGTACATGGTCGAGGCCGCCTGGATCGCCCGGGAGACCGGCGCGCCGGTCAAGCTCCTCTGGACCCGCGAGGACGATATCCGCCAGGGCTTCTACCGCCCGGCCGGGTGGCACAAGTTCGAGGGCGGGCTGGACGCCTCCGGCCAGCTGGTGGCCTGGCACGACCACTTCCTGACCCCGGGACAGGGCGTACAGACGGCGCGGTCAGCCGGCATGTCCGCCACCGAGTTCCCTGCCCGTTTCGTGCCCAACTTCCGCTACGGGCTCTCCATCCTGCCCAGTCCCACCCCGACCGGGCCCCTGCGCGCGCCGGGCTCCAACGGCATTTCCTTCGCCGTCCAAGGGTTCATCGATGAGTTGGCGCATGCGGCGGGTGCCGATCCGCTGGCCTTCCGGCTCAAGCTCCTAGGCGAGCAGGGATTGGTGGGAACGCCGGGCCGGGACGGCTACGACGCCGGCCGGATGCGCGGGGTCCTCAAGAAGGTCGCGGAGGTCTCCGGCTGGGGGCGCACCCGCATGGCGCCGCGACAGGGCCAGGGCGTCGCCTTCCATTTCAGCCACCTCGGCTACTTCGCCGAGGTCGTCCAGGTCCGGGTGGCGGACGACGGACGGATCCGGGTCGAGAAGGTCTGGGTGGCCGGGGACGTCGGCCGCCAGATCGTCAACCCTTCCGGGGCGATCAACCAGGTGCAGGGCTCGGTCCTCGACGGCCTCTCCGCCGCCCTAGGGCAGGAGATCACCCTCGAGGGCGGTGCCGTCGTTCAGGGTAACTTCGACGACTACCGTCTGATGCGGATAGCCGATGCGCCCCCCGTCGAGGTGCATTTCGTCCTGTCCGACCATCCGCCTACCGGACTCGGCGAGCCGGCCCTGCCGCCGGCCCCGCCGGCCCTCTGCAACGCGATATTCGCCGCCACCGGAAAGCGGGTCCGCCGGCTTCCCGTCGACCCGGCCCTGCTCGTCGCCGGCTGAGCCAAACGGCTTCCGGCGGGGGTCAGTGCGGGATGTAGGTCCGCAGGACGTCCTCGATGATACGTTCGAGCTGCTCGAGCGTATTGCAGGTCTTGGCCACGTGGCAGAACCGCTCGTAGCGGTTCATCACGCTGTCCCCCTGGCTCCAGTAGCTTTCCGGCTCGGGGTTCAGCCAGATGACTGCCCGGGACCGCTTCTGGATCGTGGCCAGGATATCGAGGCGGGGGTTGGCATAGTTCGACCGGGCGTCGCCCAGGATGATCACCGTGGTGTGACGGTCGATGCGGTCCATGTGCTGTTCGGCGAAGTCCTCCAGCGACTTGCCGTAGTCGGTCTGCTGGAAGCCGATCTGCTTCAGGACCTCGAAGATCGCTGTGTCGACGGGATGGTCGTCGAGCACGCCGTTCACGCTGATCATCCTCCCGGAGAAGGCGAAGGCGTCGAGCCGGTCGACAACCTCGTTCAGGGAGTAGAGGAAGGTCAGGAGAAACTGGGCTGCGGCGGCCACCGACTTGGAGACGTCACAGATGGCGACGATGGAGGGCTTATCGACCTTCTTTGTCTTGAAGACGATGTCGAAGGGCATGCCCCCATAGCCCATCGACTTCCTGAGGGTCCGCCGGACGTCCAGGTGACCGGTCCAGGCCACATTTCGGCGTCGCGAGTAGCGATCTGCGAGCCGCTTGGCCATCCGCTTCACCAGGGCCTGCATCATGGCCTGGTCTACCGGATCGATGCCGCCCTCAGCGTTCAGCGCCTTCCGCGCCAGCATCTCCTCGCGCAGCCGCTTGCCGCTACCTGAGGCGTAGAGCTCGTGCTGGCGTTCGACATAGGCTGATGCCTGAGCCGCGAGGGCCTTCCGCGCCGCCTCGAGCCGATCGGCCCCGGCCTCACCCGGTCCGCCCAACCGCCGCGCCGCAGCGAGGATGCGCTCGATCTCCGAAAGCCCCATCTCCTCGAGGAGCCGGCGGGTGAGGCGCGCGCGCTGGGTCGAGAGTCGGATGCGGGAGACCTCCGCCCGCTCTGCCGCCGCCTCCATGGCCTGGGCGAGGGCGGCACCGTCACCTGCCATCAACATGCGCGCCAGGTCAGACTCCTGCGCCTCCGGGGGCAGGCCTTCCATCGGATCGCCCTGGCCCTCGGGTGCCGCCGGAGGCGGCAGGGCGTCGGAGCGGCGGTCGAAGAAGGTGTCGAACACCGCCTCGAACCGCGTCACCTCGTCGGCGGTCTTGGCGAGGGTCGCGCAGAGGGCGTCGCGGAACAGTTCCCGGTCGGCGAAGCCCACGACATCCACCGTGCGGTGGGCGTCGATCGCCTCGGCCGGGGAGACCCGGACATCCGCCGCCCTCAGGGCGCGGAAGAAATCCTCGAGCGCCGTCTGCACCGGCGGATCAGGCTTCGGCCTGGCGGATGAGTTCGGCGACCTGGGGTTCGACGGCGACGATGTCCTGCTCGAACTTCAGGAGCACGTTCAGGGTGTCGCGGACCACCTCGCCGTCGAGGGCGTCGGCGTTGAGCAGGATCAGGGCCCGGGCCCAGTCGACGGTCTCCGAGATGGAGGGCGACTTGCGCAGGTCCAGGCCGCGCAGGGACTGGACAAAGTCCACGAGCTGGGCGGTCAGCCGCCCCTCGATCCCCGGGACCCGGCTGGCGACGATCTTCTTCTCGAGGGCGGCGTCGGGCAGGGGGATGTGCAGGTGCAGGCACCGCCGCTTCAGGGCGTCGCCTAGGTCGCGGACATTGTTCGACGTCAGGAAGACGATGGGCGCCGTCTCGGCCTTGAGAACGCCGAGTTCGGGAATGGACACCTGGTAGGCCGAAAGTACCTCCAGCAGGAAGGCCTCGAAGGCCTCGTCTGACTTGTCGATCTCGTCGATCAGGAGGACGCAGCCGGCCGGTTCCTGCAGGGCCTTCATGAGCGGCCGGGGCTCAAGGAAGGGCTCGGAGAAGAACAGGTCGCCCATGCCGTGCAGCCGGTCCATGGCTGCGTCCATGTCCGGGGCGTCCGCCAGGGCCACGCCCATCCGGTCCTTTAGGATCTGGGTGTAGAGGAGCTGCTTGCCGTACTTCCACTCGTAGAGGGCCTTGGACTCGTCCAGGCCCTCGTAGCACTGCATCCGGATCAGGGGCAGGCCGAGCAGGGCAGCCGTGCAGAGGGCAAGCTCGGTCTTGCCCACCCCGGCCGAACCCTCGACCAGGATCGGCTTCTGCAGGCGGACGGCCATGTAGAGCGAGGTCGCGATCCGCCGGGAGGCAATATAGCCCACCTCGTCAAGGCCTGAGACCAGGGCGTCGATGGAGGCGAAGTGGGGGGACTGGGCGGCGTCGAAGGCGGCTTCGGCGGAAGAGGTCAAAGTTCAGACTTTCAGAAACTGCGGCGTAATTCCGCCGGAACCAGGAACAATGGCATCAGCTTGCCCGGGGCGAGCGGGGCGGGGCAAGCTCCGAATGCGGTCAGCCGAACCCATAGGGCCTGTAGGGCCCCAGGATCAGCTGCTCAAACACGCCCATGCCGCGCACGGGTGCCTCGCCCGGCAGGGTGAGGGTGACGTGAGACAGGGCCTGGATATGGAGGTTCTCGGGGCGCAGGAAGTCGACGCCCGAAAGCGCAATGTCTTCGCGCTCAACGGCGAGCTCGCCCTTGTAGCCGCCGTGCCGCCACTCGGGATGGCCATAGCCAATGCCCCGCATAAGGAAGGTCAGGAAGGGCTGGAAGGCCACCTTGGCCGCCCCCTGGGCGAGAGGAACGCTGAGGTTGGCGCTGGCGATCTGCCGGGTCCCCGGGATCATCACCACGTCCTCCATGGCGGCCTCGCCGGTATGCCGCCCGCCGCCAGGTCCCGCCCCATCGGGCACGATCACCGCCCGGGTATTCCATGGCGTGCCGTCAGGATCGGCATTTACGTGGAAAAAGACGCTGCGGTCCTCGAAGTTCAGCGGGGTCCATTGCCAGAAGAAGCTGGGGATCCGGTTAGGGACGGCAGGCTGGGGATCGGGGGCCCCGATGGGCCGGATGCCCCAAGACCGGTCCCGCGTGCCGACCGAGCCCGGTGCGAGGACCCGGCGCACGCCGTCCACCTCGATCCACCCGGACACCCTGACATTCACGGTCAGCCGGGTGTAGTCCATGAAGGCCCGGGGCCCGTTCCGGTAGACGAAGCGGGGCTCCTCGATCGGGAAGGACCGGCCCTCGAAGGTCAGGTCGGCGGCGATCCCATGGCTCGCCTCGACAATGACCCGGAGGATCTTGAGGGGCTCGACCACCTCGATGCGGATCGGTCCTGCCGAGATGTCCATGCGCTCCATGTTCAGCAGGCGAGAGGCGTGCAGGCAGTGCTCCACCCCATCGCGGATCACCGAGAAATGGGCATCGGCGACGTTCAGGTGAGGATAGACGCCGAAGGCGACGGCGAAGAACTCGGTTCCATCCGGCTGATAGCCGTTGAAGAAGTAACGGTCGTAGAAGTTCCGGTCCGTTCCCGAGAAGGCGATAGGCTCCGGGGTTTGGTGAATCGGATAGTCGTCGCCCTTGGTCAGCATGTGCCCTCCTCCGCGGGCCGGGGCCCACCTTTACTGTCCTGTCCGGGCGCCGCTTGCGGACGCCTTGCCGGTCGAAGTATCAGTTGCCCACGGACAAGGCGACACCTCTCGGCGGACCTCCGCCGACAAGCCGCCCCTGGAGGAAGAAATGGCCGAAGCGAATGTGCGCATACCCGACGACCATGCCCGTAACCTGGTGGACCCCGTCGCCTACGCTGACGGTCGGGTCTTCCAGACCTATGACTGGCTGAGGGCAAACCAGCCCCTGGGGCGCGCGGAGGTTGCTGGCGTCGATCCCTTCTGGGTGGTCACCCGTCACGCGGACATCCTGGAGATCAGCCGGCAGAACGACCTTTTCCTGAATGGGGACAAGTCGCCAACCCTGGTCAGCCAGGAGGCAGATGCCCGGATCCGCGAGATGATGGGGGGCAGCCCGCACCTGCTGCGCACCCTCATCCACATGGATGCGCCGGACCATCCCAAGTACCGCGCGCTGACCCAGGCCTGGTTCATGCCTCAGAACCTGCGCAGCCTGGAGACCCGCATCCGCGAGATCGCCCGCGCCTCGGTGGACAAGATGGCCGCCACGGGCGGACGCTGCGATTTCGTCCGGGAGGTGGCCCTGCACTTCCCCCTGCACGTGGTGATGGAGATCCTCGGCGTTCCGGAAGCGGACGAGCCGCGGATGCTGACCCTTACCCAGGAACTGTTCGGCGCCGCCGACCCCGAACTCGGCCGGGCCGCCAGCAGCGACTCCGACTCGATCCCCGCCGACACCACCGGTGAAGGTCGCCGAATGGACCTCGGGGTGATCACCGACTTCTTCAACTACTTCAACGCCTTGTCCGCTGACCGCCGGGCCTCGCCCCGCAAGGACCTGGCCAGCGTGATCGCTAACGCCCAGGTCGATGGCCGGCCCATCTCCGAGCTCGAGGCGATGAGCTACTACATCATCGTCGCGACAGCTGGCCACGACACCACCTCCTCCTCGACGGCGGGAGCCTTCTGGGCCCTGGCGGAGCGGCCCGATGAGCTGGCCAAGCTCAAGGCGGACCCCTCCCTGATCCCCGGCCTGGTGGACGAGTCCATCCGCTGGACCACGCCGGTGAAGACCTTCATGCGCACCGTGGCGGCTGACACCGAGATCGGTGGGCGGGCCATGTCCAAGGGGGACTGGCTGATGCTCTGCTATGCCTCCGGGAACCGCGACGCGGCGGTCTTCGACGATCCCCACGAGTTCAGGGTCGACCGCTCGCCCAACAAGCACCTGGCCTTTGGTTACGGCGCCCACCTCTGCCTCGGCCAGCACCTGGCCAAGATGGAGATGCGAATCCTCTGGGAGGAGCTGATCCCGCGCCTGGGGTCCCTTGAGCTCGACGGCGAGCCGGCCATGAGCCAGGCGGTCTTCGTCAACGGCCCAAAGACCCTGCCTGTCCGCTTCGAGATGGCCTGAGGCATTGACCTCTGCGGACCTCGCGCCCCGCCTGGCGGCCTATGCGGCCCGCCGCATGCCGGCGGCCAGGGGCGTCGAGGTCCGCGACCTGTCCCGGATCTCCGGTGGTGCCTCGCGCCAGACCTTCAGGTTCCGGTTGACCTGGACTGAGGACGGTGTGCCCCGGGAACGCCGGATGATCCTGCGCCGGGATCCTCCGGCCAGCCTCATCGATACCGAGCGCCGCGTTGAGTTCGAGGCCTACCGCGCCTTCTTCGGCTCGAAGGTCCCGGTGCCCGAGATGATCTGGCTGGAGGAGGGAACCGAGGCCCTGGACCTGCCCTTCTCGGTAGCGGCGGAGATTACCGGTTTCGAGGCCGCGCCAGCCCTGCTCTGGACCGAGCCCTATCTCGCCGCCCACGAGACCCTGGCCCGGAATAAGTGGACCATCCTGGGCGAAATCGCCCGGGCCGATCCCTTCGCCCTGGGCCTCGACCGGGTCATGCCACCCCCCGAGCCCGAGGGTTGCTGGGTCCGCGAGCTGGACATGTGGGAGGCGGTGCTCGACGCGGACGAGGCCGAGCCCCTGCCCATTACCCGGGCCGCCATCCGCTGGCTGAGGACGAATCCACCGCCGCCCGCCCAGAAGATCGGCGTCGTGCACGGTGACTTCCGGACCGGCAACTTCCTCTATGACCGCCAGGGCCACATCCATGGCGTCCTGGACTGGGAGATGGCCCACCTGGGCGACCCCCTTGAGGACCTGGGCTGGAGCCTTAATCCTGTCTGGAACTTCAAGCGCGATCTCGGCGGCGGCCTCGTCCCAGACGGCGTGGCCATCGCCTACTGGGAGGCAGCCAGCGGCCTTCGGGCCGATCCGGACGCTGTCCACTGGTGGACCCTCTTCAACTGCGTGAAGGGCCAGGCGATCTGGATCTCCTCGGCCCGGGCCTGGATCGACGGCGGCAACCGCGAGCCGATCATGGTCCTGCCCGCCTGGGGCCTGCAGAACCCCCAGGACCGCGCAATCCTCAAGGTCATGGGTCACCTGTGAAGCCCGATATTCCCGCCGTCCTCGCCGAACTCGCGGGCCTCGTCGCCCGCAATGCCGCCCCGGACATAGACCCCGCCGAGCGCGCCGGCGCCCTTAGCCTCTCGGCAGCCCTGCTGGGCATGGCGGCCGAGGCCTGGGACGGTGCCGCCCAGCGCCTGGTCGAGGAGAACCGCGCCCTGCGCGCCCTCCTGGTCGACGCCGGAGATCGTGCGGGTCCCATTGCCGGGCTCGCCGGGGCAGAGGACGATGATCTGTCGATCTCGGCCCTCTCCGCCGCCAACGCCCGGCTGCGCGCCGGGCTCATCGCTCTGCAGGCGGCCGTCGAGGCTGAGGACTCCCCGGAGGCCCGGGCCCTGGAGTCCCGGATCTGGGAGGAACTGAGGCTCTCCACCGAGCGGCGCCATATGTCCTCCGCCCTGGCCTAGGCTTCGCCCGGCCGCGCGCTATCGACAACCCGACCGGGCTGAGCTTTCTTGTTCCCCCCGCCATTTCGCGGGGGCCCGCCCAACGGCGGGCGCTTCACGCCAATACCGGCCGCCCATACTGGCCCAAGATCGAGGGGACGATTTCCAAATGGCCCGCATCCTGCCCGAACCCACGCCGGAGACCCGGCATTTCTGGGACGGGTGCCGCGATGGCGAACTCCGCCTGCAGCGCTGCACCGAATGCAAGACCACCTATTTCCCGCCCCGGGCCTTCTGCCCGTCCTGCGCCTCCCGCGAGGTCGAGGTCTACGCAGCCAGCGGCCGGGGAGTCCTCTGGTCCTACGTGATCAATCACCGGCCTCGCCCGGACATGGGGGCCGAGCCCTACGCCATCGCCGTGGTGAAGCTCGATGAAGGCCCGACCCTGATGACCAACATCGTGGGCTGCCCCCAGACTCCCGAGGCCCTGGTCCTCGACATGCCCGTCAAGGTCAGGTTCGAGAAGCAGACCGATGACATTTCGCTGCCGCTCTTCGAGCCGGCGCAGTCCTGAGGCGGAACCCGACCATGATGCAGAATTCTGTTGCGGTCGTCGGCGCTGCCGAGACCACCAATATGGGCAAGATCCCGGACATCTCCGTGATCGGCCTCCACGCGGACGCCGCCCTCAACGCGATGGCGGACGCCGGCCTCAAGCCCTCCGACATCGATGGCGTCGCCACGGCGGGGATCTCCCCGGTCGAGCTGGCCCACTACCTGGGAATCAAGCCGACCTATGCGGACGGGACCAGCGTGGGCGGATGCTCCTTCATGCTGCACGTCCGGCACGCCGCGGCGGCCATCAACGCCGGCCTGGCCAAGACCATCCTCATCACCCACGGGGAGTCCGGCCGCAGCCGGGTCGGCGCCGGTGGCTTCGGCCGCGCGCCTTCCAGCCTCATGGGGCAGTTCGAGATGCCCTACGGCGTCACCAGCCCGCCCACCATGTTCACCATCCCGGTCCTGCGCTACATGAAGACCTACGGGGTGACCGAGGCGGACCTGGCCAATGTGGCCGTGATCCAGCGGGAGTGGGCGGCCCTCAACCCCAGGGCCAGCTTCAAGGACGCGATTACCGTCGACGACGTCCTGAACTCGCCGATGATCGCCTGGCCCTTCCGTATGCTGATGTGTTGTCTTGTCACCGATGGCGGCGGCGCCCTCATCCTGACCAGCGCCGACCGGGCGAAGGACTTCCCGCAGAAGCCTGTCTATATCTTGGGCACGGGGGAAAGCGTCGAGACGCCCCTGGTCTCGCAGATGTACGACTTCACCTCGTCCACCGCCTTCAAGATTTCCGGTAAGAAGGCTTTTGAAGAGGCCGGCATCACCCATGCCGACGTCGACCACCTGATGATCTACGACGCCTTCGCCCACCTGCCCCTCTATGGCCTGGAGGACCTCGGCTTCTGCAAGCCGGGGGAGGCCAAGGACTTCATCCGCGAGCGCAACACCGCCATCGGCGGCAAGCTGCCGCTCAATACGAATGGTGGCGGCCTGTCCTACATGCACTCTGGCATGTACGGCATGTACGCCCTGCAGGAGAGCGTGCGGCAGATGCGCGGGACTGCAGCGGCCCAGGTCCAGGATGCGAAGATCAGCATCGCTCATGGGGTCGGCGGCATGTTCGCAGCCTCGGGGACCATCGTCTTCACCAACGAAAAATAGAATATTCCCAATGTCTTACCGCGCTTATGCTGCGACTTTCGAGTGCAGCATAAGTGCGGCCAGGACCGGTCAGGGTGCGGGTCGCCCCGGCAGCGGCGAGTTCAGGCTCGAAGGGGCAGATGCCGGCGGACCTGGCCGGTCGGTCGGGGATCCGTTCTCCAGGTGTCGACCGAAGCCCGACCTATGAAGAACTTGTTAACCTCGGCTTGCTAGCTCCTTGGGACGGGCGTACCGGCCTTGCGGATCGTGAGTGTGATCCTGAGGCGGATTCGGAGCGGTTATGGGATTTTCGTCAGACCCACGCGCGCGCTTCAACCTTGAGCAGGTGTCGATCCTGCTCCTCGATGAAACGCCGCTCGGCATGTCCATCCTGGTCCAGATCATGAACGGTTTCGGGGCGCGAAAGCTTCACCGGTGTGACAG
This sequence comes from Phenylobacterium deserti, assembly GCA_945874825.1. Taxonomy (GTDB): domain Bacteria; phylum Pseudomonadota; class Alphaproteobacteria; order Caulobacterales; family Caulobacteraceae; genus Phenylobacterium; species Phenylobacterium deserti_D. The sequence goes on along the minus strand of CAMCIK010000001.1, from coordinate 133,089 downwards.
CGTAGCCAAGGCCGAAAATGTCGTCCGGGATACCGAACTCGACCTCCTTATCGTTGACGCCATGGCGTCTGGCGGTGGCTACGATTTCGTCCATTGGCTCAGAAGTTCGGGGATCCGGCCGAACTGCTATGCACCTGTCCTGCTGACGGCGGCCCATACGCCCGCAGCGGCGGTGACGAACGCGAGGGACTGCGGCGCCCACATCGTCATGGCCAAGCCGCTGACGCCAAAGGCCGTGCTTGATCGCATTGTCTGGGTCGCGCGGGCCGGCCGCAGGTTCGTCGAGAGCGACAAGTACGTGGGTCCGGACCGCCGGTTCAAGGAAGCCGGGGTCCCGGAAAAAGTGGGTGTCGGGCGGCGCAGAGAGGATGCCGTCCCGGGGAAGGTTTAGGCCGGGGAAGGTTTAGGCCGGGGAAGATTTAGGGGTTCGTCCGGCGATTCTTGCGGCGGGTCGAGTAGCGTAAGATGAGGTCGTGTCGAATGAGTGAGTCCGCTAAAATCCATGTTCCGGACATGCCCCTTGGGCGCCTGATCCGTATGCCAGGTGGCAAGACGGCGGGCCAGGCCTTAGCCGACGCCGAGCAGGGGCTCGCCTCTCTTCAGGGCGAGAGCATGAAGGAGCTGAACCGGGTCCTGGCCAAGGCCGAGACATTCTATGCCCGGGCTGAAGGCAAGTTCGATGCCCTGGTCGTGAGCGCCTTCTATGACCTCATCAACGGCGCCATCGGCCTGCCGACCGCCGGCAAGGACCAGGCCATTGACACTATGCTGGTGAGCCTCGCCGACTTGCTGGACTATTATCGGACCTCCGGCGACTGGGGCGACAAGTCGGTCCAGGTTCACCTGGCGACCTTCCAGCTGCTCCTGAAGACTGAGGGAATCCGCGACCCCCAGGGCACCGAACTGATCCTGGCCGGCCTCAGGAAGGTCAGCCGCAAGGCCGCCAAGGGCTGATCGCCGGGTGGACCGGAAAGACCCGGCCTGCCAAGATCAGGCTGGTTCCGCTGGAGGCCCCCATGAAGACCCGCGCTGCCGTCGCCTTCGAGGCCAAGCGCCCCCTGGAGATCGTCGAGGTCGACCTCGAAGGACCCCGTGCCGGCGAGGTCCTCGTGGAAATCCGCGCCACCGGCGTCTGCCACACGGACGCCTACACCCTGGATGGCCTGGATTCCGAGGGGATCTTCCCGTCGATCCTGGGGCACGAGGGGGCGGGCGTGGTGGTGGAGATCGGGCCAGGGGTCACCAGCGTCAGGCCGGGGGATCACGTGATCCCGCTCTACACCCCCGAATGCCGCCAGTGCAAAAGCTGCCTGTCGCGCAAGACCAACCTCTGCACCGCCATCCGCGGGACCCAGGGCAAGGGCCTCATGCCGGACGGGACCAGCCGGTTCTCCTACCGGGGGCAGGCCATCGCCCACTACATGGGTTGCTCGACCTTCTCGAACTTCACCGTCCTGCCCGAGATCGCGGTGGCAAGGATCCGGCCTGACGCCCCCTTCGACAAGGCCTGCTACATCGGCTGCGGGGTGACGACCGGGGTCGGGGCTGTGGTCAACACAGCCGGCGTCGAGGCCGGGTCCACCGTCATCGTCTTCGGCCTGGGCGGGATCGGCCTCAACGTCATCCAGGGCGCGCGCCTGGTGGGGGCCGGAAAGATCATCGGCGTTGATATCAACCCTGACCGGGAGGCCTGGGGTCGTCGGTTCGGCATGACCGATTTCGTAAACCCGAGAGCGGTCGCGGGCGATCTCGTGCAGCACCTGGTGGCCCTGACGGATGGCGGCGCCGACTATACATTCGACTGTACGGGCAATACCGACGTCATGCGCCAGGCGCTCGAGGCCTGTCATCGTGGCTGGGGCGAGAGCATTATCATCGGCGTGGCCGAGGCGGGCCGGGAGATCTCCACCCGGCCGTTCCAGCTCGTGACCGGACGCGTCTGGAAGGGCACGGCCTTCGGCGGCGCCCGGGGTCGGACCGACGTCCCGACGATTGTCGACTGGTACATGGAGGGCAAGATCCAGATCGACCCCATGATCACCCATGTCCTGCCACTCGAGGAGATCAACCGGGCCTTCGACCTCATGCACGCCGGGGAGAGCATCCGCAGCGTCGTCGTCTTCTGAGCCCGGAGGCCGCCGGCCCTTCCGTCATTTCTGTCCATTTTTGGGGGCCCATTGACCCCCGGGGGGAGTTTCTATGATCAAGACCCGCATCACCGACATGCTCGGCATCCAGTATCCCATCATCCAGGCCCCCATGGGGTGGATCGCCCGGTCGGCCCTCGCCTCTGCGGTCTCCAATGCCGGCGGGATGGGGATCATCGAGACCTCGTCCGGTGACCTGCCTGCTGTCCGCGGGGAGATCGAGAAGATGAAGGGGCTCACCGACAAGCCCTTCGGCGTCAATATCGCCCAGGCCTATGTCCGCGATCCCGACATCGTCTCCTTCGTCGTGGACCAGGGGGTGAAGTTCGTCACCACCTCCGCGGGGGATCCGAACCGCTACTGCGCCGCCCTCAAGGCGGCCGGACTGACAGTCTTCCACGTGGTCCCGTCCCTGGCGGCGGCGATCAAGGCCATCGAGGCCGGCGTCGACGGCCTGGTGGTCGAGGGCGGAGAGGGCGGGGGCTTCAAGAGTTCCCGGGACGTCTCCACCATGGTCCTCCTGCCCCTGGTCTGCTCCAGGCTGGACGTGCCCATCGTGGCGGCGGGCGGGATTTCAGACGGACGCAGCATGGCGGCAGCCTTCGCCCTGGGTGCCGAGGGGGTCCAGATGGGCACTCGCATGGTCTCGGCCGCCGAGAGCCCCGTACACCAGAACTGGAAGACTGCCATCGTTGAGGCGAAGGAAACCGACACTGTCTTCCTGAACCGCTTCGGTCCCGGCCCTGCCTGCCGGGCGCTCCGCACCGAGAAGACGACCCTCCTGGAGAAGGAGCCCGGCGAGAACGGCGTCGCACCGGAGTTCCGGCGTTCCCAGGAGCTCTACTTCGGCGGCGACATGGAGGCCTCCATTGCCCTGTCGGGCCAGGTGGCCGGCCGGATCGATTCCGTGAAACCCGTTGCCGAAATCATCTCGGAGATGGTGGAGGAGTTCGAGACCCTCATGGACAGCCTGTCGTCGCGGTACGCCCGGACCCGCGCCTGAGGCGGGACCGATCGCCTCAGGCCGCGAGAGCAGCCTGGGGCGCGGGCACTTCTGCATAGCTGGCCTCGTCCCACAGGGCGTCCCATTCGGCCCAGCGGACCGAGGCCTCGCGCAGGCGGGCGTCATCCCGGACCAGGATCACCTGGCCCTGGCCCTCGTCCCAGACCACCGTCAGGTCGCAGAGGCGAAGGTCGGCGTCCTCCAGGCGTCCCTGGCGGACCAGGTCCTCTGCCATCGGCGCAGACAGGCGCAGCCTGAGCCGGCCTCCGGACAGGCGTTCGGCGCAGTCTGCGTGCCGGATCACCTCGTCGATCATGGCGGGGGTCGCCGGTCGCAGGGGCCGCCGGGCGCCGAAACGGAAGGCGAGGTCGGAGCGGGCGGGGCGGATCGACTGGACATTCTGCATCTGAGGGACCTTTCAATGGGGTCGCGCCGGGGTACGAATTGAGAATGGAGTGGCGCTACGCCAGAAACGGACGTAAGTTTCGGGTCTGTTCTCATTTTTCGCGGGGGTGGCATGCGACACGAAAAGGCGGCCCGGCTTCTTGAGCTGGCACGGCGGCTCGCCGCGTCTGCGGAAGGCCTGACCCTGGACGAGATGGCGGCGGCCCTGCAGGTCTCCCGGCGGACCGTCGAGCGCATGCGCGACGCCGTCCGTGAGGCCTTCCCCCAGATGGAAGAGATCGCCGATCCTCCGACCGTACGGTTCCGCATTCCCTCGGGTCTGGACGGTATCTTCCAAGCCCCGACCGCCGAGGAGTTCGCCGCCCTCCGGGCTGCGGCCGACCACTTCCGCCAGTCCGGTGCCACCGCCCGGGCCGGCGCCCTCGCCGCCCTGGAGACCAAGGTCCTGTCGGCCATGCGGGCCGGGGTCCGCCGTCGGCTGGCGCCGGACATGGAGGCCCTGCTCGAGGCCGAGACCATGGCCGTGCACCCGGGCCCGCGTCCCTTCGAGGACGAGGCGGTGCTGGGGGCCGTCCGGGAGGCCATCGTCTCCCTGCAACGGCTGCGCTTCCTCTACGATGGTGGCTCCACCCCTGGCCGGGAGCGGGAAGTGACGCCCTACGGCCTCCTGTTCGGGCGCTCGAACTACCTGGTCGCGGCGGAGGGTGCGGGGGGCGAGCCCCGGAACTGGCGACTGGACCGGGTGCGTGACATCCGGGTGGTCCAGGTCCCTGGCTCGCGACCCGCCGACTTCTCCCTGGCAGCCTATGCCTCGCGGAGCTTCGGCATCTACCAGGATGCGGTTGAGGACGTGGTTCTGCACATCCTGCCCCATGGGGCGGAGGAGGCCCTCGGCTGGCGCTTCCACGCCACCCAGGTTCTAGAGCCCCAGTCGGACGGCTCCGTCATCGCACGTTTCCGCGCCGCCGGCATGCGCGAGCTGGCCTGGCACCTCTTCACCTGGGGGGACAGCGTCCGTATCCTGGCCCCGGAACGATTGCGGGCGCAGATGGCCGAGGAGATTTCGGCTGCTGCCAGGGCGCATGGCGCGCCCTGACGTACCCGCCTCAGGCGGACTTCAGGGCTGCCAGCACCCGAAGAGGCTGACCAGGTCGCCGACCCAGGCCTTCACGGCGTCTTTCTTGTCGGTCGATGTGCGGCCATGGCGCACCACGACAAGGTCCAGGTCTGGCACCAGGACGGTGAACTGGCCCTCATGCCCATTGGCGGAGAAGGAGCCCGGCCCGCCCAGGTCCAGCCACCAATGGGCACCGTAGCGACCGTCGGTGACACCGGGCTGCTGGAAGGTCGGTGTGCGGGCATAGTCCACCCAGCCCGGGGGAAGGACCCGCTGCCCGTCCCAGACTCCGTCGCGCAGGTAGAGTAGGCCGAAGCGCGCGAAGTCCCGGGCGCTCGTAAAACAGAAGGACGAGCCGATGAAGGTCCCGGCGGGGTCGAACCTGGGGATCGGAGTCTTCATGCCGAGGGGCTCGAAGAGGCGCTCGCGCATGAAGTCACCGAAGGCCTCTCCCCTGAGGCCGGTCATGTCAGCGAGGATCCTGCAGATGATGTTCGTCGTCCCCGAGGAATAGCTGAAGAAGGTTCCGGGCGGATGGATCAGGGGCTGGTCTGCAGCGTAGTGGGCGACGCTGTCCTTCCCGGAGCCCCACATCATCTCGATGGTGTCCGAGGGCTTGCCCACCTCGTAGACCTCGTCGAACTTCAGGCCGCTCGACATGCGCAGCAGCTGGTCCGTCGTGATTGCGCCCCGGGGATCGCCGGGTATTCGCCATTCTGCGACGGGGGCCGGGTCGGAAATGTCTAGCCGGCCGTCCCCGACGACGATGCCCACCAGGGCATGGGTGAGGCTCTTGGCCTTGGACCAGGACATGCAGGTGGCCTCGGGGCCGTGCTCGGGCCCGTAGCGCTCCAGCAGGAGGCGGCCGCCCTGGACCACGACGACCGCATGGGTCTCGTCGAAGTCCTGGAAGCCACGTTCGAGGTGGGCCTCAAGGCGCTCGCGGTCCACCGAACCGGGAAGTTCGCCCTGCGGCCAGTCCGTCGTTGGCCAGGGTACGCCGGCGGGCTGGGACGGAAGCGGGGGAAGGGTACCCGCCCGGGCCTGGCCGCTCACGAGATCAGGGCCCGGACTTCCACCACCTCCTCGGGGGTGAGGATCCACTCGGCACAGCGCGCATTCGCCTGGACCTGCTCCGGGGTCGTCGCCCCGGCGATGACCGAGCTCACCGCCGGGTGCCCGAGGAGCCAGGCGAAGGCCAGGTCGAGGATCCGCCGTCCGCGCTGCTCGGCCCAGGCTTCCAGGGCCTCGAGCCTGTCGAAGTTCCGGTCGCTCAGGGCCGCTGCGCCCCGCGCGCCCCAGGCCGCCAGCCGGGTGCCCTGCCGGGGCGGCTCACCGCGCTGGTACTTGCCGGTGAGGAAGCCGCTGGCGAGGGGAAAGAAGGGCAGGAGGCCAAGGCCGAAGCGCTCGCAGGCCGGCAGGACCTCGCGCTCCGCGCCCCGCTCCAGCAGGCTGAAATTGTTCTGGGCGGAGACGAAGCGCTCGAGCCCCGCGGCCCGCGCGGTCCAGTCGGCGTCGGCGATCTGCCAACCCGAGAAGTTGGAATTGCCGATGTAGAGCACCTTGCCGGAACGGACGAGGTCGTCCAGGGCCCGAAGGGTCTCGTCGATGGGCGTGTCCGCATCCGGCACGTGCATCTGGTAGAGGTCGATATGGTCCGTGTGCAGGCGCTTCAGGCTGTCCTCGACGGCCTTGACAATGTAGCGCCGGGCTCCGCCGCGCAGATAGGAGCCCTCACCCATCGGGTTGGCGAACTTGGTGGCTAGAACAGCCTTGTCCCGCCGGCCCTTCAGGGCGTCGCCCAGGAAGACCTCTGACTTCGAGCCGCCATAGATGTCGGCCGTGTCGAAGAAGTTGACGCCGCAGTCCAGGGCCGCGTCGACCACCATCCGGGTCTGGGCCTGGTCGATGCGCATGCCGAAGTTGTTGCAGCCCAGCCCGATGATGCTGACCTTGAGGCCGCTTGCCCCCAGATTGCGAACTTGCATTCCGTCCTCCCGAAACCGCCTGACACGCGATTGATGCTAGGCCAGCCTTCAGCCCTGCGCCAGCAGGCGCGCAGGGGTTGTTTCCCGACGGCGTGGGAGCCGGGGGTGGAGCTCCGACAACGGGAGGATCGGCGTCCGGCTTCAGATCGCGCGGATCAGCCTCAGGGTCTCGGCGCTCTCGACGGCGGCGCGGCGAAGATTGACGGCCTCGAAGTCGATGGCGGAACCGACTTCACGACCGCCAAAGGCGTTGTCTTCTTCCTCGGTTTCGAGGGGAGCGAACCAGGGCCGGTAATTCATGGCGACCTCCTTCACGTGACGACGGGACAAGTTAAGAGCCGTTAACCTTTTCCCGCCAAGCCCCGGGGCAGGACTCTCACGCAGAGTTGAACGGGGGGGCCTTCGCGACGGTATCCGGCCATTTCGCGCACGGCGCTTGAAGACGTCTGGTCTTGCCCGCCTCGCCTCATTAAGAATGGACTCAACGCCCAGAAAGGGGGACGGCGCAGGCCTCGGATCCGGAATCGGACCGGGCTCCGTCCATCCGGGCGACCTGGGAGGAGACGGGTCTTGCAGCCAACGCGTACCGAGGGTCCCGACTACTATCACAAGGTGGTCGACTGCCAGTGGGCCTGTCCCGCTCATACGCCCGTACCTGAGTACATCCGCCTGATCGCCGATGGGCGGTACGATGACGCCTACATGATCAACTGGAAGTCGAACGTCTTCCCCGGCGTTCTCGGTCGCACCTGCGACCGCCCCTGCGAGCCCGCCTGCCGCCGTGGCCGGGTGGAGGACGAACCCGTCGCCATCTGCCGGCTGAAGCGCGTGGCCGCCGATAACAAGGTCGACGTCGGGCCCCTGATGCCGCCGGTCGCGGCCAAGCGGAATGGCAAGCGTGTGGCCCTGGTCGGCGCCGGCCCCGCCTCGCTGACGGTTGCGCGGGACCTCGCCCCCCTAGGTTACGAACTCGTCCTGTTCGACGGCGAGCCCCGTTCGGGCGGGATGATCCGTAGCCAGATCCCCCGTTTCCGCCTCCCCGAGGAGGTGATTGACGAGGAGGTGGGCTACGTCACCCGCCTCGGGGGAGTCGAGCTTCGCCTCGGCCAGCGGATTGACAGCCTCAAGGCCCTTCTTGCGGAGGGCTACGATGCGGTGTTCGTCGGCTCCGGCGCGCCGCGCGGCCGGGACCTCGACATCCCGGGCCGCAAGGAGACCGCCGCCAACGTCCATATCGGGATCGACTGGCTGTCGAGCGTGTCCTTCGGCCACATCGAGAAGATCGGTCGGCGGGTCATCGTGCTCGGCGGCGGCAACACCGCCATGGATTGCTGCCGCACCTCCCGCCGCCTGGGTGGCGAGGAGGTCAAGGTCGTCGTCCGGTCGGGCTTCGAGGAAATGAAGGCCAGCCCCTGGGAAAAGGAAGACGCGATCCACGAGGACATCCCAATCCTCAACTTCCGCGTCCCCAAGGCCTTCACCCATGAAAACGGCCGCCTGACCGGCGTGACCTTCGAGATCGTCCGGGCCGAGTATGACGACAAGGGCCGCCGCAACCTCGTGCCCTCGGGCGAGCCCGACGAGCACCATGAATGCGATGACGTCCTGGTCGCCGTCGGCCAGGAGAACGCCTTCCCCTGGATCGAGCGTGACATCGGGCTGGACTTCGACCGCTGGGACATGCCCCAGGTCGATCCGGTCACCTTCGAAGCCACCCGCAAGGGCGTGTTCTTCGGAGGCGACGCCGCCTTCGGGCCCAAGAACATCATCTGGGCGGTGGCGCACGGCCACGACGCCGCGGTGTCCATCCATCGCCACTGCATGGGCGAGGACGTCCATGACCGGCCACCTCCGGGCTTCTCCCTCGTCTCCCAGAAGATGGGCATCCACGAGTGGAGCTACGACAACGACATCTCCCTCGATCACCGGCATCGGGTGCCCATGCTCGACAAGGCTGCGGCGCTGAAGGACGTGCGGGTCGAAGTCGAGCTCGGATTCGATCCCCGGCTTGGCCTTGCCGAGGCCCAGAGGTGCCTGAACTGCGATGTGCAGACCGTCTTCGCCGACGACCTGTGCATCGAGTGCGACGCCTGTGTCGACATCTGCCCCGTCGACTGCATCACCTTTACCGATGATGGCGAGGAGCCCGACCTTCGGCAGCGCCTGAAGGCGCCGGCCCTCAACCTCGACCAGGATCTCCTGGTGTCCGGCGGCCTGCCGACAGGGCGGGTCATGGTCAAGGACGAGGATGTCTGCCTGCACTGCGGTCTCTGCGCCGAGCGGTGTCCGACCGGGGCCTGGGACATGCAGCGGTTCACGTTGGAAATGACCCACGCCGATCAGATGGGAGGCGCCGCATGACCGCACCCCTCGCCGCCATCAACGACTTCGTCGTCAAGTTCGCCAACGTCAACGGATCGGGTTCGGCCAGCGCCAACTCCATGTTCGCAAAGGCGGTCCTGCGGATGGGTGTGCCGGTCGCGGTACGCAACATCTTCCCCTCGAACATCCAGGGCCTGCCCACCTGGTACGAGGTCCGGGTCACCGAGGCGGGCCACCTGGGCCGCCGCGGCGGCGTCGATCTCATGGTCGCGATGAATCCACAGACCTGGGACAAGGATGTCGCCGAGATCGAGCCGGGCGGCTACCTGTTCTACGATTCCACCAAGCCCATGCCGGCCTCCAGGTTCCGGACCGACATCACGGTGGTGGGCGTGCCCCTGACCGCCATCTGCAACGCCGCCTACACGGCGGCGCGCGAGCGACAACTGTTCAAGAACATTATCTATGTCGGTGCCCTCGCCTCCCTGCTGGGCATCGAGATCGGCGTGATCGAGACCCTGCTCGCAGAGCAATTCGAAGGCCGGGACCGGCTGATCAAGGCCAATGTCGCCGCCCTGCACATGGGTCGGGACTGGGTGGCCGACAACAGGGGTCCCCTGGGCCTCCAGGTCCGAAGGGCCGACGCGGTCGGCGACCGGATCTTCATCGAAGGCAACCAGGCGGCCGGCCTCGGCGCCGTCTATGGCGGTGCCACGGTCTGCGCCTGGTATCCGATCACGCCTTCGACCTCCCTGGCCGAGGCCTTCACCAGCTACTGCCAGGACCTGCGGGTCGATCCAGAGAGCGGCAAGGCCAACTTCGCCATCGTCCAGGCCGAGGATGAGATCGCCTCCATCGGGGTGGTGATCGGCGCGGGGTGGAACGGCGCCCGCGCCTTTACCTGTACCTCAGGCCCGGGCATCTCTCTGATGACCGAGTTCATCGGCCTGTCCTACTTCGCCGAGATCCCTGCGGTGATCTTCGACGTCCAGCGGGGCGGTCCCTCCACGGGTATGCCGACCCGCACCCAGCAGGCGGATCTGATCGGTGCCGCCTATGCCAGCCATGGTGACACCAAGCACCCCATGTTGCTGCCGATGGACCCGGGCGAGTGTTTCACCTTCGGCGCCCTGGCCTTCGATCTGGCGGACCGCCTGCAGACCACGGTTTTCGTCATGCTCGACCTCGACATGGGCATGAACGAATGGCTGACCGAGCCCTTCAGCTGGGATGACGCGCGCCGGATGGATCGCGGCAAGGTCATGACCCATGACGAGCTTGAGGCTGGCCGGGACTTTGGCCGCTATCTCGACGTGGACGGCGACGGGATCCCCTACCGGACCTATCCCGGCGTCCACCCGACCAAGGGCGGCTATTTCACCCGCGGCACCTCCCGCAATCCATATGCCCGGTACTCCGAAGAGGGGTCGGTCTATGTGGATAACGTCCAGCGCCTGCTGCGCAAGTTCGAGACCGCCAAGTCCCTTATTCCGGCCCCCGAGCTGCGCCCCGCCAGCGCCCCCACGCGGGACGGGGTGATCTATTACGGGTCCACCGGTCCGGCCATGCACGAGGCCCTTGGCCTGTTCGAGAGCCAGGGCCGCCGGCTGGACGCCCTTCGCGTCCGCGGGTTCCCCTTCTCCTCGGAGGTGGACGACTTCCTGGCCTCGCACGACCGTATCTTCGTGATTGAGCAGAACCGCGACGCCCAGCTGCGCACCCTGCTGATGGCGGAGAACGGGGGCGATCCCTACCGGCTCGTCCCGATCCTGCACTATGACGGCACGCCGATCACCGCCCGCTTCATCGTCGCCTCCATCTCCAGCCTGATGGATGCAACAACGCCGCCGGGCTCGCGCCCGCTCCGGGAGGCCGCAGAATGACCTACATCGCCAAGCCCAAGCTGCATCACCCGGCCCTGGCACCCAATGCCCTCGGCTACCTGCGCAGGGACTACGAGGGATCGGTCTCGACCCTCTGCGCCGGTTGCGGCCACGATTCCATTTCGTCGGCCATCATCCAGGCGGCCTACGAGCTTGACCTGCCACCCCACCGGGTGGCCAAGTTGTCGGGCATCGGATGCTCCTCCAAGACGCCGGATTACTTCCTGGGCAATTCGCATGGATTCAACACTGTCCATGGCCGGATGCCCTCGGTCCTGACCGGCGCCAACCTCGCCAATCGCGAGCTGATCTACCTGGGCGTCTCCGGTGACGGCGACTCCGCCTCCATCGGCCTCGGCCAGTTTGCCCACGCCATCCGGCGTGGGGTGAACATGACCTACATCGTCGAGAACAACGGCGTATACGGACTCACCAAGGGCCAGTTCTCGGCCACCTCAGACCGCGGGTCCAAGTCCAAGCGCGGTGTGGTCAATCATGACTCCGCCATCGACATGGTCAGCCTCGCCCTGCAGCTGGGCGCGACCTTCGTGGGCCGGTCCTTCTCGGGTGACAAGGCCCAGCTGGTGCCCCTGATCAAGGCCGCCATCCGGCATCCCGGCCCGGCCTTCATCGACACCCTCAGCCCCTGCGTCCAGTTCAACAACCACGCGGGTTCAACCAAGAGCTACGACTATGTGCGCGAGCACAACGAGGCCGTGAACCGGCTCGACGTGATTGCTGACCGCAAGCCCATCGAGGTCGACTACGAGCCCGGCACGACCATCTCGGTGACCCAGCACGACGGTTCGGTCCTGTCCCTCCACAAGCTGTCCGAGCATTACGATCCCACCGACCGCGTCGCGGCCCTGTCCTACCTGGCCGAACGCCAGGCCGCGGGCGAGATCGTCACCGGCCTGTTGTATGTGAACCCGGAGCCCGGCGACCTGCACGGCGCCCTGGGCACCACCGACCGTCCGCTGAACAGCCTGTCCGATGCCGAGCTGGTGCCGGGACAGTCGGCGCTCGACCGGATCAACGCGGGCCTGCGCTAGTCGGGGTCGAAGACGGGGAGGGCGGACATGCTCAGCTGGCGGATCGGCGAGGTGACGATCACCCGGGTGGTCGAGATGGAGATGCCGGTGGCGCATAACCCCCGGCGGGCCTTCCTCGCTGAGGCGACGCCGGAGGCCCTGCGCGAAATCCCCTGGCTCTATCCGCACTATGTGACCCCGGAAGGCCACCTGCGCCTCTCCATCCACGCCCTGCTCGTCGAGGCGCCCGGCCTGCGACTGGTGGTCGACACCTGCATCGGGAATGATCGCCCGCGTAGCCTTGTCGGCGGCCAGGCCCTGTCTACGGATTTCCTGGAATCCTTCGAGGCGACCGGCTGGACCCGCGAGAGCGTCAACGCCGTCGTCTGCACCCACCTGCACGTCGACCATGTCGGGTGGAACACGATGCGCGACGGCGACCGCTGGGTCCCGACCTTTCCAAAGGCCCGCTACCTGATTGGTCGCCGGGAATATGACCACTGGAGCGCGGAAGGGGACGCCGAGCAGCAGGTCATCCTGTCCGACTCCATCCGCCCGGTGTTCGACGCCGGCCTGGTCGACCTGGTCGAGATGGATCATGTCATCTCGCCGGAGGTCCGGCTGGTCCCCACCCCTGGCCACACGCCCGGCCATGTCAGCGTCCGGATCGAGTCCGCCGGCGAGGTGGGCCTGATCACCGGCGACATGGTCCACCACCCTTGCCAGCTTGCGCATCCGGAGTGGTCGCCGCCCTTCGACAGCGACCCCGCGGCCTCGGCCGTCATGCGCCGCAGCATCTTTGAGAGCGCGGCAGAGCAGCCCGTCCTGGTCATCGGCACCCATTTCGCAGCACCGACAGCGGGTCTTGTCCGCAGGGACGGAGACGCCTTCCGCTTCGAGGGCGCTCCCTCGGAACCTCCGGTCGCCTGACAGGCTGGTCCCCGGACGGCCCGGGCCTCATATTCGTCGGGCGATTCGCGTGCAGAACCCCCGGGGGGATCCGATGAGCCAGACACTGGCCCACATCGCCGGCAGGCCCATCGGGCCCGGCCATCCGCCCTATGTGGTGGCCGAGATGTCGGGCAACCATAATGGCGACATCAAGCGCGCCCTGGACCTGATCACGGCGGCGGCCGAGGCGGGTGCCGACGCCGTCAAGATCCAGACCTACACCGCCGACACCATCACCCTCGACCATGACGGGCCTGGATTCCGCATCGAGGGGGGCCTGTGGGATGGCCGCCGCCTCCACGAACTGTACGCCGAGGCCCACACGCCCTGGGACTGGCACGCGCCCCTGTTCGAGCAGGCCCGCAAGGTGGGTGTGACCCTGTTCTCCTCGCCCTTCGACTTCACGGCCGTGGACCTGCTCGAAGACCTCGGCGCGCCCGCCTACAAGATCGCTTCCTTTGAACTGGTGGACCTGCCCCTTATCCGCCGATGCGCCGCGACCGGACGGCCCCTGGTCATGTCCACGGGGATGGCGTCCGAGGCCGAGATCGCAGAAGCGGTGGAAGCCGCCCGCGGGGCCGGGGCCAAGGACCTGATCGTCCTTCACTGCACCAGTGCCTACCCGGCGCCCATGTCGAGCATGAACCTGGCCACCCTGCCGGACATGGCCGAGCGCTTCGGGGTCATGACCGGCCTGTCCGACCACACCCTCGGCACGGCGGCCTCCGTGGCTGCGGTGGCCCTGGGGGCGGTCTTCATCGAGAAGCACTTCACCCTCAGCCGGGCCGAGGGCGGGGTCGACTCTGCCTTCTCCCTGGAACCTGCCGAGCTGGCCGACCTCGTCCGCAGCTGCCGGGGCGCCTGGGAGGCCCTGGGCCATGTCGCCTATGGCCCCGGCGAGGCCGAGGCGGGGAACGCCAGCATGCGCCGCTCCCTCTATGTCAGCGCGCCGGTACGCAAGGGAGAGGCCTTTTCGGCGGCGAACGTGCGATCGGTCCGGCCTGGCCAGGGCCTGCCCCCCAAGCACCTCGACGCCGTGATGGGCCAAAGGGCGACCCGGGACATTCCTTTCGGCGAGCCCCTGGACTGGTCCATGGTCGAGGGCGGTGCCCCCGCCTGAAATGCCTCAGACGTCGGATTCCCGGCGCGAAAAGGGCAGGGCCATGACCTCCGCCGAAGTGAAGGCCGGGTTGGCGGGGTAGAGTGCGGCGTAGACCCGCTCGACGAAGCTGAAGTCCTCGGGCAGGTCCACCGTCCAGCGCAGGGCGCTGTGATCCCGGTCCTGGACCAGGTCGCCCCGGCGGAAGGGTGAGCTAGGGCCATAAAGCCAGGGGGTCACATGCTCCCGGTCGTAGGCTGACCTTGCTTCGGCGTGCGCCCGCCTCAGAGCCTCCGACGTGAAGGCTTCGACGTCCAGGCCCCGGGGCCAGGTGCGCACCTGGCCGTTTGAGACATAATCGAACCCACCCTGAGTTCTCAGATCGATGCAGGCGTCGATCACCATCGGGTCCGCCAGGGGGCAATCGGCGGTCAGCCGCACCAGGTCGCCTTCCAGGCCCAGGGCGTCCATCGCCCGGATGAAGCGGCCGAGGACGTCTTCGAGGGGGCCTCGGGCGGTCTCCACCCCGGCCTCGGCCAGGACCTGGACCAGGATGTCGTCGGACGGGGACTCGCTGGTCGCCACGACAATCCGATCAAGCCGCCGGCAGCGGCGCAGGCGTTCGATCTGCCGCAGGATCATGGGCTGTCCCAGGAGGGGCCTGAGGACCTTGCCCGGCAGGCGGCTGGAACTCATCCGCGCCTGAAGTATCGCCGTGGCCATGGCGGCCTCCCGTGATGCCCGGGCCATCAATAGAGCCGCGCGGGGCTGGCGCAAGGGACCCGCGCGACCCGATGGGCGACTCGGGTCTAGAGTGGGGGCGAGGGAAGGGGGCGGGACCCATGCTGGTGCTTCTGGGCGTGCTGCTGGTAGTGGCTGGCTTTGCCGTGGGCCTGAACCCCCTGCTGGTCGTCCTGGCCTCGGCCCTGGCCACGGGCCTCGCCGCCGGACTGTCGCCCCTCGAGGTCCTGGCTGCCTTCGGCAAGGCCTTCAACGAGAACCGCTATGTCAGCGCGGCCTGGCTGATCCTGCCAGTCATCGGCGTCCTCGAACGGTCCGGCTTGCAGGAGGCCGCCCGCGGCCTGATCGGGCGGCTGAAGTCGGTGACCTTCGCCCGGCTGATGCTGTCCTACCTCCTCTTCCGGCAGGCGACCTCGGCCCTTGGCCTGACCTCCATCGCCGGCCAGACCCAGACCATTCGCCCGATCATCGCTCCCATGGCCGAGGCCGCCCGGGCCGTGGAGACGGGGGTGTCCGAAGTCGCCCCTGCCGAGGCCCAGAGGGTACGAGCCTTCGCCGCGGCGACCGATAACATCGGCCTCTTCTTCGGCGAGGACATCTTCCTTGCGATCGGCTCCATCCTCCTGATGGTCGGCTTCCTGGAGCAGAACGGGATCACGGTTGAGCCCCTGCAGCTGTCGGTCTGGGCTATTCCCACAGCCATCGCAGCCTTCGGGGTCCATGGCGTGCGGATCCTCATGTTTGGCCGCCGCGAGAGGCCCCGGCCATGATCGGCCTGACCCAGGTCTACGCCCTCGCGGGCTTCGTCTTCGCCGGCTTCGCTGTGCTGAGCCTTCGGGATTCGGCCAATCCCCGCCGGGTACGCAACGCCCTTTTCTGGGGCCTGTTCGCCCTGTCCTTCCTGGCGGGCGACCGGCTGGGGGACCTCGGCAACGGCATCCTGGTCCTGGTTATGGCCCTGGCTGCGGCCCTCGGCCTTGGGCGAAGCGGCGCCGGTGCCGCAGACGCCGAAGCGCGCGCCGACTCCGCCCGGGCCTACGGACTTCGCCTCTTCCTGCCCGCCCTGTTGATCCCCCTCATCGTCCTGGCCGGAAGCCTGGGCGTCAGCCATGGCGGACCGGCCCTGGCGGCCCTGGTGGACCCGAAGCAGGCCACCCTGGTCTCCCTCGGCGTCGCCACCCTGGTCGTCGCCGTCCTGTCGGTGCGCCTGTTCCGCCAGCCGGTCCTTTCACCCCTGACCGAGGGCCTTCGCCTTGCGGACACCGTGGGCTGGATGGCCCTCCTGCCCCAGATGCTCGCAGCCCTGGGGGCGGTCTTCGCCCTGGCCGGCGTGGGCGGCGTCGTGGGCGAGACCGTGACCCGCGTCTTCCCCATGGACACCCGCCTGGCAGGGGTGGTCGTCTACTGCCTGGGAATGGCGGGCTTTACCATCCTGATGGGCAACGCCTTCGCCGCCTTCCCGGTGATGACCGCAGGCGTAGCCCTGCCGGTGCTGGTCGGACGCTTCGGCGGCGATCCCGCCGCGATCTGCGCCATCGGCATGTTGTCGGGATTCTGCGGCACCCTCCTCACCCCCCTGGCCGCCAACTTCAACCTCGCGCCAGCCGCCCTGCTTGACCTGGACGACCGTTTCGCCGTCATCAAGGCCCAGGTGCCCACGGCGCTCGTCCTCCTCGCCGTCAACACGGTCCTGATGAATGTCCTCGCCTTCCCCGCTCACCCCTGAGATTGCCGCTGGCTTCGCCCGGATCGCCCTGGGGCACGTCACGCGCCCCTGGCCCTTCAAGCTGGACCAGGTACTCACGGGGGCCGGCGACCTGGCCGAGCCGCGACGCCTGCACCCCATCTTCTTCGGTAGCTTCGACTGGCATTCCTGCGTGCACGGCTACTGGCTACTCGCCGCCGTCCGCCGCCGTTTTCCGGATCACCCGGTTGCCGCAGAGATCGACGCCCGTTTCGCGGAGGCCCTCACGGAAGCCGCGGTGGAAGGCGAGCGCGCCTTCCTGCGCCGTCCCTCCGCCCGCGGGTTCGAGCGCCCCTACGGCTGGGCCTGGCTCCTGAAGCTCCAGGCCGAACTGATTGCCCTCGGCGGTCCCTGGGCGCCTCGCCTTGCCCCCCTCGCGGCGGATTTCGCCGACCGCTTCCGCAACCACCTGCCTCTGGCGACCTATCCGGTGCGCACCGGGGTCCATTCCTCCACCGCCTTCGCCCTGGCCCTGGCCCTGGACTATGCCGAGGTGTCCGGCGACGTTGGCCTGGGCGACCTGCTGCGCGCCAAGGCCCTGGCCTGGTACGCTCAGGACCAGGACTGCCAGGCCTGGGAGCCCTCCGGAGAGGACTTCCTTTCGCCCGCCCTGATGGAGGCCGAGTGCCTGCGCCGGGTCCTGCCCGCCGAAGACTACCGCACCTGGTTCGCGGGCTTCCTGCCCCGGGTGGCGGGGGGCGAACCTGCCAGCCTCTTCACCCCTGCCAGCGTCAGTGACCGCAGCGATGGCAAGATCGCTCACCTCGACGGCCTCAACCTGTCCCGGGCCTGGTGCTGGCGCAACATCGCCGTCGCCCTGGACGCCGGCGACCCGGCTGCTGCCGCCGCCCGGGCCGCTGCTGACGCCCACCTCGCCGCCAGCCTGCCCCATGTGGCCGGCGACTACATGGGCGAGCACTGGCTGGCCAGCTTCGCCCTCCTGGCCCTGACGGCGGGCGAGGATCCAGCGCCGGACCCTTGGCCTGAGCTTCAGGCCGAAGTGCCCGGAACGGGAGCGCCGGAGGGATCTGCCGAAGCGGCGGCCTTCGCCCTTCGCCAGGGCCGGCTTGTCCTTCTTCCGACCGAGACCGTCTATGGCCTGGCGGCGGACGCCGGGGACCCGCGTGCGGTCGCCGCCCTCTACGCCGCCAAGGGCCGGCCGGCCTTCAATCCCCTGATCGCCCACGTGGCCGACGTGGAGGCTGCGCGCCAGATTGCCGTCTTCAGTCCCGAGGCCGAGATCCTGGCTGCCGCCTTCTGGCCGGGTCCCCTGACCCTGGTCCTGCCGGTCCAGCCCGGCGGGCGGGTCTGCGACCTGGCCCGGGCGGGACTGGACACGGTGGCGGTGCGCGTCCCTGCCCATCCCCTGGCCCGGAAGGTACTTGAGGCCTTCGCAGGCCCGGTGGCCGCGCCATCGGCCAACCGTTCGGGACGACCCAGCCCGACGACCTTCGAGGCGGCGCTCTCCGAGACCGGCGAGGCCGCAGCCGTGGCCCTCGATGGCGGTCCCTGCGAGGTTGGGCTGGAGTCCACCGTGGTCGCCCTGCTGGACGCGCCGCGCCTGCTTCGTCCGGGACGGGTGACCCGGGAGCAGATCGAGGCCCTGGTCGGTCCCCTGGCCGAAGCCGAGGCGGACGCCCGCCGGTCCCCTGGCCGGTTGACCCGCCACTACGCCCCGGAAGCGCCCGTCCGGCTTGAGGCCAAGGGTCCAGGGCCGGGCGAAGTCTTCCTGGCCTTCGGCCCCGCCCTGGCAGGGCCGGACGTCCTCAACCTCAGCCCCTCGGGGGACCTGGAAGAGGCTGCCGCCAACCTCTTCACCTTCCTTCGGGAAGCGGATGCCCGGGGTGCCTCGGGCATCGCCGTGGCACCCATTCCCGAGGCTGGACTGGGGGAGGCGATCAATGACCGCCTGCGCCGGGCAGCGGGCGCCATTGGCTGAGCTGCGCGCTCTGGCTTCCGGGGCACTGAGCGCCTAACTTCCCCGGCATGACTGTCCCGCCCTCCGACGCCCTGATGAACCGGCTGAAGGCCCTGGTCGGGCCGTCGGGCTGGACGGACGACCCGGAAATCCTCGCTCCTCGTCTGGTGGAATGGCGGGACCGCTGGACCGGTACAACGCCGATGATGCTGTCTCCGGCCACGACCGGGGAGACTGCCGCCATCGTCCGCCTCTGCGCCGCCGAGGGTGTGGCCCTCACGGTCCAGGGCGGGAATACGGGCCTTGTCGGTGGCCAGATCCCCCAGGGCGAGATCCTGTTGTCGACGCGCCGGATGCGCGCCATCCGGGATGTCGACCCCGTCGACGACGTCCTTGTCGCCGAGGCCGGGGTTACCCTGGCAGAGGTCCAGGCGGCGGCGGCGGAGGCCGGTCGGCGGTTTCCCCTGAGCCTGGCCTCGGAGGGGACGGCCACCCTGGGCGGCGTGGTCTCGACCAATGCCGGCGGCGTCGCCGTGCTGCGCTTCGGCACGGCCCGGGACCTGATCCTGGGCCTGGAGGCCGTGCTTCCCAACGGCGAAATCTGGGGTGGCCTCCGCCGCCTTCGCAAGGACAACACCGGCTACGACCTCAAGGGGCTCCTGTCCGGTGCCGAGGGGACCCTGGGCGTCATCACCGCCGCCAGCGTCAAGCTCTTCCCCCGGCCCGCCGGCCGGGCCGTAGCCATGGTCGGCCTTGAGGGCCCGGACGCCGCCCTCGACCTTCTGTCCCGGGCGCGGCGGAACGCCGATGCTGGCCTCGAGGCCTTCGAGCTGATGGCTCGCCAGGGCGTCGAGTTCGCCCTGCGCAACATCCCCGGTCAGCGGGACCCCCTGTCCGGGGCTCCGCCCTGGCGCGTTCTCCTGGAGATCGCCTCCCCGGATCCGGCCGGTGCCGGTCGTCTGATGGAGACCCTGTTGTCCGAGGCGTCCGAGGCCGGTGTCATCGGCGAGGCCGTCATCGCGGCGGGCGAGGCCCAGGCTGCTGCCCTTTGGTCCCTGCGCGAGAACCAGTCCGCCGCCCAGAAGCCGGAAGGGGCGACCTGGAAGCACGACATCTCGGTTCCTGTCAGCCAGGTTCCGCGCTTCCTGCTTGAGGCCGGCGGGGCCATGGCCGCCTTCGCCCCCGGCTGCCGCATCAGCGCCTTTGGCCACGTGGGCGATGGCAATATCCACTTCGACGTCCTGCGGCCCGAGGGCGGGGACGACGCGGCCCATATCGCCCGCCGGGCCGAGGGCCAGGCCCGGGTACACGACATCGCCATCGCCCTGGGAGGGTCGGTCTCGGCCGAGCATGGCCTGGGTGTCATGAAGGCTGATGAGGCGCGGCGCCAGAAGGACCCTGCCGAGATCGCCCTCTTGGCCACGATCCGCGCCGCCCTCGATCCGGGCCGCATCCTGAACCCGCGCGTGCTATTCTGAGAGTCGCAACATGCTGATCCTCCTCTCCCCCGCCAAGGCGATGAACTTCGACCCGCCCCCGGTCCCGGTACCCCTGACGCGTCCGTCCCTTGAGGCCGATACGGCCCAGCTCGCCGCAGCGACCCGAAGGCTGTCGGTGGCCCAGATCCGATCGCTCATGGAGCTTTCGGAGAAGCTGGCGGTTCTGAACCGTGAACGCTTCCAGGCCTTCGACCCGGAGGCCGAGGGTGCGCTGCAGGCGGCCTTCGCCTTCAACGGCGACGTCTATGCCGGCCTGAAGGCCCGGGAGCTGGACCCGCAGGCCCTGGCCTGGGCCCAGGACCATGTCCGAATCCTCTCAGGCCTCTACGGGGTGCTGAAGCCCCTGGACGGAATCCAGCCCTACAGGCTGGAGATGGGCTCGCCCCTTCGCACCCGGCGCGGCAAGACCCTCTACGCCTTCTGGGGGGATCGCCTGGGCCGGGCCCTTGCCAGTGAGTTGGCGGGTCACGCCGACCCCGTCATCGTCAACGCCGCCTCCCAGGAGTACGCCTCGGCCGTGAACCGCAAGGCCCTCCGGTCCCGGGTCATCGACCTCAAGTTCCTCGAGGAGAAGGACGGCAGCTCGAAGATCATCAGCTTCTTCGCCAAGCGGGCGAGGGGGCTTCTGGCCCGCTATGCCATCGACAACCGGATCGAGCGTGCGGACGACCTCAAGGGCTTCGACCGCGACGGCTACCGTTTCCAGGCCGGGCAGTCCTCGGCCGACCTCTGGGTCTTTTCCCGACCCCAACCCGCGCCCGTCGGCGCCGACAAGGAGTAGGCCCATGGCTGTCGACTACAAACTCGAAGGCCACGTCGCGGTCATCACCGGCTCGACAAGCGGTATCGGACAGGCCCTGGCCACCGCCCTGGCCGAGCAGGGGGTCAATGTGGTCCTCAACGGCCTCGGCGACCCGGCCAGGATCGAGGCTGATCGCCAGGCCCTGCAGGCCCGGACCAACTCGGCTGTCCGCTACCACCCCGCCGACATGACCCGGCCCGAGGAGATCAAGGACCTGATCGCCTACGCCGTCCGCGAGTTCGGGCGCCTGGACATCCTGGTGAACAACGCCGGCATCCAGCACGTGGCGCCGGTGGACGAGTTCCCGGAAGAGAAGTGGGACGCCCTGATTGCGGTGATCCTGTCCTCCACCTTCCACGCGAGCCGGGCGGCCATTCCCATCATGAAGGCCCAGGGCAGGGGGCGAATTATCAATATCGCCTCGGCGCATGGCCTCGTCGCCTCACCCTTCAAGGCCCCCTATGTGGCGGCCAAGTTCGGGGTGGTGGGCTTCACCAAGGGGCTGGGCGTCGAGCTGGCCCGCACGGGCATCACCGCAAATGCCATCTGCCCCGGCTATGTGAAGACCCCCCTCATCGAGGCCCAGATCGTCGACCAGGCCAAGACCCGCGGCATCTCCGAGGACCGGGTGTTGGAGGACGTCATCCTCGCCACCCAGCCTACCAAGAAGTTCGTCGAGTACGAGCACCTGGCGGGCCTTCTGCTCTACCTGGCTTCCGATGTCGGTGCCTCCGCCACGGGGGCGGCCATGTCGGTGGATGGCGGCTGGACTGCAACCTGACGACGCAAGGTACCTTTCTAAAAAAGGTACCTTGCCATGACAGATACCTTGCGATAGATACCTCTTCATCAGAAGGAGGTATTTGTCTTGCCCGAAGCCGTACAGGTTCAGCTGAAGAGGGGGGTCCTGGAGCTTTGCGTCCTGGCCCTGCTCTCCCGCGCCGATGCCTACGCCTATGACATCGCTGCCCGCCTCGCGGCGGCGATCGACATGGGCGAAGGCACGATCTACCCCCTCATGCGCCGGATGCAGTCCGATGGACTGGTCGACACCTACCTGGTCGAAAGCCCCTCCGGCCCCCCCCGTAAATACTACCGGCTGACCCCTGCGGGTCGGACCAGCCTCTCTGCCCAAAAGGTAGAGTGGACGTCCTTCTCAGCGGCTGTCGGTGAAATCCTTGGAGACGAAAAATGAGCCGTGAGCTCTTCCTGGGCCGGTTAAGAACCGGCCTCGCCGGCCTGCCGCCGGAGACCATCTCGGACTATGTGTCCGATTATGCCGCCCACTTCGACGAGGGCATCGCCGCTGGCCGCAGCGAGGCCGACGTCGCTGCCGGTCTTGGCGATCCCGCCCGCCTGGCGCGGGAGCTGAAGGCCGAGGCCGGCCTGAAGCGCTGGGAGGCCGAGCGCAATCCCTCTGCCGCCGCTGGCGCCATCTTCGCGGTGCTCGGGCTAGGCGTCGTCGACGTCCTGATCCTGTTGCCCATCCTGCTGCCCATCCTGGGCACGCTGCTGGGCTTCGCCATCGCCTCGGTGGTGGGATTTGGGGCCGGGGCCTTTGTCTTCGTGATCGGTGCCTTTGCCGGCGTTGCCCGGGATGTCGCCGCCGCCATGCTGGCGGGTCTCGGGGTCATGGCCGGCTTTGTCTCGCTGGGCGCCCTGACCGCCCTGGTCACCATCGGCCTGGTCAACGCCCTGGTCTGGTACGGCCGCCTGCACCTGAAGCTTCTCAAGCCCGCCCTTGAAGGCGGGGAGGTCCGCTCATGATCCGCACACTCGCCATCATCGCCGCCGCAGGCTTCGTCCTGTGCTTAGGCGCCATGTCCATCGCCATCGCCCTCGCCGGCGGCCCCAACGGCCTGCAGGACAGGTTCAGCCAGATAACCAAGGACATGGATCTCCACATCGATTCCGATGACGGATCCGAGATCATCCTCGGCGACTCCGGGCCGCGGGCCACCCGCAAGCTGGCCTGGGACGGCACCGACACCCTCGAAATCGACGCCTTCGCTGACGTCACCAACATCCAGGGCCCCGCCCGCAGCGTGAGCCTGGAGGGGCCCGCCGCCCTGCTCGACAAGATTACGATCAAGGACGGCCGGATCGACTTCGACGGATCCCGCTGGAAGGGCGGTGCCCTCAAGGTGGTCATCGAGGCACCCGGCGTCACCCGCTTCGAAATGGGCGGCGTCCAGGACCTGAAGATCACCGGCTACGACCAGGACACACTCGAGGTCAGCCTCAGCGGTGCCGGGCGCGTCACGGCCACCGGCAAGGCCCGCAAGGCGAGCCTCGACATCTCAGGCACCGGCGCGGCCAACCTCGCCGCCCTCGAGATCGAAGAGGCCGAGGTCGACCTCTCCGGCGCCGGCAAGGCGACCCTGGGTCCGAAGCAGTCCGCGAAGATCAACGTGTCCGGGATCGGCGAGGTCGAGCTCACCCGACGGCCCACCCAGCTGGAGCAAAACATCTCCGGTGCGGGCCGGGTCAGCCAGCCGGGTCTTCCCGGCTAGGGCAGGAGGCGCTATCTGGGGCGGAAGGGGAGACCTCCATGAAACCTTCCGCCCTTTTCCTCGCCCTGACCCTGCTGGCCCCGCCCGCCGTCAGCCTTGCGGCCCCGGCTCCCGTCACCCGGGAGCCCGTTGACGTCGCAGCCCATTACTCTGGCCAGTGGCTGGAAATTGCCCGCCGACCCATGCTGATCACCCGGGGCTGTGTGGCGGCGACCACCGACTATACGCCCCGCGCCGATGGCGGGGTCAACGTCCTCGATGCCTGTTACCGGGACGGCAAGCGGGTGGAGATCGCCGGCAAGGGCGAGATCCTCGACCCCGGAACCCAGGCCCGCCTGAAGGTGACCTACAATCCCTTCGTGGTCTGGGAGTATCAGGTTCTCCACCGGGATCCGTCGGGCGCCTGGTTCATCTCGTCGGACCCGAAGTTCCGCAACCTCTTTATCTTCGCCCGCCAGCGGCCGACCGAGGCCGAGCAGAAGATCATGGTCGAGAAGGCCGCTGCCCTCGGCTACGACGTCAGCCAGCTGGAATTTCCATCCCTCGACCGCTGATCCGGGTTGACGCCCGGCCTGTCCTTGCCGTCCTTCATTCCCGACACAAAACGGGAGGATGACCCATGGCCTATCGGCCTTTTGATCTGACGGGAAAGGTGGCCCTGGTCACCGGCGGTAATGGCGGTATCGGCTTCGGCATGGTGGAGGCCCTGGCCCAGGCCGGGGCAGACGTGGTCATCTGGGGCTCCAACGGCAAAAAGAATACCGCCGCGGCCGAGGCCTTGAAGGACTACGGCGTCCGGGTCCTGACCCAGGTCGTCGATGTCGCCGACGAGACCGCGGTGCGCGAGGGCATGGCCGAAGCCGTCCGCCAGATGGGCCGGATCGACACGGTGGTCGCCAATGCCGGTATCGGCGGCGGTGCCTCCTCCTTCGCGGACTTCCCCACAGAGACCTACCGGCGCGTGCTGGCGGTCAACCTGGACGGGGTCTTCTTCACGTTCCGGGAAGCCTGCAAGCACATGGTCGAACGGGCCGACGGCGGCGACAAGGCTGGCGGGTCCCTGGTGGTAATCTCCTCGCTCTCCGCCTACGACGGCGCCCCGCGCAACGAGGCCTATGCCGCCACCAAGGGGGCTGTGATCTCCATGATCCGCTCCATCGCCGTGGAGCACGCCCGCTACGGCGTCCGCGCCAACGCCATCCTGCCGGGCTGGATCGCCACCGACATGACCGCCGGCGCTCAGGGCAGTGACAAGTTCAACGACGCGGTGATCCGCCGCGTGCCGGTGCGCCGTTGGGGCCAGCCGGCGGACTTCGGCGGCATCGCCGTCTACCTGTCCTCGGACGCCTCGGCCTTCCACACCGGCGACAGCTTCCTGATCGACGGCGGCTACGGGATCTTCTGACCCCGGCGGGGTCAGACCCGGTCGAGGGCCTGGACCACGTCCTCGGCCAGGTCCTCGGCGTCCTCAAGTCCGACGCTCATCCGCACCCAGCCCTCGGTGAGGCCGATCTCCAGCCGCTCGGATTCCGACAGGGACCGGTGGGTGGTTGTGCTGGGGTGGGTGGCCATGGACTTGGCGTCGCCCAGGTTATTCGAGATGTCGACGATTCCCAGGGCGTCGAGGAAGGCCCAGGCCCGTTCCCGCGTTCCCAGGTCGAAGGCCACGACATTTCCGGGCCCCGTCATCTGGCTGGCGATGAGGTTGGCCTGGGGGTGATCCTTCCGACCAGGGAAGACCACCCGGCTGACAGCTGGATGACTGGCCAGGGTCTCGGTGACGATGCCGGCATTGTCCGACTGGCGCCGCACGCGCAGGTCCAGGGTCTCCAGGCCCTTCAGAAGGACCCAGGAGTTGAAGGGCGACAGGGCCGGCCCTGTGTGCCGCAGGATATCGCGGTAGGCCTCTGTCATCAGCTCAGCGCTCCCCAGAATGGCACCGCCCAGCACCCGGCCCTGGCCGTCGATGTGCTTGGTCGCCGAGTAGACGACGATGTCGGCACCCAGCTCCAGGGGCTTCTGGAAGATCGGGGTGGCGAAGACATTGTCCACCACCAGCCGGGCGCCGGCAGACCGCGACAGGGCGGCTACCTCGGCGATGGGGGTCACCTCCAGCAGGGGATTGGCCGGGCTCTCCACCAGGAAGGCCCGGGTGTTGGGCCGGACGGCGGCCGCCCAGGCCGCCGGGTCCGTGGCGTCGACGAAGGTCACGTCCACCCCGAATCGCGGCATCCACTGCGACAGGATCCAGCGGCAGGAGCCGAACAGGGCCCGCCCGGCAACGACATGGTCGCCAGCCCGCACCAGGCCCTGCAGGGCCACGTGCACCGCCGACATTCCCGAGGCCGTGGCCCGGCAGACCTCGGCGCCCTCCAGCAGGGCCAGGCGGTCCTCGAACATCTGGGTCGTCGGGTTCCCGAAGCGCTGGTAGATGAATCCTGGGTCCTCGCCGGAGAAGCGCCGGTCGGCCGCCGCGGCGCTCTCGTAGGCGAAGCTCTGGGTCAGGTAGAGGGCCTCGGAGATCTCGCCGTAGGGCGAGCGGGCCATGCCGCCACGTACCAGTCGGGTCTGGGGGCGCCAGTCCTTGGGGTCTTGGGTCATGGCCGGTCTCCGTGTCTGGAGCCTGCTTCAACAGGGCCGGGCACCACAGGTCAAGCGGCGGCTCGGACAGGGCTCCCGGACAGCCTTGCCAAGCGGGGCCCCGGCGGCGAGTGTCCCCCCATGTCCGAGACTTCGCCTGCGGGGATTCTGCCCTGCCAGACCCTGGAGGCCCTGATCGCGGAGGCGGCGATCACCGCCGCTCGCCCCTTCGACGCCGACCAGGTCCAGCCTGCCAGCCTGGACCTGCGCCTGGGCCTGCGCGCCTGGCGGGTCCGCGCCTCCTTCCTGCCCCGGCCCGGCCGCACCGTCGCCGACCGCCTGGCAGACGTGGTCATGCATGAGATCGACCTGTCGGCTGGCGCCGTGCTGGAACGGGGCTGCGTCTACATCGCCGAGCTGCAGGAGGCCCTGGCCCTCCCCGCCGGCGTCTCGGCCCGGGCCAACCCCAAGAGCTCCACCGGCCGGCTGGACGTCTTCGTGCGCCTGCTCACCGACCACCAACCGGCCTTCGACGACGTGGTCGATGGCTACCGGGGTCCCGCCTTCATCGAGATCGCGCCCCAGACCTTCTCGGTCCTGGTGCGAACGGGCACCCGGCTTAACCAGCTACGCCTGAAGCGGGGCGAGCCCCCGCGCCTGTCCACGGTCAGCATCGGGGTCGACCTGGAGAGCGAGGCGATCGCCGGCTTCCGCGCCCGCCGCCACGCCGGGGTCGTCGACATGGACCGGGTAGGTGGCCACGACCCCCGGGACTTCTGGGAGCCCCTGACCCCCCGCCGCGGGGAGCTGCTTCTCGATCCTGGCGAGTTCTACATACTGGCCTCTCGCGAGGCCGTGGAGATCCCTGTCCTGCAGGCGGCCGAGATGACCCCCATCGACCCATCCGTGGGCGAGTTCCGGGTGCACTACGCCGGTTTCTTCGATCCGGGCTTCGGTGCCGCCGAGGCAGGTGCCCGGGGTTCACGGGGTGTGCTGGAAGTGCGCAGCCACGAGACGCCCTTCCTGCTGGATCACGGCCAGACCGTGGCGCGGCTGGTCTTCGAGCCCCTGACCGAGCGGCCGACGCGCCTGTATGGCGAGGGCGGTGGCCACTACCAGAAGCAGGGCCTCAAGCTGTCCAAGCACTTCCGGCCCTGGAGCTGATCCGGGCGGCTCAGAGCCGGTCGCGCACGGGCAGTTTCATGGCCGAGAAGCGGTCGTCCAGGTGCTCGATCTCGAGAAAGCCGGAGGACGCGCCAAAGGGCTTGTAGATCGAGAAGGTCTTGGCGACCCCCAGGGTGGCGGCGCTCTCCAGGGGCGAGACGAAGCTGCAGTCGCGGTCCAGCCAGTGGGGCTGGCTCATCCAGTAGGACAGCTGGTCGCGGGTGAGGGCGTAGAAACCCGAGTGCGGGTTGCGCGCCCTCTGGAAGACGCCTTCGCGGCCGAAGGGCGAGCCATAGAGAGCCTCCTCGTCCGGCACATGGGCCTTCATCGTCGTGGCGAGGGCGGGGGCCAGGTCGCCGTCGATGTAGGTCTTGGGTGCATGGCCGACGGGGTTCAGCTCGACCCGGTTGGGCATGAGCACACGCCGGGGCCCGAAGGTGCGGTTGAACCAGGCCAGCTTGTCGACGAAGGCCGGGTCGTTGATCTTCAGGTCGTCCTCGCTGAAGACGAACAGGTCGTAGAGGTTGCGCCAGCCAGCGAACAGGCCCTGGGCGGTGAAGCCCAGCATGCGCGGATCCTCGAGGTTGTGCTTGGCCACCCGCACGCCCATGGCCGTGCAGAAGTCCGGCGTCATCAGGTGCTTCTCGCTGGTGGTCGTGACCACGATGTCCACCGTGTCCTCGGACCGGGGCCCCATGTGGAAGGACCGGGAACCCACGTCGAGCATGGCGCTGGGGCCGAAGTGCGCCCGCCAGCTGCGGATGGCACCCTCCACCGCCGCCTTGCGGTCGGCCTCGCGGCTGGCGTCCGTCGAGGCGTGCCGGGGCTTGGCCTCGCCGGAGAAGTAGTGTGCGAAGATGACCAGGATGCGCATGGAGACCCGCTGTCAGATGTCTCCTGCTTCCTACAGGCCGCCGCGGCCGGGGGAAAGGCGTGGCCTTGAGCCTGGCCGCCACCGGCTGTAAGGGAGAGGCCAGCGCGGGCGTAGTTCAGAGGTAGAACGCAAGCTTCCCAAGCTTGATGTCGGGGGTTCGATTCCCCCCGCCCGCTCCAGACCCTTACCGCAGCCGGAGCCCCACAGGTCCGCCGCCTTGCGGCCGGCTCAGGGCGTGCCTGCCCGCACGGCCTTCAGGATGTCGGCCCAGGAGGCCAGCTTGAAGTTCTGGGCGTCGGGGGCGTTGTCGCCGTCCTGGGCGATGAAGAGCCCCTCCGGATAGGCGCGGCCGAAGCGACCTAGGGCCAGGGCGATGCCGTCGGTCTCCTCGGTGGAGCCCAACTCGCCGCCAGAAATCCGGAAACGTCCTGCGGGCGCAAGCTCGGGCAGGCGGTAGAGGGCGTAGGCGTTGTCGCCCTGGCTGGAGACCACCAGCCAGCCCCCGGTGCGGCCCTCCGGTGCCAGGGCCAGGCCCTCTACGTCCGGGACCAGCTGCGCGCCGTCGGCGCGGATCGCCAGTTGGCCCTCCGAAGGCGCGTCGGGCCGGGCGTCGAATACCCAGACCCCGGCCCTCTCCTCGCCCACATAGAGGGTCCGGGTGCGATTATCGACCACGCAGCCCTCGGCCTGGGAGGGAACGCGAAGGTTCCGGACTGTCGTCCCGGACACCTTGTTGCGCCCACGGTCCAGGCGGACCTGGACGATGCCTCCGTCCTTGAGAACAGAGAAGGCATGGATCTGGCGGCCGAGCACAGCCAGGCAAACCCCGTAGGCCTCGCCCGCTCCGCCGCTGGCCTCGCCGAGGGGAATAAGCGCGCCCTCGCGGGTGTCGAGCCGGTAGAACTTCAGGCGGGCCGCGGCCGGATCATTCCGGTCTGAGGCCACCACAAGGACACCCTGGGTGCCGAGGTCGACCAGGTCCACATTGTTCACCCGCCCCGCAGGGGTGAAGTGCACGCTTTCGCCGGACAGGCGGTAGACGTGAAGCCCCGCCTTCTTGTCGGTGCCGACAATCAGGCTTTTCTCCGGATCACGCGAGTTCCACCAGATGGCGGGGTCGTCGGCGGCGTCGTCCGCCACCGTGCCCACCGGGGCGGTCTGGCCCAGGGCAGGGACGGTGACGGTCTGGGCCGCCGCGGCGGCCGAGAGCGCGCCTGCCAGAATGAGGCCGAGGCCGAGGGTCCGGGCGACCGGGATCAAAAGGACACCCGAACACCGCCCGCGAAGCGTCGGCCGAACTGTTCCCACTCAATTGTATAGATGTCGGTGAAGCCCGTCGGGACCCCGGTGGCCGTCAGCAGGTTGCCGGGCTCGGCGAAGCGGCGGCCAGGGTTATCAAGGAGGTTAGTGGCGTCGAAGTAGAGCTCGAAGTTCTTGTTCACCTCGTACCGGGCGGAGAAGTCCAGCTCGTCGTCCTCGGCCCAGTAGGTGTCGCCGGCGTCGCCGAGGTCATCGGCGAAGCTGTCCAGCCAGGCTGAGCGCTTCTGGTAGCTGAGGCGCAGGGAAAGGCCGTACTTCTCGTAGTAGCCGCTGACATTGTAGACCTCGTCGGAGGTCCCCGGCAGTCGCAGCTTGCGCGCCGGGATCGAGCCGATCGCCGGCTTCAGCACCTGGCTGCTGTTGAAGGTGGCGTTGGCGCTGATGCCGAAGCCCCCCATCCAGTCCGGGACGCCAAGGCTGTCCACCCAGGGGTCCAGCTGGAACTGTGCGGCCAGCTCCAGGCCAACCAGGTTCCCGTTGCCGCCGTTTGTGATGCCCGAGTACGTGTAGCCCGACCGGTCGATTCCGTTGCTGTTCAGGGCATCGGAGCCGAAGGTCCGGGTCTGGCGGTAGAGGACGTCTTCCACCTCCTTGAAGAAAACGCCGGCCATCAGGTAGCCCTGAGGCTCGACGTACCATTCCAGGTAGGCGTCGAGGCCGTGCGCCAGCTCGGGCCGGACCGCCGGGTTGCCGCCCGAGATCGTCTGGTTGGCGTCGTTCACCGTCACGTTTGGGCGCAGCTGGTCGTAGTCGGCCCGGGCCGCGCCACTGTTGTAGGACAGACGCAGCTTCTTGGTATCGTCCAGGTTTACGTTCACGTGCAGGCTGGGGAAGACGAGGGTGCGGTCAGATTCGGCCGTGATCGGGCCAGTGACGCCACCGACCGTCGCCACCGCGGTCCCGCGATTCTTCAGGTTCTCGACCCGAACGCCGCCGATGGCGGAGCCCCAGTCCCACTTCACCGTGCCCATGGCGTAGCCGGCCAGGACCTCCTCGCGCACGTCATAGTTGTTGCCGGTGACCGGTTTGAAGGCATAGCCATTGCGGGCGGCGTCGGATGCCGCTTCCATCTTGCCCGGATCAAAGTAGCGGAAGGTGTAGTCCATCGGGATCTCGCCGAGGAAGGCCTTGTCCAGCGAGAAGGCGTTGTAGTCGGTAGGTATGCCGATGGCGGCGAACTGGGCCGCCGTGTTGAGCACCAGGTTCTTTTCGTCAGCGACCTTGGTCCGCTGGTCGAACTGAAGGCCGACCCGGAAGGTCGCCTCACCGCCCAGGAAGGCCGCTTCCTTCGCCACCCAGACCCGGCCTGTGTAGGCCGTGGTGGTGTCGACGGCATCCAGGGTCGTGAAGGAGGTCAGCGGCTTGGTGAAGGTGTCGACGTTCGTCACCGGCGTCCCGGCCTGGTAGCGGGTCGGGTTGGACAGCTGCAGGGTGGTCGACAGGAGCAGGCGCGAGCGGTTCGGGTCGGAGAAGTCGTAGGCGACGGTCGGCCGCAGGGTGCGGGTGCCGGGGCTCTCCCAATTGGTCTCGCCGACCACGAAGCGGTCGTCCTTGGACTCCGTGAAGTTGGCCAGCCAGTTCAGGGTCCAGCCGTCGCCGAAGCCGTGCTGGCCCTCCAGTGTGTTGGTGAAGATCGACTGCTCGAAGGCCCGCAGGGTCGAGCGCTGGCGGATGTCGATCCCGTAGACGGTCCCCTTCATCGGGGTGTTCCCGATGCAGACATCGGCATAGCCAGTGTTGGTCGGGGTCGGGTTGGTTGTCGTGGCGCAGGCATCGGTCAGGGGCGCCAGGTCCGACTGGCGGTCATCGAGGTCGAAGCGGTAATTGTCCCGCATCTCGTCGTCGGTGAAGGTGGTGTAGATGGACCGGAAGGAGATTTGGTTGTCGCCCTGGCGCCAGTCGCCCCGGGCCGAGACCGACCAGTTCTTGCGGGTCAGGCGGTAGAGCTTGTTCTCGGCCTCACTCGCCCAGAAGCGGGTCAGGTTCCCGGGGCGCTGGTCCTGCGAGACGCGTTCGTAGTCGACTTCAAAGTTGTCAGTGATCATGTCCCGCTGGAAGTAGGAGGCGGACAGGACGAAGCCGACCTCGCCATCGCCAAGGTCATACCGGTTGGAGGCGACGCCATAGGCCTCGTACTGGGGCTTGTCGCCCAGCTCGGCGATCCCGTAGCCGACCTTCCCGCCCAGCTTCAGGCCCGGATAGTCGAAGGCGGACCGGGTGATGATGTTGACATTGCCCGAGACCGTCTCGCCCGGCATGTCCGGCGTCACCGCCTTGGACACGATGATCTGCGAGGCGATGGCTGAGGGGACGGAGTCGAACCGGGCGTCGCGACCCTCCGGGCTGACCACGTTGATCCCGTCGAAGCTGAGGGTGGTCCAGTAGTTCGGGGCGCCGCGTAGGCTCACATACCGGGCCTGGCCCTGGTCGCGCTCGACGGCGACGCCGGGCAGGCGGCTCGCGGCCTGGGCAATGTTCTGGTCCGGCAGGCGACCGACGCTGTCCGAGGCGGCCACGGCCACCAGGGAGTCGGAGGCCTTCTGGGTGCGCAGGGCGGCCGCTTCGGATTCGGCGATGGGCCGGGAGGCGGTGACCACCACCTCGCTTACGGCGCTGGATCCCGTCTCCTGGGCCTGGGCCGCAAGCGGGGCCACCAGGGCTGTGCTGCAGAGGAGGGCGAGGCGGAGCGCCGCCGAGGGGGTCGGGAGTTTCATGCCATTCATCCTGCCAGATGGAGCTTGGCCTTTGGTCAGCCAAGGCCGTTCTTGGCGAGGATTCATGTACGTCGGGCGACAGTCCTGTGACGGATTAGTTTCGGTGGCGCCGGGGCCACACCCGGGCGCCCGCGCCTACCCCGCCGCCGCCCTTGACCCCGCCTCCACCTTCGCGCGGGGGATCAGGCGGATGGTGGAGGTGCCCTTGGCGAGGACCTCGCCAGCGGCGTTGAGGAGGCGGCCCTCGGCGAAGCAGGTAGACTTGCCGGCGCGTTCGATCCAGGCCTCGGCAATGACCAGCCCCGGGCGGGCAGGGGCGAAGAAGCTGACCTTCAGCTCCAGGGACATGGGGGTCATGTCCCCGCCGCCGGCCATGGCGGCGTGGGCCATAGCGGCGTCGATCCAGCCACAGATGAAGCCGCCCTGCACGACCCCGCCGGAGTGGCACATGTGGGCGCCGGCCAGGTATTCGATGGCGGCCCGGCCGGGCTGAAAGGTGACCAGCCTCTGCTGGCCGAGGGACTTCTGGAGGTCCTGGAGGGGCGGGGCTTCGGTCATGGCGGTCCTGGCGGGCGAATGGGGTCAGGAGGCTGTCTTGCCGTAGCCGGCCGTTCGCGTCGAGGCCCACGCGCCGTCGGGCCGTAACCTTCTCGCAACCTACCCGCGCCTAGATACGGGCAGCAGGAAGCCGAGTCTGGATTGCGAATGGTTCCCCTGAGCCGGGATCTCATCGTTCTGGTGGTCGACGACAACGTCGGGATGCGCAGCATCATGACGGCGGTCCTGCGCGCCCTGGGCTTTGGCTCCATCCGCCTGGCCGACGACGCCATCGAGGCTCAGAAGGTGATCCTTCATGTCAAGCCGGACCTGATCATCACCGACCTCAAGATGCCGGTGATGGATGGCGTGACCTTCGTCCGCAACCTCCGGGCCGATG
This sequence comes from Phenylobacterium deserti, assembly GCA_945874825.1. Lineage (GTDB taxonomy): Bacteria > Pseudomonadota > Alphaproteobacteria > Caulobacterales > Caulobacteraceae > Phenylobacterium > Phenylobacterium deserti_D. The sequence goes on along the minus strand of CAMCIK010000001.1, from coordinate 100,337 downwards.
AATCCCATCCGTTCAGCGAAGTGCCGATCATTGTGGCCACCGGGCATACTGAGGAGAAGCATGTCAGGGCCTGCCTCGAGGCGGGCGTCGACCAGTTCCTCGCCAAGCCGATCACCGGTCGGGCCCTGGCGGAGCGAATTACCCACGCCCTCGCACCGGACCGCGAGTTCATCCGCACCGCGACCTACAACGGTCCGCGCCGGCCCCTGGGAAGGACCTACCCGCACAGCGAGCTCGACTAGATCCTGCCTGGCCTTGGTGGGCGTTTCCCTGAAGGGAGCCGGCACTAGGGCCCCGAGCGTGCCGGGGTCGCCTGGAGGTCGGGAAGAAGGCCCTCGGCCCGCAACTGGGCATAGGCGGCTTCCTGAAGGCCCTTGGCCTGTGTGGGGGATAGTCCCAGCTCGTAGGCTGCAGTCTCGCGCTCGCCAAAGCTTCGGGGGTCAAGTCCGGTGACGGCCCCGAAGATCACCAGGGCGCTGAGGTAATACCCTGCTGAGCTGGCGTGGTACTGGTCCCAGCCCCAGAGGTCGACCATGCCGAAGCTGATGCCGTCATAGGGGTTCGGGTCGGCAACACCGGTTTCCATGGCCCGGTTCCAGGCTTCGCCCACCGGCAGGACGCCCCGCACGAACTTCGAGACCGCCCGGGCCCGGTCGTAGCCGGCGCGGACGTCCCTAGCCATGGCACCAATAGGCTTGCCCTTCCAGGGGCTGGGCTTGGCGTAGGTCAAGTCGGCCCGTGACCAGGTCGCCTCATAGTAAATCCGCGCCGCGGGATTCCTCTGCCCAAGTCTGTCCGAGAGCCGCCGGCCTCCATCGATGAGGCGGGTCGGGTCGCCCGGCCTTTCGAGGTCGAGGGTCGACTGGCCCTGGAGGATGACCACGTCCCAGGGACGATCGATCAGGGGCAGGCGGTTATCCAGGTGCCAGTCTAGGTTCTTGCCGGGCGAGGTCTCCAGGCTGACCGTGTAGTCGAGCTTCGCCTGGGAGGTGAGAACCTTGAAGATCGCCGGCACGCCGCCGATGCCCTCCTTGTTGAGGTCGGTCACGACCTCGGGCCGGTAGCGAAGTACGGGAGAGGTGGCGCCAAATGTGAAGCTGTTGCCCACGAAGAGGATGCTTTCGGCGACAGCTGGGCCGGCCGCGAGGCAAAGGGTCAGGGCAAGGGGCGCAAGTCGGAAGGGGAACATCGGAGTCTCCGTCGCCGTGCCCTCAGCAAAACATGACCGGCAAGCCGCCGCAATTCCGCCTGGCAGAACGCAAAACCCCCCCGGCGAGGTCGCCGGGGGGGCTGGGTTCCGGGCTGCGCCGGCCTGGGATCAGTAGCCGTTGATCCGGGCGTAGCGGTCGCGGTGGTAGCTCTGGCTGCCAAAGGCCGCCTCGGCCGCCCTGGCGCGCTTCAGGTAGAAGCCGGCATCGTGGGCATCGGTCATGCCGATGCCGCCATGCATCTGGACCATCTCGTTGGAGACGAGGTGGAAGACGTCACCCATCTTGGCCTTGGACAAGGACACCAGCTCCGGCACGTCGGGGCTGTCGGCGTCGATGGCCTGGAGAGCCGCCTCGACGGCGCTGCGGGCCAGTTCCAGGTCGGTGAACATCTTGGCGGCGCGGTGCTGCAGGGCCTGGAAGGAGCCGATCACCTGGCCGAACTGCACCCGGACCTTGAGGTAGTCCAGGGTGGTCTCGAAGGCCTGGTTGGCAGCGCCCAGCATCTCGGCCGCGAGGGCGGCGCGGACGCGGTCGAGGGTCTTCTCCAGGACGTCCCAGCCCTTGTCGACGGCACCCAGCACGGCGTCGGCACCCACTTCGACCTTGTCGAAGGTGATGTTGGCTGCGCCACGGCTGTCCGCCAGGGCGAGACGCTTGCGGCTCACGCCCTTGGCGTCGGCGGGCACGAGGAACAGGGTAATCCCGTCCTTGTCGCCCGGTGTGCCGGAGGTGCGGGCGGAAACCACCAGCAGGTTGGCGGCCAGGCCCTCGATCACGAAGGACTTGGCGCCCGAGAGGCTGTAGCCGGTGCCGGACTTGGTCGCGGCCAGGGCGACCTTCTCCGGAGCGTGGTGCGCGCCTTCGTCCACCGCGAGGGCACCGACGACAGAACCGTCAGCGATCTTCGGCAGCCATTCGGACTTCTGGGCGTCGGAGCCCCCCAGAACCAGGGCCGAGGCGGCACCCACGCCCGAGGCGATCAGAGGTGACGCGGTCAGGTTCCTGCCCATTTCCTCGAGGATGAGGCCAATGGAGAGGTAGCCGAAGGCTGAGCCACCGTATTCCTCTGGGATGATCACCCCGGCCCAGCCCATCTCGGCCATCTCGTTCCAGGCCTGGGCGTCGTATCCAATCTCGACGCCGGAGTCGCGCATCTTGCGGAAGGCGGTGACTGGGCTCTTTTCCTGGGTCCAGCTCTTCGCAGCGTCGCGGAGCATGCTCTGTTCTTCGTTCAGAACGGCCATTTCAGTTGATCCTTAATCTCGTCGTGTCGGGGGATGTCAGTTGTGCTGGGTGAGGTCGGGCAGGCCGAGGATGCGCTTGGAGATGATGTTGCTCTGCACCTCCTGGCTGCCACCGTAGATCGTGAAGGCCTTGCCTCCCAACCAACCACGGACAGCGCCCAGTTCCTCGGGCTTGAAGGCGTCGCCCTCCCAGCCCAGGCCCTGGTGGCCCATGATCTCGAGGGTGAGCTCGTGACGCAGCTGCATCCAGCTCGTCCCGGCGTTCTTCATGATCGAGGTCGCCGCGCTGGGGCCTGAATTGCCCTTGCTTTCCAGCATGGCGCGCAGGGCGGTCTGCTGGAATGAACGGCCCTCGATCTCGTGCTGGACGACGCGGGTGCGCAGGTCGGGATCGGCGATCCGGCCCTGGGCATCCACGCCGACATATTCGCGGGCAAGGTCCACAAGGGACCGGCCGCCCATACCGCCGCCGCCAGCGCCGGACAGACCGCCGCGCTCATGCTGGAGGAGACGCTTGGCGATGGTCCAGCCGCCATTCAGCGGCCCGACCAGGTTCTTCTTGTCGGCGCGGACGTCGGTGAAGAAGGTCTCGCAGAAGGGCGAGCTGCCGGCGATCAGCTTGATCGGCCGGACTTCGACGCCCGGCTGGTGCATGGTGAAGAGCACGAAGGAAATGCCTTCATGCTTCTTGCTGGTGTCGGTGCGCACTAGGCAGAAGCACCAGTCGGCGTATTGAGCACCGGAGGTCCAGATCTTCTGGCCGTTGATCAGGAAGTGGTCGCCCTTGTCCTCGGCGCGGGTCTGGAGGGCCGCAAGGTCCGAACCGGCGCCTGGCTCGGAGAAGCCCTGGCACCACTGCACGTCGCCGCGGCAGATCGGCGGGATGTGCTCAAGCTTCTGGTCCTCGGTGCCGTACTCCAGGAGGGTAGGGCCGAACATCATAACGCCCATGCCGCCGATGGGATTATAGGCCCCGGCGCGTCCGAACTCCTGCTGGATGATCCGGGCCTCGGCCGTCCCGAGGCCGCCGCCGCCGTACTGGCTGGGCCAGGTGGGGGTGCCCCATCCCTTGGCGCCGACCGCCTTGCGCCAGGCTTCCTGGGCCTCGGACGGCTTGGCGCGCTCCTCGCGCATCATCGGGTTGGGCCGGCCCTTCAGCTCGGCGGGGAAATTGGCATCGACCCATTCGCGCACTTCCTTGCGGAAAGCTTCCGGATCACCGCCTCCAAAATCAGCCATGAAAAGTCTCCTCTAGAATGGTGGGCTCAGCGCGACTGGGTGAGGTCGGGCAGGCCGAGAATACGCTTCGAAATGATGTTGTTCTGGACTTCGTTCGAGCCGCCATAGATCGAGCCCGCCTTGCCGGAGAGCCAACCGCGGACAGCCGACAACTCTTCGGAGGCGAAGTCGGCGCCTTCCCAACCCAGGCCCTGGTGGCCCATGAACTCGAGGGTCAGCTCCGCCCGGTCCTGCGCGATCTTCATGTTGGCGTTCTTCATGATCGAGGTTGCCGCGCTTGGACCGGCATTGCTGCGGGACTCCAGGGCTGCTCGGCGGACCGTGGCCTGGAGGGCCGCCTGGTCCATCTCGTTCATGACGATGCGGGTCCGCAGGTCCGGATCGGCCAGGCGGCCATGCTCGTCCGCGCCCACATAGGTCTTTGCGACCTGGCCCAGGACGACCTTCTGGCCGGGGCCCCTGCGGGCGCCGTCCATGCCGCTGCGCTCATGCTGGAGCAGGCGCTTTGCCACTGACCAGCCGCCGTTCAGCGGTCCGACCAAGTCGTCCTTGGGCACCTTCACGTCGGTGATGAAGGTCTCGCAGAAGGGCGAGTTGCCGGCGATCAGGCGGATCGGGCGGACCTCCACGCCGGGCTGGCGCATGGAAAAGACCACGAAGGAAATGCCCTCGTGCTTCTTGGTGGTGTCAGTGCGGACCAGGCAGAAGATCATGTCGGCCCACTGGGCACCGGAGGTCCAAATCTTCTGGCCATTGACCAGGAAGTGGTCGCCCTTGTCCTCGGCGCGGGTCTGAAGGGCGGCGAGGTCCGAACCGGCTCCGGGCTCAGAGAAGCCCTGGCACCAGCGCACGCGGCCATTGACGATATCGGGGATGTACTTCTGCTTCTGGGCCTCTGTCCCGTACTCGAGCAGGGTCGGGCCAAACATGCTGATACCCATGCCGACGATGGGGTTCACGGCGCCGAGGGCGACCATTTCCTGCTCCAGGGCCCGGGCCTGCTCGCGGGACAGCCCGCCGCCGCCGTACTGGGCCGGCCAGGTTGGCACGCCCCAGCCCTTGGCCCCCATGCGTTCCTTCCAGAGGGCGAAATCGCCCTTGGCGGGCTCGGGAGACATGACCATGGCCTCGAGGGCGCTGAGGTCCTTGCGCAGGGAGGCGGGGAAATTCGCCTCCAGCCATTCCCGGGCTTCGCTCCGGAAGGCGTCGATTCCGCTCTCGCCAAAAACAGCCATCAGAAATACTCCCTAAAAATCAACATATTATCCTCAATCATACCATAAGGCCTCAGTTTCGCGAGTCGCTTATTTCGGGTCCGGAAGTCCAAGAACGCGCTTGGAAACGACGTTCAGGTTGATCTCCGAGGTTCCACCCTCGATGGAGTTGGCCTTGGCGCGCAGCCAGGTGCGGACGGCGGCCAGTTCGGGGGCCGAGTATCCTTCCCCCTCCCAACCCAGTCCGGCCGTTCCCAGGGACTCGACGATGAGCTCGTTCCGCTCCTGCGCGATCTTGGCGCCGGCATACTTCATGATGGAGGTGACTGCGGACGGGCCCTGGTTGGACTTCGACTCATCGGCTGCCCGGCGCACAGTCTGCTGGAAAGCCTGGGTCTCCATCAAGTGATCGATGATCCGGCGACGCAGGTCGGGGTCGGCGAGGCGGCCGTCCTCGTCCAGGCCCACATATTCGAGCGCCGCCTCACGGACGGTGAGGGCAGCGGCTGGCGCGCCGATCGAGCCCCCGCCAAGGCCGGCGGAGATATTGTCCCGTTCGAACTGGAGGAGGCGCTTGGCCACGGTCCATCCGCCGTTCAGAGGCCCGAAGAGTTGGTCCTTGGGTGCCTTAACGTCGGTGAAGAAGGTCTCGCAGAAGGGCGAAGTGCCGTTGATCAGCTTGATCGGCCGGACCTCCACCCCAGGGGCGCGCATGTCGATGAGGACGAAGGAAATCCCCTCGTGCTTCTTGGCGGAGTCGGTGCGCACCAGGCAGAAGCACCAGTCGGCGAGGTTGGCACCCGAGGTCCAGATCTTCTGGCCGTTGATCAGCCAGTGGTCGCCCTTGTCCTCGCAGCGGGTCTGCAGGGAGGCAAGGTCCGAGCCGGAGCCCGGCTCGGAATAGCCCTGGCACCAGCGGACGGAGCCGGTGACGATGCCCGGCATGTGCTGGCGCTTGAGCGCCTCGGTCCCGTACTCGAGAAGGGTCGGGCCAAACATCATCACGCCCATGCCGCCGATGGGATTGCGGGCACCGATCTTCGCCATCTCCTCGGCCAGGATACGGGCCTGGGCCCGCGAGAGGCCGCCCCCGCCATAGGTCGCCGACCAGGTCGGGACGCCCCAACCCTTTGCGCCCACGCGCTCCCGCCAGAGGCGGGCGTCGTCGCTCTCACGCCCGCCGCCCATGGCCGCCATCTGGGCCGCTGGATCCTCGGCCAGGGCCTTGGGGAAGTTGTCCTCCAGCCAGGTCCGAGCCTCAACCCTGAACCCCTCCAGGTCCTCGCCGCCAAAATCCGCCATCTGTCCCGTCTCCCTGGAAATGTCCGAAAGGGTCCCGCCGCATCCTTCCCTACTGAGGGTCGGGAAGGCCCAGGACTCGCTTTGAAATCACGTTGAGGTTGACCTCTGAGCTGCCGCCCTCGATGGAATTGGCCTTGGCCCGGAGCCAGCCGCGCACAGCCCCGATCTCCGGGGCGGCGTAGTCGTCTCCGGTCCAGCCCAGACCCTGGCTGCCCATCATCTCGACGATGAGTTCCGACCGCTCCTGGGCAAAGCTGGCGACCGCGTACTTGATGATGGAGGTCGCCGCCGAAGGGCCGTTGGAAGCCTTGGACTCCGCCGCGATCCGGTTGATCGTCTTGTAGCCGCAGTCGAAGTCCATCTTGTTACGGGTGATCCGACCGCGAAGGTCGGGATCCGAAAGGGCGCCGGTCTCATCGGTTCCCATGTAGTTCCGGGCCATGACCCCGAGGTCGCTGGAGGAACCACCGGCACCTTCGCCCGGCCCAAAGCCGCCCGAAATGTTCTGGCGCTCGTACTGCAGCAGGCGCTTGGCGATCTGCCAGCCGCCGTTGACCTGGCCCACGAGGTTGTCCTTGGGGATTTTCACGTCGGTGAAGAAGGTCTCGCAGAAAGGGCTCTCGCCGGAAATGAGCTGGATCGGGCGGGTCTCGACGCCGGGTGAGCTCATGTCGATGAGAACGAAGGAAATTCCCTCATGCTTGCGCGTCGTATCCGTGCGCACCAGGCAGAAGCACCAATCGGCCTTGTTGGCGTAGCTGGTCCAGACCTTCTGGCCGTTGATCAGCCAGTGGTCGCCCTTGTCCTCGCAGCGGGTCTGGAGGCCGGCCAGGTCCGAACCCGCGCCGGGCTCCGAATACCCCTGGCACCAGCGGGCCTCGCCTCGGACGATGCGGGGCAGGTGCTCGAGCTTCTGGGCCTCGTTGGCGTACTCCAGCAGGACCGGTCCGAGCATCCAGAGCCCGAATGAGGACAGGGGTGTGCGGTAGCGACCGCGAGCCAGCTCCTGCTCGAGGATTCGTCCCTGGTCCGGCGAAAGGCCGCCGCCGCCGTAGGCTGCAGGCCATGTCGGGGCCGTCCAGCCCTTCTCGGCCACGCGGCGCATCCAGACGATCTGGGGATCCTCCGAGCCCAGGAAGGCCCGGCCGCCCCAGATGGCCTCGGGATCGGTGCGGACATCAGCACTCCGCAGCTCCGCAGGGTAGTTGGCCTCCAGCCATCCACGGACATCGGACCGGAAGGCTTCAGGGTTCTCGCCGCTGAAATCAGCCATGGGTCTCCTCCGTCAGCACTCGAGCGCGCGACACATTAACGTGAGGCCCGGGAGGAGCAAGACATTCGGCGGGGGGTTTGAACTGATCGGCTCTGGAACCCATCTCTTAACTTTGTGAGGCTAGAACCGGGGCTGTCTTGACGTTTTTCAGGTTCAGCATGGCGCTCAGACGCGAATTCAGACCCGCCCTTCTGTCCGCGGCACCCCTGGCGGGGGCGGTCCTGGTCATGTTCGCCGGGGCCATGCTGATTGCCTCGGGTGCGACCCCCTCTTCGCCTGAGCGTTTCATGCGCCTGTCGATGGCCCTCCCGGCATTGGTGATCGAGACCAGCCATTTCGCGTCGTCCGTGCTGGGCCTCGTACTTGTCATGTTGGCCTTTGGGCTGCGGTCGCGACTGGACGCCGCCTGGGCGGCGAGCGTGGCCGTGCTGTTCCTGACGGCCCTTCTGGCCCTCACCAAGGGCCTGATCTGGGAGGAGGGGCTGATCCTCCTGGCCATCGGCACCTTCCTTGCGCCCCTGCGCGCCGCCTTCCCGCGGAAGGCGGCCCTCTCGCAGATGGAGGTCTCGCCGGGCTGGCTGCTGTCGGCCGGTGCCGCCGTGGTCGGGGCGGGTTTTCTCGGGCTCTGGTTCTTCCAGCACGTCGACTACGAAGACCAACCGTTCTGGAAGACCATGATGGACCATGACGTCGCCCGCTCCATCCGGGCCTGGGCGGGCGCCGCCCTGGCCTTCATGGGCTTTGGGATCTGGCGCCTGGTGGCCACGGCCGCCACCCCCCGGGTGATCGGCGAGGATGACCCTGACCTGGCCCGGGTGCGCGCCATCCTCGCCGGTGCGGACGCCGCCGAGCCGAACTCCAACCTGGCCCTGCTCGGCGACAAGCGCTTCCTGTTTTCGGATTCCGGCCAGAGCTTTCTCATGTTCGGGGTCCGGGGTCGTTCCTGGATCGCCCTCGGTGGGCCCGTCGGCCGCCGGGATGAGCGGCTTGAGTTGCTCTGGCGGTTCCGGGAGATGGCCGACGCCCACGCGGCGCGTCCGGGACTCTACGGTATCGGTCCCGAGGACCTGCCGGACGTGGTCGAACTTGGCTTCTCGATCCAGAAGATCGGGGAATGCGCCCGTCTGCCTCTGCAGGACTTCGCCTTCGACGGCCAGACGCGGGCCAAGATTCGCAGGGCCTGGCGTCAGGTCCGTGATGCGGGGGCCACCTTCGAGGTCATACCGCCCGTCGCTGTCGAGGCCTGCCTGCCCGAGCTCGCAGCCATTTCCGACGAATGGCTGGAAGGCCAGTCAGGTGGTGACAAGGGCTTCTCCCTCGGGGGGTTCCAGCCAAGCTACCTGAAGGCTTTCCCTGTCGCCGTTGCCCGTTGGGAAGGGCGCATCGTCGCCTTCGCCAACCTCTGGCCGACCGCCTGCCGCGACGCTTTCTCCATCGACCTCATGCGCTACAGCCGAGCTGCGCCCAAACGGATCATGGACTTCCTCTTCGTCGAGCTCATCAGCTGGGGCCGGGAGCAGGGCTACGCTTACCTGGATTTTGGCAATGCGCCCCTCGCGGGCCTGGAAGACCGGCCGCTGGCGCCTGTCATGACGCGGGTGGGCCGCCTGATGTTCGACCTGGGGGAGGACGTCTACAATTTCCAGGGCGTGCGCAGCTACAAGGACAAGTTCCATCCCAACTGGGAGCCCCGCTATGCGGCCGGTCCGGCCAAGTGGGCCATTGCCGTGATGCTTGCTGACGTCAGCCTGCTGACCTCCGGGGGATTCGCCGGCCTGACCTGGCGGTCGCGCAAGGGTGAGGCCTCCGGCCTTGCTACATCGACTTCGGTCCCGTCGTAACGCCGAGCAGGTTCACGAGGTGGACCAGGAACAACAGTAAGGCCACCGCCGAGGCGACCATGATCGGCCGCCAGGGGATCATCCGGGGTCCCCTGACCAGGTCGGGCGGCCGCGCGCCCCGCCAACCGGCGAAGGCCGCGAGGCCGGCCGACAGGAGCATGGCCAGAAGGGTGATCCTGACATCCAAGGGTTGATCCTCCTGCCGGCTGAATCCCGGACCTGATATCTATCCACAGCGCGTCGCGGCCCGCCTGGGTCAATGGGTTAACAGCGCGTTTACACCCGAAAGCTGGCTGGCTACACCAGACCATAGCCAGTGGGAGAGCGATTCGAATGTCGTCAGGGGCGCCATGGAGCGTCAAAGGAATCGACCCCCGGGCCCGGGAAGTCGCTAAGGAACTGGCGGCGCGCGCCGGCATGACCTTGGGCGAATGGCTCAACCGGTCGATTCTTGAGGGCGAGGCCCCTACCCCAGCGGCGGGCCCTGTTGCAGGTCCTGTTACAGGCGCGAACCGTCAGGTGCCTTCCGCACCGGCCCCGGACACGCGCGATCCCTTTGACCGCCCCGAGGGAGAGCTGCGTCGCCTTTCCCAGGTCCTCGACCGTCTCGCCGACAGGTTGGACGGCGCTGAGGCGCGAACCGGCGAAGCTCTCGCCAGCCTCGATCGCTCGGTGCGCGCCACCTTCAGTCGCCTGGAGCAGTCGGTGGTGAGGCCACCCGCCGCGCCCCGACCGGAACCGCGTGCGGACCGTTATGAAGAAGTCCTGAGGGCGCTGGAGTCCGCGCTTGGCCGGCTATCGGTACAAATGCGCGAGGGCGAGGTCCGCACCCAGGAAACCCTCGAGACTTTCCGGTCCCGCCTCGAACGGGCCGAGACCCGTCCCCCGGCGTCAGCGGGGATTGACCAGGTGGCCATCCGGATCGGCGAGATCCAGGACCGGACGGCGGCGGCGATGAGCGCCCTGCATGAGGCCTTCGGGGGTCTGGACCAGAGACTGGCCAAACTCGAGGCCGGTGCCGGCGAGGGGGTCGAGAGCCGCCTGCGGGAGATGTCATTCCGGCTCGGGGAGCGCCTGGACGCCGCCCGGGAGGAGATGACGCGCGATCTTTCCGAAACCGCTGGGCACCGGATCGGCGAGCTGGAACGCTCGGTCGCCGAGTTATCCGAGAAGGTCAGGCGCGTCGAACGCCAGTCGACGGGCCTGCGGGACGCTGGACCTGACCGTTCGGTGCAGCCTACCGAGACCCCAGCGTCGATAGAGCGCCACCCGGCCGAAGAGGCCGAGCGCATCAGCGAGATCCTCGCCAGTCGGCTGTCCCGGGCTGACCCTTCCCAGGCCGCTTCCGTCGCCCGTCTGGGCGAGGAGATCGCGCGCATCAACGACCGTATGGGTCTGCGGACCGATGGGCCTCTCACGCATGCGATCGTGGCAGGGACCGGCGACACGGCCGATGGCGACGAAATCACGCAGCGGATCCGGAGGAGCGAAGACCGGACCGCCCGTCTCCTGGAAGAGGCTCGCCTGCGTCTCGACGCCCACTTTCCCCGCCCCGAATCGTCGCCCGCCGCCGGCAGGCCAAGCCCCATGACGGCGGAAGAGTCGCGCCTTCTTTCGCTCTTCGACGACGACGATACTGAGGCCGTTCCTTCGGAGCCCTCTGCCGGGGCCGCGGTGTTTCCGGGTGATGCTGCAGACGGGCGTGGCGATGAATGGCCGATCGACCTCCTGGCCGCCGCCCGCGCGGCGACAGCGCGGGGTGCTGGAGATCCGGCACGGGCTTCCGAGCCCGAGGAAGCGGTCCTGCCGGGCTTTGACCTTTCGCCTCCCCGGCCTGCACTTCGGCCCCGCAGGTTCGCAGGACCGGGCCTGGCCTCCCTGGCGGTCTTCTGCATTTCCGTCTCCCTTGTCGGTTATGGTGTCCTGAGCGTGCTCGACAGCCGCACGGCCCAGAAGGGCGGCGCCCGGACCGAGCCGGACGTCCTGGCCTCGGTGCCCCGGAGCCCCTCCGAGGCGGTTCGCGCTGCTGTCGCCCTCGCACCCGCGCCCGGCGTGACACCGGCGGCGACGGCCCAGGCCCAGATGCAGGCCCCGAACCTGGCCCCGAACCTGGCCCCACTCCAGGCCAAGGCGCCGGTCCGTCCGTCGCCTGCAGCACCGGCTTCGGGGCTGGACGCAAGGTTTCGCAAGGCCCAGGCCGACCTGAAGGCCGGACGCCCTGATGCGCTCAGCCAGGTCCGGACCTTGGCCGAATCCGGACATGGATCCTCCATGGCCCTGATGTCCGAGCTGTACCGCAAGGGTGAGGCGGGCCTTGCCCGCGACCCGGGCCTGTCGCGGTCCTGGCTCCGTCGCGCCGCCGAGTCTGGCGATCGTGTCTCCATGCACCTCTATGCCCTGGCCCTGATGAACGGACAGGACGGGCCGCGCGATCCCGAGGTCGGCGTCAGCTGGTTCCGCCGCGCCGCCGAAGCGGGACTTGTGGGCAGCCAGTTCAACCTGGGTGTTGTCTACGAGCGGGGCATGGGCGTTCCCCGGGACCTGCGCCAGGCCTATGTCTGGTATTCCCGCGCCGCCGAGAATGGCGATGGCGAGGCCTTGCGCAGCGTGGAGCGCCTCCGCCCGACAATGACGGCCGCCGCCCCGGTCTCTTCGGAGGATATTCGGCTGGCCCAGACGGCCCTGGGCCGCCTCGGCTACTATTCCGGGCCGGCCGACGGATCGACCACGCCCCAGCTGAGGGCCGCCATCGAGGCCTACCAGAAGGACCAGAAGGCGCCCGCAACCGGCCTCCTCGACGACGCCACCCTGAAGCGCCTCGCCATGCTGGGCCGCTGAGGCCGCAGGAGGCGCTCGCGCTGGACGTCTACCTCCCCATCGCGGAAATCTCGGTCAACGCTCCCCTTCTGGTCGCGATCGGCGCCCTTGTGGGATTCCTGTCCGGGATGTTCGGCATCGGGGGCGGGTTCCTGATGACGCCACTGCTGGTCTTCCTCGGCGTGCCGGCGCCCGTTGCGGTGGCCAGCATGGCCGGGCATGTCGCCGCCTCCTCGACCTCCAGCGTCCTGGCCTATTCAGCGACACGGGGCGTCGACTTCCGTATGGGTGCTGTCCTGGCCGCCGGGGGTGCGGTTGGCTCGGTGGCCGGTGTCGAGGTGTTCCGCTGGCTCAGGCTGGCGGGTCAGGCGGACCTGGCGGTGGCCCTGGCCTACCTGGTCTTCCTGGGCGTGATCGGGTCGCTGATGCTCTGGGAGTCCCTCAGGGCCCTGGCCCGCCAGCGCCGGGGGGATCCCGCCAGCGCTCCCCAGTCGCGTCGCCCGGCCCTGTTGTATGCCCTGCCGCTGAAGATGCGTTTCCCTCGGTCGCGCCTCTACATCAGCGTCCTTCCGCCCCTGCTCCTTGGCGCCTTCGTCGGGGTGCTTTCCGCGGTCATGGGCGTTGGCGGTGGCTTCATCCTTGTCCCGGCCATGATCTACCTCCTGCGGATGCCCGCGAGTGTGGTGGTGGGCACCAGCCTGTTCCAGATCATTCTCACCACCTCCCTGACGACTGTACTTCAGGCGGGCCGCAACCAGACGGTGGACATCCTGTTGACGGGGCTTCTCGTACTGGGAGGCGTCTTCGGCGCCCAACTCGGGGCCCGGGCCTCGGCGCGGGTCCGCGCTGAGGAACTCCGCGTCCTCCTGGCGCTGATCATCCTCGGGGTCGGCCTATTCATGGGGATACGCCTGGTCCTGACCCCGACCGACCCCTTCGTCCTCCTGCCGTTGGGAGGCTGAGATCACCGCCGATCCCCCGCCCATCCACCTGTCTGCAGACCTCACCACGGCCAATGTCGAGGTCGACGCCGGGTATGCCGGTGCCCGGATCGGGGTCTTCGGTGCCGTGTTCGACCCTTCGGGCCAGCCGGCCGATGTCGTGGTCCTTGTCCGTGGACCCGACCAGCCCGCCGCCATCGCCCGGCGTGAGCGGCGCGGAGGGCTCTGGCTGAATGGCACCCCAGTGATGGTGAAGGGAGCCCCGGGGTTCCACCTGACCGCCTCCAATCGGAGGCTCGCCGAGATCGCAGCGCCGGCGACCCTGCGAAGTGTGGGTGCGGGAACGGGCAGCCTGGACCTTTCGGCGGTCACGGACCCGATGTTCGCTCGCGCCTTTGTCCGGCTCAAGGCCCGGGAAGGCCTGTACCTGGAGGATCCCGCCGGGGTGACCTTCGTCGACAAGGGCCTGTTCCGCGCCCGGATCGCCCTGCCGGCTTCTGCGCCCGTCGGCCGATACCGGGTGGATGTCCTGCTTTTCCAGGATGGTCAGCCCATTACCCGGCGAAGCCGCGAGCTGGTCGTCGAGAAGGTCGGACTCGAGCGGGTGATTTCCAGTTTTGCCCGTCAGAGCCCCTGGGCCTATGGTATGGTCTGCATGTTGATTGCGCTGGCCGCCGGCTGGGCGGCGTCTGCAGTCTTCAGGAGGGTGTGATGTTCCTGGCTCCCCGCCCCGTCTGGAGTCTCGCCCTCCTGGGCCTGGCTGGTTTTCCGGTTGCGGCCATCGCCTTCGCCTTTGGCCCTGCGGACCTGCGCTTCACCTCAATCCACGCTCTCCTGACCTGGTCAGCTGTAGTCCTCGGTTTCCTGGGGGGAATCCGCTGGAGCCAGGAGACGGGACGGGAGTCGCCCCAATTCATCCGACTCGCCGGCGCCATGCTGCCTCCGCTCGCCGGGGGTGGGCTCCTGTTTGCCCGGGACTATGTTGCCGCGGACGTGATCATCGGCGGCTTCATCGTGGCCTATCTCGCCGCCTGGCTGTTCGACAGGGCGCCCCAGACCCTGTCCCGCTATCCGGCCCTGATGACCCTTTTGACCTTCTCGGCCTGCGTGTCCCTGGCCCTGGCCCTCGAGAAGGCACTGCGCCTCTAGCCCCGGTCCGGCCTCAGGGACCGGACCCCCGCCGCATGGACCCGTCGGTCGCCAAGGGCGGCCACCACGGGTGACTTCCGGAACAGTCCCGCAAAGGCCGGATCCAGCACATTCAGGCCTCCTGTAAAGGCCCCGTAGGCGGGCAGGACCGCTCGCTCCCCATCCGTTACCAGGCACCTGCACCTCACCGCCCCGCGGGGGGTGGCGATCCGGGCGCAGGGATGCAGATGCCCGGCGATCTCGCCCGGCGAGGGTCCGGTCCGGGGTTCATGCCGCAGGACGAGGTCGCCCAGCCGCACCTCGTCGGCCGCTTCGCCGGGCAGGTCGCCGTCGGGCTCCGGGTCGTGGTTGCCGGTAATCCAGACCAGGTCCGCTGCGCCGCCCAGGGCCTCCAGGGCCTCCCGGTCCGCCTCCGACATCCGGCGCGAGGCTTCATGGTCATGGAAGGCGTCGCCCAGGAAGATGACCCGCCCGGGTGCCCGGGCCTCCACATCGGCCGTCAGGCGCCGCAGGGTCTCGCGGGTATCGAGGGGCGGCAGGAGTTGGCCCCTGCCGGCGAAGGCCGAACCCTTCTCCAGGTGCAGGTCAGCGACGACCAGGGTGGAACGCCCCGCAAGCAGGAGAGCCCCAGACGGCAGGAGGCACGCCGCCTCGCCGGCCAGGGTCAGCTCCAGGGCGCCGTCCGCCCAGGGGCGCAGGCCGAGGGCCGCAACCGGGCTCACGCCAGGGCCTCGGCGATCAGCTCGCTCTCGGCCTCCGCCAGGATGGCGTCGCCGGCGGTGCCCGGGCTCCGCTCCTTACCGATCTCCATCAGCATGGGCACGGCGAAGGGCGACAGCCGGTCCAGCCGGACATGGCGGATCCGCCCCGCGACCCGGGCCAGGAGGTCGCCCAGGCGGGCGGCGTCGATCATGCCCTCTGCGGCGTCCTGGCGGGCGCAGCGCAGGAGGAGGTGGTCAGGCTGGTGGCGCCGCAGGACGTCGTAGATCAGGTCCGTGGAAAAGGTCACCTGCCGTCCTGACTTGCGCGGCTCGCCGGGAAACCGCCGTTCGATAAGGCCAGCGATTATCGCGCAGCCCTTGAAGGCGCGTTTCATCATGAAGCTCTCGGCCAGCCAGTCCTCCAGGTCGTCGCCCAGCATGTCCTGGGCGAAGAGGTCGTCCATGTTGACGTCGTCCATGGGCTGAAGCGACCAGACGGCGAGGGCGTAGTCATTGCAGACGAACCCGAGGGGTTGGGCGCCGGCGCGCTCCAGCCGGCGGGTCAGCAGCATGGCCAGGGTGGTGTGAGCCAGCCGGCCCTCGAAGGGATAGGCCACCAGGAAGTGGCGTCGGCCCCTCGGGAAGGTCTCCACCAGCATCTCGTCCTCCGCCACGATCCGCGAGTGGCGGCGCTGCAGGCCCAGCCATTCGCGCACGTCCGGCGGCAGGACCGCCCAGGCGGCGGAGTCCGACATCATCCGCCGGACCCGGCGGGCGAGATGGCTGGACAGGGCGAACTTGGAGCCGCCCCAGGAGGGCATCTTCGGGTCCGAGTCCCGGGCGGGACGGACCAGGACGTCCATGCCGGTAATGCCCGCCAGGCTCCAGACCTGGCCGGCGAAGACGAAGGTGTCCCCCGGGTCCAGCATTTCGAAATAGCCTTCCTCGATCTCGCCGATCTTGCGGCCGCCCACCAGTCGGGCACCCTGGGCGATCCGGACTGAAAGCACTTCCGGCGACAGGATGGCGCCCAGGTTCAGCCGGTGCCGCCGGGCGATCTCGGCATTGCGCACTGTCCAGCGGCCCCCGGAGTCCCGGACCATCCGGCGGAAGCGGTCGTAGGCCTGCAGGGCGTAGCCGCCAGTAGCGGTCAGGTCGAGGGTGAGGTCGAAGTCGGTACGGGACAGGTCGCGGTAGGGCCCGGCGGTACGCGCCTCCGCCAGCATGGACCCTTCATCGAAGGGCTCGGCGCAGGCGCAGCCCAGCAGGTGCTGGGCCAGCACGTCCAGGGCGCCGGTCCGCAGGGGCTCACCGTCCAGCTGGTTCTCGGCGATGCATTCCCGGGCCGCCTGGCACTCCAGGGTCTCGAAACGGTTGGCGGGCACGAAGAGGGCCCGGCTGGGCTCGTCCAGGCGGTGGTTGGCCCGGCCGATCCTCTGCACCATCCGGCTGGCACCCTTGGGCGAGGCCAGCTGGATGACCAGGTCCACGTCACCCCAGTCGATGCCGAGGTCCAAGGTGGAGGTGCAGACGACGGCTTTGAGCTCGCCCCGGGCCATGGCCGCCTCGACCTTGCGCCTCTGCTCAGGGGCCAGGCTGCCGTGGTGCAGGGCGATGGGCAGGCTGTCGTCGTTCAGCTTCCACAGTTCCTGGAAGGCGAACTCGGCCTGGAAGCGGGTGTTGACGAAGACCAGGGCCGTTCGGGCGGCGCGTATGGCCTCGTAGACCTCGGCCATGGCGTGCTGGGCGGTATGTCCGGCCCAGGGCGTACGGCCATTGGACAACAGAAGGTCCACCTGGGGCGGGGCACCGGGCGGGCCGCGGACCAGGTCCACGGGCCGGTCGCCACAGCCCATCCACCGGCGGATGACATCCGGGTCGTCCACCGTCGCCGACAGGCCGATGCGGCGCATCCCCGGCGCCAGGGCCGACAGGCGGGCCAGGCCCAGGGACAAAAGGTCCCCGCGCTTGGAGGCGTGCAGGGCGTGGATCTCGTCGATGATGACGCAGGAAAGGTCCTCGAAGTAGAGGCGCGAGCCTTCCCAGGCGCAGAACAGGGCCAGCTGCTCGGGGGTGGTCAGGAGGATATCGGGGGGGCGCACCTTCTGCCTCTGGCGGCGGGCGACCCCGGTGTCGCCTGTCCGGCTCTCGGCGGTGACGTCCAGCTCCATCTCCCGGATCGGCCGGGCGAGGTTGCGCTCGACGTCTACGGCCAGGGCCTTGAGCGGTGAGATATAGAGGGTGTGAACCCCCCGCCGCTCGCTGCGGGGGCGGGCCTCCAGCTCCACCAGGGTGGGCAGGAAGCCGGCCAGGGTCTTGCCGCCCCCGGTCGGGGCGATCAGCAGGGCGTCACGGCCCGCCCGCGCCCGGGCAACCATCTCCAGCTGGTGGACGCGAGGCGACCAGCCCTGCGCCGCGAACCAGTCGGCGAATCCGGAGGGCAGGAGGGGGAAATCCGCAGCGGCGTCGGCCATGCCGCGGTTCTAGCATGTTCCCGTTCCGTTTCGAGGGGGGGATCAAGTGATGCCCTAGTTTGCACACCCTAGCTGACTAACCAGGGCACCAGCGCCATTTGACTCATTCGCACAAGGCGAGTCAGCATGGTCCGGTCAAATAGGAGGAATCAATGGCTGACGAGAATGATATCGCGCTTGGTGTTGAAACGATTGCGGCGGCTAATGGCGGCACCTGCACGTATAAGCGGGCATACAAAGAGATACCGAACCACGTGATACTGGACGCGTCGAACACTGCACCATCTTTGACGCGCCCGGGTGAGCCGATGTGGCATCAACTTGTCCGCAACATCAAATCCCATGATTCGACGCCTGGGAATTTTATCTACGCCGGTCGATTGGTGCACGTCCCTAGGGTGGGCTTCCGCGTTCCATGATAAACTAACCGAAACGGTGCTTGTAGCCCGGCTTGAACCACTTCAGTTCGGTCCCACTCGGTGCATCTTTGTCCCAGACGAACCAAGCGTATGCCGTGGTCCCGCTACCCGCTTGGACTGCGCCAGCCGGATAGAACGTGATCCGCTCCGAGAACACCCATACGCGACTCGGCGGCGTCTCGGAAAAGATGGTGTTTGCGCGATTGCCGCCTTCAAGGAAGGCTAACCGTAGCAAGAGCGCGAACTTGCGACGCGCCAGTGGAACACCGCTGCGCACGAACGCCTCGGCGGCGTTGTAAGGCGGATTGGTCACGATGTTGTCGGCGCACCAATCAGCTTTGAGGAAATCGACGCCAGCCTCGCCATAGCCACGATCATACAGATCTGAGCTATACACCGAGCGCGCTGCCGTCTCCAGAACCTTCGACATTGCCCCGTTGCCGCAGGCGCTTTCCCAAATATCGCCGTCAAATCGCTCATTGTCGATCAGGGCGTGCGTGGCCCACGCGGGCGTTGGGAAGAAGTCAGGTCCGTCCAGATCGGCAAACCGCTTCATGGTCGGCTTGAAGCCGCCGTTCAGGTTGTAAGTGGCGTCCGTCACGCCGACCCTCCTCAATCAAGAAGAAAAAGATAACAGAATCATAAACTTATAAAATGGTTAATGGGTGACTAATTTTGACTGACCCTCTGGCGAACCTAGCGCGTTGGCCCTCTAACTAGGACAGCACCAGGCCTCAGGCGTCTGCCAGGTTCTCGATCCGGGTGCCATTGACGAGCCGACGGAATCAGCTACGAAATAAAGATGGGTTATTAGGCCCATGGGTAATCTTGCCCAAACTAGAGCCGCATCGACGGCATCAAGGAGACTAAAATGACGGTTAAACCGTATAATTTTGCCGTGGCCGAAGCCCGGAGCTATGCTCACCCAGTTTTCGATGGGGTAGTGAAACATACCTTCCTTATTCAAGCGCAGCACCTTCCATCGGCACTTCCGACCGGGGCCAACGCTCGTGATCCGGTTGGAATGAACCGCCGCGTTTATCGGGATGTTGTCGAGAGTCTGAGGGCGAACGAGTCGATCCTCGGTAGCTTCGACCTCATGAATCTCGGGATTACGATCATCGCTGACCGTGTAGAGATGGTCGATAAGAAACTCTTTCGTGTCCTGATTGCAGACGAAGATGGCATTGTGAATGGTGCGCATACCGCACGAATCATTGAGCAGTGCCAAAAAGATCAAGTCATTCCCGACGAGCAATACGTCGAAGTTAGGATCGTCACAGGGCTATCGGGTACACCGGATGCTCTCAAGTCTGATATGGCCAAAGGCCAGAACACAGGGATCGCAGTCCGCGCAGAGTCCATTTACGACACAGAAGGACTCTTTGATCGTCTGAAGTCAGCAGTTAGTACAGAGTCTTGGTCGTCCAGGATTTCTTGGCGTGAGAGTGACAAGGGTGATTTTGACGTTAGGGATCTAACCTCAATTCTGGAGGCTCTCAACGTCATTGATTTTTCGAATTCGTCAAACAAACATCCGGTTCACGCCTATGAAAAGTGGTCGATCGGTGTTTCAAAATATGCCGATGATTTCAAGAAAAACAAGAACGATCCATCTAAAAGAGTCTATGCAGCACTAGAGCCAATTCTTCTTGATGGTCTCTATCTTTACGATCTGATCAGGCATGATTTTAGGCAAATATTCAATGATCATATCAGTAAATCGGGAGGAAGACTTCGTATTGTGGAGGAGGCTCCTGCTTCGAAGGGAAAGTTTGATTTTCCCTTCGCCAACCTAGAAGCAGATAGATATCGCCTGACGAAGGGCGCTGCGTTTCCGATCTTCGCCGCTTTCCGAAACTGCGTTCTCTATGATGCTGCAACACATACATGCAGGTGGAACGGTGGTTTCGAGGGAGTTCTGGAGATGTGGAGACGGATGGCTCCTGACCTCGTTCGTGAGACATTTGAGGGTACAAAGGACATCGGACGCACCCCCGATGCTCTAGGCAAAAATCGGAGCCACTGGGCTAATCTACACAGAGTTGTTCGACTTGACGTACTCAGTGCTGCGCTGGAAGCTGCTGAGGGAATGTAACCAAACTAGTGCCCGGGGGCGTTCTTTGTCAGTCCCCGGGCACACCAGTTTTCGGGACCCTTCGCATCGTCGTGGTTTACTGTGGCCGCTATGGTTTCAGAAGGTGTCAGGCGTCTGCCAGGTTCTCGATCCGGGTCGCCCAGTAGTCGGCGTCGTAGTTCGGGTCGCCGGTCAGGTAGCGCCAGAGCCGAACCCGGTTCAAAAGCTCCAGCCGGCTGGTGTCGTTCTCGTGCCAGGGCTCGGGGGTCATCAGGATCTGTTCGACCGAGGGCGGCAGGGCACCCTTGAGATAGAAGATCGGGCGCTGGGTCTCCTGGGCCTTCAGGGTCGAGACGTCGAACTGGCGGACCTGGGAGCGCGAGGGGTTGATGCGCACCTTGAACATGGTCCGTGTACGGTCGGACACGTTCACCCCGCCCCCGTGCCAGATGCCCGAGTGCAGGAAGAGCAGGGTCCCGCCTTCACAGACCATGTGCTGCTGGCCGCGGATGTTCTGATAGCGGGCGATGGCCGCCTCGCTGACCTTGCGCAGGTGGCTGCCGGGCAGGAAGCGGGTGCCCCCCATCTCCCGGGTCACCGCGTGCGGGTAGTACATGATCTGTATGTCAAAGGCCCGCCGGGGGTCGATGGTGGAATCCTGGTGATAGTGCTGCGAGACGTTCTCGCCGCCGCTGGCCTCGTGGTAGGCGGGCGGGAAGGTCACGTGCAGGAAATGGTGGTCGAAGACCGGGTCCTCGCCCACCAGGCTGCGGATCGCGCCCGCCACCAGGGGCAGGTCGAGCAGGCGCTTCAGGGCCGAGCCCTCGGGATAGGCCTGCGTAAGGGGCACCCCCGCCGGGGTCTGCGGCACGCCGGCCCGGGCCAGCATCTCGCCGTAGGTGCGCCTCATCTTCTGGCCAGGGCGGGGCGGGCCGATGTCGCCCATCTCCTCCAGGAACTGGCGGTTGAGGTCCTCGGGGACGGCGGCGTCAAAGCGCAGGAAGCCGCGGGCGGCGAAGCTGGCCATGGTCTCGGCCGACAGGAGGGGCAGGTCGTTCATTCCCCGGTCTCCACGATCTGTTCGAACAGGAATTCGTACTTGAGGTAGGCAAGGTCAAACTCCTCGCCCCGGGCGTGGGGCAGGAGCGGCGAGGCCTGGATCAGGCGCCAGCCGTCGCGCAGGGCGTGCAGGCCGGTGGGATAGGGCGGAAGGTCCTCGTCCCCCGCCATCCGGCGGGTCTCGCCGGTCCCGTCGAACAGCGACCAGCCGACCACGGCGGAATCCAGCGCCGAGTTGGCCAGGTAGAGCGCCAGCACCTTCTGTCGCAGCATGCATCCTCCCGCGTTGCGCCAGCATGGGCAGGCGCGGTGCCTGAGTCCAGCGCTCAGCCGCCGGCCAGGAAGTCCCGGGTCGCCTCCAGGACCTCCACCAGGGTCAGGCGGCGGACCTTCACCCCCTCCGGCAGGGCGGCGAACAGGCGCGTGGGGGTGGCGGAGTCGAGCATGACGAAGACGCCCTTGTCATCCTGGCGGCGGATCAGGCGGCCGAAGGCCTGGGCGATCCGGCCCCGGGCGATGGCGTCATCCCAGCCGTTCCCGAAGCGGGCGCGGCGGGCCTTGTGCAGGAGGTCGGGACGGGGCCAGGGGGCCCGGTCGAAGGCCAGAAGCCGCAGGCTGCGCCCCGGCACGTCGACCCCGTCGCGGACGGCATCGGTACCCAACAGGCAGGAATCGACTTCGGCGCGGAAGATGTCGACCAGGGCGCCAACCTCCAGCGGGTCGACATGCTGGGCGTAGAGCGAGAGTCCCCGGTCGCCGAGAGGGGCGGCGATCAGCTCATGGACGGCCCGCAGCCGGCGGATGGCCGTGAACAGGCCCAGCCCACCCCCGCCAGCCGCCAGGAACAACTCTCGCATGGCTGCGGCCACCTGCCGGGCATCATCCTTGCGCACGTCCGTGACCACGAAGGCCCGGGCGCAGGTCTCATAGTCGAAGGGCGAGGCCAGCCGCAGGCGCCGGGGCGGGGTCTCCAGCCGCCCGCCGCCCGAGCGAAGTTCCGCCAGGTCGAAGGGATCCTCTGCAGCCGCGTCGGTGAGGGTGGCCGAGGTGACCAGGACCCCGTGGGCCGGCTCGAGCACCGTCCCGGCGAGGGGCTCGGTCGGGTCCACCCAGTGCCGGCGGAAGGCGGCGTCGACCGCCCGGCCCCCGATCACCGTCGCCTCGAACCAGTCGACGAAATCGCTGGCAGCGGTGCCATCCCCACCCTCCGGTTCCGGCTCGCCCTCGAGGGTGGCCAGCATGCCCCTCCACGCCGGCAAGGTCATCCGGGCGCGTCGGTCCAGTCCCCTCAGGACGCCCTCGATCCGCCCCCGCTCGGCGCCGGTCAGGGTCTCGGCACCCTGGTCGAGCAGGTCCTCGAGGGAGCGCGTCAGGGCCAGGAGCGGCGCTTCGATCGCGGCCAGGGCGGCGGCGGCCGACCGCGCCGTCGCCACGACCTCCGGAAGGGCTGGCCGGGCCGCACAGGCCGGGTCGGCCGGGTCGCCCCGGGCCCTGAGCTGGACCCCCATGGCTGCCAGGAAGCCCTCGAGCGGACCCTGGGCCCCCGCGCCGTCAGCAGCGGAGATCCGCGCGCTCCAGCCTTCGGAGGGAAGCTGGCCCGCGGCGTGGATCACCGACTCCAGGGCCTGCCGGGCGGGCCCATCTGCACCGGCCAGGTCGCCCACCCGCGCCTCCAGTCCCCGACCGCGTCGGCCCCGCCGCTCCGAGCCCCGGATCCAGCGCCTCAGCTCCACGGCCTCCTGCCCGGACAGGGCGGTGGAAAACGCCGAGTCCGCTGCATCGAACAGATGATGCCCCTCGTCGAAGATCACCCGGCGCAGGTGGGTCGACTCCGAATCCTCGGGCGCGCCCCGCCGTGACCTGGCCCCGTCGAAGGCCGCCTGGGCCATGACCAGGGCATGGTTGGCGATGACAATGTCGGCCCGGCGCGAGGCGCGGATCGCCTTCTCGACGAAGCAGGTCCGATAGTGTGGGCACCCCGCATGGATGCACTCGCCCCGCCGGTCGACCAGGTTGGATGCGGTCGCCTGGCCGGCGGCGGGTCCAGCGAACAGGCCTGGCAGCCAGGCCGGGAAGTCCCCGCCGGTCATGTCTCCGTCCCGGGTCGCCCGGATCCAGCGCGCCGTCAGGCCCAGGCCAATCTGGTCGGCGGAGCCCAGCTGGGCGGTGTTGGACAGGTCCTGGAAGTTCAATAGGCAGAGGTAGTTCTCGCGGCCTTTGCGCACCACGGCTCGGCGGGCTCGCTCGGCCGGGTCGGGAAAGAGGACCGCGCTCTCGCGCTCGATCTGCCTCTGGAGGGCCCGGGTGTAGGTCGAGATCCAGACGGAGGGGCCGTTGACCTCGGCCCAGGCTGAGGCGGGCGCCAGGTAGCCCAGGGTCTTGCCCACGCCCGTGCCGGCCTCGGCCAGCAGCATGCGGGGGCTGCCTTCCCGCTCCCGAGGCTCGAAGATGAAGGCGGCTTCCCTAGCGTATTCCGCCTGGGCCGTCCGGTCCTCCTCCAGGCGGGCCCGCCCCAAGAGGACGCCCAGCCTGCGGACGGCGGCCTCGGGGCTGATGGGGGTGTCCCCGGGCTCGCCTGAGGGGCCTTGATCCTCCCACTCTGCCAGGCGGGACCAGACATCGAGACCGGAACTGCGGAAGGCGTTGCTGGACGGATGGCGGCGCAGGGCCTCCGTCGTTGCAGGCCCCCAGGCCCAGCCGCCCCGGGCGAGGGTCTCGGCCAAAGCCAGGGCCTCCTCCCGGGAGGGGGTCGGGCTCTCGGCTAGTTCCTCAAGCAGGCGAACGACGACCTGGGACAGGGCCTCCGCCATCTCGAGGGGTCCGGAGGGTTCAGGGCATCCAAGGGCGAGGGCCAGGCCTGCCGCCGACGGGGCCGTGAAGGCGCCGGGGCGGACGAAGGCGAACAGCTCCAGCACATCCAACATCCGGGCCGACCGGGGCGGCGGATCTAGGCCCAGCCTGCGGGCGGTCAGGGCCGCGTGCGCAACCAGGATCTCCGGTGAACGAAAGAGGTCGCGGGCTTCGGGCGGCCTGAGCAGGCGCACTGGACCCCCGCCGGCGAGGGCGGCCTTGGGTCCGGGCAGGACGACGAGGGCGGGCGGGAGATTCACCCTGAAGGACTAGCCCAGGGAGGCGCGAAACGGAACCGGAACAGGATCTAGGCTTCGGCGCGCGATAACAGGCGGATGACCAGGACGCCGGCGAGGATCAGCGCCATCCCGACCATGGCGGGAAGGTCGAGCTTCTGCCGGAAGCCGATCCAGCCGATGGCGGTGATGGCGAGGATGCCCACCCCCGACCAGATGGCATAGCCGATGCCCAGAGGAATCGTCTTCTGCGCCTGGGCCAGGCAGTAGAAGGAGGCCGCGACCAGGGCGATGGCACCGACCCCGGGCACGAGCCGGGTGAACCCATCGGACAGCTTCAGGAGGCTGGTGCTGACGATCTCCGTGGCGATGGCCCCGGCCAGCCAGGCATAGCCACTCATGGTTTCGGGGCTCCGTCGGAGGCCGGGCGGTCCCGGCCGAAGTTCGGCTCCGCGCTATCCTGGCCTGCAGCAACGATGCCCTGGCGGATGTCGCGGGTGCGGGAGAAGAGCTCGAACAGCTTGTCGCCCTCGCCCCAGCGGATGGAGCGGGAGAGGGCCTGCAGGTCCTCGGTGAAACGGCCCAGGATCTCGAGCACAGCGTCCTTGTTCGCCAGGAAGATGTCCCGCCACATGGTGGGATCCGAGGCGGCGATCCGGGTGAAGTCCCGGAAGCCGCCGGCGGAGTACTTCATCACCTCGGCCCGGGTAACCTCCTCCATGTCGGCGGCGGTGCCGACGATGTTGTAGGCAATCAGGTGGGGCAGGTGGCTGGTGACCGCCAGGACGAGGTCGTGGTGGGCGGCGTCCATGGTGTCCACCTGGGCGCCAAGGGCACTCCAGAAATCCGAGAGCTGGCGGGTGGCGTCCGCATACTCGGGCCGGTCGTCCGCCTGCGGGGTCAGGATCACCCAGCGGCCCTGGAACAGTTCGGCAAAGCCCGAGGCGGGGCCGGACTGCTCGGAGCCCGCGATGGGGTGTCCCGGGATGACGTAGACCGAAGCTGGAACCGCAGCGCGCAGGGCGTCTCCCACGCTGACCTTGACCGAGCCGACGTCGGTGACCGTGGTGCCCGGCTT
This sequence comes from Phenylobacterium deserti, assembly GCA_945874825.1. Classification (GTDB taxonomy): domain Bacteria; phylum Pseudomonadota; class Alphaproteobacteria; order Caulobacterales; family Caulobacteraceae; genus Phenylobacterium; species Phenylobacterium deserti_D. Next base: position 75,212 of record CAMCIK010000001.1, on the reverse strand, counting down.
CAGTGCCGCCGCCGCCGCAATGGCCGCAGGGCCCATGGCCAGGACCGGCACGGCGAAGACCACCAGGTCTGCGTCCGCCACCGCCTCGGCCATGTCGCCGGTGACGAGGTCAGCGTAGCCCAGGGCAGTGATCTGCGCCCGGTGCGCCGGGTTGGCTTCGCCGACGGCCACCGAGCCCACGGCACCGGCTGCGCGGGCGGCGCGGATCACTGAGGATCCGATCAGGCCGCAGCCGATCACCGCCAACTTCGGATAGATCAAGGGCGTGTCCCCATGAAGGCCGTCAGGGCGTCCACCACCGCCCGGTTGTGTTCTTCCAGGCCGATGGTGAGGCGCAGGTGGTCGGGCAGGCCGTAGCCCCCGACCATCCTCGGGATCAGGCCCCGGGCGCAGAGGAAGGCGTCGGCGTCCGCGGCGGTCCGGCCCGGCGTCTTCGGAAAGCGGGCGAGGACAAAGTTGGCGCTGGACGCGGTCGTCTCCAGCCCCAGCCCGCCCAGTTGCTGCGAAAGCCAGGGCCGCCAGGTCCGCACAAGTTCCAGGGATCGTGCCTGGAAGTCCTCGTCCCCCAGGGCGGCGATGGCAGCGCGCTGGGCGGGGATCGAGACGTTGAAGGGCAGGCGGATCCGGTCGATGGCGTCGGCCATGTCCTGCGGCATGTAGGCCCAGCCCACCCTCAGGGCCGCCAGGCCATGCAGTTTGGAAAATGTCCGCGTCATGATGACGTTGGAGAAGTTGCGGACCAGGTCCACCCCATCCTCGAAGTCCGGATCGTCGGCGAACTCGGCATAGGCGCCGTCCAGCACCAGGACGACGTCGGCGGGCAGGCCGGCGTGCAGGCGACGAATCTCCGATCCGCCCACCAGGGTGCCCGTCGGGTTTGCGGGGTTGGCGACCCAGACGATCCGGGTCCGCTCATCCACGCAGGCAAGCAGTTCGTCGACGTCTACGCGCAAGTTGACCTCGGTCGCCATGCGCACCTCGCCGCCGGCGGCGCGGGTGGCGATGGCGAAGGCACCAAAGCCGTGCTCGCCCTGGACGGCGTTATCACCGGCCTGGATGAAGGTCTGGCCGATCAGCTGGAAGATCTCGTCGGACCCGCAGCCGAACAGCAGGCGTTCGGGTTCAAGGCCGTACCTGGCGCTGATCGCCTCGCGCAGGGCGTTGCAGCGGCCGTCCGGATAGAGGTGCAGTTCATCCATGGCTGAGGCGAAGGCCACCTTGGCCTCCGGGCTTGAGCCCAGGATGTTCTCGTTCGCCGACAGCTTGAGCGGGTGGGCCACGCCCTCCACGGCGGCCTTGCCGGGCTTGTAGGGCGAGATGTCGAGGATGCCAGGTTTGGGCTGGGGACGGTCGGGCATGAGCACCTCAGGCATCCAGGGGGGCGGAGGCAGCGCCGATCACGCCGGTGAGCCGGCCAGGCGCCCGGGCCAGGCGTTCGTCGCTGGACTGGTAGTAGCCTACCAGCTCAAAAAGTCGCAGGCCGCCGGCGTCGCCCAGGAGCTCGGCGGCCACCCCGTCCTTGCTCAGGGTCTCCACGAGGCGGCCGGGAGGGCCGGGGGCGTCGGTGACCCAGTAGGTGCGGTCGCCCCCCGTCGGTCCGATCTCGACCTCGGCGGCGGCGAGGGCGGCGGGGCGTCCCCAGGCGGTCAGGCAGGGCAGGGCGGCGAAGACCCGGAGGGTAGGATCCGCCAGCAGGCGTCCCCACCAGGGCGTCCGAGAGTCCAGGGCCAGGATCGCGACCCCGCCGGGGGTGCGCGCCGCGGCGATGGCTTCCTCGGGGCGTCCGACCTCGGCCAGGGGCGGGGCGGCACCAAAGCGCATCCGGGCGGCCTCGCGCACCACGGGAGCCTGCCCGCCGCCGAAGACCGACAGGTGATAGGGGCCCTGGCGGGACAGGCTGTCGCTCATGAGCTCGCGCCAGATCCGGACGACCAGGCCAGGCGTAGCGGCCTTGCGCGGACGGGCGAGGAGATTGCGGAGGACCTCGGCTTCCCGGGTCGGACGCAGGGCGAACCGGCCGGATTCCCCCGCCGCAACCTTGGCGGCGGCCACTTCGCCGGCAAGGGCGGCCCGTTCGTCGATCAGCTCCAGCAGGCGCCGGTCGACGACATCCAGGCGCGCGCGCACGGCCTCGAGGGTGCGTGCGGTTGGCTTGGGGTCTGAAGCGTCCATGGCGGTCCCGGGCTCTGGAGGCTTGGGCGATAGGCCATTGCGCCTGAAGGCGCAACTGCGCGGGCTACTGCCCAGGACGGTAGGTGCGCTCCACATGGCCCTTGATCTCGTCTGGCCAGAAGTAGACCGGCCGGAGATCCCCGCTCAGGTACCTTGGCGCCTGGTCGGTGAAATGCCGGGACAGGGGCGAGCTAGAGGCACCGCCCGCCGTGACCGCCCGCGCCCGGACCCGGGGCCCGAACTCTACCACCGCCACGAAGCTGTTGCCGCTGGAACCATAGAGCTTCTTCTGCCCCTCGGGCCGGCGGGCGCCGAATGAGGCCAGGGTGCCCCACCGGGCGGAGGGGAAGGGGGCCGCGAGGCTGGGTACCGCATCGCTGAAGGCCTGCTGGATGTCACCGGTCCGCCGCTGGAAACGGTTGATCTCGCCCCAGGGCACCTGCCGGGTCCCGAAATCCGCCTGCAGGCGGTCGGAGGCCTCGGACAAGGCCTCCAGCTTGCGGCGAGGCGAGACGCGGCTGGCCAGGGCCTCCCAGACTGTGATCCCCTCGGCCCGCGCCAGGGCCTCGGCCTCCGGCCAGAGGAGGTCGCCCCAGGAAACGGCCAGGGTCAGGGCCTCGGACTGGCCGGACCAGCGCCGGTTCCAGCTGCGAAGCAGGCGGATATCGTCGGCCAGCTTCAGGCGAAGTGGGTCTGCGCCGGGGCTGGCGTCCCAGGCGGCAATGAGGCCGGGCAGGAGCTGGTCGAAGGCCGGCAGGGCGGTGTTGAAGGCACCCTGGGCCAGGGTGTCGAGGGTGAAGGTCTGACCGTTCTCCAGCAGCTGCACGGCGTTCACGCCGCGCGGGTTGGGCCCGACCGTGTCCATGTAGCGCGGGAACTGGTCCCGCCGGGGACTGTCCGGCCCGGCTGCCGTCCAGGGCCAGTCGTTGGTGTTGTAGACCCAACCGGTCCTGGGAGAGCGCACGCTGGGCAGCTCGGAAAGGGCGTGAAGGCCCTTCCAGTCCGTGGCGGGGTCCGACCCGTCGACCGGCCGGGTATAGTCGAAGCGGTTGTCCCGCCTCGGGACGAACTGGGGGTGCAGGTAGGCGATCACCCCGTCCGCGTCGGCGAAGAGGGTATTGTTCGAGGAATTCCCGGCCAGGGCGGCGGCCTTCATGAACTCGTCGAAGTTACGGGCCCGGGTCCTGAGAAAGGACTGGCTGAGCGCCTCGACAGGCCGGTTCATCATGGCGAAGGCGATCCACCGGTCCCCCGCCTTCCGGACGACCGGCCCTTGGTGGGTGAAGTGGACCCGGAAGGTGCTCTGCACCAGGGCCCCCTGGGGCGTCCGCCAGGGGATGGCGATCTGCCGGGTGACGATCGGCCGCTCCTCGGCACCGTAGCGATAGGTCAGCTTGCCGCCCCTCTCGAAGACCTGCACCGCAAACTCATCGACGGAATCCACGCCGCTGGAGGTGTGCATCCACCCCACCCGGGGGTTGAAGCCCTGGTAGATGAAAAACTGTCCCCAGGTCGCCGCGCCGTAGACATTGAGCCCGGCGTCGGAGGTCACCTGCTGCTCGGCCCGGAAATAGAAGCTTGTGTGGGGGTTGATCAGCAGGAGGGGGCGCCCGCCCCAGGCCCGGGAGGGGCCGACGGCGATACCATTGGAGCCGCGCGGCTCTTCGAGCCCGGCCGGCGCGGCGCTGGCCAGGACCCGGGGCCGGTCGGAGTACAGGTCCGAGAGGCCGTCCAGGGAGATTCGTTCGATGTCCCCGCCAATGCTGCCCTCCGAGAAGCTGAGGGCCATCCAGGGCTCAAATCGCTTGAGGACCCGGGGGCGGGTCTGGGGATGCATGGCCAGGTAGTAGTTCAGGCCATCCGCCCAGGCGTCCATGAGCTTGCGCAGCCAGGGCGGGCTCTTGCCATAGAGGGCCTTGAGGGTTTCGGGGTCGGTGTAGAGGCGCGCGCGGAGGTCCTGCATGAGGGCCCGTTCACCCTCGGCCTCGGACAGGCGTCCCATGGCCGTCAGGTAGTTGGTCTCGATGCGCGGAAAGTCGTCTTCTGCCTGGGCATAGATCATCCCGAAGACGGCGTCGGCGTCCGTCCGGCCCCGGATGTGGGCGATGCCCCAGTCATCCCGGACGATGCTGACCCGCCGGGCGGTTTCCCGCCATTCCAGCATCTCCTTCGAGGGCGTCGCCGAGGCCGCCTGGGCGGCGGCGGGAAGGGCCAGGATCAGGGCGAGGGTCAGAAGGTGGCGTCGCAGCATGGGGGCTCCCGGGGGTCCGGGCCGAGGCTAGGCCCCACGCCAGAGCGGGGCAAGCTACAGAGGCGTCTTGCTACGGCGACCGGGAACCGTCATGTGATCCTCCAGGTCGATAGGGGGTCTGAATGTCTCAGAAGCAGGCGATGTCTCATTTCGACGTCGTGATCGTGGGTGCGGGCCTCTCAGGGATCGGCGCAGCCCGACACCTCAAGACCACGTGTCCCGACCGCAGCTTCGTTCTGCTCGAGGGCCGCGAGGCGATCGGCGGCACCTGGGACCTCTTCCGCTACCCCGGCATCCGGTCGGATTCCGACATGTATACCCTGGGCTATGCCTTCCGGCCCTGGACTGGCGACCGGGCCATTGCCGATGGTCCCTCGATCCTTGACTACGTCCGCGACACCGCCCGCGAGGAGGGGATCGAGCCCCACATCCGGTTCGGTCACAAGGTGAGCGCCGCCGCCTGGTCGACCGAGGATGCCGCCTGGACGGTCACGGCCCAGTCCCCGACGGGTCCCGCCACCTTCACGTGCAACTTCCTCTTCCTCTGCGGCGGTTACTATTCCTATGCAGGCGGCTACACCCCCGACTTCGCCGGCATGGACCAGTTCGGGGGCCGGATTATCCATCCCCAGGCCTGGCCGGAGGACCTCGACTACGCGGGCAAGCGCGTCGTGGTGATCGGGTCCGGTGCCACGGCGGTAACCCTTGTCCCCGAGATGGCCCGCACCGCAGGCCATGTGACCATGCTGCAGCGTTCGCCGACCTACATCGTCGGGCGGCCCGGCCAGGACGCCTTCGCGCTACGCCTCCGTCGGAGCCTGCCTGAGCACCTGTCCTATGGCCTGATCCGGTGGCGCAACGTCCTGATGGGCATGCTGTTCTATCGTATGGCGCGCCGCCGGCCCGAGCAGGTCCGCAAGGCGATCATCGACCAGACCCGCCAGTCCCTTGGCCCGGACTTCGACGTCGAGACCCACTTCTCACCGCGCTACAATCCCTGGGACCAAAGGCTCTGCCTCGCTCCGGATGGCGACTTCTTCGAGTCGCTGAAGTCCGGCCAGGCCTCGGTGGTCACGGACGAAGTCGAGACCTTCACCGGGTCGGGCCTTCGGTTGAAGTCCGGCGCCGAGATCGAGGCTGACATCGTCGTCACCGCCACAGGCCTGAAACTCGAGGCGATGAACGGCATTGCCCTGTCGGTCGACGGCGAGGCTGTGCGGCCTTCAGAGACCCTGAGTTACAAGGGCATGATGTATTCGGGGGTGCCGAATCTGGCGTCCGCCTTCGGCTACACGAACGCCTCCTGGACCCTGAAGTGCGACCTGACGTGCGAGTACGTCTGCCGCCTCCTGAACCATATGCGCCGCAAGAGCCTTCGCCAGTGCACGCCAATTCTCAAGGGTCCGCCCCAGGAAACGGCGCCCTGGCTGGATTTCAGCTCTGGTTACGTCCAGAGGTCGATCGACCTCTTCCCCCGCCAGGGAACGACGGCACCCTGGCGGCTGCACCAGAACTACGCCCTGGACATGGCCGCCCTGCGCTTCGCGCGGCTGGAGGACGGTGCCATGACCTTCACCAATCCGGTCCCCTCCGTCCGGCGCGCGGCTTAGCGCGCGATTCCCAGGCCTGGCGTCCGTCGAGGCCGGTGTCACCGCTCAGCGCGGCCGGACCCATCGCGCCCCTCTGGCCGAGAGTTCCACGTCTATCTGGGTGTCGGCGGCGCTCTGCCCGGCGAGCCCGGCCGCAGCCAGCCCTCCGGCGGCCTCGTCCGGAGAGATTACCCCGTGCCGGAGCAGGACCTGCAGGACCTCGGGTGGGCCCGCCGCGCGAAGGGTGAGCCGGCCCGTCAGGCGTCCGTCCGGGCTGGCGCCAAGGCCCGGCGAGGTAACCGACAGCCGGGTCTCGCCGGTCGTCAGTCCGGCCTGGCGCAGTTCCAGGCGCCCGCCCGCCGCGCTCCAGGCGCGAAGGGCGGTGGGCTGACCCAGCAACGAGGCCCGGTCCGCGATGGCCTCCAGCTGGCCGGAAACGGGAGCGCCGCCGCCAAGTTCCGCAAACAGACGCCCGGGCTCAGGTACGCCGCCCTCAAGCCGCAGGAAGACTGCAGCCTGGTCATTGGGGCCTGGGCGGAGGTGGAGTTCCAGCCGCTCGGCTCCCGCCAGGGCGAAGGGCTGGGCACCTGGCAAGGGCCGGTAGGTCAGGCTGAGGCCCTCGACGGAGACTCTCGGAATCCCCTCGGCGGCAAGGGCGAAGCTCGCCAGGATCCGGCGCCCCCTGACCTCCAGGCCGCCGCCCTCGGGACGCGTCACCACAAGGCCGGCGGGAGTCGCCAAAAGCCAGTTCCGCGGTGCATGCAGGAAGGCTTGCGCCTCGAGGTCCGACGTCTCCAGGACCCAGCCCCCGGTTGCGACCCTGAGGTCGGAAAGCGCCAGGTTGAGGCGGAACGGATAGCCGGAGAGGCGTTTCGAGGTCCAGGCGACCTCGGTCCCCGCCGCCCTGAGGTTGGCGACGCCCCGCTCCAGGCCGGCCTCGACCTGTCGGGCGGCGTAGACCCATCCTGCGCTCCAGCCTGCGACGAGCAGGCCGGCGACGAGGAAGGGGACCCATAAGCCCGCCCAGCTGAGTTTGCGCGACGGCCCGGGGTCGGGCATGGAGGAATCGGTTCGGGAGGCGGACATGCGGTCTGAAGCGGCTGAAGGGGACTGGGTCTTCGGCTACGGGTCACTGATGTGGCGCCCGGGTTTCGATTGGGTCGAGAAGCGCGCCGCCATCCTACACGGACGTCGCCGGGCCTTCTGTATCTATTCGGTTCACCATCGGGGAACCCCTGAACGGCCGGGCCTGGTCCTCGGCCTGGTGCGCGGCGGCTCTGTCCGGGGGGTGGCCTATCGGGTAGCCGCCGAGCGATGGCGGCAGGTCGCCGACTACCTGCGCGAGCGCGAGCAGCCTACTGAGACCTACATCGAAGGCCGGGTCCGGGTTCGGCTGGACGGGGGCCAGCGGGCCGACTGCCTGACCTATCTGTCCGACACCGGACACCCGCAGTGGGCGGGCGACCTCACCGAGGACGACCAGGCAAGACGGATCGCCGGCGCTCGAGGCCTCTCGGGTCCGAACGTCGACTACCTCCGGGACCTTGTCTCTCACCTGCGGGAGGCCGGCGTGCGGGACCTGGGCATGGAGCGGCTCCTGCAGCGGGTCGTCGACCTCGAGACCCGCTAGAGTCCCTCGGCCAGCAGGCGGCCGCAGGCGGTCTCAATGCTGTCCTCGAGCCGGCGCATGAACTCGCCCCGCTTCAGGCCGGGCGGGATGGGTTCGAGGAACTCGTAGACGATCACCCCCGGCCGTCGCAGGAAGCCATGTGCGGGCCAGTGCATTCCTGCATTGGTGGCCATCGGGTGAACCGTTACGCCGAGTTCGCGGTAGAGGGCCGCAACGCCGGGTTTGTAGTCAGGGGCCGCGCCGGGAGCCTTGCGAGTGCCCTCCGGGAAGATGACCAGTTGCCGGTCCTCAAGGCGAAACTGTTCCTGCGCCCGCCGGACCATGTCCCTGAGGGCTGTGGCCTGTCCGGCCCGATCCACCACGATGGAGCCGAGCTTGAGGGCGATCCAGCCAAAGATCGGGATGGCCATCAACTCCTTCTTGAAGACGAAGAGGGACCCCTTCAGGGCGCTGAACTGGACGAAGACGTCGAACATGGTCTGGTGCTTGGGGGCGATCAGGGCGTCGCCGGCGGGGGCGTATTCGCGTCCGCGGATCTCGACCCGGATCCCGCAGATCACGCGGAGGAGCACGATCAAGGACAGGCTCCAGAACCGCAGGGCGGCGAGCAACCAACGGCGCGGCGCGACCAGGAGCGGGACCATGGCGATCGCGTAGATCACGGACCAGACATAGAATACGACGGTGAAGACCAGTGAGCGGATCAGGATCAAGGTGCGTCCTTACGGGTGTCATCGGCCCGCGGACCGAGGCGGCGGACCGTCTCGCGGCCCAGGACTGTCATGTACTTCGAGTACTCCCCGATCATCAACCGCGCCCCGCTCCGGGTGCGCCACCAGCGCCGGGCGTCGATCACCGGCGTTGCGGCCGCGTAGGGCTGGAGGCTCACCCCCGGTAGGGCGGAATTCAGCTCCAGCATGGCCCTGGGCATGTGATAGTCGGCGGTCACGATGATCAGGCTCTGGAACCGCATGGCCCGGGCCCATTCGGCGGCTTCCCGGGCATTGCCCAGGGTATTGGCGGCGGTGAATCCCAGGTCCACGCAGCAGTCGTAGAGCCGCTTTGCCGCCTTGCTGACCAGGCGGATATCCTCCCGGCTCGCCTCGCGGTTGACTCCGGAGACGAGGAGCCGCTTCGCCAGACCGGACTCCAGGACCGCCATGCCCGTATCAAGGCGCGCATTCGAACCTGCCCCGGTCAGGACGACGACCCCTTCTGCGGCCTGGGGCAAGGGGGCCGGGGTCAGGCGGCTGATCCGGTCTGCGAAGGCCATCAGGCCGCAAACCCAGATAAGGCCGATGACCAGGAGCGCAGCGAGGGTTCTCATGGCTCCATGTCCCGGGTCCGCCTGAGGGCGGTGACAAGGGCGAAGGCAACGGCGACGACGGCACAGAGGGCGGTCGCCGCCCCGAGAATAATCGCCGGCTGCGCGAGGGTCGCGGCATTCGCGCCAGGGGTCGCCAGACCGGACGCCAGGCCCAGGGCGGCGGCAATCAGCCCTCCCACGAGGGTGCCCAGGCCAAGCTCCGGGACGCAGGAGAGGAAGAGGCTCCGGACGCAGTCGCCCGGCGACTCCCCGAGGCGCAGGCGCGTACGCAGGGCCTGGCCGCGGCGTTCGGCCTCCCGGCCCACGGAAAGGCTTCCCGCCGCCGCCAGTCCCGCCAGGCAGGCGGCGAGTCCGCCAAGCAGGGGTGCAGCGGCCTGCCGGCGCAGGTCGAGGGCGGTCCTGCGCCAGCCCTGGTGGTCGTCGACGATGGCGCGGATTCCCGCGGCACTCAGCGCATCCGCAAGCCCTTGCCGTTGGGCGGGCGCACGGATGTCGAGGTCGACCGCGATCAGCCGCGGCAGGATGGCGAGGTCGGGTCCGCGGGCACCCGCTGTCCAGGGCGCGAGCAGGCCCGCGACGCGGCTTCGATCCAGGACCCGCACTTCTGCCACTCCCTGGGTCCCGGCGAGAATCTCGGCGGCCCGGATAACCTCTGTGTCGGAGGTTCCAGCAGGTGCCGGCCGGATCGCGACGGTCATTTCGCCGGCGAGTCGCGTGCGCCAAACTTCGGTGCGCTCAAGAACGGTCGCGCCGCCGAGGGCGCACAAGCCCGCAAGCGCCGTCAGCGCCGCCAGGATCAGGAAGGTGGCGAAGCCCTGCGGCAGTTGAAGCTTCATGGCCGTGCCTCCGGTCGGGGACGTCCCCGGACCAGTTCGAGCTTCTGGGGCGCTGGCACCAGGTCTGGATTTCGGCTCGCCATGACCAGCGTTACGCCCTGGCGGTTGAGCTGGAGCAGCAGCCTCAGTACCCGGGCGGCAGCCTCCGGCCCCATCCAGCCGACCGGCTCGTCCGCAAGGATGATCTCGGGCCGCCCGGCGACAGCGCGAGCGACGGCAAGCCTCTGGCATTCGTCATGGTTGAGGTCACCCGGCCGAGCCGCAGCCTTCCCGGCCAGTCCCATCCAGGTCAGGAGTTCGCCTACGTCGCGGCGCAGGACCTCCGGCCGGACGCCGGCGATCCGCATGGGCAAGGCGGCGTTCTCCGCCACGGTCATGTCGTCGATGAGACTGAGGTCCTGGAAGACCAGTCCCAGGCGTCGGCGGAGGCGGGCCCGGCCCTGTCGCGAAACGCCCCACGGGTCCAGTCCGAACAACTGGATTCGTCCGGCACCCGGCCGAAGTGCGAGGCCCGCCATGGCCATGAGCAGGGTCTTTCCTGCACCCGCCTCGCCGTGCACAAGCATGAACCCGCCTTCAGGGACATCGAGGTTCACGCCTTCCAGCCCATCGGTTCCCGCGCGCTGTGGGGCGGACAGCCCGGTCAGCCTCAGGGCGATCGGCGGGGAGGAAGGAGGCGCGGGGTCAGACAAGGCGTTGCCGCTGGGCTGGGGAAGATGACAGAGGTAAGTCTAGCACAGACCCTTCCCTGTCGTGCATCCCGAGCATCGGAGGGTCTGCGCATCGCGCTCGGATCGGTCGCTGTTATCTGTTAACCTTGAAAGCGTAATTCCCAAACAAGAGCCCCCGAGGGGGTGTATGACGATGGTCTGGCGCCGCACACCATGATCCTGACCTGCCCGAGATGCTCTGCACGGTACGCCGTCGGTTCCGCCAAGATTCCCACCGGCGGACGGACCGTCCGCTGCGTCGCCTGCCACCATAAGTGGACGGCCCGCCGTGCGGATGGCGAGCTCGAACCCTGGGAAGAGGTACCCCCGCCGCCGCCGGCCCCCAAGAACCCGGAAGCGCCCCCTATCGTCATTCCTGAACCGGAACCGTCGGCGCCTGACGCCTTCGAGGACCTGGAGCCCATGATTCCGCCCCCGGTCTCTGGCCGCAAGGGTAAGGGAAAGGGTAAGCCCGGGCTATCTTCCCGCCTGGTCTGGGCGGGCCTGGCGGCGGTGCTGGCCCTGATCGCCGTCGGGGTCGCCCTGTTCCGCAACCCCATTGTCCGCCTGTGGCCCAAGACCGCGGCCCTTTACGCCGCCGCCGGGGTCTCGGTGAACGGCGTCGGCCTGGTGATCGAGCAGGTGCGCGTCTCCCCGGCCGTCCAGAACGGTCAGGCCATTCTGGGCGTCTCCGGCCGGATCCGGAACGAACGTGACAAGCCGACGCCGGCGGCGCCGCTCCAGGTCACCCTGGTCGACGCCCGGGGCGCGATCCTCTCGACCCTCGTCTCGAAGCCAGTCGATACCCTTCCACCCCTCCAGACCCGCTATTTCCAGGTCCTGGTCCGGAACCCGCCTCCCGGCGTGGCCAGTGTCGCCCTGACCTTCGTCTCGCACCCGCCCGCGACTGGCAAGGTGACGGGTGCCGCCCCTGCTCATGGATCCGGCCCCACTCCTGGCCCCGCGCCCACCGGGGTGGCCCCTCCGGCGGCTCAACCTGCCAAAGCGACCCCGCCGGCAGGTGCGCCTCCCGCCCATGACTGAGCCGGCACCGCCGGAACCCCTCCTCACGGAGCCCGAGATCGCCGCCGCGGTCCGGGGCCTGGCGGCCCGGCTTGCACCTCGTCTCGCGCCGGACGCCATCGCCGTATGCCTGCTGACTGGAGGCATCTGGTTCGCTTCGGACTTGACCCGGGCCCTCGCCAACCTGGGCCGGCCCCTGAGCTTCGACGCCATCTGGATGTCCTCCTACGGCGACGGGACCCAGAGTTCCGGCACCGGGGCGGTCGTCGCCGGCCTGCAGCGTCCCCTTGCGGGTCGGCAGGTGCTGATCCTCGACGATGTCCTGGAGACCGGGAACTCCCTGGAGGCCGCAAGGGCGCTGGTCCTCAAGGCGGGTGCCTCTGAGGTCCTGACGGTTGTCTTCGCCCTGAAGCCGCCGTCGCGGCCGGGCCGCCGTCCGCCGGATGCCTTCGCCTGGGAGGCACCGGATAGGTTTCTCGTCGGGTATGGCATGGATGCGGCAGGCGCCTACCGGACCCTGCCCTGGATTGGTGCCCTGCCGGAGGCTTAGTCCAGCCAGGGCGGCATGGCTTCCCGCGACATCATGTCCTCATAGGTGGGACGGGGCCGCACCAAGGCCCAGTTCGAACCCCGGACAAGGACCTCCGGAACCAGGAGCCGGCTGTTGTACTCGCTGGCCATCGACGCGCCATAGGCACCCGCGCTCATGAAGGCCACCAGGTCCCCGGCCTCGAGCGGAGGCAGGTCGCGGTCGCGGGTGAAGGTATCGCTTGTCTCGCAGACCGGGCCGACCACGTCGAAGGCGGACAGGGCCCCAGTCCGGGGGTGGACCGGGCGAAGGTCGTGATAGGCGTCGTACATGGCCGGCCGGATCAGATCGTTCATCGCAGCATCCAGAACCACGAAGCGGCGGCCTTCTGGTCTTTCATGGATGTGCAGCACCTGGGCCAGGAGGACGCCCGCATTGGCGGCGATAAGCCGGCCAGGCTCGAAGGCAAGGCCGATCCCAAGTCCGTCCGTGACCCGTGTGACCATGGCCGCGTAGTCGGCTGGCGACGGCGGCTCCGGCTGGTTGAAATAGGGAACGCCCAACCCGCCCCCCAGGTCGAGCCGGCGGACCGAAAGGCCTCGGGCGCGCAGGCGCTCCACCAGTTCCCGCATGCGGCGGAAGGCGGCCTCCATGGGCGCCAGGTCGCTGATCTGGCTGCCAATGTGGCAGGTCAGCCCCACCGGCTCCAGCCAGGGATCGGACCCTGCCTCTGCGTACAGCCGCTCAGCCTCGGAGAAGGAGACCCCGAACTTGTCTTCGGCGCCGCCGGTGGAGATCTTGGCGTGTCCTCCCGCGACGACGTCCGGATTGACCCGGAAGGCGATCCTGGCGGGACGGCCGACCCGCTGCGCCACCTGGGAGACCAGCCGCATCTCGGGCTCGGACTCCACGTTGATCTCCGAGATTCCGGCGTCGAGGGCGAAGGCGATCTCACCGGCCTGCTTGCCGACGCCGGAGAAGACGATCCTGCTGGCCGGAATGCCGGCCGCGAGGGCGCGCCGGATCTCGCCCTCGGAAACCGTATCTGCGCCTGCGCCGAGCCGGGCGAGGGTGGCCAGGACCGACAGGTTGGGGTTGGCCTTGACGGCGTAGGCGATCAGGACGGGCCCGCCCTCCTCGCCCTTGAGTCCTGCCCGGGCCATGGCCTCGGCGAGGACGAGGAAGTGCCGCTCCAGGGTCGCGGAGGAATAGACATAGACCGGCGTGCCCACCGCTTCGGCAATCCGCGACAGCGGAACGTCCTCGCAGTGGAGTTCGCCCTCCCGGAACTCGAAATGGTTCATTTCGGTGAGGCTTCCGCCGCCTTGGGAGGCGGTGCGGCCAGAGGCGGCAAAGGTTCGGCGTTGCGGTCGCGCGGGTCGGTCGTCCGGAGGACCTGGCCTGGCTCGGCACCGGCGTCGACGTCCCGCACGTCGCCTGGACGGGGCTCGGGGCGCTCGAGCCGGCCCAGCTTGCCGCAGGCCGACACGGCGGGGAGGGCGAGGATCAGTCCGACGAGGGCCAGCCGCGAGAGCCTCATGCCAGTCTCTCCCTCCAGCGGGCCACTTGCAGGCGGACCTGGTCGGGCGCTGCGCCGCCGTAGCTCTGGCGGCTTCCCGCTGAAGCTGCAGGGGTCAGGACCTCGAAGACGGCCGGGGTGATCCCCTGGCACAGGGCCTGGAACTCGGCGAGGGGCAGGCCGGGCAGGTCGACGCCGAGCGCCTCCGCCCGCTTCACCGCCGCGCCGGTTACGTGATGGGCTTCGCGGAAAGGCATGTCGAGGGTGCGGACCAGCCAGTCGGCGAGGTCGGTGGCGGTCGAAAAGCCGGCGCCGGCTGCCGCAGCCATCCGGTCGACGGCCGGTTCAAGGTCGAGGATCATTCCGGTCATGGCCGCCAGGGACAGCTCGAGGGCGTCGAAGGCCTCGAAGGTCGGGACCTTGTCCTCCTGCATGTCCTTGGAATAAGCCAGCGGAAGGCCCTTCATCACGATCGTAAGCTGGGTGAAGGACCCCATCAGCCGTCCAACCTTGGCCCGGACAAGCTCGGCTGCGTCGGGATTTCGCTTCTGCGGCATGATGGACGACCCGGTGGAGAAGGCATCCGACAGGCGCACGAAGCCAAACTGGGGTGTCGTCCAGATGACCAGCTCCTCGGCCAGGCGCGACAGGTGGATGCCGCAGAGCGTGGCCGCGGCCAGGGCCTCAAGGGCGAAGTCGCGGTCCGAGACGCTGTCGAGGGAGTTGGCTGTGGGCCGGTCGAAGCCCAGGGCCGTGGCTGTAGCCTCCCGGTCGATGGGGAAGGGCGAACCGGCCAGCGCCGCAGCCCCAAGCGGGCACTCGTTCATGCGCGTACGGGCGTCGGCGAAGCGCCCGGCGTCGCGGCCGAACATCTCGAGATAGGCCATCAGGTGGTGGCCGAAGGTCACCGGCTGGGCGGGCTGGAGGTGGGTGAACCCCGGCATGAGTGTGGCGGCGTGCTGCTCTGCGCGATCGAGCAGGGCGACCTGGAGACGGAGGAGCTGCGCGAGGGTCCGGTCGCAGGCCTCCCGCACCCACAGGCGGAAATCTACCGCGACCTGGTCATTGCGGCTTCGGGCGGTGTGAAGGCGTCCTGCTGCAGGCCCTATCAACTCGCGCAGGCGGGCCTCCACGTTCATGTGGATGTCCTCGAACTCCTCGCGAAAGGGGAAGGTCCCGTCCTGGATCTCGCCGGCTATGGCGTTGAGCCCCGACTGGATGGCCGCTTCGTCTTCGCTTGTAATCACGCCCTGCTTGCGCAACATCGCCGCGTGGGCGTGGGAGCCGGCCAGATCCTGTTCGGCCAGCCGCCTGTCGAAACCGATGCTGACGTTGATCGCCTGCATCAGGTCGTCGGGCCGGACAGCAAACCGGCCGCCCCACATGGCCTGGCCCCCCTGGGGGGCTGTTTTCGGATCGTTTTGGGAGTCTTCGGTCATCATGAGCCAGGATAAAGAAGCCGGATCTCCCAGGGTGGGCGTTCTGAAGTTCGCTCTCTGGGGCGCTGCCCTGGTCGGCGTCGCCGTCGTTGTCTACATCATCGCCCAGGCTTTCATAACCCCTCGGGCGAAGGGTGGCCTCAAGGACCTGGCCCGGGGCGAGATGGCCCGCCTGATCCTGCCTGCCGAGGCCTCGGCCGCGCCCGCCACCAGCTTCTTTGACGCAGACGGCAAGCCGGTGCGGATCGGTGACTTCCGCGGCAAGGTCGTCGTGGTGAACCTGTGGGCCACCTGGTGCGCCCCTTGTATCCTGGAAATGCCCACCCTCGCCAAGCTGGCAGAGGCCCAGAAGGGCCGGGACGTCGTTGTCCTGGCCATCTCGATTGACCGCGACAAGGATGCGGACAAGGCCCGGGCCTTCATCGCCAAGAACGCGCCCCTGGCCTTCTACCGCGACTCCAAGTCAAGCCTGCCCTTCTCCCTGACCCCTCCGACGGCCGCCATGCCGACGACCCTTGTCTTCGGTCGCGACGGTGTGGAGCGCGCGCGGATGCTGGGTGAAGCGGACTGGGGCGGCAAGGACGCCGCCGCGGTGATCGAACGCCTGCTCCAGGAAAAGTAACAGGTTCCGGCTGTCCTGAGGCCGAGGAAGGAAACCACGATGTCTTCAACGGATGACCGGACACCGGTGCTGATCGGGGTCGGACAGGCTGCGGAGCGCCCGACGGACACCGGCTATCGCGCCCTCTCCCCCGCTGACCTCGCCGGGGAGGCGGCCCGCGCCGCCCTCGCCGACGCGGGTGCCTCCGGCGACCTCGCCGGTGCCCTGGACGTGATCGTCGCCATCCGCCAGTTCGAGATCTCCTCACCGGGGGCGAAGGCCCCCTTTGGCGCCTCCAACAACTTCCCCCGGTCGGTCGCCCGGCGCATCGGTGCCGACCCGGCCCGGGCCATACTCGAGATCACCGGCGGCCAGGGCCCCCAGCGCCTGGTGGGGGAGTTCTGCGAGGCCATCGCCTGCGGCGAGGCCGAGGCGGTCCTGCTGGTGGGCTCTGAGGCCATGTCCACCGTCCTGACCCTGAATGCCAAGGGCGAGACCCCCGACTGGTCCGAGATCGTCGAGGGGTCGATGGAGGACCGTGGCTACGGCCTCGAGGGCATGTTCACCCCGTCGATCCTCAAGCACCGGATCACAGGTGCCATTCCCGCCTATGCCCTGTTCGAGAACGCGCGCCGGGCCCGCCTTGGCCTCGACCGGCCGACCTACGCCCGGAAGATGGGCGAGCTGTTCGCGCCCTTCACCCGGGTGGCTGCGGCCAATCCCTATTCCGCCTCGCCGGTCGAGAAGACCGCCGAGGAACTGGTCGCCATCAATGAGAAGAACCGGATCGTCGCTGATCCCTTCACCCGCATGCTGGTGGCCCGGGACCAGGTGAACCAGGCCGCCGCGGTGATCCTGACCTCGGTGGGGCGAGCCCGCGCCCTGGGCGTTCCCGAGGACCGCTTCGTCTTCCTGCATGGCCAGGCTGACGCCAACGAGCTGACCATCATGGAGCGGCCCGACCTGTCGGCCAGCCCCTCCGCCATCGCCGCCGGCCGCAAGGCCCTGGAACTCGCCGGGCGCACGGCCGGGGACATGGCGGTCTTCGACTTCTACTCCTGCTTCCCCATCGCCGTGTTCAACATGATCGACGGCCTGGGCATAGCCGCGGACGACCCTCGTGGCCTGACCCTGACGGGCGGCCTGCCCTATTTCGGCGGGGCGGGGAACAACTACTCCATGCACGCCATCGCCGAGGTCGTCCCGGCCCTTCGCGCCCGGCCCGGCGCCTTCGGCTTTATCGGCGCAAACGGCGGCATGCTCTCGAAGTACTCTGTGGGGGTCTATTCCACGGCACCCGCCGACTGGAGCCAGCCCGAGGCGCGCCGGGCGAAGATCCCCTACGACCCGGTCCCCGGGCTTGAGGTCGAAACGGCGACGGGCGAGGCGACGGTGGAGACCTACACCACCACCACGACCCGCTCGGGGCCGGCCATCGTGGTCATCGCCCGCCTGGCCGATGGTCGCCGCGCCGCCGCCAACCAGGCCTCGGAGGCCGCCTTCGCGGAACTCGCCGCCCGCGAGCCCATCGGCCGCAGGGTTCGCCTGGAAACCGACGCCGAGGGCTTCAACCGCTTCACCTTCACCGACTGAGGGCGTCCAGCTCGGCCAGGCGCGCCCGGCTCCAGACGCTGTCCGGACGCTCGGCCAGTCGCTCGCCCACCAGCGCCCGGGCGAAGCCGGTCTCGCCGCTGCGCAGGGCCGCCACCAGCAGGGTCCTCTGCCAGGCGTCCCGCTGGGCGTGGCTGCCACCGAACACCGAGAGGAGATGTCGCACCGGCGCAAGCCAGGCGACGCAGGCCGCGTAATCGCCCCGGGCGAAGGCCAGGACGCCCCGTGCCGCAGACAGCCCCGCCGCCTTCAGGACCTGGGCATTGGTCGCCGCCGGGTCCGGGTTCGCCGCCGCCCCGGCCATGCGGTCGACCAGGGCCGCCGCTCGGTCCAGCCGCCCGGCACCGCAGTGGGCCAGCACAGCGTGAAGGTCGTTGAAGGCGTACCAGGCCCCCTCGTCATGCAGGGCCCATTCGTCCGACAGCCGGTCCCAGCGCCCGCCCGCGTCCACGCCGTCCAGCTTGAGCCTCCAGAGCAGGCCCGCCGAATCAATCAGGGTCATGGCCAGGGGATCGGGTCCGCCATCCCAGACGGCAGCGTCGTACAGGGCCAGGGCCCGGTCCGCCCCGTCGGTCTCGAGGGCGAAGAGGGCCGCATGCCAGGAGGTGTGGACCTTCAGGAAGTGGTCGTGCCCCCAATGCGGCCTGCGGGCCTCCAGCAGGTCGAGGCCTGCCTCCGCTCGGCCCTGCATCTCGAGGGCGTGGACAAGGGCGTGCTGGGCCCAGACGTCGTCGGGCGCGCTGTCCAGGGCCTGCCGGGCCGAGGCCTCGGCGGCAGGATAGTCGCCCAACTCCTCAAGCCCGAAGGCCTGCAGGCCGAACAGGTAGGGATAGGCGGGGTCGGCGGGATTCCAGGCCTGAAGCGCCGCGGCTGGTCGGCTCCTGAGTCTTCCGGCGTCGCCCAGGAAGAAGTCCAGCTGGTGGGCGGCGTTCAGGGCGATCGGGTCAGCCGGCCAGGTCTCCAGCACGGTGTCCAGCCGCCGGCTCGCCCCGGACGTGTCTCCCGCCGCCCAGGCCCGGATCACCGCCAGGTGAGCTGCCTCCCGGTCATCCGCCGGGACGATTTCGCCCATCCTCGCAACCCCAGCCTCGCTGGGACCGCGCTCCGAGGACATCAGGCCCAGATATGCACCCAGCATCCGTCCCAGGGCGCAGTCCGCGTCGGAGGCCGCTGTCTTGAGAAAGCCCATGGCTTCGGGCCGCATGGCGAAGAGGGCCGCCACGGCCTGCTCCAGGGCGGCCACCGCCCGGGGGCTTCCCCGCGTCTCCAGTCCAAACCGGTCCTTCATGCGCAGGTCCCCCTCAGCTTCCTGATCTTGCCACGCGCCGCGCGCCGGTCCAGAGCTTGCCGACCTGATGCTTCAAGGTCCGCCATGCCCCAAGGCCCTGTCTTTCCTGAACAGACCCGCGCTGCCGCCGAGACCCTCATCGCCCAGTATGGCGAGGATGCCGAGGTGATCGCCACCCTCAGGGCCGCGGAGTTCGCCGCCATGGGCGATCGCAAGGGGCTTGCCGATTGGGACGACATCATCGCCTGCGTCGCTGCGCTCCAGGCGGGAGGGACAGGCGGCGCGACCCTCAACTGAGCGCCGCGCCCCACCGTTTCAGTTCCCGTAGCGGAAGATCGGGTCGTCCAGGTCGATCTTGGGCAGTTCGTCCTTTTCTCGCCAGAAGTCCTGGCTGTGGCGCCATTCCGGCTTATCGCCCGACTTGGGCAGCAGGTGGCCGCCGCGCTGCAGGTAGCCTGGATTGAAGTCCTCGGGGTCCATCCAGGGACCCAGGGTCATGTCCTTGTCCTCGGGCCGTAGCTCGGGCGTGACCCGCTTTACACCTTTCTTCTTCATGTGGTCGAGGAGCCGGCAGACGAAGTCGCCGAGCAGGTCCACCCGAAGGGTCCAGCTGGCCCGGAAATAGCCGAACACCCAGACCAGGTTCGGCACGCCGGTGAACATCATGCCGCGGTAGGTGACGGTCTTGGACATGTCGAGGGGCTTGCCGTCGACCGTCATCTCGATGTCGCCCAGCACGCTCAGGTGGAAGCCCGTAGCGGTGACGACCACGTCGGCCTCGATGACCTTGCCGGACTTCAACTTCACGCCCTCCGGGACGAAGCGGTCGATCTCGTCGGTCACGACGCTGGCCTGGCCTGCAATCACCGACTTGAAGAGGTCGCCCTCGGGCACGAAGGCGATCCTCTGGCTCCAGGGGCGGTACTTGGGCGTGAAGTGTTCCTGCACGGCCTCGTCGCCGAGGAAGGCGCGGACGCCCGACAGCAGCTCGTTCCGCACCACCTCCGGCTCCTCGAAGGAGCGCCGGGTGAACTCGCCGCCGTCAAACAGGATCTTCCGGCGGACGATCTCGTGGATCCAGGTCTCATCGATCTCGAGCTGACGCAGGGTGTCGGCCAGCTCGTTGGCGTTCCGTCCCGGGATGAAATAGGTCGGCGAGCGCTGCAGCATGGTGACATGGGCGCACTTGCCGGCGATGGCCGGGACCAGGGTGGCCGCCGTCGCGCCCGAGCCGATCAGCAGCACCTTCTTGCCCGTAAGGTCGATATCCTTGGGCCAGTTCTGCGGGTGAATGACCTGACCCTGGTAGTCCTCCATCCCCTCCCAGTCGGGCGTGTAGCCGACATCGTGGCGGTAGTAGCCCTGGCACATCCAGAGGAAGTTGCAGGTGAAGGTCACCTTCTCGTCGGTATCGAGGCGAACCGCCTCCACCGTCCAGGTGTTGTCCAGGCTGGACCAGGTGGTCTTCAGGATCTTGTGCCGGTAGCGGATGTGCCGGCCGATGTCGTTCTCGGCGATCACCTCGCCCATGTATTTCAGGATCTCCTCGGCCGAGGCGATCGGGGCGTTGACCCAGGGCTTGAACCGGTAGCCGAAGGTGTAGAGGTCGCTGTCTGAGCGGATACCGGGATACTTGTGCGTGCTCCAGGTGCCGCCAAAGGTCTCCTGGGTCTCAAGGACGACATAGCTTGTCCCCCGCGACTGGGTCTCAAGGTGGTAGGCGCCGCCGATCCCGGAAATGCCGGCGCCGACGACCAGGACGTCGAAATGCTCGGTCTTGGTGGCCGCACCGCGGCCCAGGGTTTCCGTCGCGCTCATGGTCTTCCTCAACTGTCTGGTCGTCCGGCCGCAGGTCCGGAGACGCAATGAACCAATGGAAATCATGACCTGATCGCCTCATTGATCAAGATCAATAAGCTACGAGATACCCTGGCTCTGGCGATAGCAGTTGCGGCTCAGCCCCTCAGTTGGGCACCCGTCGCCTTGCCGGCCGCCGCGACGATCCGGTCGGACAGGGCTTCGATGTCGGCCTCCGTCAGGGTCTGTTCCCGGGGCTGGATGCGCACCTCGACCGCCACCGACTTGAACCCCTCTGGTACGCCGGCTCCGCGATAGACGTCGAAGATGCGCGCGTCGGCGACCAGGGCCTTGTCCGCCGCCAGGATCGGACGCACCAGGTCGCCCGCCGGGGTTGCTTCCGGCAGCAGGAAGGCAAAGTCCCGCGACAGGGGCATCAGAACCGAGGGCTGGAAGGCCGGGCGGGTCTTCACGTCCCGCCGCTTGGGCTCGGGCAAGAGGTCCAGGTGGATCTCGAAGCCGAGGACCGGGCCGTCCACATCCATGGCCTTCAGGACCGCAGGATGAATCTCCCCGAACTCGGCGATCACGGTCTTGGGGCCAAGCTGGAGCCGGGCGGACCGGCCGGGGCTCCACCAGGAAGACGATGCGCCCTGAACAGTCTGCAGGGGCGGGGCGGAGATTTCGCCGAGCAGGGCCTCAAGGTCCCCCTTCAGGTCGAAGAGGGCGTCATTGTCCCGGCCGTCCCAGCGGCGCGAGGGATGGGGTGAGACGACGGCCGCGATCACCGCCGACTGGTCGCCGGGCTGGTCGCCGCGATAGATCGGGCCGATCTCGAACAGGGCGGCGTCGGGATAGCCCCGCCGGGCGTTCCGTCCCACCGCCTCGATGAGGTTCGGCAGGATGGAGGGCCGCATGCAGTCCAGGTCCGCCGCGATGGGGTTGGACAGCACCAGTTCCGGGGCGCCGCCGCCGAACCGTTCGGCCGTCGCCTGCTTCATGAAGCTCCAGGTCACGGCTTCGGCAAACCCCGCAGCGGCCAGGGCCCGGCGGGCGATCCGCATCCGGCCCTGGCGCACCGTCAGCACACCCCCCGGCGGGAGGGCGACCGGCGGCAGGGGGGTGGAAGGCAAGGCGTCGTAGCCGGCGATCCGCGCCACTTCCTCGACGAGGTCCGCCCGGCCCTCGACGTCCCGGCGCCAGGAGGGCGGCGCCACGGTCTCGCCTTCGAGGGCAAAGCCCAGGTCCGAAAGGATGGCGTCGATCCGTGTGCGGTCCAGGGACAGCCCTGAGAGGGCCTCGACATAGCTCCGGTCGAAGGCGAAGGGTGCCGGCCGCGCGGGCGCCTTCCCCGCCAGGACCGCCTCGGAGGCCTCTCCGCCGCAGATGTCCAGGATCAGCCGGGTCGCAAGTTCCAGCCCGGGAAGCAGGCCTTCCGGGTCCACGCCCCGGGCGAACCGGTACTGGGCGTCCGAACTGATCCCCAGGGTCCGGCCCGCCTGGGCGATCCGGATCGGGTCGAACCAGGCGCTTTCGATGAAGACGTCGGTGGTGGTCTCCGAGCAGCCGGTGGAGGCGCCGCCCATCACCCCGCCCAGGCCTAGGGCGCCCGAGGCGTCGCCAATGACGCAGATCTCGGGTCCGGCGGCGTAGGTCTTGCCGTCCAGGGCCTCGACCGTCTCGCCCAGCCGGCCCAGCCGGGCCTCGATCCAGCCCCCGGACAGGTGAGCGGCGTCGTAGACGTGCAGGGGCCGGGCCCGGTCGAAGGTGATCAGGTTGGTGATGTCCACAAGGGCGCTGATGGGCCGCAGCCCGATCGACTTCAGCTTCTGCTGCAGCCAGTCCGGCGAGGGGCCGTTTCGCACGCCCCGGATCAGGCGCCCCGCAAAGGCCAGACAGGCGCCGCTGTCGTCCAGCCGGATCTGGACCGGGCAGGGGAAGGCGCCGGGGACGGGGGCGATGGCCGGTGTCCTGAGGGTGCCAAGGCCCGCGGCCGCCAGGTCCCGGGCGATACCGTCCACACCCAGCCAGTCGGGTCGGTTGGGGGTGACCTCGAAGTCGATCACCGCTTCCAGCCCGAGGGCCTGGGCGGCGGGCGTTCCCACGGCAAGTCCCCCGTCCAGCTCCAGTATGCCGTCCGACTCCTCGGCGGTCTGCAGCTCGGCGGCCGAGCACAGCATGCCGTTGGAGACGACGCCGCGCACGGGACGGGCCTCCAGCACCACGCCGTTGGCGGGGATGCAGGCGCCGATGGGAGCGTAGATGGTGGTCAGGCCGGCCCGGGCGTTGGGCGCCCCGCAGACGATTTCCTTGCGCCCGTCGAGGGTGTCGACCTGGCAGACCCTCAAGCGGTCGGCATTGGGATGCTGGACCGCCTCGACGATGCGGGCGACGGAAAAGTCGGCGAGGCGCGCGCCGGGGTCTTCCACGTGCTCGACCTCAAGGCCAGCCATGGTCATGGCCTCGACCACCTCGGCCACGGAGGCGGAGGTGTCGAGATGCTCACCGAGCCAGGAGAGTGTGAACTTCATCTCAGTCCTCCTAGCTCAGGCCCGAGGCGGAATTGGGCGCAGAAAAGGCCGAGAACCCGTAATGGGCCAGCCAGCGGCCATCGGCGGCGAACATGTCGCGCAGGTCGGGCATGCCATACTTCAGCACCCCCAGGCGGTCGACGCCGCAGCCGAAGGCAAAGCCCTGCCAGACCTCCGGGTCCAGCCCGCAGTTCCGCAGGACATTGGGGTGAACCATCCCGCAGCCGAGGATTTCCAGCCAGTCCTCGCCCTCACCGATCCGGACCTCGCCGCCTGAACGGTCGCACTTCACGTCCATCTCCGCCGAGGGCTCGGTGAAGGGGAAGTGGTGGGGCCGGAAGCGGGTGGTGACCCGGTCGGTCTCGAAGAACCGGGCGATGAAGGTCTCCAGGGTCCACTTCAGGTGGCCCATGTGTATACCCCGGTCGATCACCAGACCCTCGATCTGGTGGAACATCGGGGTGTGGGTCTGGTCGGAGTCCTGCCGGAAGGTGCGCCCGGGCACGATGATCCGGATGGGCGGCTCCTGGCCGGTGGCGATCCAGGACGGCAGCTTCTCGTTCGTCCGGTTCATGACCCGAACCTGGACGGGCGAGGTGTGGGTGCGCAGGACCTTGCGTTCGCCGTTCGCGTCCGGGGGCAGGAAGAAGGTGTCGTGCATTTCCCGCGCCGGGTGCTTGGGCGGAAAGTTCAGGGCGGTGAAGTTGTTGAAGTCGGTCTCGATGTCCGGCCCCTCGGCGACCCCGAACCCCATGTCAGCGAAGATGGAGACCATCTCGTCCATCACCTGCAGGGTCGGGTGTACACCGCCTCGGCGACGGGGTGGGGCGGGCAGGGACAGGTCCACCCGCTCGGCGGCCAGGCGCGCCTCCAGCTCCGCGGCCTCAAGTTCCGACTTCCGGGCTTCGATCCGGGTGGCCAGCCGGTCGCGCATCTGGTTGATCTGCGGCCCGAGGGTCTTGCGATCCTCCAGACTCAGGCCCCCCAGGGTCCGCGCCAGCAGGGTCACGTTCCCGGACTTGCCCAGCATTGCGACCCGCGCCTCTTCAAGGGCGGCGAGGTCGGCGGCAGCATCAATGCGGTCGGTGTTGTCGGCTTCCAGTTCGGCGATGTCGGTCATTCGCGTCGATCTCGCAGGGGTTCTGGCGGATGGGACTTCAGGAAATCCAGTGGGGGCAGCAAAAAGCCCCCCGGGCGCGCCGGGGGGCTTCTGAATGCGACGAAGCCGAGGGGCTCCGGGCGTCAGGCCAGTGCGGCGCGAACCTGGTCGGCGATGGCCTTGAACCCGACCGGATCGTTACCGGCGATATCCGCCAGCACCTTGCGGTCCATCTGGACCCCGGCCAGTTCAAGGCCGTGGATAAATCGGGCGTAGGTCATGCCCTCGAGCCGGGCCGCAGCGTTGATCCGCTGGATCCAGAGCGAGCGGAAGCTACGCTTGCGGACCTTGCGGTCGCGGTAGGCGTACTGTCCGGCCTTGTCCACCGCGGCCTTGGCGGCGCGGATGGTGTTCTTGCGGCGGCCATAGAAACCGGCGGCCTTCTCGAGAACCTTCTTGTGTCGGGCGTGGGCGGTAACGCCCCTCTTCACGCGTGCCATGCTTCAGGTCCTCCGATCAAAGGCCGTAGGGCAGGAAGATGCGGATGATCTTGGCGTCGGCCTCGGTCATCACCTTCGTGCCACGGTTCTGGCGGATGTACTTGGAGCTGTGGCTGATCAGGCGGTGGCGCTTGCCCGCCACGCCGGCCTTGATCTTGCCGGTGGCGGTGAGCTTGAAGCGCTTCTTCGCCCCCGACTTTGTCTTCAGTTTCGGCATTTCACGTCGGAAACCTTCCGGCTCCGTCCTCTGTCGTATTGATGAACCGCCATGGCATGCCTTTCGGCCAGGCGGCTCCGAAGGGGCGGGTGAGTACGCCAAAAGGGGCGAAGGGGCAAGCCCTGACAGACTCTTCAGCCCGACAGCTTCGTTGCCCTGCGACTTGCAGAGATGGCCAGGAAGATTGCCGGGATGACCACAATGGCACCCATCAGGAAGGGCCCGTTGATGTTGATTGGGAAGATCAGCCCGGCGCAGAAGGGCCCCACCACCCGGGCCAGGGCCCCGCAGGCGTTGTTCAGACCCAGGATCTGTCCCTGCCGGTGAGGGTCGGCGGTCCGCGTGATGAGGGAAGCGACATTGGGGAAGGCCACGGACTGGCCGACGGCGGTGACGCACATAAGGGCGATGGTCGCCGTCGTCCCGGGCGAGAGGACCTGCAGGCCCGCCCCGACCACGGTCAGCGCCATACCGATCGCCAGCATCCGAGCCTCCCCGTACTTCTCCGAGAGGGGGCCGGTGAGGAACATCTGTGAGATCGCCGCGGAGACTCCCACGAAGGCGAAGCAGATCCCGATATCCCGGGGCGTCCAGTCGAACCGCTCGTTGGCCCAGAGCCCGAAGGTGGATTCGATTCCGGTGAAGGCGAAGCCTACCAGGAAGGTCAGAAGCATCAGGCGACCCAGGACCGGGTTCCGCATGACGTCGTTGATGGCCGACCAGCGATTGACCCGGTGGGCACCGCCCTCCCGGCGATGGTTGCTCTCGCGGATGAAGACCAGAATGCCCAGCACGCAGAGGGCCGCCAGCCCCGAGGCCACGAACAGCGGGATCCGGAAACCGGCCGGCCCGGCGTCGGGGTGGGCCAGGAGCCCGCCCAGGGAGGGGCCGACGATCATGCCCACGTTCCAGGCGGCCCCCTGGTAGGCCATCTGCCGCGTACGCTGCTCCGGCGGGGTGACGTCGGACAGGTAGCCCTGGATCACCGCACCGTTCCCGGCGGCGAGGCCGCCGACCAATCGGATCAGGAAGGCGGCCAGTATGTTGGGGGCGAAGGCGAGGGCCAGATAGCACAGGCAGTTGCCCGTGATGGTCGAGATCAGGATCGGCTTGCGCCCGTAGCGGTCGGACAGCCGGCCCCAGAAGGGTTCGCCAAAGAAGGAGCCGATCGAGTAGGCCGAGAAGATCAGGGCGATCTGCCAGGCCGGGGCGTCGAAGGACTTGGCGTAGAAGGGCAGCAGCGGGACGATGATCCCGAAGCCCAGCATATTGATGAAAATGACCGCGATGAGGGCCATGGCCGCGAAGGGCGGCGTGGACTTCGGCTTGTCTGCGGCCTCCGACATGGCGCGGTTGTTAGGCCCGCGGGCCCGGCCGGGCAAGGGCGGGCGGCGACGAAATGCGGCGCCGCCCGGAAGAGAGGCCTACTTGGGCGCCAGGATCATGATCATCTGGCGGCCCTCCATGCGGGGCTCGTATTCCACCTTGGCCACCGGATCAAAGTCGGCCTTGACCTGCTGGAGAAGCTTCATACCCAACTCGGGGTGCGCCAGCTCACGACCTCGGAAACGGAGAGTCACCTTGACCTTGTCACCTTCGCCAAAGAAACGGTGCATCGAGCGCGACTTCACTTCGTAGTCATGGATGTCGATGTTCGGACGAAGCTTGATCTCTTTGATCTCAACGACCTTTTGACGCTTGCGCGCCTCGTTCTTCTTCTTCTGTTCCTGGAACTTGAACTTTCCAAAATCCAGAATCTTGCAGACGGGCGGATCGGCGTTGGGAACGATCTCCACCAGGTCCAGACCCGCCTCTTCGGCGGCTTCCAGGGCTGAGGAGGTGGGCATGACCCCCTGCTTCTCGCCATGCTGGTCGATCAGCAGGACCCGGGGAACGCGGATGTCTTCATTGATGCGCGGACCGTCTTTGACGGGCGGCGCCTGCATGGGCCGGCGAATAGGCTTCTGCTCCTTAAGCTGTTGAAGAAGTCGACGACGGGAAAACGCCCGCCTGAGAGAGATATATGACCTTGTGGACCGCGGGGATCAAGCAGAGCCTTCAACAGGCAGCAGGCTGTCGGCGGCGCGCAACACCGTCGAGGGGTCCAGGGTCGACAGGTCATCGGCCTGGACCACGATCACATGCCCCCTCGGGGCGGACAGGGCTGGGTCCGAGGCTCCGGAGAACAGGACCACGGTCGGGGCCCCCGCCGCGGCAGCCAGGTGCAGGGGGCCAGTGTCGTTGCCGACCACCAGGGCGGCGTCGGCACCGAACAGGGCCACGGTGGCAAAATCGGTGCGGCCGGTCAGGTCCCGGGCCTGGGGCACATGCTTCTGGATCTCCCGCCCCAGGGCGCTTTCCTGGGGCCCGCCGATGACCAGGATGTCGAAGCCCCGGTCATGCATCCGCCGGGCCAGCCGCCCGTAGCTCTCCACTGGCCAGCGCTTGTCCAGCCTGTGGGCCGATCCGCCCGGGATCAGCATGACATAGGGTCGATCCGGACGCCGGCGTCGGCCCCGTGCGGTCCGGCCGATCCAGGACAGGTCCGGCGGCGGCGCCGACAGGGGCTCCGTCGGAGCATCCGGCCAGATCCCCGCCGACTTCAGCTGGTCGGCCTGGCGCTCCAGGGTGTGCATGGCGTCCTTGCCCGGCGTGCGATGGGGCAGGGCGCAGCCGAGGGCGACGCCCGACCACTCCGGCGGGAAGGGCCTCAAGAGGTGGAAGATCCGTTCCGAGGCAGAGGAGGTCTGCAGATCATAGACCCGGTCGTAGCGCGCTGCCTTCAGCCGGCCCCGCAGGGCCAGCCAGGCTCCGGGCCCGTCGGGCTTCCCGTCCGTCTCGACCTCGTCGAAGTAGGGGCAGGCCCGGGCCAGGGCCTCGAAGGGGGGCGTGGTCAAAAGGGTGATGCGGGCCTTGGGGTGGGCTTCCCGGATACGCCGCATGGCCGCCAGTGCCAGCACGAAATCACCAAGGGCCGACAGCTTGATCACCAGGACCTTGCGGATTTGGCGGCTCATTCCCTGGCTTCCCGCGCCTCGAGGATTTTCTCATACACCGCCAGGGTCGCCGCGCACATGGTATCGTTGGCATAGAGACGGGTCGCCCGCTCCCGGGCGGTCCTCCCGAGGGCCGACAAGCCTTCGCGGCCCAGGTCGGCTGCGGCGGCCATGGCGCGGACCCAGGCGTCGATGTCTCCGGGCGCCGCCAGCCAGCCGGTCTGGCCGGGCAGGACAGTCTCCGTCGTGCCGCCGTGGTCCGAGGCGATGACCGGCCGTCCCATCACCTGGGGCTCCACGGCCGCCCGGCCGAAGGACTCTGGCACAAGGGTGGGCAACAGGGCGACGTCCGCCGCCAGGAAGGCCGCCGGCATGTCGTCGCAGTGCCCGACAAGGCGAACCTCGCCCTCCAGCTCCGCGGCGCGGACGGCCGCCTCGAGCGACTGGCGAAAGGTCGTCCGGCCCTGGTCGTCGCCGGCGAAGATCACCCGCAGGTCCCGGCCCTCACCTTTCAACTGCGCGGCGGCGGCGATGATCGTCTCGTGCCCCTTGATCGGGGTCAGGCGGCCAGCCAGCAGGAAGACCAGGGGCCCCTCGCCCGCAGCCGGCAGGCCCCAGGCCCGCCTCAGGGCCTCCACGCGCTCCGGGGCGACCCGGGCCGGATCGAAGCGGGTGAGGTCCACGCCCCGGGGGATGGCGACGACCCTCTCAGGCGCTATCCCATGCTCGGCCAGGACGTGATCCCGGGTGTAGTCGGAGTTGGCGATCACCCGGTCCACCCGGGTCATGACGGCGTTGTACCAACGCTTCGCCCGGCCCTTCGCCAGGTAGATGCCGTGATAGGTCGCCACCGTCGGCAGGCCCTCCGCCCGGGCCGCCCACAGGGCTGGGAAGGCCGGCGCGCGGGACCGGACATGGACGAGACTGACCCCCCGCTCCCGGATCACCCGGCGCAGGGCCCGGGCGGTCTTCAGCATGACCAGTGGATTCTTGCTGTGCATGGGCAGGCGGACCAGCTCGCCCCCCGCCGCCGCCAGGACCGCCTCCATCCGCCCGCCCTGGCTGGCGACCAGGGCCCGGCCACCCGCGGCGACGACGGCGCGGGCGATGTCGAGCGTGGTCTGCTCGGCGCCGCCGGTCTCCAGCTCGGGGACTACCTGCAGCAGGGTGAAGTTCGCGGGAAGGCTCACCCCGTCCTGATAGCGCAGGCCGGCGCCGGGCGCTATGCAGGGGCCATGCAGGAGACATCCGGTCATCTGGAGCGCGAGGCGGGGGTTCCCCTGGCCTGGCGGGCCGTTGCGGGGCGCGGACCCACAGTCGTCTGGCTGGGCGGCTTCCGCTCGGACATGACCGGGACCAAGGCCCAGGCCCTGGCCGAACAGGCCCTCGCCGCCGGCCGGGCCTGCCTGCGCTTTGACTTTTCCGGCCACGGGGAGTCCGGTGGGGCCTTCACCGACGGGACCATCGGGTCCTGGCGGGCGGACGCCCTGGCGATGATCGATGCTCTCACGACCGGCGACCTGGTCCTGGTGGGCTCATCCATGGGCGGGTGGCTGGCCTGCCTGTGCGCCCTGGCCCGCCCGGACCGGGTCAAGGGCCTGGTCCTCGTCGCCCCCGCCGCCGATTTTCCCCAGGCCCTCATGGTCCCCGAGATGACCGAAGCCGACCGCGCCGCCCTGGCCCGCGACGGGGTCTGGATGCGGCCGTCGGACTATGGCGAGCCCTATCCCATCGCCCACCGATTCCTGGAGGAGTCCGCCGACTGGAACCTCCTGCCCGGCCCCCTGGTTCTCGACCTGCCCGTTCGGATCCTGCAGGGCGGGGCGGATCCAGATGTGCCCTGGCGTCACGCCCTGGCCCTGGCCGAGGCCCTCACCTCCCGCGACCTCGTCTTCAGCCTGGTGCGCGAAGGCGACCACCGCCTGTCGCGTCCCCAGGATATTGACCGTCTGCTGGCCTTCGTCGACGAGCTCTGCGGATAGCTAACCGCCGCTGGCCAGGATGTCGGCCAAGCCCTCGCGGTAGGTGGGATGGGCGGGGTGCCAGCCCAGGGCGGCCTTGGCCCGGGCGTTGGAGACGCGCTTGCTCTCGGCCCAGAACCGCCGGGCGGCAGGGGTCAAGGCCTCCAGGTCCAGGGGCGTCTGCGGCGGTGGCTCTGTGCCGAGCAGGCGGCAGGCCTCAAGGGTCACGTCGGCGGCGGGCGCCGGTTCATCGTCACAGAGGTTGAACACGCCGATCCGGTCCGGCCGGACCAGGGCGGCGGCAAGGCCGTCGGCGAGGTCGTCCACGTGGATCCGGCTGAAGACCTGGCCGGGCGCGGCCATCCGCCGGGCGGTCCCCTCCCGTACCCGGTCCAGGGCCGAGCGGCCGGGGCCGTAGATGCCGGGAAGCCTGAAAATGGCCAGGGGGCGGCCCGTCCCGGTCCAGGCGGCCTCGGCCGCCACGCGCCGCCGGGAGATCTCCGAGGCGGGCCGCACCTCACTGGTCTCACGGACCCAGCGTCCGCCGCGGTCGCCATACACTCCGGTGGTGGAGAGGTAGCCGATCCATCCCGGTCCGGACCCGGAGGCGAGGTGAGGGGCCAAGGTCTCGAAGCCGGGGCAGAGGCCGGTCTCCGGGTCGGGGGCGGCGGTGATCAGCAGGGCGTCAGCGCGTCCCAGGGCCGTCCCCAGGGCGTCCGGATGGTGGACGGACACGGTCTCCACAGTGTCCCGCCAGGGGGCCGGGAGGGGGCTACGTACCGTCGCGGTGACCTGCACGTCACCCGGCAGCCGTGCGGCCAGGGCGCGGGCCGAATAGCCGAAGCCGAAGACGAGGAGTCTCACCCTTCGCCCAGCAGGTCCTTCAGGACCGCCCGTGTCCCCTCGGCCAGGTCGGGCCG
Source organism: Phenylobacterium deserti (assembly GCA_945874825.1). Lineage (GTDB taxonomy): Bacteria > Pseudomonadota > Alphaproteobacteria > Caulobacterales > Caulobacteraceae > Phenylobacterium > Phenylobacterium deserti_D. The sequence goes on along the minus strand of CAMCIK010000001.1, from coordinate 44,666 downwards.
CTTCAGGGCATAGGCGACATTGGCCCGCAGGAGGCCCAGCTTGTCGCCGCAGTCGTAGGTCGTCCCGTCGTACTCCAGGGCGTGGAAGGCCTGGTCTGCCATCAGGTCCGCCATGGCGTCGGTCAGCTGGATCTCGCCGCCGGCGCCCTTCCGGTGCCGGGCCAGGCGTTCGAAGATCTCGGGCTGGAGGACGTAGCGCCCGGAGATGAAGAGGTTGGACGGCTCTGTCCCCGGCGCGGGCTTCTCGACCATGCCGGTCATCCGGTTTCGCCGGCCGTCCTGCCCGTCGAGGGCGACGATGCCGTACTTGTGGGCCTGGCCCTCCGGCGCCGGCTCGACGACGACGATGTTGCCGCCGACCTGGTCGAAGGCCGCCACTGCCTGGGCCAGGGCACCCGGCTCGGCCATCATCAGCATGTCCGGCAGCATGACGGCGAAGGGCTCGTCGCCGATGATGTCCCGGGCGCACCAGACGGCGTGGCCCAGGCCCAGGGGCGCCATCTGCCGCACGAAGCTCATCTCGCCCGGCTTGGGCAGGTCGCGGCGGATATCGGCCAGGATGTCGAGCTTGCCCTTGGCCTCCAGCTGGGCCTCGAGCTCCACATGGTGGTCGAAATAATCCTCGATGGCGCCCTTGCCGCGGCCGGTGACAAAGACGAAGTGCTCGATCCCCGCCGCCCGGCCCTCCTCGACGATGTAGGACAGGATCGGCCGGTCGACGACGTTCAGCATTTCCTTGGGCGTGACCTTGGCACCGGGAAGCACCCGCGTGCCCAGCCCTGCCACCGGCAGCACCGCCTTGCGCACCTTGCCTGACATGGACGTCTCCGTTGCAGGCCCTTCCTCTAGTCGAGGGCGGCGGTTCCTTCCAGAACGATCACGGCCCGTCCCCCGATCCAGGTTCCGTCGGCTTCGGCCGAGACTGTCACCCGGCCAGCCCGGCCCACGGCCGCGCCCTGGCTGGCGACATAGCGCGGCGGCAGGAGTCCCTTGCCGACGAGCCAGAGGGCGAGGCCGGCGTTGAGGCTGCCGGTCACCGGGTCCTCGGGCACGGCCAGGCTGGGGCAGAAGGCGCGCACCTCCAGTTGCCAGGCCCCGCCCGGCGGGTAGAGGGCGGCCACCCCCAGCTCCAGGCCACCCAGGGCGGCGAAGTCCGGGGTCAGGGCCAGGACCCGCTCGACGGAGTCCAGCAGGACGGCGCACCAGCCCGGCCCGTTGTCGATCCAGCGCCCGGCCAAAATGGCGGATTCCGGAATCTTCAGCCCACGGACGATCTGCGCCGTCACCTCCGGCTCCAGAGGCCCGACCCGTAGCAGGGGCGGGGCGGCGAAGGCCAGGTCCTCGCCATCGATCCGCACAGGCACCAGGCCCACCCCGCACTCCTGGACTACGCGTCCGGGCGTCCTCGGCTGGCCGCCCGCCGACAGCCAGGCCCGGCAGGAGCCCAGGGTCGGATGGCCGGCGAAGGGCAACTCCCGCTCCGGCGTGAAGATCCGCACCCGGTAGTCGGCACCCAGGTCGGTCGGCGGCAGGAGGAAGGTGGTCTCGGACAGGTTCGTCCAGTTGGCGAAGGCGGCCATCTGCGCATCGGACAGGCCCCCGGCGTCGTGCACCACGGCCAAGGGATTGCCGTTCAACGGCCCCGAGGCGAAGACGTCGATCTGCTGGAAGCGGCGGAGGGTCATGGCTCCACCCGCGCCCTCAACCGCTCGGCGACGATGGCCGCGACGTCCGGGTCGTGGTGCGGGTCGTTGGGGTCAGCGAGGCCCCTGGCCGCGCCGTCCGCGTCCTGGGCCAGGCGGTTCTGGCTCATCTTCCACTTGCCGCGGATTTCGGTGATCTCGATCTCAAGGCCGACAATGCCCCGCAGCATGGAGTCGATGTAGTCGGAGGGGGCGTCCGACGGCGCCCAGGGCGCTGGCCGGCGGGACTCCTGCGCCGCCGTCAGGGCGGCGACGTGGGCCGCGAGCCAGTCGCGTTCGGGGCGCAGGGTCGGGATCCCGCGTACCTGGACCATCTCGTAGTTCCAGGTCGGGGTGACGCGCTCGGTCTCGGCCTTGGAGGGATACCAGGACGGGGTCACGTAGGCCTCCGCACCCTGGAAGACCACCAGGCAGTCCCGGGCCCCGGCGAGGGCCTCCAGGTGGGGGTTGGGCCGGGCGAGGTGGCAGGTGAGCCTGCGCCGCCCCTCCGCCTCGACGCCCAGGAAGGGCAGGGGCGAGGCCAGGGGCCCCTCCGGCCCGGCGGTGATCAGCAGGCCCAGAGGATGGCGCGCCAACAAGTCCCACAGGACCTCGGGGCGGGTCTCTTCGAAGACTTCCGGCAGGTACATGGGCCCGGCCCCTATTCCACGGTCACCGACTTGGCGAGGTTGCGGGGCTGGTCGACGTCGGCGCCCTTCTGGACGGCCACGTAGTAGGCCAGCATCTGGATGGGGACGGCGTAGACCAGGGGGGCGACGATGTCGTCGCAGCCGGGGGTGACAATCAGGCGGACCCCGGCCGGGGCGCGGCGGGCACCTTCCTCGTCGGTGATGAAGATGACCGGGCCGCCCCGGGCCATGACCTCGGCGGTGTTGGAGACGGTCTTCTCGAAGAGGGCGTCGGAGGGGGCCAGGACGATGACTGGCGTCGCTTCGTCGATCAGGGCGATGGGGCCGTGCTTCAGCTCGCCGGCGGGGTAGCCCTCGGCGTGGATATAGCTGATTTCCTTGAGCTTGAGGGCACCCTCCAGGGCCAGGGCCGACATGACCCCGCGGCCGAAGTAGAGCACGTCCCGGGCCTTGGCGAGTTCGGGTGCCAGGGCGCGGATCTGGTCCTCAAGGGCCATGGCACCGGCGATCAGGCGCGGCGCCTCCAGGAGCAGCCGGGTCAGCCGGGCCTCCTCGGTGGCGTCAATCCTCCCCTTTGCCGCGGCGGCGGCCACGGCCAGGGCGGTGAGGGCGGCCACCTGGCTGGTGAAGGCCTTGGTGGAGGCCACGCCGATCTCGGGGCCGGCATGGGTGGGCAGGAGGATGTCGGCCTCCCGCGCCATGGTGCTGGTGTGCACATTGACGACGGCGGCGGTCTCCAGGCCCTGATCGCGGCACCAGCGCAGGGCCGCCAGGGTGTCGGCGGTCTCGCCCGACTGGGAAACGACGATGCACAGGGTGCCCTTGCGCACCGGCGGAGCGCGGTAGCGGAACTCGGAGGCCACGTCGATGTCGACGGGGATCCGGGCCAGGGACTCGAAGAGGTACCGGCTGATCAGGCCGGCATAGTAGGCCGTGCCGCAGGCGACGATCTGGATCCGGTCCACCTGGGTGAAGTCCAGGCCGCCGGGTGCCCGAGCCCGCCCGGTGACGGGGTCGAGGTAGGCTGACAGGGTGTGCTGGCAGGCGCCCGGCTGGTCATGGATCTCCTTTTCCATGAAGTGCCGGTAGTTGCCCTTCTCCACCAGGGCGGCGGCCTGGGGGATGATGCGGATCTGCCGGGTGACCGGCCGGCCCTCTGCGTCGAAGATACGCGCCGTGGTCCGGTCGATGGCCACGAAGTCGCCCTCGTCGAGATAGGCGATGCGGTTGGTCATGGGCCCCACGGCCAGGGCGTCGCTGCCCAGGTACATCTCGCCATCGCCATAGCCGACCACCAGGGGGCTGCCGCGCCGGGCGCCGAGGATCAGCTCGTCCTCGCCCTCAATGAGGACCGCCAGGGCGAAGGCCCCGCGCAGGCGGTCGAGGGTCTGCTTCAGGGCGTCCAGGGGCGAAAGGCCGGCGGAGAGCGCCTGGTTGATGAGGTGGGGGATGACCTCGGTATCGGTCTCGCTCTCGAAGATGCAGCCCTCGGCGGCAAGCTCGGCCCTCAGCTCGGCGAAGTTCTCGATGATGCCGTTGTGGACCAGGCTCACCCGTCCCGCCCGGTGCGGGTGGGCATTGGTCTCGGAGGGCGCCCCGTGCGTGGCCCAGCGGGTGTGGCCGATGCCGGTCAGGCCGTCGAGGGGCTGCTCGCGCAGGACATCCTCGAGGGCCCGGATCTTGCCGCGGGCCCGCCGCCGGCCGACCTGGCCGTCGGCGACCATGGCCACCCCGGCGGAATCGTAGCCGCGATACTCAAGGCGCTTCAGGGTCTCGATCAGGCGCGCCTGGACGGGCCCCTTCCCGACAATACCGATGATGCCGCACATGGCCTGGTCCTCTCTTCCGGCGTCCCTTCCCGCCGGGCCCGCTGAGGGGCTAGACTGGAGACATGGGCGGGGTTTAGCACCCGCACCCATGGCGTCGACTAAATCCGGGTTTCGAATCGTTTCGGATTCCGGCCCCACTATGCCGAAAGCTTAGGAAGGCCCCATGAGCAAACGCGCCTATTTCGGAACCGACGGAATCCGCGGGGAGGCCAACACCCACCCGATGACCGCCGAGGTGGCCCTTCGGGTCGGACTGGCGGCGGGCAAGCTGTTCCGCTCGCGGGCCGAAGGCCGCCACATGGTGGTGATCGGCAAGGATACCCGCCTGTCGGGCTACATGGTCGAGCCGGCCCTGGTGGCAGGCTTCACCAGCGCCGGCATGGACGTGCGCCTGCTGGGCCCCATGCCGACCCCCGGCGTGGCCATGATGACCCGCTCCCTGCGGGCCGACCTGGGCGTGATGATCTCGGCCTCGCACAATCCCTGGACCGACAATGGCATCAAGCTGTTCGGCCCCGACGGCTACAAGCTGTCCGACGCCCGGGAACTGGAGATCGAGGCCCTGATGGGCCAGTCCCTGTCCGAGGACCTGGCCCCTGCCACGGCCCTGGGCCGCGCCGCCCGGGTGGACGACAGCCAGGCCCGCTATGTGGAGATCGCCAAGGCCACCTTCCCCCGCCGGCTGAGCCTGTCGGGCCTGCGCATCGTCATCGATTGCGCCAACGGGGCCGCCTACAAGGTGGCGCCCGCCGCCCTCTATGAGTTGGGCGCCGAGGTCATCCCCGTGGGCGTGGCGCCAAACGGCATGAACATCAACGAGGAGTGCGGCTCCACCCACCCCGAGGCCATGATCAAGGCGGTCAAGGAGTACCGGGCCGACATTGGCATCGCCCTGGACGGCGACGCCGACCGACTGGCCATCTGCGATGAAAAGGGCCGGGTGGTCGACGGCGACCAGATCATGGCCCTGATCGCCGACAACTGGGCCCGGCGCAACCGGCTGGCCGGGGGCGGGGTGGTGGCCACGGTCATGTCCAACCTGGGCCTGGAGCGGTTCCTGGGCGAGCGCAACCTGCGGCTTGAGCGCACCGCCGTGGGCGATCGCTCTGTGATGATGCGCATGCGCGAGGGCGGCTACAACCTGGGCGGGGAGTCCTCGGGCCACATCATCCTGTCGGACTTCTCCACCACCGGCGACGGCCTTCTGGCGGCCCTGCAGGTGCTGGCGGTGCTGAAGGCCGGCGACCGGCCCATGAGCGCCCTGGCCCGACAGTTCGAACCGGCGCCGCAGAAGCTGGAGAACGTCCGCTTCACCTCAGGCAAGCCCCTCGAGGCCGAAGGGGTGAAGGCCGCCATCGCCGATGCCGAGCAGAAGCTGGGGGCCGGCGGACGAGTGCTGGTGCGCGCCTCGGGCACCGAGCCCCTGATCCGCGTCATGGCCGAGGGCGACGACGAGGCCCTGGTCAGCCAGGTGGTCAGCGAGATCGTCGGCGCGGTCCGCAAGGCCGCCGCCTGACCGCGGCGGGAGGGGCGCGCCCATGGACCCCGCCCTGGCCGGCTTCTTCATGGTTGCGGCCTTTACCGCCCTGATCATGAGCGGGCGGCTGGCCCCCGCGCCCGCCCTGGTGCTGACGCCCCTGGTCTTCGGCCTGCTGGCCGGCCACGGGACCGACCTGGGGCCCATGGCAGTGGACGGCCTTCGGGAGGTGGCGCCCACCGGGGTCATGCTGCTCTTCGCCATCCTCACCTTCGGGATCCTGACCGACGCCGGCCTGTTCGACCCCCTGGTGCGCCTCATCGTGCGCCAGGCCGGGGGCGATCCCCTGAAGGTCAGCCTGGGCGCGGCGGCCCTGGCGGCGGTGATCTCCCTCGATGGGGACGGCTCGACCACCTACCTCATCACCTGCGCGGCCATGCTGCCCCTCTATCGGCGGCTGGGGATGAATCCCCTGCACCTGGCCTGCATTCTGATGCTGGTCAGCGGGGTGATGAACCTCTCGCCCTGGGGCGGGCCCACGGGGCGGGCGGCGGCGGCCCTGGGCCTGGATGTTACGGCCGTCTTCCTGCCCCTCCTGCCCGCCATGGGGGCGGGGCTTCTTGCGGTCTTCGCCCTGGCGGCGGTGCTGGGCCTGTCCGAGCGACGGCGGCTGGGGGTGCTGGAGGAACTGCCCCCGGAGACGGATGGGGAAGCGGGCGGGGAGGCGGCGCAGGACGCCCCGGCCCCGCGCCTGCGCTTCGCCCTCAACCTCCTGATCCTGATCGCCCTGATGGCGGGCCTGATCGCGCCGGCCTTCGGGGTGAAGACCCTGCCCCTGCCGGTGCTGATGATGACGGCCTTCGCCCTGGCCCTGACCCTCAACCACCCGGACCCCAAGGCGCAGGCCGGGCGGATCGCCGCCCACGCCCCGGCCGCCCTGTCCGTGGCGGCCCTGATCTTCGCCGCCGGCGTCCTGACCGGGGTGCTCAAGGGGACCGGCATGGTGGACGCCATGTCGGCGGCCCTGGTGGCGGCCATCCCCGGGGCCCTGGGTCCGCACCTGGCCCCAGCGGTGGCGGCCGCCAGCCTGCCCGGGACCTTCTTCCTGTCGAACGACGCCTTCTACTTCGGCATGCTGCCGGTGCTGGCTGAGGCTGGCGCCGTCCACGGGATCGACCCCGCGGCCATGGCGAGAGCGGCACTGATGGGCCAGCCCTTCCATCTCCTGAGCCCCCTGGTGCCTTCCACCTGGCTGCTGGTGGGCCTCGCCCGGGTGGAGATGGGCACCCACCAGAAGTTCACCGCCCTGCCGGCGGCGGGGGTGTGCCTGGTCATGGCCCTGACGGCCATGGCGACGGGGGGGTTCTGAGGGGGATCAGGTGATCCAGCCGGCCCCAAGGCTGGAGAGGCTGACCCCCACCAGGATCACCTGGTCGCCATTGCCCATATCGACGAGCACGTCGGAGCCCACTTGTGTGATGGTTCGCGAGGGGCTTCCCTCCAACTTCAGCCGATCACCGGCAGCGTAGGAGAAGTCGGTAATGCGGTCGATGGCCGCGCCGGCGAGGCTGTAGAAGATGTCCGCCCCGGCACCGCCGGAGATGGTGTCGTTGCCCTTGTCTCCCCAGATCCAGTCGTCGCCGGCGCCGCCCATGACGGAGTCCTCGCCCTGGCCACCCCGGACCCAGTCGTTCCCGGCCCCGCCGTCGACCGTGTCATTGCCCATATTGCCATAGACGATGTCCCAGGCGGCGTCCCCGAAGAGCAGGTCGTTGTCCTTGCCGCCGACGACCCAGTCCTCGCCGTCGTTTCCGCGCAGGGTGTCATTGCCCATGTTGCCGTGCATGTCGTCGAAGCCGGAGCCCCCGGAGAGGGAGTCCTCACCCGCCTCGCCGCGCAGGTAGTTGGTGCCGTTAGCTTCGATGATTGTGTCGTTTCCGGCACCGGCGAGGTAGGTGTCGTTTCCCTCTTGATGGATCTGGTCCTCTACGAGCCTATCGTTGCCATCTCCTGCTTCGACGTAATCATTCCCACTCCAGCCCCAGAGCGTATCGTTACCCTCGAGGCCGAAGATACTTTCATTGGAGCCGGATCCATAAACAAGGTTATCTTGGATGTTTCCATAAATGAAACCAGAGACAGTAGAGTAAACATCGGTTATTTCTACGTTGAGGGGAATATTATAGATGTAGTTAACTGATGTGAAATCGAGTCTTAACGTATCATTTCCATCTGTATTTAACTCAGAGATCTGTTGGTTTGTCGATTGTACATAGTAATAATCGTTCCCAGATCCCCCTAGAAGACTATCGGTTCCGGCTCCACCAACCAGGGTGTCGGCACCCGCCCCGCCCTGGAGGGTGTCGTTTCCGGTGCCCCCCTCAAGGCGGTTGTCGAGGGTATTGCCGATGAGGCTTCCCCCGGAGGGAGCCTGGATCGACGCTGTCTCAATGTTGGACGAGAGTGTCCAGGCGCCAACGCTGGAACCAAAGCGGACCACGACCGAGTCCCGGCCATCAAAGACGTTCTCCACGACGAGGGTGGAGGGCGAGTCGATGTAATAGAAATCGTCGCCAATTCCACCTACCAGGGTGTCGCCCCCGCCGCCGCCATCCCAAAGGGTATCGTTCCCTGATCCACCCTCGATGCGGTTGCTGGCGGCGTTTCCGTACAGGAAGTTGCTCAGCGAATTCCCGATTACATTGTAGGCCACAGTGGAGGTGATGATCGCCCCGTCGATGTTGGTGCCAAGGGTATAGGTTCCACCAGCGACCGCGATGGCGATTTCGACGGTGTCCCATCCAGCGAATGCGGACTCAGATACGGAGTCGCTCTGATCGGTGATGATGTAGCGGTCGTCGCCCGAACCGCCTGCCAAGGTGTCGGCACCCGCCCCGCCCTGGAGGGTGTCGTCTCCGGACCCACCCTCGAGCCGATTGTCGAGGCTGTTACCGATCAGGCTTCCCCCGGAGGAGGCCTGGATTACTGCATTCTCAATCTCGGTCGCCAGTGTCCATGCTCCGGCGCTGGCTCCAAAGCGAACATAGACAGTATCCAATCCTTCACTGGCGTTCTCGATGACAATAGTCGATGGAGTATCGATGAAGAAAATATCGTTTCCGATTCCTCCGAATAGAGTGTCCCCGCCACCGCCGCCATCCCAAAGGACGTCATTGCCAGCTCCACCGTTTATGCGGTTACTAAACGCGTTTCCGTAAAGCTGATTGTTTAGGGCGTTACCTGTTATGTTGAGAGCTACTGCCGAGGTGATGTTGGCGTCTTCAATCTCCGCCCCAAGCGAATAGGTCAGGCCCGAGATCGAGATGCCGACATCCACGGTGTCTCGTCCTTCAGACGCGGCCTCGGTAATGAGATCGTCTGTATTGGAGATCACATAGCGGTCATCGCCCGCTCCACCGATCAGGGTGTCAGCACCCTCTCCCCCCTGCAGGGTGTCATTCCCCGCTTCGCCTTCCAGCACGTCAGCCCCGGCTTCGCCCTGGAGGGTGTCATTCCCGGTTCCTCCCTTGAGGGAATCCGCGCCCTCGCCGCCCTGAAGGTTGTCACTTCCCGCCCCGCCCTCGAGGCGATTGTTGAGGTTGTTGCCAAGGACGGTATCGTTCCCAGATCCGCCGATGGCATTCTCGATATCAACGCCCCGCGCAATGGAGACGTTTCCGACAAGGCCGCCGACGTCTGAGAATGAAACCTGGCGCAGGTCGATCTTCTGGTGGGCGGTGTAGCCAGAGAAGTTGAAGGTATCCGACCCTCCAGTGTCCCAGACGGCCCAAATCATGACCGAGCTGGAAGTCGTCGCCTGGAACCAAGGACGGTCTGCGTTGGAATTGAACCCGTAGACAGTGTCGCCAGTACGGGTCGTCATATTGGGCCCGTAGAGCTTCTGTGCTGCCACTATGTCATGAAGGAGTGGAACAGAAGAAAACCGATTGTCAAATGATCCTCCTGTATATATCTCACTGAAATAACTCATTACAGTATATTGTATAGAATCCTGGTAATATTCCGCATTCGCCTGATATGTTAACTTTATTCCTTGACCAGAATCGTATTTACCAGGGTGAGAAAGACCAATAGAATGCCCGATCTCGTGTGATAGTATATATCCTCCTTCGTTTGTAAAATTAGGAATATTGTTAGGTACATAAGTGGATCGAATCCATATATCTCCAGGTAAACTCGCAGGATCAATTAACTTATAATCTGGAAGATAGGCAAATCCTCCAGCCTCACTAAATTTACCTCCACTAGAATAATTTGAAAAAAGTATAGTAGCGCTATTTGAATATGCTCCCTCACCCACATCACCCGAACCTATCCGGGCGAATCGGATTCCACTAACATCTGACCAAGCTAGCAGCGACAGTTCTGTCTGCTGGATTTGATCAGCGTTGAATCGAGAAAATCCTACTGCGCCAGTATCTGAAACCGCACCCGGATCAGTTGCACGAAACGCATAGGTCACTGTCACCGGTTGACCTGTTGCACTCCAGGCCGCGTTCTCTCGTATAAGCTGGGTCGCCGCCTCATCCAGATTTTTGCTGGGCTTGTCGTTGAGATAGCCACCCGACGACACCGCTGCCTCGGACACCGGTCCCCTGAAACCACAGACGCCGCATCCGCAGGCGCTTGCATGCGGAGAGAACACGCGCGACCCGAGGTCCAATGCATCCTGGTTTGAGGTGTGAAGATCGGGGTCGATCGAATCCATTGCCTGCAGGCCCGCGTAGACTCCCGTCATTCCTTGATCCCTGAACGCCAACGACACTTCCCCTAAGCAGACTAGGTCCTTCAGGTCTGCTTTCAGTCAATGAGGTTTATGAAGTTCGGCTCTGTATGATCTTCTTCTACGACCAGCCTTGTCGTATTGCTAGGTGCGCAAGAGTCTTAATCTAGGCCTTCGGAAGGAAAGTATCGGGCTTGTCCCGCACAGGAATGCGCCTTCGCAACACCGTCAGGCTCAACGACAGGAACGGCCAAGTGAGGCATTCCGGTTTCAGGTATTGCCGCCCACTTTGCGCCTGCCCCACCGATGGGTGACCGAATCCCAGGGCCCAGACGTCCTCGAGCTTGTAGATGACCCTAACCCGCCAAACGTCACGGTCGGTCAGATGACGCGCCGAGGATTAGTCTTTCCGGCAGTTCTGACTGCAGTGGCGGATGCCGCCCGCCTTCCACGGGTCAACACCCCTGACCCTGAGCTTCATCCGCGCCGGCCAGATCCGACCGCGAAGGCGGGTCAGAACTCCATGGACCTGTCCAGGCGAAGCACCCAGCCGGCTTCACCGGCCTTCAGCTTGTACTGGAGCTGCCGGATCTTGCCGGTGGGGCGGGCGTTGGTGTCGAGGTCGCGATAGATCGGGAATCTCTGGATCAGGGTGCCCTCGACCACGGCGAATTCATCGTGGCCCATATAGCCCTGCGACAGGGCCGGGGAGTCCGAGACGGGCGACAGGTAGATCGGGCTCACGGACTTGCCCCGGTTGACCGCATAGCCCACCAGGCTGCCGTAGCTCCCGCTGCCGGCAGAGGTCACGTAGATGTAGATCTCGGGAAAGCCGTTGGCGTCGAGGTCGTCGATCTCCGCCCCGGAGACGGATCCCTCGATCTCGGAGGTGATCGGCGCGGTCTGCTGGCTGAGCCCGTGCGGATTGATCCGGAGCTTGTTGATGGACCCCTCATTGGTCGCCGTGACTTCGAAGGCGAAGCCCTGCATCTCCAGCCGTTTCGAGTAGGCTGGGCCAGCCTGGGCGTCGGAAACGCCGAAGACGGACGCAAGGCCCAAGCTAAAGGCGACCAGCGGCCGATGGCGAAGTGTCCGGTTCATGTGAGTCCACCTGAGATGACGTGGAATGTGCTTCCGGAAGGCCCCGGGAGTCGATGTAGCGTCTCAAGACGCGAGCCTAGTGACAATCCCGGCGATGTCGATCCGGTGCGCCTCCATCGCCCCTGGCCCCTAGGCCCGCCCCACCGAGGCGTACCGGAAGCCCAGGGCCCGGACGTCCTCGGGCTTGTAGATGTTGCGCAGGTCCACCAGCACCGGGGTACGCATCAGGCCGCGGACGCGCTCCAGGTCGAGGGCGCGGAAGGGGTCCCATTCGGTGATGATGACCAGGACGTCGGCGCCCTCGGCGGCGGCGTAGGCGTCGGGGCGGAAGTCCACGCCGGGCAGGAGGTGGCGGGCCTCGGTCATGCCCTCGGGATCGAAGGCCTGGACCTTGGCACCCAGGGCCTGGAGAGCCGGGAGGATGTCCAGGGACGGGGCGTCGCGCATGTCGTCGGTGTTGGGCTTGAAGGTCAGGCCCAGGACGCCGACCGTGCGGCCGGCCAGGTCGCCGTCGACGGCAGCGGCCACCTTGGCGGCCATGGCCTTCTTGCGCGCGTCATTGACCGCCACGGTGGTCTCGATGAGGCGGACGGGCGAGCCGGCGTCGGTGGCCGTGCGCACCAGGGCCAGGGTGTCCTTGGGAAAGCAGGAGCCGCCATAGCCGGGGCCGGCATTGAGGAACTTGCCGCCGATGCGCTTGTCGAGGCCGATGCCCTTGGCCACCTGCTGGACGTCGGCACCGACCGCCTCGCACAGGTCGGCCATCTCGTTGATGAAGGTGATCTTCATGGCGAGGAAGGCGTTGCCAGCATACTTGATTAGCTCGGAGGTTCGCCGCTCGGTGAACTGGATCGGCGTCTCGTTGAGGAAGAGGGGCCGGTAGAGCTCGGTCATGACCGGCCGGGCGCGCTCGTCGTTCAGGCCCACCACCACGCGGTCGGGGCGCTTGAAGTCGTCGATGGCCGCACCCTCGCGCAGGAACTCGGGGTTGGAGACTACGGCGAAGGCGGCGTCGGGCCGGCGCTCGCGGATGATGCGCTCGATCTCGTCCCCCGTGCCCACCGGGACGGTGGACTTGGTGACCACCACGGTGAAGCCTTCGATGAGGTCGGCGATCTCGGCTGCGGCGGCATGGACGTAGGACAGGTCGGCATGGCCGTCGCCCCGGCGCGAGGGGGTGCCCACGGCGATGAAGACCGCGTCGGCGGCGCGCACGGCCTCGGCGGCCTCGGTGGTGAAGGCCAGGCGCCCGGCCTGGACATTGCGGGCCACCAGGGTGTCGAGGCCAGGCTCGAAGATGGGCATGCGCCCGGCCTTGAGGCCCTCGATCTTGCCAGCGTCCTTGTCGATGCAGGTAACCTGGTGGCCGAAGTCGGCAAAGCAGGCGCCCGAGACGAGGCCCACATAGCCGGTGCCGATCATGACGACGTGCATGGCGCTCAGATCTCCTGGTTGTAGGCGCCGATCTCGGGGCGCCGGGCGAGCCGGGGTTTGACCTCTTCGCGGAAGAGGGCGCGCATGTCGTCCTCCGAGCGGGTGCTCTCGACCACGACGACGATCTCGGGCTTGTTGGAAGAGGCGCGGACCAGGACCCAGGAGCCGTCCTCCAGGGCCACCCGGACGCCGTTGACGGTGATCACCTCGGTGATGGCGCGGCCGAGGATACGGCCGCCATCCCGGGCCAGGGCCTCGTACTCGGCGACAATTCCCTCGACCACGCCGTACTTGGCCTCGTCGGCGCAATGGGGCGACATGGTCAGGCTGGTCCAGGCCTGGGGCAGGGCATCCTTCAGCTGGGACAGGCTCTTGTCCGGGTTGCGGTCAAGCATGGCCAGGATGGCGGCGGCGGCGGTCAGGCCACAGTCGTAACCGCGCCCCAGGGGGGCATTGAAGAAGAAGTGGCCCGACTTCTCGAAGCCCGCCAGGGCACCGATCTCGGCGGTCTTGCGCTTGATGTAGCTGTGGCCGGTCTTCCAGTAGAGGGTCTTGGCCCCGTTGGCGGCCAGGACCGGGTCGGTGGCGAAGAGGCCGGTAGACTTCACGTCGACGATGAACTGGGCGTCGGGATGCAGGCCGGACAGGTCGCGGGCCAGCATGAGGCCGATCTTGTCGGCGAAGATCTCCTCGCCCGTATCGTCCACCACGCCGCAGCGGTCGCCATCGCCGTCGAAGCCCAGGGCGAAGTCGGCGCCGAAGTCGCGCACGGCCTGGCCCATGGCCTTGAGCATTTCGTGGTCTTCGGGGTTGGGATTGTAGCGCGGGAAGGACCAGTCGAGGTCGCAGTCCATTTCGTAGACGACCGCCACGCCCATGCGGCGCAGGGCCTCGGGGGCGAAGGCGCCGGCCGTGCCGTTGCCGCAGGCGCAGACCACCCTGAGGGGCCGGTCGACGTGGACCCGGGCGGAGACGTCGGCGATGTAGCGCCCGGCCACGCCGGGAATGTGGGTCAGGGTCCCGCCGGGGCGGACGACGCCCAGGCCGCCGAGGACAATCGCCTTCAGCCGGGCCATCTCGTCGGGGCCGAAGGTCAGGGGCGGGGAGACGCCCATCTTCACACCGGTCCAGCCGTTCTCGTTGTGGCTGGCCGTGACCATGGCCACGGCGGGGGCCTCAAGGTCGAACTGGGCGAAATAGGCCATGGGGGAGAGGGACAGACCGATGTCCAGCACCTCGCAGCCGGCGGCCAGGAGGCCCAGGGTCAGGGCCTGCTTGATGGACTGGGAATAGGAGCGGAAGTCGTGGCCGATGACGATGCGCTTCTGGCCGAGCTCGTGGATGTAGGTCCCAAGGCCCAGGCCCAGGGCCTCGACGCCCAGGAGGTTGATCTCGGAGCCGAACAGCCAGCGGGCGTCGTACTCGCGAAAGCCGGTGGGCTTCACCAGAGGCAGGTTCTCGTGGTCGGGGGTCTGCGGCGTCAGGTCGGTACGGGGCAGGGGCAGCATCGGCGCTCCAGTTCGATTCCGCCGCGCTCATACGCCTTCAGGCCCGCCGCGGCCAGTGCGGGCGGATCACATCACCCCGGCGCGGAGCAGGTCATGGACATGCAGGATGCCCACCGGCCGACCGGCGTCGAGGACGAAGAGCACGTTCACCGACGGGGGGGGATCGGTCATCAGGGCCAGGGCCTCTGAGGCGAGCTGCTGAGGTCCGACCACCTTGTTGGGACCGGGAGTCATGACCTGGCTGGCGTTGCGGCCCATCAGGCCGTTCATGTGGCGGCGCAGGTCGCCGTCGGTGATGACGCCGAGCAGGCGGCCGTCAGGACCCTGCACGCCCACGCAGCCGAATCGCTTCTCGGTCATCACCAGAAGCGCCTCGCCCATGCCGGCGTCGGGACCCACCAGGGGAATCTCGCCGCCGGCATGCATGAGGTCGCCCACCGTGCGCAGCATGGCGCCCAGCTTGCCGCCCGGGTGGAAGGTGCGGAAGTCGCCGGCGGTAAAGCCGCGCCGCTCCAGGAGGGCGACGGCGAGGGCGTCGCCAAGGGCGATCTGCAGGGTGGTGGAGGTGGTGGGAGCGTTGACCTGGCCGGTCGCCTCCTCTGCGGTGGCCAGGGCCAGGACCACGTCGGCGGCCCGCCCGAGGGCGCTGTCGGCCGCGGCGGTCAGGGCGATGAGCGGGATCTCGAACCGGCGGGAATAGGCCAGGACGTCGGCCAGCTCGCGGTTCTCGCCGGACTTGGAGAGGGCCAGGATGACGTCGTCGCGGCTGATCATGCCGAGGTCGCCGTGGCTGGCCTCGTTGGCGTGGACGAAGGTGGCCGGGGCCCCGGTGGAGGCGAAGGTGGCGGCGATCTTGCGGGCCACGTGGCCGGACTTGCCGATTCCCGTGCAGATGATCCGGCCGCGGGCAGCGGCCAGGATGTCGACGGCCCGGGCGAAGTCTTCGCCGAGCGCGCCGGCCTGAAGCTCAAGGGCCTGGGCGGCCTGGCGCAGAACCCGGCGGCCGGCCTCGATATCTGCGGCGGTCACGGCTTCGGCTCCACAGGCGCCTGACCGGTACCCTCGGTGGCGGCCCGGGCGGCGGCGACCGCGTCGCGGGCCTTCTGCAGGCGGGCGTTGTTGACCTCGGCCTCCCGGCGCATGGCGGCCTGGACCTCGGGACGCTGCTGGACCGGGACCGAGCCGAAGGGGCCGGGCGAGCGTGCGCCCAGGCCCTGGGGCCAGACCAGGGCCAGGACGATGAGGGCGGAGGCGACCAGGGCCAGGCCGGAATAAAAGAGGCGGTCGGACATCTTCCCTACATACCGCCTTGAGAGCCCGGGGGCCACCGGCGACGCGCGCCCGGCCTTGACGCCGCCCGAAGCCGGCCCTAGCCCGACCGGGACCCTGGATGGAGAGCCCCCATGCCGACCCTGATCCTGCTGCGACACGGCCAGAGCCAGTGGAACCTGGAGGACCGGTTCACCGGATGGGTGGATGTCGACCTGACCGCCGAGGGCGAGGCCCAGGCGCGCAAGGGTGGCCAGCTGATGAGGGCGGCGGGCCTGCAGGTCGACCGGGCCTATACCTCCGTCCTGACCCGGGCGATCCGGACCCTCTGGCTGGCCTTGGCGGCGGCGGGCCAGGCCTTCGTGCCTGAGACCAAGGACTGGCGGCTGAACGAGCGGCACTATGGCGGCCTGACCGGCCTGAACAAGACCGAGACCGCCGAGAAGCACGGCACCGACCAGGTGCGGATCTGGCGGCGCGCTTACGACACCCCGCCGCCACCCCTGTCGCCGGGCGGCGAGTGGGACTTCTCCCGCGACCGGCGCTACGCCGGCCTCGTCCTGCCGGACACCGAGAGCCTTAAGACCACCCTGGAGCGGGTGGAGCCCTACTGGTCCGCTGAGATCGCGCCGAAGCTGGCGGCGGGTGAGACCGTGCTCGTGGCGGCCCACGGCAACTCGCTCCGGGCCATCGTCAAGTTGATCTGGGGCCTTTCCGCCGAGGGGATCATGGAGGTCGAGATCCCCACCTCGAACCCGCTAGTCATTGAGCTGGACGCGGCCCTCAGGCCGGTCTCCGCCCGCTACCTGGACGCCGACCGGGCCCAGGCCCTGCCGCCTACGCCTTGAACCCCGAGGCGGAAATCCAGGCCATGCGGCGGGCCATCGCCCTGGCCCAGCCTGGCGTGGGCCGGACGGGCGATAATCCCTCCGTCGGCTGCGTCATCCTCGGCCCGGAGGGGATCGTCGGCGAGGGTACAACGGCCGACGGCGGCCGCCCCCACGCGGAGGACCTTGCCCTTTCCGCGGCGGGAGAGGCGGCCCGCGGTGCCGTCGTCCTGGTGACGCTGGAGCCCTGCGCCCGGCGCTCCGGGACGGGGATTTCCTGCACCGACCGCCTGATCGCCGCCGGCGTGCGCCGGGTGGTGATCGCCTGCGACGACGCCTCGGTCTTTGCCGCCGGGGAGGGTTCCGAACGCCTGAAGGCTGCGGGCGTCGAGGTGGTGACCGGGCTTCTCCAGGCCGAGGCCCTGCCCCTCTATGCCGCCTACCGACCCGCAAACCGCCCCTAAACCGTCCATTAATCGCTGTACGCCACAGTAGGGTCCACTGAGGGGACCCCCATCGCAGGCATGTCTCTGCCGACTACACACCTGCACGACATGCCGACGCTCTCGCAGGCGGAAGCGGATGATGTCTGTCGCAAGCACAAGCGCTTCATCTCCGGCCTTCCGGACGGACTGCGCGGCAACCTGTCCTGGCGCAACCTGTCGGGGCTCAAGCTGGCGGGCCGCGACCTGACGGGCGCGGACCTGACAGGCGCTCTCCTCTTCGGCGCCAACCTGAAGGGAACTCAGCTCGACGGCGCAAGTCTCTATGGCGCCGACCTCCAGAACGCCGACATGAGTGACGCCTCCCTGCGGCGGGCCGATCTGAGGGGTGCCTGCCTGCGCAATGCAAACCTGACCCACGCGGATCTCTTCGAGGCCGACCTTCGGGAAGGTGCCATGGCCCTTGGCGACAGGAAGCTCGGCCTGCGCATGGTGGAGCATGTCCACCGAACGGAGGACGACCAGGGCCCGAACCTGAGCGGGGCCAATCTGGCGAGGTCCAAGCTTTCAGGCCTTGAAGCCGTTCGCTCGGACTTCACAGGCGCAGTCCTGCGGGGTGCGCGTCTGGCGCGGGCCCAGCTCAAGCACTGCGTCATGACCGGCGCCGACATGACCGGCGCAGACCTCGCCCAGGCCGACCTGAGGGGTGCCGACCTGCGCGACGTCATCCTGCTGGGCGCCAACACCCAGGCCTGGGATGTCAGCAAGGCCGACCTGCGAGGGGCGCTGACGAATGATCCCGCCGTTCAGGTCTCGGGCGAGGTCACGCTTGAGGTCCAGGTTCGCGAACATGCGCGCTGGTGCACCTCTGAAGGCGCGGCGGGGACGCCCACGGTCTTCGATGGCGTTGACCTCCGGAACCTCAAGAACCTGCGGGGATACAATCTGACCGCCGTCTTGGCCCGGAAGGCCGTCTTCTATGGCCTCGACATGGAGGGAATCCAACTTCAGGGCGCCCGGCTCGAGGGCGCAGACCTTCGCGGCTGCAACCTGAGGCGAGCCGACCTCAGGGGTGCCCGGCTGACCGGTGCCCTGATGGCGGGGGCGGACCTCAGGGCGGCCCGGCTGGAGCCCCTGGTCCTGGAAGATGGCCGCTTGCTGCCCACCGACCTGACCTCAGCCGACCTGCGGCGGGTGAATTTCTCCGGCGCTGACCTCAGGGCGGCCATCCTCAATGATGTCGACCTTCGGCAGGCTACCCTGACGGACGCCAACCTCAAGGACGCGCAGATGGCATTCCGGGAATCCTTTGGCCTCAAGGGTGCCCACTAACCTGAGCCGGCCTGAACGCAAGGCGGGCGGCGCCTTGCAGCACCGCCCGCCCAAGTCCTTTTTGGCCTAGCCGCGGTCAGGCGGCTTTCTCGCCCTCGATGAGGGGGCTGGATGTGGTGGCGATCTCGATCCGGCGGGGCTTGAGGGCCTCGGGCAGTTCGCGACGGAGCGAGACCGAGAGCAGGCCGTCCGACAGGTGAGCGTCGGTGACCACCACGTAGTCCGCAAGCTGGAACCGACGTTCGAAGTCGCGCTCGGCCAGGCCGCGGTGCAGGAACCTGCGTTCGGCGTCGTTGGCCGTCTTGCGGCCCTGGACCGTGAGCAGGTTCTCCTTCACCTCGACGTTCAGCTCTTCAGAGCGGAAACCGGCGACGGCGATTTCGATTCGGTAGGCGTTTTCGTCGGTCCGCTCGATGTTGTAGGGCGGGTAGCCGGAGGCCTGGTCGACCGTTGCGGTCTCCAGGATCTGTGCCAGGCGGTCGAATCCAACCACGGAGCGATAGAGAGGGGAAAAGTCGATCGTACGCATGGGAGTCACATCCTTCTTGAGCAAGCAAGGTTGCGGTTTCAGGGTTGGGTCGTGCGTGCGCCGGAGCCTCACGCCACCCAAAAGGCCCGGACATCCGGCACCTTCCCGACAGAGATGGGCACCGTCGACCGCGGTTCAAGGACCCCCGCCTGTGTCGAATTGTTTACAATTGTGAATTGCAACGTCATTCAATGTATCGGGGGGAACGCCAAATGGATGGACTTGCAGAACTAACTGAAAAGGTGCGCCGGCACTTTGAGGCTGGCGGTGCGGGCCTGGACCGCTCGGTTCGCCTGGATCTGCGCGGAGAGGGTGTAATCCGGGTGGAGGGCACCGAGGTCAGCAATACGCCGGATCCGGCGGACCTGGTGATCAGTGTCAGCCGCAAGGACCTGGAGGCCCTGGGGCGCGGGGACCTGAACCCGATGACCGCAGTCATCATGGGTCGGCTCAAGGTCTCTGACATGGGACTGGCCATGTCGCTCATGCCCCAGGTCAAGTCGCTGCTCGAAGCCCGAACAGGAGAGGCCTGACATGGACCGCTCAGCGCCCCTGACCGAACTTCCCGATTCGCCCATTCCGCCCAATGGCGGGGCGGAGTGGTTCGAGGGCGAGGATGGAGCGCCCCTCCGGGCGGCGCTCTTCCATCCGCCCGGCCGGGTCCGCGGGTCGGTGATCCTTTCCACGGGTCGCACCGAGTCCATCGAGAAGTATTTCGAGGTGGTCTGCGACCTCCAGACCCGAGGTTTCTTAGTCCTGGTGAACGAGTGGCGAGGACAGGGACTGTCGCATCGGGAGCTGCCGGACCGGCTAAAGGGCCACGCGTCCGGCCTGGAGCCCTACCTGTCCGACTATACCGCCCTGCTCAACACCTTCGAGGACCGCCTGCCAAAGCCCTGGATCGCCATTGGCCATTCCATGGGCGGCTGCCTGACCCTGACCGCCCTGGCGCGCGGCCTCGCGCCCCGCTTCGTCGGGGCCGTGTTGAGTGCGCCCATGCTGGGATTGCGCCTTCCCCTTTTCGCCCGCCTGATCGTCGCCTACCGGATGATGACGGGACAGGAGGAAGACTGGGCCCAGCCGCCAGGTGATCCGGTCAACGAGCCCTTCGAGGGCAATGTCCTTACTCATGACCCGGTGCGCTACAAACGGGCGAAGGACCTGCTCCGTGCCAATCCCGACCTTGCCCTGTCCTCGCCGACCTGGGGGTGGCTGGACTTCGCCCTGCGCGCGACGCACTGGGTGTCCCGGGACCGGAACATCGGTAGCCTTATGTTGCCGGTCATCATCGTCTCCGCCGAGCAGGACCGGCTGGTGAAGAACGCCGCCCAGGAGAGGGTCGCGGGCCTTCTGCCCTATGGCATTTTCGCTCCGATCGCCGGTGCGGAGCATGAGATCCTCATGGAGAGCGACCCGATCCGCCGCCAGTTCTGGGAAAACTTCGACGGCCTTGCCGGCCGGGTGGCACCGATCCGCTAGATCCTGTTCGGACGCGTGGGAACCGGTTATCGGATCGCCACAGGCTCTAGTCGGCAGCCGGCTCCAGGAAGGGCAGGGCCTCCTCCAGGCAGGCCCGGTCGCCTGCAATGGCGATCTGTCCACCCTTGCGGCCGATGGGCTGGCCGTTCCAGGTCGTCGCCACGCCCCCGGCCCCGGCCAGAAGCGGGACCGCCGCCTCGATATCCCAGGACTTGCAGGCCCGGGACTCCACCACGAGGTCAATGGAGCCTGCGGCGACCATGGCGTAGGCATAGGCGTCACATCCCAGGCGCGTGAGCCGGGCTGCGGCCCGGACCTTTTCCCATGCAGCCCTTTCATCCGGGTCGAAGTAGGCCGAAGGATCTGTGGAGGCGATGGTCGCCTCTGAAAGGCCGAAGCAGGAGCGCACCCGGAGCGGTCGGCTCTCGCCGCCCCTGACCAGGCGGGATCCAGCCGGAGACCCCACGAATACCTCCCCCAGATAGGGTTGGCCTATGCTCGACAGGACCGGTTCCCCACGCCAGCGCAGGCTGATCAGGGTGGTCCAGACGGGAAGCCCGGCGATAAAGGCCCGGGTACCGTCTACTGGGTCCAGCACCCAGACGAATTCCTGTTCGGGACGGTCCTCCCCGTATTCTTCTCCGATCACGCCATGCTCCGGAAAGACCTCGGCCAGCCGTCGGCGGATGGCCGCCTCGGCGCCCCGGTCCGCCATGGTGACAGGATCGAATCCGGCGTCTCCCCCCTTATCCTCGAGGCCGTGGTCCGCCCGGAAAAGAGGCAGGATGACGTCCGCGGAAATCCGGTTGAGATCGAGGATCAGCTGGTCGAGGACCTGGAGGCGTTCAGGCGGGAGCATGATCCCATCTAGCGCTAACGCCCGGGGAATGTAAGGCGCCCGGGGCCGGCGCTGGAGTCCGGTTCAGATGGCAGGCCTTCGAAGAAACTGGACAGTGGCGTCTGCATCGCCCGGGCGATTTTCCAGAGCCGCGAGGCGGCGATACGGTTGGCTCCGCGTTCGTATTTCTGGATCTGCTGGAAGCGGACGCCGCAGGCGTCGGCCAGCTGGTGCTGGGTCAGTCCAAGCTCCCGGCGCCTGCGCCGGATCTCCTGTCCCAGGTGAACGTCGACCACAGCATCCGGCGACCGTGTTCCAATCGTCATGTCCTGACCCTCGCCATGAGGCCATCCCCGGGATGTGGCTCCCGAATGGCGTTCCAAAATGGGACTTGCGTAGGGGGATGAGCAAACCTTGGGCCAGAGTGCGGATTGCCGCCCACATGGGCGCTGGTCTAGTCTTGGGCGTGGCGGACTCATCGCGATCTTCCCTGATCCAGGACCTGGCCTGGCGCCTCGAGGCCGTGGCCTTCGATGCGGTAACCCTTCTCGCGCGGAGCTTCCCGATCGACGCCGTCTCGGACTTCGGCGCAGCCCTTGTCGGGTGGCTGGGGCCCCTAACCTCAACGAATCGGGTGGTGGAGACCAATATCCGGATCGCATTTCCTGATCTGGACGACGCCGGGGTCGACCGGCTCGTAAAGGCGCAGTGGCGCGCCCTCGGGCGCTGGGCCGCGGAATTCCCGATCCTCGACAAGATCATCGCCGATCCCAGGCGGGTGGAGGTGGTCAATGGGGAGCGGCTTGCCACCATCGCCCGCGGCCCGGAGAGCGTCGTCTTCATTTCGGGACACTTTTCGTCGATGGAGATCATGCCAGCGGTGATCATCCAGGCGGGGATCACCTGCCAGATCACCTACCGGGCCACCAACAATCCCCACGTCGATGCCCGCATCCGGAAGAGCCGGTTCCGCTATGGCGTCCGCCTGTTCGCACCCAAGGGCGGAGACGGTGCCCGGGAGCTGATCCGGGCCCTGGCGCGGGGGGAGTGCGTGGCGCTGATGAACGACCAGAAATTCAACGGCGGCGTCCTGGCACCGCTCTTCGGCGTTGACTGCCATACGGCTCCGGGCCCCTCGAGCTTTGCCCTTCGCTTCGGGATCCCCCTGACTCCCATGTCGGTGCAGAGGGTGGAGAAGGCCCGTTTCCGGGTGATCGTCCACGATGACATCCACCTTGAGGATACCGGCAATCGAAATGCCGACATCGACGCCAGCGTCCGGCGGGTGAACGCCTTCATGGAGGACCGTATCCGGGATCGGCCGGAGGAGTGGTTCTGGGTCCACAAGCGCTGGCCGAACGACGTCTACCGTCGCCAGAAGGCCTGAAGGCTCAGGGGAGGGCCGGAAGGTTCAGTGGAAGGCCGGAGGTTCAGTGGAAGGCCTGGGAGCTCAGGCGGGTACCCGGACCCCGATCAGCAGGGTCGGATCCAGATGGCGGTCCCGCCACTTCATCCGCCAGCAGAGGTGAGGCCCGGTCGCCCGGCCCTCCATGCCGACCGCGCCAATGACCTCACCCCGCTCGACGCGCTGGCCCGCCCGGACACCAAGCCGGGACTGGTGCAGGTAGGCTGTAACCAGGCCCTGGCCATGGTCGATCATCGTCAGTCCACCCTCGAAGTGGAGTCCGGTCTCGGCAAAGCAGATCCGCCCGGGTGCCGGAGCCAGGATCGGCGTTCCCTTGGGCGCTGCAAGGTCTGCGCCATAGTGCGGGGTCATGGGTTGCCCGTTGAGGATACGCTGGCCTCCAAAGCGGCCAGACACCCGATAAGTCTTCAGAGGCGGGGAGAATCCCCCGGCGAAGTCGTCGGACTCGACGCGGCTGGCCCATCCCTTCGCCTTGCGTTCCGACTCCGCGGCGATTTTGGCGAGCAGGGCCTCGCCTTGCGGCTTCACCTGCTGGGGCGGAAGGCCGTTGATGCGCTGGATATCAAAGCCGCCCGGCGCAACCGTTAGCCGCTTCTCGGCGGTCCGGCCATCCGTAAGGGTTGCCGTGACCTTCACCGCTGCGGGGCTGTCCCGGTCAAGGCCGACCAGGAAGACGCCTGCAGGGGAGGCGATTCCCACCTCACGGCCGTCGATCCGGATCCGGGCACCGGGATCGGTCCGGCCAATGAGGGTTCCCCCCTGGCGGAGGGCACCGGCCAAAAGAATGTCCAGTCCTGCGGCGCGGGCGGCGGCCGGGCCGGCAAGACTGAAGGCGAGGGCGCCGCCCAGGACGGTGCGCCGGTCAGAGGAGACGGTCAGGGGTTGCGCTCCCGCCAGCGGGCCAGGGCTTCGCCCGGTCCGGCATAGGCCTCCTGGAACTCCGCACTCCAATAGCGGAGGGCCGCCAGAGGAATCCTCAGACCCGAGACAGCGCAAAGGACGAAGCGTCCAGGACGGACGACCGTGAAGTCGCCATCGCCGTAATGGAGAATGGCGAGGTCCTGGCTGCCGGAGGCGTCGGGCGCGTTCATGGGTTCACTCTATCTTTCCCGGGCGGAGGCGGGAAGGCACCCGATCAGAAGAGATCGCCCTGCCGCGGCCTGGCGGCTGCAGGCTCGATCACCGCCGCCCGCTCGGTGTCTGCGAAGACCAGTTGGACGGAATCTCCCGGCTGCAGGCTTGCGCCCTCGCGAACCAGTCGCCCATCGGCGTGGTGGACCCGGGCGAAGCCGCGGTTCAGGGGTGCGCTGGGATCGGCGGACTTCAGCCGGGCGCCGAGGCCTTCGAGCCGCTCGGTGGACCGCGTGAGGCTGCGGGACAGAGCCGGCCCGAGCCGAACGAACAGGCCGCCGAGCCGCTCGGTCTGGAGCTCCCGGGGCCTGTGCAGGAGTCCCGGCCTGAGACGACCCCCCACGCGGGCCAGGCGGGTCTCATGGACGCTCACATTCCGGGTCAGGGCGGCACCGAGCCGGTTCCGGGCCAGGCCCAGCCTCTGCTCGGCCAGCTCCACCTGGTCCGGAACTCGGGCGAGACTGCGCCCCAGGACCTCAAGCCGGCCCCTCCGGTCCTCCACCAGCCGGCCGCCCATCCGGTGCATGCGGCCGGAAAGGTCCGCCAGTCCGGCCCTGAGCTCGGAGAGGACGGGCGTGGCGAACTCTGCGGCCGCCGTCGGGGTCGGCGCGCGCCGGTCCGACACGAAGTCGATGAGGGTGGTGTCGGTCTCGTGGCCGACGGCCGAGATCAGGGGAATGCGGCAGGCGGCGACCGTGCGCGCAAGGGATTCGTCGTTGAAGGGCCAGAGGTCTTCGACCGAGCCTCCGCCCCGGGCGACGATGACCACGTCCGGGCGGGGAACGGCCCCGCCGGGCTCCAGGGCGTCGAATCCCCTCACCGCTGCGGCGACCTGGGCGGCGGCGGCGTCACCCTGGACCACGACCGGCCAGACCAGGACCTGGCAGGGCCACCGGTCCCGGATCCTGTGCAGTATGTCCCGGATCACCGCCCCCGTGGGGGATGTGATCACCCCCACTACCCGGGGGAAGGCCGGCAGAGGGGATTTGCGGGAGGCCTCGAAGAGCCCCTCCGCGGCGAGCCTGGCCTTGAGGCGCTCCAGCTGGGCGAGGAGGGCGCCGACCCCCGCTGCCGTCATGCTCTCGATGACGATCTGGTAGCGGGAGCCCTGCGGGTAGGTGGTGATCCGGCCGGTCACCACGACTTCCAGGCCCTGTTCAGGCCGGACACTGAGATTGCGGACAGAGCCCTTCCACACGACCCCGTCGATCACGGCCCGCTCGTCCTTGAGCGAGAGATAGACATGTCCGTTGGAGTGGAAGGTCACCTTGGACAGCTCGCCCCGGAGACGCACAAAACCGTAACGGTCCTCAAGGGTGCTTTTGAGGGCGAAGGCGAGTTCCGAGACAGAATAGGGACGTGCGTTGTCCGAATCGCTCGCGCGCGGGTCAGAGGTGAGTTCGCTCATTTGCGGAAAGGGACGCGCCGGACGACGTCAAGGCAAGCCCCAAGACCTGCTTTCGATCGCGACGCGCCCCCCATCCCCAACGGATGCCGGACCTAGATGTAGCGACGCAGGCTGCGGGCCAATTCGTTGGCGCTCGAGCGCTTCTTCGTCTGGGCCGGCTGGTAGGCGACCCGGGCGTGCTCGCCGCAGTAGGGACCTTCCGAGGCCCGGCGGCCGCAGAAGGTGAATTCGTCGCTGGACGGGTCACCGATTGGCCACTTGCACATGTGGGCACCCAGTGTGAGGACGGTCGCGACACCCGGTGCCTCGTCTATGTAGCGAACGGGGGGCTGCGGGGCCGTCGCCGCTGTCGTCATGGGCGGCTGCGAGATCCGGCGCGGCGCGGCCGGGGCGGCGGCCGGACGCGCGGGACGTGGGGCCTTGAACACCGGACGTGCAGGCTTCGACGGGGCGGCGCGCCCCGAGAGGCCCAGCCGGTGCACCTTGCCGATCACCGCATTGCGGGTCACCCCGCCCAGCTGTTTTGCGATCTGGCTGGCGGACAAGCCGTCCTGCCAGAGTTTCTTCAGCAGTTCGACACGTTCGTCGGTCCAACCCATGGTTCGCTCCACCATCCTGTCCGGGTCTCGCGCCAGGCGCTACCGGGATCAACATCTTGTTCCGGAGCCTTCGCCCAACCGCCTCCGTCCACCACATATCGTAACGCGGACTGCCAAGACCACAACCGGCGCCACAGCGTCCATCCACAGAAACAATATATAGTTTGACCAATGAACTGGCGGCTGGATCCCAGATCTGGAAGGCCATTCCGTGTCCGGGTCTGGTGAGGCAGCACCGCCGTCGGTGACTGCGCGCCACGAAGGGTTGACGCCCTGGCAGGCCTGGCCCCGGGCGAAGTGGCGACCCAGCCCATGCCCCCGGGACGTCCAGTCAGGGTCGGCCTTGATGTCAGGCGGCAGGGCGTCGGGTTCGATGCGGGGCAGTCAGGAACAGGGCACCAGGCGCCTGGCTGGGCAGGTCGAGGCTCGTCCCGCCGCGGAAGATGGCACGAGCCGACTTGACCGCTTGCGTCCTTTGGCGGCCCGGCGCAAACCAGATCCATGACTGATGCTGTGCTTCCCCCGTCCCCACCCGCTCCACCGGAGCCGAGGTCCTACCCCGGCGTGAACTGGGCCGGGTTCCGGACCCTCTATCGCCGGGAGATCATGCGCTTCTGGAAGGTGGGCATGCAGACCCTGGCCGCCCCGGTGGTGACCTCGCTGCTCTACATGATGGTCTTCGTCGTGGCGGCGAAGGGGGCAAGCCCGCCGGTCCAGGGCTACGACTACGGGGCCTTTGTCGCGCCGGGCCTGATTATGATGTCGATCCTCAACAACGCCTTCGCCAACTCGTCCTCCTCCCTGCTGCAGGCGAAGATGAACGGCTTGATCGGCGATTTCCTGACACCGCCCCTGAGCCCAATCGAGCATGTGGCAGCCTTCGGCCTGGGCGCCGCGACCCGGGGGGTATTGGTCGGCGCTGTCACCGCAGCCGTCGTCGCCCCCTTCGCCCACCTGCCTGTGAGCCACCCCTGGGCCATCCTCTACTTCGGCCTGGGTGCCGCCCTGATCCTGGGCCTGCTGGGCGTCATGGGTGGCCTGTGGAGCGAGAAGTTCGACAACATGGCTGTGGTGACCAACTTCGTCATCATGCCCCTGACCTTCCTGTCCGGGACCTTCTACCTGGTCGAGCGCCTGCCGGAGCCCTTCCGGACGTTCAGCCACTTCAACCCCTTTTTCTACCTGATCGACGGGTTCCGATACGGATTCCTGGGGTCGGCCGAGGGCTCGGTCCTGGCGGGTGCGGTGATGACGGCCGGACTGGTCGTGGCCCTGGCCAGCGCCTGCCTGTGGATGTTTGACACCGGCTACAAGATCAAGAGCTGAGCCCCGCGAACGTTGACATTCCGGGCCTTCCGACGGAGAGGTTCAAACCTTCCAGTCCCCGTCGCCCTGCGGCGGGGACCCTACGTTTTGGAGGGTTCCAGATCGTGACCCAGAAGACGCAGCCCGAGGGCCTCAACGTTCCCGCCGACCACCTGATGGGGGTGTACAATCGCACGCCCCTGGCGTTCGGGCGAGGCGAGGGCGTGCGTCTCTACACGACCGACGGTGAAGCCTACCTGGACGCCCTGGCGGGCATAGCCGTCAACGCCCTGGGGCACTCCCACCCCAAGCTGATCGCGGCCCTCAAGGCCCAGGCGGACAAGCTCTGGCACGTCTCGAACATCTTCACGATTCCCGAGCAGGCGAAGCTGGCCTCGGCCCTGACCGATGCGACCTTCGCCGACGTGGTCTTCTTCACCAATTCGGGGACCGAGGCGGTGGAGTGCGCCATCAAGACGGCACGCAAGTTCCACTGGGCCCGGGGCCAGAAGGAGCGGATCGACATCATCGGCTTCGACGGCTCGTTCCACGGCCGGACGCTGGCGGCGGTGAACGCCTCGGGCAATCCCAGCTACCTTGAGGGCTTTGGCCCCCGCATGCCGGGCTTTCTCCAGCTGGAGTTCGGCGACCACGAGGCCCTGAAGGCGGCCCTCGCATCGCCTACCACTGCGGCGGTGATCCTGGAGCCGGTACAGGGCGAGGGCGGCGCCCGGGCCGTTCCCGACTCCTGCCTGCGGGAACTGCGCGCCCTATGCGACCAGTACGGCGTGCTGATGATCCTCGATGAGGTCCAGTGCGGCTTCTCGCGCACGGGCAAGCTCTTCGCCCACGAGTGGGCCGGGATCGAGCCCGACATCATGGCCGTGGCCAAGGCTCTGGGCGGGGGCTTCCCCATCGGGGCCTGCCTGGCCACGGCCCGGGCGGCCTCAGGTATGACGCCCGGCTCCCATGGCTCGACATACGGCGGCAATCCGCTGGCCATGGCGGTGGGCCTGGCGGCGGTGGAGGAGCTGTGCTCACCAGCGCTGCTGGACCACGTGGCCGAGGTCTCCGGCTATTTCACCCAGCAGCTCGAGGGCCTGAAGGCGCGCAACCCGGACGTGGTCGAGGAGATCCGCGGCCGGGGCCTGTTGATCGGTCTGAAGCTGAAGACCCCCAACCGCGATTTCATGCAGCACGCCCGGGACGAGAGGCTGCTCATCGCCGGCGGTGGCGACAACTGCGTGCGGCTCCTGCCGCCCCTGGTCATCTCGGTCGACGAGGTGCGCGAGGTGGTGGAGAAGCTCGAGCGGGCCTGCGCCCGCGCCCGTGGCGCCTGAGGCGAGCCGCCATGCCGCCCGAGGAGGGAGCCATGAACCCCGCCGTCCGACACTTCCTGGACCTATGGTCCCTGGAGGCGACGACCCTTCGCCGGATTCTTGACGACGCGGCGGCCCGCAAGGCCGCGCGCGCCGGCTGGACCCAGGGGCGCGTTGACGCGGACGCACCTGGGCGTGAGCGCACCCTGGCCATGATCTTCGAGAAGAACTCGACGCGGACGCGGTTCTCGTTCGATGCGGCCATGCGCCAGCTGGGTGGGGACGTAATCATCTCCACGGCCGCCGACATGCAGCTGGGCCGGGGCGAGACCATCGCCGACACCGCCCGGGTCCTGTCCCGTATGGTCGACGCCGTCATGCTGAGGTCCAACCGCCACACCGACCTTGAGGACCTGGCCGCCCACTGCGCCGTGCCGGTCATCAACGGCCTGTCGGACACCGGCCATCCCTGCCAGATCCTGGCGGACCTCATGACCTTCGAGGCCCACCGCGGCCCGGTCGCGGGGCGGACCCTGGCCTGGGTGGGCGACGGTAACAATGTCTGCGCCAGCTTCATCCACGCTGCGCCCCTGCTGGGCTATCGGCTGAACATCGCCTGCCCGGAGGGCTATGCCCCTGACCCGGCGGACCTGGCGCGCGCAGCCTCCCTGCAGGGCCAGGTCTCAGTCACCCGGGACCCCCGGGAGGCCGTCTCCGGGGCCGACTGCGTGATCACCGACACCTGGGTCTCTATGGGCGATACCGACAAGGCCGAGCGCATGGCGGCCCTCTCGCCCTACCAGGTGGACGAGGCCCTCATGGATCAGGCCCACCGCGAGGCGGTCTTCCTGCACTGCCTGCCCGCGCACCGGGAGGAAGAGGTGACCTCCGCTGTGATCGACGGACCCCGGTCGCGGATCTGGGAGGAGGCCGAGAACCGGATCCACGCCCAGAAGTCCGTCCTGGCCTGGTGCTTCGGCGCAATATGAGCGGCGGGATATCCCTGGAGGTGGTCGACGAGGACCGCGTCTTTCCCTTCCAGATCGAGGGGGAGGCGGTGCGCGGCCGGCTCGTGCGCCTGGGCGCAGCAGTGGACGAAATCCTGTCGGCCCACAACTATCCGGACCCGGTGGCCAACCTGCTGGGCGAGACCTGCGCCCTGGCCGCCCTGGTGGGCTCGAACCTGAAGTTCGAGGGCCGGCTGATCGTCCAGGCCCAGGGGAACGGGCCGGTCCGCTACGTGGTCTGCGACTACGATACGGCCGGGACCCTGAGAGGCTATTGTCGCTTCGATCCCGAGGAAATCGCCACCCTCACCGCTGGCTTCCAGCGCCCCGGCGCCCGGACCTTGCTGGGCGATGGCCTCTTCATGATGACGGTGGATCAGGGCCCCGACATGGATCGTTACCAGGGGGTGACGGCCATCGAGGGCGAGACCCTGGCCCTCTGCGCCGAGCAATACTTCGCCCAGTCCGAGCAGACTCCCACGCGGATCCGGCTGGCGGTGGGGCAGGCCGACTCCGGGGAGGGGCCCCAGTGGCGGGCTGGCGGCGTCCTGATCCAGAACATCGCCGGAGACGACGCCCGGGGTTCCACCGAGGAGCCCTGGCGGCGCACCGAGGCCCTGTTCGAGACCCTCGGCGAGGACGAACTCATCGACCCTCTCCTGCCGGCCGGCGAGCTCCTGTTCCGCCTCTTCCACGAGGACGGGGTGCGGGTCTTCGCACCCCAAGCGCTCAAGGCCGCTTGCCGCTGCTCCCAGGCAAGGATCCTCGGCCTTCTGGCCTCGTTCAGCGCCGAGGAGCGCCAGGACATGGTGGAGGCTGACGGCCGTATCCGGGTGTCCTGCGAGTTCTGCTCGCGGGTCTACGAGGCCCTGCCTTCGGACCTGGACGGAGAGAACGCCTGACGCGGGACGCCGGTTCCCACCTGCGGATTTCGGCGCCATTCTGCCTTCCCAAGGAACGGGAGGCCGCCATGACCCTGCACACCAAGCTCTGTGACCTTCTCGGGGTGAAGCATCCCGTCATGCTGGCCGGTATGGGCGGGGTCTCCTACGCCGAGCTCGCCGCCGCAGTGACCAACGCCGGCGGCTATGGCGTGCTGGGCATGGCCGGCCAGGGCCCCGATTTCATCCGCGACCAGATGCGGAAGGTGCGCAGCCTGACCGACGGCCCCTTTGGCGTCGACCTCCTGGCCGCCTCGCCGGAGAGCCTGACCGCCGCCGTCGACGTGATCATCGAGGAGGGTGCCTCGTCCTTCGTGGCGGGCCTGGGCGTGCCCATGCCGATCCTGGAGAAGCTCAAGACGGCTGGGCTGAAGGTCATGGTGGTTTGCGGTGCGGTGAAGCACGCGGTCAAGGCCGAGCAGGCCGGCTGCGATGCGGTCATCTGCCAGGGTGGCGAGGGTGGCGGGCACACCGGCCTGGTCGGCGGCCTGCCCCTCATCGCCCAGGCGGTGGAGGCGGTGAAGATTCCCGTGGTCGGGGCCGGCGGCATCTATGATGGCCGGGGCCTGGCCGCCGTGCTGGGGCTTGGGGCTGTGGGGGTCTGGGTCGGCACCCGGTTCATTGCCTCGCCCGAGGCCCACGCCGGCGACCTCTACCGGCAGACCATCGTGGACTCCGCTGACGAGGACACCATCCGCACCCGTTGCTACTCGGGCAAGCCCATGCGGGTGCGCAAGAACCCCTATGTCGACGACTGGGAGGGCCGGCCGGCGGACATCCAGCCCTTCCCCATGCAGGCCATGCTCTCCAGCCGGGCCGGTGTCATGGGCGGTATTGGCGGGCAGATTGAGGGGCTCGACCCCGACCGGTCCTGCTTCGCCATGGGCCAGTCGGCCGGCGGAATTCATGAGGTCCTTCCGGCGGCGGAGATCGTCGCGCGGCTGGTTTCCGGGGCCGAGGCGGCCATCGACCGGCTGTCGGCCCTGCGGACCGCGCAGGTGACGGCGTGAGCGGGCGTCTGGACGGGCGGGTCGCCCTGGTCACCGGCGGCGGCTCGGGAATTGGCGCGGCGGCCTGCCGGGGCCTGGCAAAGGAAGGCGCCGCCGTGGCGGTGACGGACCTGTCGCCTGAGTCGGCGCTTTCGGTGGCGGACTCCATCGTGGCAGCGGGAGGAAGGGCCAGAGCCTTCACCCATGACGTCACCTCCCCGGAGGACTGGGAGCGCGTGGTCGGGGAGGTCGAGGCCGCCTTCGGGCGTCTGGACATCCTGGTGAACAACGCCGGCATGACCACCCTGGGCAACGAGCTGATGAGCCACAGCCTCGAGAACTGGCGAAGGACCCTGGCGGTCAACCTGGACGGGGTGTTCTACGGCCACCGCTTCGCCGGGCCCCTGATCCTCAAGGGCGGGCGGGGTGGCTCGGTGATCAACATCTCATCCATCATGGGCAAGATCGCCACCCCCGGGGCGGCGGCCTACTGCGCCTCGAAAGGGGCGGTGCTCATGCTGACCAAGGCCGCGGCCCTGGAATGGGCGCCCCTCGGCATTCGGGTGAACTCCGTCCATCCCGGCTACGTGGAGACGCCCCTGGTCCACAACATCCTGCGCGAGGTGGAGAACGGCAACGCCGTGCGCGAGACCCTAGTCCAGCAGCACGCCCTGGGCCGCCTGGCCGAACCGGTCGAGATTGCCAACGCCATCGTCTTCCTCGCTTCCGACGAGTCCAGCTTCATGACCGGTTCGGAGATGGTCGTGGATGGGGGCTATACGGCGCGCTAGGCTGTCTGCGCCTTCCGGAAGGGCTGGCGCTTCCACTGGACGAGGGAGCGCCAGATCCATTCGAGGGGGCCGTAGCGAAAGTGGGCCAGCCAGGGTCGGCTCCACAGGAGGATCAGGGCCCAGACGCCGGCCACCACTCCGAGCAGCTCGAACCGCGACAGATGGCCGTAGAGGCCCAGGCCGTAGCCGCAGAAGACCAGGCTCGTGATCACCGAGGTCATCAGGTAGTTGGTGAAGGCCATGCGGCCCGCAGCTTCCAGTCGCGATACCAGCCCCCGAAACAGGCCGGCGCGGACGATCAGCAGCAGGGCCGAGGCGTGCGCCAGGGCGATGAAGGGCCGGGTTAGGGACTGCCAGACCATCAGCTCGTGGGTCCGGAGAGGCTCGAAGCCCGAAGCCTGGATCATCCCGGTCTGCAGGGCCGCGAACGGCGCGGCGATGGCATAGCCCAGCGCCATCATGACGAGGTAGGCGCGGGTCGACCATTCGAGCGAAAAGAAGCCCAGGCGGAAGAGTCCCATGCCGATCAGCATCTGACCGACCGCCTCCGGGCCCGCGTCGAAGGGAATTGTCACCTGCAGCAGCAAGGCGACCCTCGCGCGCGCTTCGAGGGCCTCGAGGAATCCGCCCCGGAACAGGGCGGTCTCCTGTTCTGAGAACCCCGGCGGCGCCACGAAGCCCTGGGAAGCCTGAGCCCAGGCGTTGCGGGCGGCCTCATCGGCACCCGGTGCCATCGCCGCCGCCATGAGGGCGTTCATCTGGCCAGCATCGCTCCAGTGCCACACGAACAGCGCGGCGAGGACGGCACCGCCCAGGCCGATCAGCAGACGCGGATCCAGCCGGCGGAGGGGAAAGACCAGGGCCCCCGCAAGGGCGTAGGTGACGAGGATGTCGC
The DNA here is from genome assembly GCA_945874825.1 of Phenylobacterium deserti. Taxonomy (GTDB): domain Bacteria; phylum Pseudomonadota; class Alphaproteobacteria; order Caulobacterales; family Caulobacteraceae; genus Phenylobacterium; species Phenylobacterium deserti_D. The sequence goes on along the minus strand of CAMCIK010000001.1, from coordinate 11,713 downwards.
CCAGGAAGAAGAAGTAGGCGTGGATCATGCCGATGACGAACATCCAGAACAGCCGGCGGTAGTGGGTCTGGACAGGCCCGAGGCCAGTTCCGGACTCTGCCCGGCCGGCGATCAGCATGGCGGAGGCCCCGAACAGCATGGTGAAGAGGGCGCGCATCTTGCCGTCAGCGAAGACGTTGTTGACCGCCCAAGTCCACAAGTCGGCCCCCGTGATCCCGCCCCCGTAGATGGGGTTGATGTAGGCGTAGGTCGGCAGGCCCATGGCGACTATGTTCATCAGCAGGATGCCGAGCACGGCCATGCCCCGCACGACGTCGATGGACAGGATCCGGCCGCCTTCACCCCGGGCCGATGATGTCTCAGACGCCATGCGACGCATCCTTTTTCGAACGGATCCGAGGTTCCGGCTGTATTCGAACCTAGCTGGGATATCAGGTATCTGAGCGATGAAAAGATGTGGGCAGTCGCGGGTCGCCGGCTTCCATCCCGGCGGAAGTCCGGCCTCAGCCCTGCGGTCGCGAGAGGAAGCTGATGGGGTCCTGGATGAACTCGCCGAACCCGCTGAGGCACCCCTGCCAGACACCGATGTGCTCGCGCATCTCGTCGCGGGTCTGCCGGCCGTTCAGGAGGACGGCGTACATGACGCTGGGCTCACCAGAGGGGGCCATGACCCCCCGGCAGGTGAGCTGGCTGCGGTTGTAGTCGTTGATCTGCACCATGTTGACGCCCTTCCGCGCAAAGGCGGTGTAGAAGGCGATGGCCTTGCAGGAGCTGAAGGCCTCGTTGCAGCCCACCATCTGGGCGCCGAAGCCGCCGCCCGGCGTGGTCACCTTCATGAAGACCTGGCCATCCTCCTTGCGGGCGATTTCCGTGGACGCCTCCATGCTGGATAGCAAGGCGATGATGTCTGCAGGCCTACGGGCGTCGAAGGTTGCGGGCTTTGGGGCGGCGGACTTGGGGGCCGCCGGCTTGGCGGTCGCCGATTTTGGGCTGGCCGCAGGGGCTGCGGCGAGGGCCGGGGCTGAGCCCACCAGGGCCATCGCCGCAAGAGCGCCCGCCAGGGGTGCCCATGTCCGTCGCTTGGCGCTCAACACGCCTTGGTGATCCCTGGCCCTCAGACGTTCCAAAACCGCGCTCCGATCCCTAGATGTCCTCTCACGAGCAGGAGAATGCCATGTTTCCAATCTTGACTGTCGGACTTCTTGTGGTTCTGGCCCTGGTCGTCGTGTTGTCGACGATCAAGATCGTTCCCCAGGGCCGGGAATTCACGGTCGAGCGCTTCGGTCGCTATGTCCGCACCCTTCGCCCGGGCATCAACATCCTCACCCCCTTTGTCGAGACCGTCCGTGCTCGGATCAACATGATGGAACAGGTGCTCGACGTTCCACGCCAGGAAGTCATCACCAAGGACAACGTCACCGTCCAGGTCGATGCCATCGTCTTCATCCAGGTTATGGACGCCGCCTCCGCGGCCTATCGCGTCACCAACCTCGATTACGCCATCACCCAGCTGTCCATGACCAACCTGCGCACGGTGGTCGGCAACATGGAGCTGGACGAGGTGCTCAGCCAGCGCGACCAGATCAATTCCCGCCTGCTGGCCGTCATCGACGAGGCGACCAGCCCCTGGGGGGTCAAGGTAGCGCGGATCGAGATCAAGGACCTCCTGCCGCCGCCGGATATCACCAACGCCATGGCGCGCCAGATGAAAGCCGAGCGGGAGCGCCGGGCGGTGATCACCGAGGCCGACGGTGAGAAGCAGGCCGCCATCGCCCGGGCCGAGGGGGCCAAGCAGGCCGCCATCCTGGAGGCCGAAGGCCGCCGGGAAGCCGCCTTTCGGGACTCCGAGGCCCGGGAGCGGTCCGCCGAGGCCGAGGCTGAGGCGACGCGAATGGTCTCGGAAGCCATCGCCAAGGGCGACGTCAACGCCATCAACTACTTCATCGCCCAGCGCTATGTGGACGCCTTCGCCAAGCTGGCCGAGAGTCCGCAGCAGAAGACGGTCATCGTGCCAGCCGAAATGTCGTCGATGATTGGCTCCATCTCCGGGATCTCCGAGCTGCTTGGCGGTGTCCGGAACGAAGCGAAGGGAAGCTGACCTTGGCGGCTTTGGCGGAAATCCTCGTGGCCCAGCCCTTCTGGTTCTGGGCCGGGCTGGCCGTAGCCCTCCTGGCCGTCGAGGCCGCGACCGGCACGGGCTGGCTCCTGTGGCCGGCAGCGTCGGCCGGCGTCGTCGCCCTCGTCGCCCTGGTCCTGGAGCCAGGCTGGGCGGGGCAGGCGGCCCTGTTTGCCGGGCTCACCTTGGTCACGACCTTCGGCGCTCGTCGCTTCTTCCCGAGGGGCGGGGCCGCTGCGCCGGGCGATATCAACGACACGACCTCCCGCCTCCTCGGACAGGCGGGCCGGAGTGGAGCCGCCTTCCATCACGGCGAGGGACGGATCGCCCTGGACGGCAAGGAATGGGCGGCCGAACTGGAGGGCGGCGGCGCCCTCGCTGCGGAAGCCGAGGTGGAGGTTATCGGGATCCGTGGCGCAATCCTGCAGGTCCGTCGCCGGCGCTGAGGGCCTCAAGGCTCCGGCGGAGATCGCGCAGGAAGGCCAGGCCTTCCCGAAGATAGTTGTCATTCAAATCAGTTTTGAGGCGATCTGTTCCAGGTCTCAGGGCCGCCGTCGCCGCCCGGGCCATCTGCGCGCCCTCCGGTGTCATGAAGACCTGCTTCCGACGCCCGTCGCGGTCATCGCCCGCCTGCCGGATCCACCCGAGGGCCTCCATGCGCTGGAGCATGTGAGTCACCGCGCCCCTCGTGATCCGGAGGCGTGAGGCGATCTCCGCCGGCGCGGCCCCATCCCCGAAACGCAGGAAATCCCTCAGGACCTCAAAGTGTTTGAAGGACATGGGGGCCGGGAGTCGGGCCTCGACCGCGGCCCTCAGGGCGTGCTCGGCAGCGCCCAGCTCGTACAGGACCTCCATGTGGGGCGGATCCCAGGCGCGGGTCCGGACTGCGGCTTCCGACATGGAGGCTCCTATAGTTGCAAATACAACTATTGGCCGCGTCCTCCGGAACCGTCAAGGTTCGAAGGGCCCCTCGGTCAATCCCCGGCGGGCCAGGGCATCGGCGCGTTCGTTGAGTTCGTGTCCGCTGTGTCCCTTTACCCACCGCCACTGCACCTCATGCCTTTGCCGGGCCTCATCGAGGCGCCGCCAGAGGTCCTCGTTCTTCACCGGCTTGCGGTCGGCGGTCTTCCAGCCCCGTGCCTTCCAGTTCCGAACCCACTCGGTGATCCCCGTGCGCAGGTACTGGCTGTCCGTATGCAGTTCGACCTGGCAGGGCCGCCTCAGGGCCTCGAGGGCGCGGATCGCCGCCATCAACTCCATGCGGTTGTTGGTGGTGGCCGGATCGCCCCCGAGGAGTTCACGTTCGTGGTCACCCCAGAGGAGGACCGCCCCCCAGCCTCCCGGACCGGGATTCCCGGAGCATGCGCCGTCCGTGTAGATCACCACGTATGGCGTCATGCGCCGGGGCCGAAGAGCAGGAGGTCGGTAGATTCCCGGTGAACGGCGAGCTTGCGCTCATACTCCAGGGGCGACTTGGGCTGGACGAGGGCTCCGTCCGGGACGGACCCCCAGTCCGCCAGCCGGGTGAGGAAGAAGCGCATGGCCGCCCCCCGGGCCAACACCGGCAGGGCCGCCCGTTCCGCCGGGCTGAGGGGCCGGCGGGCCTCATATCCGGCCACCAGGGCCCGGGCACTGGTCACGTTGAAGCTGCCGTCGGCCTCGAAACACCAGGCGTTCAGGGCGATGGCGATGTCGTAGGCCAAAAGGTCGTTGCAGGCGAAATAGAAGTCGATCGCCCCGGCGAAGGCCTCGCCCCGAAAGAAGACGTTATCGGGGAAAAAGTCGGCATGGATCACTCCGGAGGGGAGATCCGCCGGCCAGGCGGCGTCGAGGGCGTCCAGGTCGGCGCGGATCGTCCTGGCGAGTCCGGGCTTGAGAACCTCGGCGGCCACCTCCAGGGGCGCAAAGACGGCTCGCCAGGCCGCCTGTCCCAGGGTGTTCTCCCGGGTCAGGGCGAAACCTGAGGCCGCCATATGGAGCCAGGCAAGGCCTGCGCCGGCCTCACGGCAGTGCGCGGCGTTCGGGCGGCGGACGGAAAGCCCGGGCAGGAAGGTGACCATGGCCGCCGGCTTACCCCGGACGCTCTTGAGGGTGCGACCCTGGCGATCGGCGACCGGCTCGGCACCCGGGAAACCATGCTGGGAAAGCCAGGTCAGGAGGTCGAGGAAGTAGGGCAGGTCACCCGCCCGGACCCGCTTCTCGTAGATGGTCAGGATGAACCGGCCAGCCTCCGTCTCAAGGAGGAAATTCGAGTTCTCCACCCCTTCCGCCACACCCTTGAGGGACAGGGGCGCGCCGATGTCAAAGTCGGCCAGGAGCGTCCCCAGCTCCTCGTCGGTGATGTCGGTGTAGACGGCCATGCGCCCCGATTGAGCGAGGGCGGGCGACGGGTCAAGCCAGTTCGTCGAGACGGCGGAAGTCGAAATCCCGCCTAAGCCTGGCCCAGGCCAGCACCGGACAGGTTCAAGCCAGCAGGGCCTTGGGCAGCTTGAAGCTGACGGTCTCGCGCGCGGCGCCGACCTCTTCTACCGTCACAGCGAAGGCGTCGGAGATCCTCGAGATGACGCCCTGGACAAGGTCCTCGGGTGCCGAGGCCCCTGCGGTGACGGCAACAGTGGCGGCGCCTTCCAGCCAGGCCAGGTCCAGGTCGCCCGCGTCGTCGATCAGGAAGGCCTTCGGGGCCCCGGCTCGCAACCCCACCTCGACAAGCCGCACGGAGTTGGAGGAATTGGCGGAGCCGATCACCAGCAGCACATCACAGGCGCCGGCGAGCGATTTCACCGCGTCCTGCCGGTTTGTGGTGGCATAGCAGATGTCGTCCCGATGGGGCGTGCCGATTGCCGGGAAGCGGGACCGGAGCATCTCGACGATCTCAGCGGTGTCGTCCACCGACAGTGTCGTCTGGGTGACGTAGGCGAGGGCGTCAGGGCCCCTGGGGATGAAGTCCCGGGCCTGTTCCAGGGTCTCGATCAGCACGACCGCCCCCTCGGGCAGCTGGCCCATGGTGCCGACAACCTCCGGATGACCGGCGTGCCCGATGAGAAGGACCTGGCGGCCGGCGGCGTGGTGCCGGGTCGCCTCCACATGAACCTTGGAGACGAGGGGACAGGTGGCGTCCAGATAGGTCATTCCCCGGGCCTGCGCGGCCTCGGCGACGGACCGGGGGCTTCCGTGGGCGGAGAAGACTACGGGCCGGTCATCCGGGCATTCCTCCAGGGTCTCGACGAAGACCGCGCCCAGGTCCCGGAGCCGGGAGACCACGTGCCGGTTGTGGACGATCTCGTGCCGGACAAAGACGGGGGCGCCGAAGCGCTCGAGGGTCGCCTCGACCACCTGGATGGCCCGGTCCACGCCGGCGCAAAAGCCTCTCGGGGCAGCCAGTCGGACGATCAGGGCGGGCGGTGCGGCGGGTTCTGCGCTCATGCCTTCTATCTAGGGTCTCACCGGCCGCGTTGCAGCCGTAATCTTTGTTCAGTATCAGGGGGCCTCGCCGCGCCTCCCGCGCGGAGTTTCGCCGGACGACATGATGCGCCCCAGCTCCCTGATCGCCGCCCTGCTCCTGGCCTGCGCCGTTGCTGTGCCAGCAACCGACGCCATGGCTCAATCCCGTCCGCCGTCGGGTGATGACCAGGCTGAGGATGCGGCCCGCAAGCGCAAGCGCGATGCCGAGTTCGGCGACAATCAGGCGCGGCTCCCGGAACTGCGGAACGCCGGCCCCTGCCCCTTCGTGAAGGTCCTCTACGACGCCGGCCGCTACATCGAGTTCACAGGTGGCAAGGAAGCCTCCGCCGAGGTGGCGTGGACCGGCGAGATCCAGCGGATCTCTGCGGGCTGCGCCTACAAGGACGAAGAGCCTATCACCCTGGCCATAGACGTCCTCTTCGCCGCCGGACGGGGCCCCAAGGCGACAGGCGCGCAGAAGACCTACCGTTACTGGGTGGCGGTCACCCAGCGGAACCGCCTGGTGATCGACAAGGTCTATTTCGACCTTCCGATCCGCTTCGAGCCGGGACAGGACCGCCTCTATGCGGTGGAACGGATCGACGGCATCGTCATCCCGCGGGCGACCCTGACGACCTCCGGCTCCAATTTCGAGGTCCTGGTCGGTTTTGACGTCACGCCGGCCATGGCGGCTTTCAACCGGGAGGGGAAGCGCTTCCGCCTCGACGCCGGCACCCAGACCGCAACCGCAGGCGGCCGGGACCAGAAATGAGCGGGCTGAGACGCGCGATCGACCAGCGCCTCGCCAGGGCGTTCGGTTCCCTTGGTCTGCCCGTCGACCTGGCCCGCGCCACACCCTCCGACCGTCCAGACCTGGCCGATTTCCAGTGCAACGGCGCCCTGGCGGCGGCCAAGCGGGTGGGTCGCAATCCCCGCGAGATTGCTGCTGCGGTCGTCGAGGTCCTCGGCGCCGCCCCGGAGTTCGCCTCCGTGGAGATCGCCGGTCCCGGCTTCATCAACCTGCGCCTTTCCGACGCCGCCCTGTCCGCCCGCGCCGACGAGATCGCCGCCGACCCCCGGCTGGGCGCCGGGCGTGTCGCAACGCCGCGACGCATCCTCATCGACTATGGCGGTCCCAACGTGGCCAAGCCCATGCACGTGGGTCACCTGCGCTCGTCCATCATCGGGGAGTCCCTGAAGCGTATCCACCGGTTCCGGGGCGATACGACCGTAGGCGACGCCCACTTCGGCGACTGGGGCTACCAGATGGGCCTGCTGATTGGCGCGGCCATGGACGCCGATCCCTGGATCCAGGCCTTGGTGGAGGACCTGAACACTGCCGGGGTCGAGCCGTCGCCCGAGGCCGAAGCCGCCGCCTTCGAGGGGCTCTCCCAGCGCATCAGCCTGGCTGACCTCGACCGGATGTATCCGGAGGCCGCAGCCCTGGGGAAGAGCGACGAGGCCTATCGCAACCGCGCCCGCCGCCTGACCGCCGCCCTTCAATCCCGGCGGCCGGGATGCCTCCTGCTGTGGCGACACTTCGCCCGGGTGACCCAGGTCGCCCTGGCCCGGGACTTCCACGCCCTGGGTGTGGACTTCGACCTCTGGAAGGGCGAGAGCGACGCCGATCCCCTGATCCCGGAGATGGTCGCCGACCTTGAGGCCCGCGGCCTGCTGGAGGACGACCAGGGCGCGCGGATCGTCCGCGTAGGCTACCAGGGCGACAAGCGCGACCTGCCGCCCCTGCTGGTCGTGTCCTCCGAGGGCTCGGCCATGTACGGGACGACCGACCTCGCCACCATCCTGGACCGCCGTCGGACCTTCGATCCCGAACAGGTGCTCTACGTCGTTGATCAGCGGCAGGCCGACCATTTCGAAGTGGTCTTCCGCGCCGCCGTCCTGGCTGGCTACGCCGCCGAGGGCCAGCTTGAGCATATCGGCTTCGGCACCATGAACGGGACCGACGGCAAGCCCTTCAAGACCCGCGAGGGCGGGGTTCTGAAGCTGAACGACCTGATCGAGATGACCCGCGACCGGGCGCGCGAGCGCCTGCGCGAGGCGGGACTGGGCGCGGAGCTGGCTCCCGAGGCCTTCGAGGCGACGGCGCACCAGGTGGCGGTGGCCGCCCTGAAGTTCGCCGATCTCTCCAACTTCCGCGGCACTTCCTATGTCTTCGACCTCGACCGCTTCACCAGCTTCGAGGGCAAGACCGGTCCCTACCTCCTCTACCAGGCCGTGCGCATCAAGTCTGTGCTACGCCGGGCGGCCGAGCAGGGGCTGGAGGCCGGCCCCATCCGCATCGAGGACCCGGCGGAGCGCGAACTGGCCCTGCTGCTCGACGCCTTCGACGACGCCCTGGCCGAGGCCTACGACCGCCGGGCGCCGAACCTGGTCGCCGACCACGCCTACCGCCTGGCCCAGGCCTTCTCGCGCTTCTATGCCGCCTGCCCCATCCTGCCGGCCGAGGGAGAGGTGCGCGCCTCGCGCCTGTCCCTGGCGGGGATGGTCCTGGGCCAGCTGGAGCTCTGCCTCGACCTCCTGGGCCTGTCCGCACCCGAGCGGATGTAGAGGGCGCGCCTCACGGCCGGACACTCTCCAGACCTCCGCACCGTGGTAATTTGGTACGGCGACCCGAAGTCAATAACTCTCGAGAAGACCGCTGCGGCGGGTTTCTGGATGCAACGTCACCCGAGGCAAGCCCAGACCCGGGTTGGGTTGCGCTGCTTCACCGCTCAGTCGTGAATGCGGTCAATTGCGGCCCTGAGACTTGCACCAATGATCGAGGCCTTCTCCATCAGGGCGGGGTTGGCGATTGACGCCATGGATGCCACCGGATCCACCGCCGCGACCTCGGTGCGCCCACCGCCCGCATCCTGCACGATGACATTGCAGGGAAGCATGATCCCGACCTTGTCCTCGAGCTGGAGAGCCTCGAACGCCATCCGGGGATTGCAGGCACCCAGGATCGTGTAGGGCCGGAGATCCTCTCCGATCTTCGCCTTAATGGTCTGCCGCAGGTCGATCTCCGTGATGACGCCGAAGCCCTCCTCTCCGAGCGCTTGTCTCGTCGCCGCCATGACCTCATCAAACGAACGGGCGAAGGTCTTTGCGTAGTAGTAGGTCATTGGAAGGTGCTCCTTCAGGATTCTGGCTTGTCGCCGTGGGTGATCGGGATCTTCAGGAACACCCGGCCGGACTGCGATGCGTCCGGCATGGCGCCGCCACGGATGTTTACCTGCAGGGACGGCAGGATGAGGGTGGGTGCCGCCAGCGTCGCGTCGCGAGCTTCGCGCATGGCGACGAAGTCGTCTTCGCTGACGCCTTCGCGCACGTGGATGTTCCGCTCCTGCTGCTCGGCGACCGTGGTCTCCCAGCTGAAGGTGTCGCGGCCGGCTGGAAGATAGTCGTGGCCCACAAAGAGCCGCGTCTGCGGAGGCAGGGCCAGTACCTTCTGGATCGAACGATACAGAATGCGGGCATCGCCGCCGGGGAAGTCGGCCCGCGCCGTGCCGTAGTCGGGCATGAACAGGGTATCGCCGACGAAAGCCGTGTCACCGATCAGATAGGTGAGGTCGGCTGGGGTGTGCCCAGGGGTATGAATAACGCCGATCGTCATGTCCCCGAGTGGCAACTCGTCGCCCTCATTCAGCAGGTGATCGAATACCCCCCCGTCATCCGCGACCTCGTCCGCCTCAAAGACCGGGATGAATGTCTTCTGCACCTCGACGATGTGGGCACCGATGGCGATCTCCGCGCCCGTGCGCCTGCGGATATAGTCTGCGGCCGACAGGTGGTCGGCGTGTGCGTGGGTCTCCAGCACATACTTCAAGTCGAGCCCACGGTCCGCCACCGCCGCCAGGATCAGGTCGGCTGAGGCGGTGGATAGGCGCGCCGCCTTGGGCTCGAAGTCCAGCACCGGATCGATGATGGCCGACACCTTGGTGGCGGGGTCGCTGACCAGATAGCTGGCGGTGGAGGTGGCGCGGTCGAAGAAGACTTGCACGTCGGGCTGCATAGGGCGCTCCATTTCACGCCCCGTATATCAGGACTTGCTAAATTAGAATAGTATAATATATATCCGTCATGCTCGATCTCTCCAAACTCGACATCACCCAGTTCGAAGCCAATGCCGGGGTGGCCGCGAAGCTGCTTCGCGCCCTCGCGAACGAGCGTCGGCTGATGATCCTTTGCCAGCTCACCGAGGGCGAACGGTCAGTGGGCCAGCTCTTGCCCCTGGTCGGTCTTTCGCAGTCGGCGCTGTCGCAGCACCTCGCGGTGCTCAGAGAAGAGGGGGTCGTGGCCACCCGCCGTGAGTCCCAGGTCGTCTGGTATCGGATCGCCGATCTGGCAGCCTTGAAGGTGGTGTCGACGCTAGCTGAGATCTTTTGTCCTCCTGGGTCCCAAAGCCATGACCGCTAAGTTGAAGTCCCTGCCCGCCATTGAGGTCGCCCAGCGCCTCAGGACAGGCCACGCCGTGCTTATCGATGTCCGTGAAGCCGACGAATTCGCCCGCCGGCATGTTCCCGGTGCCCTGTCCCGCCCATTGTCGACCTTCGAAGCCGCGCATCTGAAGATCGAACCTGCCAAGGACGTCGTCTTCACCTGCCGGTCGGGAATGCGGACCGAGGCCAACTGCGGCCGGTTGGCTACGGCCGTCGAAGGCGAGGCCTTCGTCTTGCAAGGCGGCCTCGATGCGTGGGCGCTTGCAGGGTTGCCCGTGAAGGAAGACCGTCAGGCACCGCTGTAGATTATGCGCCAGGTGCAGATTGCCGCGGGCATGCTGGTCCTGACCGGTGTGCTACTTGGGTTCATCGTGCATCCCGCCTTCTTCGGTCTCTCGGCCTTTGTGGGTGCGGGCCTCACCTTCGCGGGTGCCACCGGCTTCTGCGGAATGGCTCGCCTCCTGCAGGCCGCGCCCTGGAACCGGCCGGTCAGGGCATAGGGCCCATGGCTTACCCCTCGCCAGCTACGGCGCCGCAGCGGTCGGCGGGGCTCTGATCGGGCTGCTGCTCGCGGTGTTTGGCGGCGGCGGATCGGTGCTGGCCACCCCTCTGCTGATCTACCTTGTCGGTATACGGGATCCCCACGTCGCCATCGGGACGACGGCGGCGGCAGTGGCCGTGAACGCCCTGATCGGGCTCGCCACTCAGGCTCGGGCTGGGACGGTGAAATGGCCTTGCGCCATGGTGTTCGGCGGCGCTGGCCTGGCGGGATCGCTGGTCGGCGCGCAGTTCGCAAAAATGGTGAATGGGCAGGTTCTGCTCGCATGGTTCGGTGTCGCCATGGCGGCAGTGGCGATATCGATGCTGCTCCCCCAACGCGGTCAAGGCGACCCCGACGTGCGGCTCAGTCGCGCGCTCACCCTCAAGCTCGCGCCTGTCGGGCTTCTGGTGGGTCTTGCTGCAGGCTTCTTCGGGATCGGCGGCGGGTTTCTCATCGTGCCCGGTTTAATGGCCGCAACAGGCATAACCCTGGCGCACGCTGCAGCGTCTTCGCTGGTTTCAGTCGTCCTCTTCGGTGCCGCAACGAGCACAAGCTACGCCGCCTCCGGTCTTGTGGACTGGCCGGTCTTCGCAGCGCTGGTGGCCGGGGGAGGCGTTGGTGCGCTGGCGGCCAGGCCCGTCGCTCGGGCACTGTCCAGCCACACGCTGTTGGGCCGGCGGCTGTTTGCATCCATGGTCCCGGCCACCGCGGCCTATGTCATCTGGTGCTCGATCTCCTGATCCGACTAACCGCCGCTGATAGGGGGGATGGGCGCTGTCGGGTTGACCGAGCCAGGTCACGCTTGGACCCTGTTCCTCAAAGCTAATCGCTCGCCACCGCCCAAGCTGGGTGGACCTTCTGCTGACCTGTGCGGTCCAAGATGGGTCGCGGTCCTGGGCAGATGGAATCTGGGGTGGGATTGAGATCTTCGACGCGGAAGCGGCCTCAACCTGTGGACAATCCCGATCCCGGGCCCCGACTCATTGACTCCATGGGGGGCATCGCACACCGTACCGACGACTCTCGCGGGAGAGACCGGGTCCGACCCGGAGCCGAAGGCGCAACCGCCCCGGAAACGCTCAGGCAAAAGGACCGCGGAGGCGAAGGAACGCTGGAAAGCAGCGACGGGTCCGTCCCGCCGCTCGCCGAAGGAGCAAGGCCCCCGGACACCCT